>NZ_JBITLW010000007.1:82513-275540 GCF_044465645.1 Streptomyces sp. NPDC049627 | reverse complement strand
CCTCATTCCCACGGGCGGTGGCCAGCTCGCACGCGAAGACCTGAAGCGGCACCGTGGCCACCAGCGGCTGCAACAAGGTCGGCGTGGCCGGAATCCTCGACGAACCGAAGCCGACTCACTCCTCCGTCACCCCCTCCCCCGTCACCTCACTCCACCGTCACCGACTTCGCCAGGTTCCGAGGCTGATCCACCTCATTCCCACGGGCGGTGGCCAGCTCGCACGCGAAGACCTGAAGCGGCACCGTGGCCACCAGCGGCTGCAACAAGGTCGGCGTGGCCGGAATCCAGATCAAGTGATCCGCATACGGCACCACCGCCTCGTCCCCCTCCTCCGCGATCACGATCGTCCGCGCACCCCGAGCCCGGATCTCCTGGATGTTCGAGACGATCTTGTCGTGCAGGACCGACCGCCCCCGAGGCGACGGCACCACCACGACCACCGGCAGATCGTCCTCGATCAGAGCGATCGGCCCGTGCTTCAACTCCCCCGCCGCGAAGCCCTCAGCATGCATATAGGCGAGTTCCTTGAGCTTCAGCGCCCCCTCCAGGGCGACCGGATACCCCACGTGCCGCCCGAGGAACAGCACCGTGTTCTTCGAAGCAAGCCCGCGCGCCAGCTCCCGCACCGGCTCCATGGTCTCCAGCACCCGCTCGACCTCACCCGAGATCTGCGACAGATCCCGAATGACGGCACCGATCTCGTCGCCCCACTTGGTGCCCCGCACCTGCCCCAGGTACAGCGCGACGAGATAACAGGCCACGAGCTGGGTCAGAAACGCCTTGGTGGACGCGACGGCCACCTCCGGCCCGGCATGCGTGTAAAGCACCGCGTCCGACTCCCGCGGAATCGTCGACCCGTTGGTGTTGCAGATGGCCAGCACCTTGGCGCCCTGCTCACGGGCGTGCCGGAGCGCCATGAGGGTGTCCATGGTCTCGCCGGACTGGGAGATGGCGATGACGAGGGTCTGCTGATCGAGGATCGGGTCCCGGTACCGGAACTCGCTGGCCAGCTCCACCTCGCACGGAATCCGCGTCCAGTGCTCGATGGCGTACTTGGCGATCAACCCGGCGTGAAAGGCCGTACCGCAGGCAATGACGACGATCTTGTCGACCTCCCGCAGCTCGGAGGCGCCGATCCGGACCTCGTCCAGCGTCAGTGAGCCGGCGGCGTCGATGCGCCCCAGCAACGTATCGGCGACCGCCTTGGGCTGCTCGGCGATCTCCTTGAGCATGAAGTAGTCATAACCCCCCTTTTCCGCGGCGGCCGCATCCCAGTCGACGCGATACGACCGCACATCCGCCGGCCGCCCGTCGAACCCGGTGACGGTCACCGCGTCCCGCCGCAGCTCCACGACCTGGTCCTGCCCCAGCTCGATCGCCGACCGCGTATGGGCGATGAACGCGGCGACGTCCGAGGCGAGAAAGGCCTCACCCTCCCCAACGCCCACCACCAGCGGCGAGTTCCGCCGCGCACCGACGACCACATCCGGCTCGTCGGCATGCACCGCAACAAGCGTGAAGGCCCCCTCCAGCCGCCGGCACACGAGCCGCATGGCCTCGGCGAGGTCGTCGCAGGAAGAGAACTCCTCGGCCAGCAGATGAGCGACGACCTCGGTGTCGGTCTCGGAGACCAGCTGATGCCCCCGCTCCTCCAGCTCGGCCCGCAGCCCGGCGAAGTTCTCGATGATCCCGTTGTGCACGACGGCGACGCGCCCGGCGTTGTCGAGATGCGGATGGGCGTTGGCATCCGTCGGCCCCCCGTGCGTGGCCCACCGCGTGTGCCCGATGCCCGTGGTCCCGGTCGGCAGCGGCCGCTCGGCCAGCTCCTTCTCCAGGTTCCCCAGCTTCCCCGCCTTCTTGGCCCCGGCCAGCCCCCCGTCCGCCAGCACGGCCACCCCCGCCGAGTCGTACCCCCGGTACTCCAGCCGCTTCAGTCCGGCCATCACGATCTCGAGCGCCGACTGCGACCCCACGTATCCCACGATTCCGCACATGCGGGGCAGCCTACGACCGAACTCCGTACGGAAACGGCCGAAGCGTGCCCGATTTCGGAAATTCCCGCCGCAGTACGAACGCTCAGCGGCGCACTTGCCCGAAGCCCGCCCGTATGCGATCGACTGCCTGGACGGTGTCGTTGAGGACGGCATCCGGGTCGGGCGGCCGTCCGTCGGCGGCATCCTCGACATCCCTGCCGAACTCGTCACCCGGCTCGAAGCGGTCGTCATCGGTCCGAGAGGCGGCTCGTTCCTCTGCCGGGCAGCGGAACGCTCCCACCTTCCCGCCGGGTTCCAGCCGGATGCGGTCGTCATCGAGATGACGGGCCGAGCCATCGAGGACGCGGCAAGGGGAGCGTGACGTACGGCACCGCGTGACGGATGCCACGCCACAGTCCGTTCGTCCTCCCGTAACAATGGACTGTGATCTCTCCGGTCTCCTCGATGCCCCGGAGCGCCCACCGGCAGCGGCCGGAGGCGACTCCCTACGTCGACCTCACCCGCGCCGAGTGGAGCGCCCTGCGCGACAAGACCCCCCTGCCGCTCACCGCGGAGGAGGTCGAGAAGCTGCGCGGTCTCGGCGACGTCATCGACCTCGACGAGGTCCGCGACATCTACCTGCCGCTCTCCCGCCTGCTCAATCTCTACGTCGGCGCCACGGACGGCCTCAGAGGCGCGCTGAACACCTTCCTCGGCGAACAGGGCTCCCAGTCGGGCACCCCGTTCGTCATAGGAGTCGCCGGCTCCGTCGCCGTAGGAAAGTCCACGGTCGCCCGCCTCCTGCAGGCCCTGCTCTCCCGCTGGCCCGAGCACCCGCGCGTCGAGCTGGTGACGACGGACGGCTTCCTGCTCCCCACCAGGGAACTCCAGGCCCGCGGGCTGATGTCACGGAAAGGTTTCCCCGAGTCCTACGACCGCCGCGCGCTCACCCGCTTCGTCGCCGACATCAAGGCGGGCAAGGACGAGGTCACGGCCCCCGTCTACTCCCACCTGATCTACGACATCGTCCCTGACCGGCGGCTCACGGTCCGCCGCCCGGACATCCTGATCGTCGAGGGCCTGAACGTCCTCCAGCCCGCCCTCCCCGGCAAGGACGGCCGCACCAGGGTCGGCCTCGCCGACTACTTCGACTTCAGCGTGTACGTCGACGCGAGCGCCGAGGACATCGAGCGCTGGTACCTCAACCGCTTCAAGAAGCTGCGCCAGACCGCCTTCCAGAAGCCGGACTCGTACTTCCGCAAGTACACCCAGGTGTCGGAGGAAGAGGCCCTCGACTACGCCCGCACCCTCTGGCGCACCATCAACAAGCCCAACCTGGTGGAGAACATCGCCCCCACCCGCGGCCGGGCCACCCTCGTGCTGCGCAAGGGCCCGGACCACAAGGTGCAGCGGCTGAGCCTGCGCAAGCTGTAAGGCCACGACGCACGTCCGGCAATGAAACGCGGGCCTGCTAGAAAAGGCGCCATGCTGCATCTGCGCCTGATCACTCCGGCCGACAAGACCGACGACGTGGTCCGCCTCATCGAGAAGACGGTCGGTACGACCCACCTCGCCGTCCTGCCGGGCGCCGCCCGCAACCCCGTCGGCGACCTGGTGCTGTGCGACGTGGCGCGCGAGGCCGGTGACGAACTCCTCACCGGGCTGCAGCGGTTGGGCCTCGACGAGCTCGGCTCCATCGCCGTGGAGACCATCGACCTGTCGCTGTCCAAGCGCGCCGACAAGGCCGAGGCGGAGGCTCCGGGCGAGGGCGCGGACGCGGTGCTCTGGGAGCACCTGACGGACGCGACGCACGAGGAGTCGACCCTCTCCGTCACCTACCTCGCCTTCATCACGCTCGCCACGATGATCGCGGCGTGCGGTGTCGTGCTCGACAACGCGATCCTGATCGTGGGCGCGATGGCGGTCGGCCCGGAGTTCGGACCGCTGGCGGGTATCTGCACGGCCATCGTGCAGCGGGCACCACGCCTCGCGCTGCGCTCGCTGATCGCACTGCTGGTGGGATTCGCGGTGGCGATGGCGGTGACCGTGGGCTTCAGCCTCTTCATGGACGCCGTCGGCCTGTTCACCGAGGCCCAGCTGGAGAGCGAACGTCCCAACACGGGCTTCATCTACGCCCCGGACTGGTTCTCCTTCGTCGTGGCGGTACTCGCCGGCGCCGCCGGCACCCTCTCCCTGACGTCCGCCAAGTCCGGCGCCCTGGTCGGCGTCGCCATCTCGGTGACGACGGTCCCGGCCGCCGCCAACGCGGCGGTGGCCCTGATCTACGGCGACGCCAAGCAGACCTGGCTCTCGACGGGCCAGCTGCTCCTGAACCTCCTGGGCATCATCCTGGCCGGCACCCTCACGCTCCTGGCCCAGAAGTGGCTCTGGGCCAGGCAGCGCGAGCGTGCGGCGAAGGCAGGCGGCGTCTAGGAGAGGTAACGCGCTTCGCAACCGGTGCCGATCACGTCACCGGGGTTGGCGAACACCACGTCGGAGCCGAGGCCGCAGGTGGACACGATGTCGTTGCCGGGCACGTCGTCGTCCACCCCGATCGTGTCGTTGCCGCTGCCTGTCTCCACGAGGTCGGCGCCGGATCCGGCATCGACGACGGTCCGGATCCCGATGCCCGTCCCATGGAATTGGTCACCCCCGTCACCCAGCCCGACCGAGAGCCGGCTGACGGGGAGGGGGCAGTTGACATTGAAGAAGTCCACCTGAGTGCAACCCGGTCCTGCCGCGACGCCCGTGCTGTCCATGAGCCTCAGGTTGGTGCCGACGATGGTGGCCGTCACATTGTTCGCGAAACCGGCCCGGGCACTGAGCCCGACATTGCCGAACACACGGAACGCGGTGGAGCCAGGGGTCTGAGCCACGGCCGGGGTGGCGAACGCGGGGACGAGGAGACCGGCGGCCAGGACCGGCACGGCCGCTCGTGTCAGGGTGCTGCTCACGATCTTCATGCTGTGCGTCTCTCTTTCGTCGAGGCAGGGCGCCACGCAGAGCCCCCCTCGACGAAAGTGAAACAACCAGTGATCGGCCGCGCACTCCTTGTACGTACGTTCAAGTGACGAGTGACGTACGCCGGCGGACTAACCCAGCGCCGACTTCACCGCATCGGCCAGCCGCCCGGCGACGGACCGGGCCTGATCGATGTCGGCCGCCTCGACCATCACCCGCACCAGCGGTTCCGTACCCGACGGCCGCAGCAACACCCGCCCCGTCGAGCCCAGTTCGCGCTCCGCGTCGGCAACGGCGGCCGCAAGGTCGGCCGACGTCTTCACCCGCGCCTTGTCCACGTCCGGCACATTGATCAGCACCTGCGGCAGCCGCTCCATGACCGAGGCGAGGTCCTTGAGCGTACGACCGGTCTGCGCGACCCGGGCCGCCAGCAGCAGCCCCGTCAGCGTGCCGTCACCGGTCGTGGCGTGATCGAGGATGATGACGTGCCCGGACTGCTCGCCCCCGAGGGCGAACCCGCGCTCCTTCATCTCCTCCAGCACATACCGGTCACCGACGGCGGTCTGCACCAGCGCGATGCCCTCGCGCTCCATGGCCAGCTTGAAACCGAGGTTGGACATCACGGTCGCCACCACGGTGTCGGACCGCAGCTCGGACCGCTCCCGCATCGCCAGCGCGAGCACGGCGAGGATCTGGTCCCCGTCCACCTCGTCGCCGGTGTGGTCCACGGCGAGGCAACGGTCGGCGTCACCGTCGTGCGCGATACCGAGGGCGGCACCGTGCTCGATGACGGCGGCTTTCAGCTTGTCGAGGTGGGTGGACCCGCAGCCGTCGTTGATGTTGAGCCCGTCCGGTTCGGCACCGATGGTGACGACCTCGGCCCCGGCCCGCGAGAAGGCCTCCGGCGACACGCCCGCCGCGGCGCCGTGCGCCTCGTCGAGGACGATCTTCAGCCCGTCCAGCCGGTTGGGCAGCACGCCGAGGAGGTGGGCGACGTACTCCTCGAACCCCGCGTCGTACGACCGCACCCGCCCGACGGCCGCGCCGGTCGGCCGCTCCCACGGCTCGCCGTGCCGGTGCTCGTCGTAGACGGTCTCGATCCGGTCCTCCAGCTCGTCGGCGAGCTTGTGGCCGCCCCGGGCGAAGAACTTGATGCCGTTGTCGGGCATGGCGTTGTGGCTGGCGGAGAGCATGACGCCGAGGTCGGCGCCGAGCGAGCCGGTGAGAAAGGCCACCGCGGGCGTCGGCAGCACGCCGACCCGCAGTACATCGACACCCGCGCTCGCCAGGCCGGCCACCACGGCCGCCTCCAGGAACTCCCCGGACGCACGCGGGTCCCGCCCGACCACCGCTGTCGGCCGGTGGCCCTCGAAGGTGCCCGCCTCGGCCAGTACGTGCGCCGCCGCCACGGACAGACCGAGCGCCATCTCGGCCGTCAGATCCGCATTGGCGACGCCGCGCACGCCGTCCGTGCCGAAGAGTCGTCCCACTTGTCCTCCTGAGGAAACATCAGTTCCGAAAGCGGAGCCGGCGTGCGCTGTGTCGCATGTCGCCGGGGGCTCCCGCTTCCAGGCATTCCATGCCCGGGCCATCGGATCACACAAGCCTTTGAACGCCTGAGCATCCGAGCGTGTGAGCGTCTTGTGCCGTTATACGCCTGAGCCCGGGGATAAAACGAACGCCCCGGCGGCACTGTGGCGTGCCGCCGGGGCGTTCGGAGTACCGGAGTACCAGCAGAGGCAGCGAGCGATTAGCGCTTGCTGTACTGCGGGGCCTTGCGGGCCTTCTTCAGACCGGCCTTCTTGCGCTCGACCGCACGGTCGTCGCGCTTGAGGAAGCCGGCCTTCTTCAGCGGGCCGCGGTTGTTGTCGACGTCGGCCTCGTTCAGGGCGCGGGCGACACCGAGACGGAGCGCACCGGCCTGGCCGGAGACACCGCCACCGGCGATGCGGGCGATGACGTCGTAGCGACCCTCGAGCTCAAGAACCTTGAACGGCTCGTTGACCTCCTGCTGGTGCACCTTGTTCGGGAAGTAGTCCTCGAGCGTCCGCCCGTTGATCTTCCACTTGCCGGAACCCGGCACAATGCGAACGCGCGCAATGGCGTTCTTACGACGACCCAGACCGGCGGCGGGCTGGGGCTCACCGAAGCGCGAGGCGAGGGACTCGGAGGTGTACTCACCCTCCACCGGAACCTCGGACTCGGTGGTGTAGCTGTCGATGTCAAGCTCTTCGAGCGGCTGCTCGGCAGTGGTCTCGGCCACGATTCTCCTCAGATTCTCTTCAGTCTTAGGGGGTGGCCGGACTTACTGCGCGACCTGGGTGATCTCGTACGGCTGCGGCTGCTGCGCGCCGTGCGGGTGCTGGTCACCCTTGTAGACCTTCAGCTTCGAGAGCATCTGACGGCCCAGAGTGTTCTTGGGGAGCATGCCCTTGACGGCCTTCTCGATGGCCTTCTCGGGGTTCTTGTCGAGCAGCTCGTCGTAACGGACGGAGCGCAGACCACCCGGGTAACCGGAGTGGCGGTACGCCATCTTCTGGGTCCGCTTGTTGCCGGACAGGTGCACCTTGTCGGCGTTGATGATGATGACGAAGTCACCAGCGTCGACGTGCGGCGCGTAGATCGGCTTGTGCTTGCCCCGCAGAAGGGTGGCGGCGGTGGAGGCGAGACGGCCCAGGACGACGTCCTGAGCGTCAATGACGTGCCACTGGCGCGTCACATCGCCGGGCTTGGGGCTGTACGTACGCACGGTTCGTAGCCTTCGCTTCGAGTGAATGGTCCTGACAAGGTCACCGAAACGATCACGACAGCCTTGACCGCATGGCGGCGACGCATACCGCGTACATGGGGTCGCTGGTCATCGGCCCGGTGGACCGGTGTAAGGGCCCGTCCCGTGAGAATGAGCAAGCCAATACACAACGAACATGCAGGATACCTGCGGCGCCACGGCCGGGTCAAAACGGGTCGCCTACGACCCGCTCCTGCTGTACGCCGGGCAGGGTATCTCAGCCCGTCCGGCACTTGATCCTCGACACCGCCCGCGCCTTCCAGCCCGTCCAGCGTTCGAGAACGAACCCGCACCACCCCTAGCCCCCACCCACCCGCCGGAGGCCGGTCACCTCGCGTCGCCGGCCCGCGTCAACCAGCCCGTCCGGCGTTTGAGGACGAGGCCCCTTCAGGGCCGGAGCGGGGGTCTGGGGGCGGCAGCCCCCAGCGGGGTCGAAGGGGCAGCGCCCCTGGAGGACGGGAAGGGTAGGGGCGGCGGGGGCGAGAAAGCCCGGCCGGAGCGGATGCAGTGGACGGCCAGCGTCACCGCCAGGACACACAGCGTGACCGCATCCTTGAAGGCCCGCCGCTGCACCGCCTCCAGAAGGGGCCAGCTCACCCCAGGCAGCTGCGGCACGAACGCCAGCCAGAACCAGACCCCCCGCGCCGCCGCCCCCTCGCACGGCAACCCCGCCACCAGCAGCGGCACGACGACCAGCAGATAGTGGTCGTACGACGGCCTGGAGACCAGGAACGCCGAAAGCATCAGCATCGCCGCCGTCTCCGCCAGCCTCAGCGCCCCGGCACCACCGCCACCCCCACCCGGCCACCGCCACCGCCACCAAGCACACCCGACCCCCGCCCCCGCAGCGACCCACCCGACACCGGCGGCCACCACCCCCGGCACCCCCACCCGCGGCAGCACCGCCCCCGGCGACGCCTCATACAGCCGCACGAACCCGTCGTCGCCACGCAGCAGAAACGGCAGCGTGCGGGTGACGAACCCCGCAGGATCCGGCAACACCAGCGCCGCCCCCGCCGACACCACCACCGGCACCCCGACCATCGCCACCAGCCCCCGCCACCGCCCCGCGAAGACGAACAGCAGCCCCAGCGGCGCCAGCAACGGCTTCAACGCGACCGCCGCCCCGAACACCACCCCCGCCCACACCCACCGCCCCCGCCCGGCCAGCAACAGCCCCAACGGCAGGGCGAACACCGCCGCAGCCGTCCAATTGCCCAGCAGAACAAGGTGGGCGAAGGGCGCGAACCCGACGGCGAGCCCGGTCAGACCGAGGACCGCGAAGCGGCTGCGCACATCGACACCGTGCAGACGCAGCGCACACACCCAGCCCCCCACCAGACACCCGGTCACCACGACCGGCACCAGCACACCGAGCACCCCCCGCGGCACCAAGACCTGAGGAGCCGCCGCCAGCACCGCGCTCGGCAGATAGAGGAAGTGGGGGTCGTCATACGGCGATCCCCCGGCCAGCCAGACCCGCGCCGCCCGCACGACGATCGCGTTGTCCATCCCTCCGTCCGGGGTCACCCGTGCCGTACGAGCCACCAGCGCCCCCAGCACAGCCACGAGCACCACCCACAGATGCCAGGTCGCCCGTCGCACCAACCACCCGGAGATGTCGCTTTTGTACTCGCTCATCGACTGAACGCTAGGGGCCCATGGGCCTCTTGAGGCGGAGCGGCACACCCACGACCCCGTCTAAGATGCGCCCCATGAGCTACGGGCAGCAGGGGGGACCCCAGTCCCAGTGGGATCCCTGGAAACCGCATTCCCAGCAGCCGTGGAACGACGGCGCCGACCAAACCCCTGACTGGGCAGCGCTCGCCGAGGCCTCCGAGTCGCGCAACAAGCGGCGCCGGCTGCTGTTCATCGGCGGCGGCGCACTCGCCACCGTCGCCATCGGTACCGCGGTGGCCGTGGCCGTGGTGTCGGCGAACGACAACTCCGGCCAGGACAAACCGGCTTCGGGACTCCCCGCGACCGCGGACCTGCCGGGCCGGACCACCGGCGCGGCACCGTCGTTCGAGTCGACGAGCGCGCCGCCGCCGCTGGATCCGCTGGACTTCATCTCCAGCAAGAGCAAGGACACCGCCCCGCTCGGCGCTGACAGCCTCTTCCCGGGCAAGCAGCTGACGGCGGGCGACACGGTGTACAAGAAGGGCCCGACGGACGACACGAAGAACTGTTCCGCGGTCTCCAAGGGCCAGCTCCCGAAGATCCTCACGGACAACGGCTGCACCCGCCTGATGCGCGTCTCGTACACCAAGGACGGCATCGCGGCGACGATCGGCGTGGCCGTTTTCGACACCTCGGCGCAGGCCGCCAAGGTGGCGGGCACGGTCAACACCAAGAGGGACATCATCAGGTCGCTCTCCGGCCAGGGCGTCAAGGACCACTGCACCGCCGCCGTCTGCCTCTCCACCGTCAACGCCTACGGCCGTTACGCCTACTTCACCATCAACGGCTTCACCAACGGCAAGGACGTGACGAAGAAGGACACGAACGTCTTCGAGGTCAGCGAGAACCTGAAGAGTTTCACGCGGGATCAGATCTACAAGCGGGGCGCGGCGCAGGCGTCGGCGGCGGCCAACGAGTAGTCGGCCGCCGACCGCGGGCTCACCTGTGCTTCAGGCGCAGCCGGATCGGCACGACCGCCGACTCCAGCTGCGTCCTCAGCGTCATCTTCGACACACCCTCGGTCCGCTCCTCGAAGCGGATCGGGATCTCCACGGCACTGTGCCCGGCCCGTACGGCCTTGTACTTCAGTTCGACCTGGAAGCTGTAGCCGGCGCTGTCCAGGGTGGCCAGGTCCACGTCCCGCAGGGTCGCCGCCGACCAGAGGTTGAAGCCGGCCGTAAGGTCCCGGATCTTCGTGCCCAGCACGGCCCGGGCGTACCGGTTGGCGAACCGGGACAGCAGGACTCGGTGCACGCGCCAGTCCTCGTCCAGCGAGCCGCCCTCGACGTACCGGCTGCCGACGACCAGGCCCACCCCCGAGGCCACCGCCGTGCCCAGCATCCGCGGCACCGCCTCCGCCGGGTGGCTGCCGTCGGCGTCCATCTGGACGACGTAGGCGGCGCCCTCCTCCAGCGCGGCGGTCATGCCCGCGACGTACGCCCGCCCCAGACCGTCCTTCTCGGTACGGTGCAGCACGCTCATCCGGCGCCGGCCGGCGGGCCGGTCGGCGTTGTACTTCTCGGCCAGCTCCTCGGCGATCCGCCCGGTGCCGTCCGGGCTGGAGTCGTCGACGATCTTCAGGTGCAGCCCGTCGACCGGCAGCCCGAGCACCAGTTCGGCCATCCGCGGCAGGTTCGCGGCCTCGTTGTACGTCGGCATGACCACGGTGACCGGTACGCCCGGGTGTCCCGTCATGGCTTTCTCTTTCCCTCCCCTGGGAGCCCCGGCCGGGGCCTCTCCCCAACGGGCATGGGCCTTCCCAGCGCCCGGGCCCGCACCGGGTCGATCTCCCGGAACTGCGGCCACTCGGTGAGATGCAGCAGGAGGACGGCGCGTTGCAGCGCCTCCTCGGCACATCGCAAGTCCCCGACATGAGCGCCGTCCACCTTCACATGTCAGGTGACTAACAAGTCGCGCATCCGGACGTCCCGGGCAGGGATCGCCGGTTTCGCGCCTCCTTGTTCCGCGCGGCGAGCAACTCGTCGGCGGGGTAACCGACCTCTTCGAGCGTCAGCCCGTGCGGCCGTACGACATGTACCGCGGAGTCCCTGACCCCGGCGGCAAGCACCTTGCCCGGCCAGTCGGCGGGCCGGTGCCCGTCCCCCACGAACAGCAGCGCCCCGATGAGAGAGCGCACCATGTTGTGGCAGAAGGCGTCGGCCCGCACGGTGGCCGTGATGATCCCGTCGTCCCCCCGGACCAGGCTCAGCTCCTGCAGCGTACGAATCGTGGTGGCCCCCTCCCGCTTCTTGCAGTAGGCGGCGAAGTCGTGCTCCCCGAGCAGCCCGCGCGCCGCCTCGTTCATGGCGTCCACGTCGAGGGGCCAGTCGTGCCAGAGGACGTGACCCCGCAGCAGCGGGTCGACACCGCCGGGATTGTCGGTGACGCGATACGCATACCGCCGCCAGACGGCCGAGAACCGGGCGTTGAACCCACTGGGCGCCTCCCTGAGGGCCCACACCCGCACATCCTTGGGCAACCGCCCGGCAAGCCGCTTGAGCAGCTTCTCGTGGTGCTCCCGCCAGACCGCCTCCGGCAGATCGACATGCGCGACCTGCCCCCGCGCATGCACGCCGGCGTCCGTCCGCCCGGCCACGGTCAACTCGTACGTGGTGCCCCCGGACCGTGTGACAGTCCGCAGGGCATCCTCGATCTCCCCCTGCACGGTCCGCTTACCACCGGCCTGCTTGGCCCACCCGTGGAATGCGGTGCCGTCATAGGACAGGTCGAGACGGACACGGACGTAACCGGGTGCGACTTCATCACTCACGTACAGATCCTCTCAGGTACACAAAAGCGGGCCCGCCCCTCGAAAGGGAACGGGCCCGCAAACGCCCTAAAGGGGCGCGGGGAACTGCGCGAGCAACCACGACGGCGCCGCAGCCGCAAACGCACAGCCCCCGGCAGAACGCTTAGGCGTCCTTCGACTCCTCGGCCGCAGCCTCGTCGTCCGCCTTGGTCGTGTCGACCTTGGCCTCAGCGACCTCGGCGTCCTTGGCGGCACGCTTGGTGGCGGCCTCGGCCTCACCCGTGGCCTGCTGCGCAACCGTCAGCGCCTCGACCAGCTCGATGACAGCCATGGGCGCGTTGTCGCCACGGCGGTTACCGATCTTGGTGATACGGGTGTAGCCACCGGGACGGTTCTCGTACCGCGGGCCGATCTCGGTGAAGAGCGTGTGGACGACGCTCTTGTCCGTGATGACCTGGAGCACCTGACGGCGGTTGTGAAGGTCGCCCTTCTTCGCCTTGGTGACCAGACGCTCGGCGTACGGACGAAGGCGGCGGGCCTTCGCCTCGGTGGTGGTGATACGGCCGTGCTCGAACAGCGCCTTCGCGAGGTTCGCGAGGAGCAGCTTCTCGTGCGCGGCGCTGCCGCCCAGACGGGCACCCTTGGTGGGCTTCGGCATGTTCTTTCTCCTGTGTGTCTGCCCCGGCCGTGTCAGGTACCGGGGTCAGGAACCCGATGAGCGGATGCTCACCGGCAACGACCGGTCAGTACGTCAGTACTGCTCGGTCTCCACGAAACCCGCGTCCGCGTCGTCGTCGGCGCCGAAGGCGTCGGCGGCGGCGGTCGGGTCGAATCCGGGCGGGCTGTCCTTCAGGGCCAGGCCCATGCCGGCCAGCTTCGCCTTGACCTCGTCGATCGACTTCGCACCGAAGTTACGAATGTCGAGCAGGTCGGCCTCGGAACGAGCCACGAGCTCACCCACGGAGTGGATGCCCTCGCGCTTGAGGCAGTTGTACGACCGAACGGTGAGCTCGAGCTCCTCGATCGGCAGCGCCAGGTCGGCGGCAAGGGCGGCGTCCGTCGGGGACGGGCCCATGTCGATGCCCTCGGCGTCGATGTTGAGCTCGCGCGCCAGACCGAACAGCTCGACCAGGGTCTTGCCGGCCGACGCCATGGCGTCACGCGGACGCATGGCCTGCTTGGTCTCGACGTCGACGATCAGCTTGTCGAAGTCGGTGCGCTGCTCGACACGCGTGGCCTCGACCTTGTACGTGACCTTCAGCACGGGGCTGTAGATGGAGTCGACCGGGATCCGGCCGATCTCCTGGCCCACCTGCTTGTTCTGCACGGCGGAGACGTAACCGCGGCCGCGCTCGACCGTCAGCTCCATCTCCAGCTTGCCCTTGCCGTTGAGCGTGGCGAGGACGAGGTCGGGGTTGTGCACCTCGACACCGGCCGGGGGCGCGATGTCGGCGGCGGTGACCAGACCCGGGCCCTGCTTGCGCAGGTACATCACGACCGGCTCGTCGTGCTCCGAGGAGACGACCAGCTGCTTGATGTTGAGGATCAGGTCGGTGACGTCCTCCTTGACGCCCGGCACGGTGGTGAACTCGTGCAGGACGCCGTCGATGCGGATGCTGGTGACAGCAGCGCCGGGGATCGACGACAGGAGGGTGCGGCGGAGGGAGTTGCCGAGGGTGTAGCCGAAGCCCGGCTCCAGCGGCTCGATCACGAACCGGGAGCGGAACTCGTCGACGACCTCTTCGGTCAACGAGGGACGCTGAGCGATCAGCATGTGTGGATCAGATCCTTCTTTCGTGGACGCCCGCTATTTGACGTCCGACGGAAACCGCGCCCGGTGAAAAGCGCGGGTACTGCAAGGGTACGGGCGATACGGCCCTGAAGAGCCGTACCGCCCGAAACCAAGCCTGCTCGAAGCAGCCGTACGTCAGACGCGACGACGCTTCGGCGGACGGCAGCCGTTGTGCGGGGTCGGGGTGACGTCCTGGATGGAGCCGACCTCGAGGCCCGTGGCCTGCAGGGAGCGGATCGCGGTCTCACGACCGGAGCCCGGGCCCTTGACGAACACGTCGACCTTGCGCATGCCGTGCTCCTGGGCGCGGCGGGCAGCCGACTCGGCGGCCATCTGCGCGGCGAACGGCGTGGACTTCCGGGAGCCCTTGAAGCCGACGTGGCCGGCGGAGGCCCAGGAGATCACGTTGCCGGACGGGTCCGTGATGGAGACGATCGTGTTGTTGAACGTGCTCTTGATGTGCGCGTGGCCGTGAGCGACGTTCTTCTTTTCCTTGCGGCGCACCTTCTTGGCAGCGCCCTGACGTCCCTTGGGGGGCATCTACTAACTCCTACGGGGAGGTGGTCGGTCCTACAGCGAAGACCGCTGATGAAGCGTTGTCCGCTGAGGACTACTTCTTGCCCGGCTTCTTCTTGCCGGCGATGGCGCGACGCGGGCCCTTGCGGGTACGGGCGTTCGTGCTGGTGCGCTGACCGCGGACGGGCAGACCGCGACGGTGACGCAGACCCTGGTAGCAGCCGATCTCGACCTTGCGGCGGATGTCGGCCTGGATCTCACGACGGAGGTCACCCTCGGTCCTGATGTTGTTGTCCACGTACTCGCGGATCGCGACGAGCTGCTCCTCGGAGAGGTCGCGAACGCGGGTGTTCGGGTCGACGCCGGTCGCGGCCAGCGTCTGCTGCGAAAGGGTCCGGCCGATGCCGAACACGTAGGTGAGGGCGACCTCCACGCGCTTGTCGCGCGGGATGTCAACACCGGAAACGCGTGCCATTCAATGGCTCCTGGTGATCTTCGGAGGTCTTCCGCAGAACCGACTCCCAGCCGCCGTACCAGGTACGAACTGGGTCCCCGGCCTCCGAACCGGGGGTGTCAGGCGGACGCTCGTCCGTCTGGATCCTGCGTATGAACATATTCAGCTCGCGTCGCGCGAAAACTCTGCGATAGAGGTGCAGAGGGATCGGTCGTGCGTCAGCCCTGGCGCTGCTTGTGGCGCGGGTTCTCGCAGATGACCATGACCCGACCGTGACGGCGGATCACCCTGCACTTGTCGCAGATCTTCTTGACGCTCGGCTTGACCTTCATTGGGTGAGGTTCTCCGGGTCAGTGCCATCACCCCGGCGAGGCCGGGGCGCGGGCAAGATCTACTTGTACCGGTAGACGATCCGGCCACGCGTCAGGTCGTACGGAGACAGCTCCACCACGACCCGGTCGTCAGGGAGGATGCGGATGTAGTGCATGCGCATCTTGCCGCTGATGTGTGCCAGGACCTGGTGGCCGTTCTGGAGCTCGACCTTGAACATGGCGTTCGGCAGAGACTCGACGACAGTGCCCTCGATCTCGATGGCACCTTGCTTCTTGGCCACGCTTCGCCCTTCGGAATCGACTACCTTGATCGACTCCCTTGCGTCCCTTACGGGCGCATGCGGACATGCGGGTGCACGAGAGCCGACGAGTCAGTCTACGTCAGCGCCCCCGGAAAGACGAATCGGGGAAGCCTGCCCCACTTGGAAGATCCGTAAGCGCAGCCAACCCAGGGGCGCGGGGAACTGCGCGACCAGCCCCCACCGGTCCGCAGCCGCAGGACAAGAGAAACCCGCTCCCCCTTAGGCGATGTCAGCCCAAGGGATCCGGCGCGGCAACGACCCCGTACTCGGCCAGCTTCGCCTTACCACCATCGGGAGCCGTCAGCACAAGCGGCCCCTCCTCGGTCAGCGCGACCGAGTGCTCCCAGTGGGAGGACCACGTGCCGTCCGTCGTGATCACGGTCCAGTCGTCCGACAGGACCTCCGTCTTCGGCGTGCCCAGGGACACCATCGGCTCGATCGCCAGGCAGAACCCGGGAACCAGCTTCGGCCCCTTCCCCCGCCGCCGGTCGACGTAGTTCAGCAGATGCGGGTCCATGTGCATCTCGGTGCCGATGCCATGGCCGCCGTAGTCCTCGATGATCCCGTAGCGACCACCGCCCGGCTTCGGCTGCCGGCGGATGTACGTCTCGATGGCACGGGAGACGTCGACCAGACGATTGCCCTGCTTCATCGCCGCGATACCGGCCCACATCGACTCCTCGGTCACCCGGGAGAGCTCGATCAGCTCCGGAGCGTGGCCGGAGCCCACGAACGCGGTGTAGGCGGCGTCGCCGTGCCAGCCGTCGATGACGGCGCCGCAGTCGATGGAGATGATGTCACCGTCCTTGAGGACGACGTCCTCGGACGGGATGCCATGGACGACGACGTCGTTCACGGAGGTGCAGATCGTCGCGGGGAACCCGCCGTAGCCGAGGAAGTTCGACTTGGCGCCGTGCTCCGCGAGCACCTTGCGGGCGACCTCGTCCAGGTCCTTGGTGCTGGCCCCGGGCACCGCGACCTCACGCGTGGCCGCGTGAATGGCGGCGACGACCAGCCCCGCCTCACGCATCTTGGCGATCTGCTCGGGGGACTTGATCTGCACCATGGGGACGGGCGCCTTTCTCGGGCTGTCGGACGGTCTGGACGGACGGGCGGGGCAGGGACGACTGCTTCAACCATAAGGGTGGAGGCGGCACACCCCACCCCACGCAGCAGCCGCGGCCCCCTCACCGGGAACCGCGGCCTGAGCTACGTACAGCTGCGTACGAGCCTGAACGCTCCTACTTGCCGTCCTCGTCACGCTGCAGCGCCTCCATGGCGCGGGCCGTGACTTCTTCGACCTTGCCCAGCGCGGAGATGGTGACCACCAGTCCCTGCGCCTTGTAGTAGTCGATGATCGGCTCGGTCTGCGTGTGGTAGACCTCCAGCCGCTTGCGGACGGTCTCCTCGGAGTCGTCGTCGCGCTGGTACAGCTCGCCGCCGCAGGCGTCGCAGACGCCTTCCTGCTTCGGCCGGCTGTACGTGACGTGGAAGACGTGGCTGGAGTCCTTGCGGCAGATCCGCCGCCCGGCGATCCGCTTGACGACCTCTTCCTCGGGGACCTCGAGGTCGAGTACCGCGTCCAGCTTCATGCTCTCGGACTGGAGCATCTCGTCCAGCGCCTCGGCCTGGGACACATTGCGGGGGAAGCCGTCCAGCAGGAAGCCGCCCTCGGCGTCCGGCTGCTCCATGCGGTCCTTGGCCATCCCGATGGTGACCTCGTCCGGCACCAGGTTGCCCGCGTCCATGTAGGACTTCGCGAGCTTCCCGAGCTCCGTCTGCTGGCTGATGTTGGCTCGGAACAGGTCGCCCGTGGAGATGTGCGGGATCGACAGGTTCTTGGCCAGGAACGCGGCCTGCGTTCCCTTTCCGGCACCCGGCGGCCCGACGAGGACGATTCGCATCAGCGGAGGAACCCTTCGTAATTGCGCTGCTGAAGCTGGCTCTCGATCTGCTTCACGGTCTCGAGACCGACACCCACGATGATCAGGATGCTGGTCCCGCCGAACGGGAAGTTCGAGTTTGCCCCAAACCCTGCCAACGCCATCGTCGGTACGAGAGCGATCAGCCCCAGATACAGCGAACCCGGCCAGGTGATCCGGTTGAGCACATAGGAAAGGTACTCAGCGGTCGGTCGGCCAGCCCGGATGCCCGGGATGAAGCCACCATACTTCTTCATGTTGTCCGCGACTTCCTCGGGGTTGAACGAGATGGCCACGTAGAAGAACGCGAAGAAGACAATCAGGAAGAAGTAGAGAGTGATGTGAACCGGCGCCGCCGTGTCGGCCAGGTTCTTTGTGATCCAGGTCGCCCAGCCGGACTCGGGAGAGTTCGAGAACTGCACGATCAGCGCCGGAATGTAGAGCAGCGACGAAGCGAAGATGACGGGAATCACACCCGCCTGGTTCACCTTGAGCGGGATGTACGTCGACGTACCACCGTAGGAACGGCGGCCGATCATGCGCTTGGCGTACTGCACCGGAATACGACGCTGGGCCTGCTCGACGAAGACCACCAGGCCGACCATGAACAGGCCGACGGCGATGACGGTGCCGAACTCGATCCAGCCGCCCGCGAGGTCACCCTGCTGCTTGATGGCCCACAGCGCGGACGGGAAGGTCGCGGCGATCGAGATGAACATCAGGATCGACATGCCGTTGCCGATGCCGCGGTCGGTGATGAGCTCACCGAGCCACATGACGACGGCCGTACCGGCGGTCATGGTGATGACCATGACGATGGTGGTGAAGATCGAGCGGTCCGGCACGATCTGGCCGGCCGCCGGGCAGTTCTGGAACAGCGAGCCGCTGCGGGCAGTGGCCACCAGACCGGTGCCCTGAAGGATGGCGAGCGCCACCGTCAGGTAACGGGTGTACTGGGTGATCTTCGTCGTACCGGCCTGACCCTCCTTCTTGAGGGCTTCCAGGCGCGGAATGACGACGGTCAGCAGCTGAAGGATGATGCTCGCCGTGATGTACGGCATGATGCCGAGCGCGAAGATCGTGATCTGCAGCAGCGCGCCGCCGCTGAACATGTTGACCAGACCGAAGAGACCCTGGTTGGTCTGCGCCTGATCGATGCAGACCTGGACGGCCCTGTAGTCGACGCCGGGGATCGGAATGTGCGTACCGACCCGGTAGATCACGATGATGCCGAGCGTGAAGAGCAGCTTCTTGCGCAGGTCGGGCGTCCTGAACGCCCGGGCGAACGCGGTGAGCACGGTGCCTCCTGCGACCCCCGCGCAACTGCGTCAAGGGTGACGGTCTTGAGGTTCGACTAATAGGAACGACTTAGCTAACGGTCAACTGCCGCTCAGAGTGCCTCATACGAAGCACTCGGTAAAAGTGGGCAGTGCAGGCCACCTTACCCGCGAGACCGCCCCCCTTGGAACGACCAACCGGGGATACCCCATTTGTGGGGTATCCCCGGTCGGGATCGCTCAAGTCATCGAGACGCCTGATGGGTTCAGACGAGCTCGGTGACGCTGCCGCCGGCGGCGGTGATCTTCTCCTTGGCGGAGCCGGAGACGGCGTCGACCGTCACCTGCAGCGCCACGGAGATCTCGCCCTGGCCGAGGACCTTGACGAGGCTGTTCTTGCGAACGGCACCCTTGGCCACCAGGCCCTCGACGGTGACCTCGCCACCCTCGGGGTACAGCGCGGCCAGCTTGTCGAGGTTCACGACCTGGTACTCGGTCTTGAACGGGTTCTTGAAGCCCTTCAGCTTCGGAAGGCGCATGTGGAGGGGCATCTGGCCACCCTCGAAGCGCTCCGGAACCTGGTAACGGGCCTTCGTACCCTTCGTACCACGACCGGCCGTCTTACCCTTCGACGCCTCACCACGACCGACACGGGTCTTGGCGGTCTTGGCGCCCGGGGCGGGACGGAGGTTGTGGATCTTGAGCGGGTTCTGCTCCGCCATGATCAGTCGACCTCCTCGACCGTCACGAGGTGGCGGACGGTGTGCACCATGCCGCGGAACTCGGGGCGGTCCTCCTTGACGACCTGCGTGTTGATGCCCTTGAGACCAAGGGAGCGCAGGGTGTCACGGTGGTTCTGCTTGCTGCCGATGTAGGACTTGACCTGCGTGATCTTGAGCTGCGCCATGATTACGCACCCGCCCCGGCACGCGCACGGAGAAGAGCCGCGGGGGCGACGTCCTCGAGCGGCAGACCACGGCGGGCCGCGATCTCCTCGGGACGCTGCAGGCCCTTCAGGGCCTCCACGGTCGCGTGCACGATGTTGATCGCGTTGTCGGAGCCGAGCGACTTCGACAGCACGTCGTGGATACCGGCGCACTCGAGCACGGCGCGCACCGGACCACCGGCGATAACACCGGTACCGGGGGACGCGGGCTTGAGCAGCACGACGCCGGCAGCCTTCTCACCCTGGATGGGGTGCGGGATGGTGCCCTGGATACGGGGGACCTTGAAGAAGTGCTTCTTGGCCTCCTCAACGCCCTTGGCGATGGCGGCCGGCACCTCCTTGGCCTTGCCGTAACCGACACCCACGGTGCCGTCACCGTCGCCCACCACGACCAGCGCGGTGAAGCTGAAGCGACGACCACCCTTCACAACCTTGGCGACGCGGTTGATCGCGACAACGCGCTCAACGTACGCGGTCTTCTCGGCGGCAGCTGCGCCGCCGTCACGGCCCTTCCGGTCCCGCCGCTCGCCGCCACCGGCACCGCCACCGCGGCGCTGGGGTCCAGCCATTGGAATTACCTCTCTCTGTCTCCGCTAGCTACGGAACCAGGACTCAGAACTTGAGTCCGGCCTCGCGGGCGGCGTCCGCCAGAGCGGCGATGCGCCCGGCGTACTGGTTACCACCACGGTCGAATACGACGGCCTCGACACCGGCGGCCTTGGCACGCTCGGCGACCAGGGCGCCGACCTGCTTGGCCTGCGCGGACTTGTCGCCCTCGCCACCGCGGACCGAGGCGTCCAGGGTCGACGCCGACGCAAGGGTGTGACCCTTGAGGTCGTCGATCACCTGGGCCACGATGTGGCGGTTGGAGCGGGTAACGACCAGACGCGGACGCTCCGCCGTACCGTTGATCCGCTTGCGGATCCGGATGTGACGGCGCTTGATCGCGGCGCGCTTGTAGGCGTCGCCCTTGAGAATCTTCTGCCCGTATGCCATGGCTTACTTACCCGCCTTTCCGACCTTGCGGCGGATGACTTCGCCCTCGTACTTGACGCCCTTGGCCTTGTACGGGTCGGGCTTGCGCAGCTTGCGGATGTTGGCCGCGACCTCGCCGACCTTCTGCTTGTCGATGCCCTCGACCGAGAAACGGGTCGGAGCCTCGACCTTGAAGGTGATGCCCTCGGGGGCCTCGACCAGGATCGGGTGGCTGTAACCGAGCGCGAACTCGAGGTTCGAGCCCTTGGCGGTCACGCGGTAACCGACACCGCTGATCTCGAGCTTCTTCACGTAACCCTGGGTCACGCCGGTGATCATGTTCGCCACCAGCGTGCGGGACAGGCCGTGCAGGGCCTTGTTCTGACGCTCGTCGTTCGGGCGGGTCACCTGCAGGGTGTTGTCCTCGCCCTTGACGACCTCGATCGGCGCCGAGACGGTGTGGGTCAGCTCGCCCTTGGGGCCCTTGACCTTGACCGTACGGCCGTCGATGGTGACGTCCACGCCGGCGGGAACCGCGATGGGGAGCTTGCCGATGCGCGACATAGCTGTTTCCTCCGTTCCCTTCTGCTACCAGACGTAGGCGAGAACTTCTCCGCCTACGCCCTTCTTGCCGGCCTGCTTGTCGGTGAGGAGCCCGTGCGACGTGGAGATGATCGCCACGCCGAGGCCGCCGAGCACCTTCGGCAGGTTGGTGGACTTCGCGTACACCCGGAGACCGGGCTTGGAGATCCGCTTGATGCCCGCGATGGAGCGCTCACGGTTCGGGCCGAACTTCAGCTCGAGAACGAGGTTCTTGCCGACCTCGGCGTCCTCGACCTTCCAGCCCGTGATGAAGCCCTCCTGCTGGAGGATCTCCGCGATGTGCGACTTGATCTTCGAGTGCGGCATCGCCACGGTGTCGTGGTACGCCGAGTTCGCGTTCCGCAGACGCGTAAGCATGTCTGCGATCGGATCAGTCATGGTCATGAATTGGCCTTCGGCCTCTCTCGCCGGGGTTTCCTGGTGCGCCATCCCTCTCCCCGATCCGAGACGGGACGGGTGCGGCGCGGTGGACCTACGGCGTAGTAAGTCGTACGGGCGCGACAGGCGCCCAACCCCACAAGCCTAAGCCATGCGGGGGTGGGCCCCTGTCCACCCAGATGCTTACCGAGAGCTTCCGGAATCCCTAGATAACGGGGATTACCAGGAGCTCTTGGTCACGCCCGGCAGCTCGCCACGGTGAGCCATCTCACGAAGGCACACGCGGCACAGGCCGAACTTGCGGTACACGGAGTGCGGACGGCCGCAGCGCTGGCAGCGGGTGTAGCCACGCACACCGAACTTGGGCTTGCGAGCAGCCTTGGCAATCAGAGCCTTCTTCGCCATCTCGCTCACGCCTCCTTGAACGGGAAGCCGAGGTGACGAAGGAGCGCGCGGCCCTCAGCGTCGTTGGTCGCCGTGGTGACCACGGTGATGTCCATGCCCCGGGTACGGTCGATCTTGTCCTGGTCGATCTCGTGGAACATGACCTGCTCCGTGAGACCGAAGGTGTAGTTGCCACGGCCGTCGAACTGCTTGGGGGACAGACCACGGAAGTCGCGGATGCGCGGGAGCGCGAGCGACAGGGTGCGGTCCAGGAACTCCCACATGCGGTCGCCACGGAGCGTGACGTGGGCACCGATCGGCTGGCCCTCACGCAGCTTGAACTGCGCGATGGACTTGCGGGCCTTGGTGACGGCCGGCTTCTGACCGGTGATGGTGGTCAGGTCGCGGATCGCGCCCTCGATCAGCTTCGAGTCACGGGCGGCGTCGCCGACACCCATGTTGACCACGATCTTGACGAGGCCGGGAACCTGCATGACGTTCTCGTACTTGAACTCGTCACGCAGCTTGCCCGCGATCTCCTCGCGGTACTTCGTCTTCAGACGCGGAGTGGTGGTGGTAGCCATCAGATGTCCTCACCCGTCCGCTTGGCAACGCGGATCTTGTTGCCCTCTTCGTCGAAGCGGTAGCCGACACGCGTGACGACCTTGTTGCCGTCCTTCTCAACGACCAGCTGGACGTTGGAGACGTGGATCGGCGCCTCGGTGGTCACGATGCCGCCGGCCTGGGAACCGCGAGCGGTCGGACCGGCCTTGGTGTGCTTCTTGACCCGGTTGACACCCTCGACCAGGACGCGCTCGTCGCGCGGGTAAGCGGCAATGACCTTGCCCTGCTTGCCCTTGTCCTTGCCGGTGATGACCTGGACCAGGTCGCCCTTCTTGATCTTCATGCTTACAGCACCTCCGGCGCGAGCGAGATGATCTTCATGAACTTCTTCTCGCGCAGCTCACGGCCGACCGGGCCGAAGATGCGGGTGCCGCGAGGGTCGCCGTCGTTCTTCAGAATGACGGCGGCGTTCTCGTCGAAGCGGATGTACGAGCCGTCCGGACGGCGGCGCTCCTTGACGGTGCGAACGATGACCGCCTTGACGACGTCACCCTTCTTCACGTTGCCACCGGGGATCGCGTCCTTGACGGTGGCGACGATGACGTCACCGATGCCCGCGTAGCGGCGACCGGAGCCACCGAGCACACGGATGCAAAGGATCTCCTTCGCACCAGTGTTGTCGGCGACACGCAGTCGCGACTCCTGCTGGATCACGTCTATCTCCTGTTTGTCTGCCGGTTCCCCGGGCGGGTGCGCAAGTTACACACCCACCCGGAGCCTGGCGGAACTGACCTGCGAGGGATGCCCCGCAGGAATTACTTGGCCTTCTCGAGGATCTCGACGACGCGCCAGCGCTTCGTCGCGGACAGCGGCCGGGTCTCCATGAGGAGGACGCGGTCGCCGACACCCGCGGCGTTCTGCTCGTCGTGCGCCTTGAGCTTGTTCGTACGGCGGATGACCTTGCCGTACAGCGCGTGCTTGACGCGGTCCTCGACGGCGACGACGACGGTCTTGTCCATCTTGTCGCTGACGACGAGACCCTCACGGGTCTTGCGGAAGCCGCGCGCCTCTGCGTTCTCAGTCACGTTCTTCTCGCTCATCAGGCGTTCTCCACCGTTTCGATGCCCAGCTCACGCTCGCGCATCAGGGTGTAGATCCGCGCGATGTCCTTGCGGACCGCCTTGAGACGGCCGTGGTTCTCGAGCTGGCCCGTCGCCGCCTGGAAGCGGAGGTTGAACAGCTCTTCCTTGGCCTCGCGGAGCTTCGCCAGAAGCTCCTCGTTGCCCAGCTCGCGCAGCTCGGACGCCTTGGTACCGGCCGACATCACGCTTCACCTGCCTCGCGCTTGACGATCCGGCACTTCATCGGCAGCTTGTGGGCCGCACGAGTCAGCGCCTCACGGGCGATCTTCTCGTTGGGGTACGACAGCTCGAACATCACGCGTCCGGGCTTGACGTTGGCGATCCACCACTCGGGAGAACCCTTACCGGAACCCATGCGGGTCTCGGCGGGCTTCTTGGTGAGCGGACGGTCCGGGTAGATGTTGATCCAGACCTTGCCACCACGCTTGATGTGACGCGTCATGGCGATACGAGCGGCCTCGATCTGACGGTTCGTCACGTACGCCGGGGTGAGCGCCTGGATGCCGTACTCACCGAACGCCACCGTCGTACCACCCTTGGCAGCGCCGGAGCGCTTCGGGTGGTGCTGCTTGCGGTGCTTGACCCTACGGGGGATCAGCATGTCGGTCAGGCCTCCGTTCCGGTGCTCTCAGCCGGAGCGGACGCGGGAGCCTCGGCCTTGGGGGCCTCGGCGCCGGCAGCCTGCTGCGGCTTGCGACCGCGCCGCTCGCCACCGCGGCCACCACGGGCCGGGCGGTCGGCACCACCGCGCGCCGGGCGGTTACCCGCACGGGCGGCAGCGTTCTCGGCGCGGACCTCGGCGATGTTCTTGACGTCGCCCTTGTAGATCCAGACCTTCACACCGATGCGGCCGAAGGTCGTCTTGGCCTCGAAGAAGCCGTAATCCACGTTCGCGCGGAGCGTGTGCAGGGGCACACGGCCCTCGCGGTAGAACTCCGAGCGGGACATCTCGGCGCCGCCGAGGCGGCCACCGCACTGGATCTTGATGCCCTTGGCGCCGGCCTTCATCGCCGACTGCATGCTCTTACGCATGGCGCGGCGGAAGGAGACGCGGGAGGAGAGCTGCTCGGCAACGGCCTGGGCAACCAGCTGAGCGTCCGTCTCGGGGTTCTTGACCTCGAGGATGTTCAGCTGGACCTGCTTGCCCGTGAGCTTCTCGAGGTCACCGCGGATGCGGTCGGCCTCGGCGCCACGGCGGCCGATGACGATGCCCGGACGCGCGGTGTGGATGTCCACGCGGACACGGTCACGGGTGCGCTCGATCTCCACCTTCGAGATACCGGCGCGCTCCATGCCGGACGTCATCATCCGACGGATGGCGACGTCTTCCTTGACGTAGTCCTTGTACAGCTTGTCGGCGTACCAACGCGACTTGAAGTCGGTCGTGACACCGAGCCGGAACCCGTGCGGGTTTACCTTCTGGCCCATTACCGGGTTCCTTCCTTGCTGGCGACGACCACGGTGATGTGGCTGGTCCGCTTGCGGATCCGGTAGGCACGGCCCTGGGCGCGCGGACGGAACCGCTTCAGGGTCGGGCCCTCGTCGACGTACGCCTCGCTGATGAACAGCGAGGAGGCGTCCGTGTGGTCGTAGTTGTGCGCGGCGTTGGCGATGGCGCTGTCGAGCACCTTGCCGACCGGCACAGAGGCAGCCTGCGGAGCGAATCGCAGGACCGCCTGGGCCTCCGTGGCGTCCATGCCACGGATGAGGTCCACCACACGGCGGGCCTTCATGGGCGTGACGCGGATGTACCGCGCCTGGGCCCTGGCTTCCATGGTTGTCCCTTCAGTTACTTACGTGTCTGAATGCGATCCGCTACTAGCGGCGCTTCGACTTCCGGTCTTCCTTGACGTGACCCCGGAAGGTGCGCGTCGGCGAGAACTCGCCGAGCTTGTGGCCGACCATCGACTCGGTGACGAACACCGGGATGTGGGTCTTGCCGTTGTGCACCGCGAGCGTGTGGCCGAGCATGGCCGGCACGATCATGGAGCGACGGGACCAGGTCTTGATGACGTTCTTGGTGCCGGCTTCGTTCTGGGCGTCCACCTTCTTCATCAGGTGGTCGTCGACGAAGGGCCCCTTCTTGAGACTGCGCGGCATCTAAACCCGCTCCTAGCGCTTCTTGTTCGTCTTGCGGCGGCGGACGATGTACTTGTTGCTCGCCTTCTTGGGAGCACGAGTACGACCCTCCTTCTGACCCCACGGGGAGACCGGGTGGCGACCACCGGAGGTCTTGCCCTCACCACCACCGTGCGGGTGGTCAACCGGGTTCATCGCCACACCGCGAACGGTCGGGCGAACGCCCAGCCAGCGCTTACGGCCGGCCTTACCCCAGTTGATGTTGCTCTGCTCGGCGTTGCCGACCTCGCCGACGGTGGCGCGGCAGCGCACGTCGACCAGGCGGATCTCACCGGAGGGCATGCGGAGGTGGGCCATCGAGCCCTCCTTCGCGAGCAGCTGCACGGAGGCACCGGCGGAGCGGGCGAACTTGGCGCCGCCACCGGGACGGAGCTCGATCGCGTGGATCGTGGTACCGACCGGGATGTTGCGCAGCGCCAGGTTGTTGCCCGGCTTGATGTCGGCCCCGGGGCCGTTCTCCACGCGGTCGCCCTGGCCGAGGCCACGCGGCGCGAGGATGTAGCGCTTCTCGCCGTCCGCGTAGTGCAGGAGCGCGATGCGCGCGGTGCGGTTGGGGTCGTACTCGATGTGCGCGACCTTCGCCGGCACGCCGTCCTTGTCGTGACGACGGAAGTCGATCACGCGGTAGGCGCGCTTGTGGCCACCGCCCTGGTGGCGGACGGTCACACGACCGGAGTTGTTACGGCCACCCTTGCTGTGCAGGGGGCGGACCAACGACTTCTCCGGCGTGGACCGCGTGACCTCGACGAAGTCGGCGACGCTGGAACCACGACGGCCCGGCGTAGTCGGCTTGTACTTGCGGATTCCCATTTCTCAGTCCTCGTCCGATATCGGACGATCCGGACCGCCCTTAGGCGGTCGGACCGCCGAAGATGTCGATACGGTCGCCCTCGGCGAGGGTCACGATCGCGCGCTTGGTGGCGGCACGCTGACCGAACCCGGTGCGGGTCCGCTTGCGCTTGCCGGCGCGGTTGATCGTGTTGACCCCAGTGACCTTGACGTCGAAGACCGCCTGGACGGCCTGCTTGATCTGGGTCTTGTTGGCGTTCGGGTCGACGATGAACGTGTACTTGTTCTCGTCGAGGAGCGCGTAGCTCTTCTCCGACACGACCGGCTTCAGCAGCACGTCACGGGGGTCCGTGTACGCCTTGCTGGCCGGGGTGACGACGGTGTTCTTGCCCTCGGCGGCGTGGCGACGCGCCTTGGCGACGCGAGCGGCCTTGGCCTTCTTCGCGGCCTTCGAGGCAATGGCGGGGTGACGGATAGCCATCAGGCCTCGCTCCCTTCGGTGTCATTGGCCTTCGGGCCGGACACGAAGGACTCGAAGGCGGCCTGGGTGAAGACCACGTCGTCGGAGACGAGAACGTCGTACGTGTTCAGCTGGCCCGGCTCCAGGATGTGGACCTGGGGCAGGTTGCGGGCGGACAGCCACGCGGCCTCGTCGGCGCGCTCGACGACCAGGAGCAGGTTCTTGCGCTCCGAGATCTTGCCGAACAGCGACTTGGCGGCCTTCGTGGACGGGGCGTCGCCCTCGATCACGCCGGAGACGACGTGGATGCGGTTGTTGCGGGCCCGGTCGGTGAGGGCGTGGCGCAGGGCCGCGGCCTTCATCTTCTTCGGGGTCCGCTGCGAGTAGTCACGCGGCACGGGACCGTGCACGACGCCACCACCGGCGAACTGCGGCGCGCGGGTCGAACCCTGACGGGCGCGACCGGTGCCCTTCTGGCGGTACGGCTTCTTGCCACCACCACGGACTTCGCCACGGGTCTTGGTCTTGTGCGTGCCCTGGCGGGCAGCGGCCAGCTGCGCGACGACGACCTGGTGAAGCAGCGGAACGCTGATCTTCTCTACGTCGAAGATCTCCGCGGGGAGCTCGACGGAACCGGCCTTCTCGCCCGCCGGCGAAAGGATGTCAACAGTGCTCATCGGTTACCTCAGGCCCCCTTGGCCGCGGTGCGGACCAGGACGAGGCCGCCGTTCGGACCGGGAACCGCGCCCTTGATGAGCAGCAGACCCTTCTCCGCGTCAACGGCGTGGACGGTCAGGTTCTGGGTGGTGACCCGCTCGTTGCCCATGCGACCCGCCATGCGGAGGCCCTTGAACACACGGCCCGGGGTGGCGCAGCCACCGATGGAACCGGGAGAGCGGTGCTTGCGCTGGGTGCCGTGACCGGCGCCGAGGCCACCGAAGTTGTGGCGCTTCATGACACCGGCGAAGCCCTTGCCCTTGCTCTTGCCGGTGACGTCGACCTTCACGCCGGCCTCGAACACCTCGGCGGTGACTTCCTGGCCGAGCGTGTACTCGGAGGCGTCCGCGGTGCGGATCTCGACGAGGTGACGACGGGGGGTGACGTCGGCCTTCGCGAAGTGGCCCTTGAGGGGCTTGTTCACCTTGCGCGGGTCGATCTCGCCGAAGGCGAGCTGGACGGACTCGTAGCCGTCGACGTCGTTGGTACGAACCTGGGTGACGACGTTGGGGCCGGCCTTGACGACGGTGACCGGAACAACACGGTTGTTCTCGTCCCACACCTGCGTCATGCCGAGCTTCTCGCCCAGGATGCCCTTGATCTGCTTAGCCATCTCTCAGATCACCGCGCCTCAGAGCTTGATCTCGATGTCGACACCGGCCGGGAGGTCGAGTCGCATCAGAGAGTCAACGGTCTTGGGGGTGGGGTCGAGGATGTCGATCAGGCGCTTGTGCGTGCGCATCTCGAAGTGCTCGCGCGAGTCCTTGTACTTGTGCGGCGACTTGATGACGCAGTACACGTTCTTCTCAGTGGGCAGCGGCACCGGGCCCGCGACCGACGCACCAGTGCGGGTCACCGTCTCGACGATCTTCTTCGCCGAGGAGTCGATGACCTCGTGGTCGTAGGCCTTGAGCCGGATGCGGATCTTCTGTCCCGCCATGGCTACTCAGTAGTCCTGTCTCTCTTACGCTCTGGAACCCGGTGTTCCCTTGACCTCCTCCGACCCACGCGGTCGGGCGTGTCGCGCTCCCGCTGACACAGATGTCCCTTGTTCGAACATCCCTGCGTGGGAACACGGCCCTTCCGGAACCGCAAGCCGGGAGCTAGGAGGCCCACCGGGCGCCTGGCCGGTGCCGCGCATACGCTTCCCGGAAGATTCCCGTACGTCCGCCCCAGCGCTGCCTTACGGCAGTTAGGGCGACGAGTACTGTGGGACTCGCTTCCAGTCCTCCCGGCGGGAGGCGCGCAGCATCAACACTCGACCGAGCAACTCGGACAGTCTGCCATATGGGGCAGGGGGCTGGCCAATCGAGCCGGAGAGAATACCCCCAGGGTGACGCACGTCAAACCCGGGTGGCCACGGCACTGCGGCCGCCGGCAGGGGCGGCCGCAGCGGTGCACGGGGGTGAGCCGGGTGGCGAGCCGCCTCAGCCCTGCGTTTCTCTCGGCCGGGGGCCCGCGAGCTGTCGCGGCGCCGGGCCTGGAGGGCTCTGGCCGGGAGGGCCCTGCTGGGCGAGGAGGCGGAGCGCGTCCCGTAGCAGCGTGCTGGAGGTGTGCACGGTGTACGGGAAGTAGACGACCTCCACCCCCACCTTCGCGAATTCGGCTTCGAGCGTCGTCCAGACATCCGTGCCGAGCCAGTCGTCACCTTTGAAGATGACGTCGAAACCGACTTCCTTCCAGATCTCGATCTTGTCGTCCACCGTCGCGACGAACGTCTCGTCCACATAGCGCACACTGCGGACGATCTGCAGCCGCTCGGAGAGCGGTACGACCGGCGGCCGCCCTTTCAGACGCACCACGAGATCGTCGGAGCAGACGCCGGCGATGAGCCGGTCGCAGTGCCCCCGGGCCCGGCGCAGGATGTTCAGATGGCCCACGTGGAAGAGGTCGAAGACCCCGGGCGCGTAGCCGAGGCGCTCCCCCGTCAACGTTTGCTCTTCGCGCGCTCGGCGGCGGACGCGGTGACTGCGAGCGCGTTCGACATGGCTGAGGAGTTCCGGCCGTCGGTGACGGCGATCCTGTAGCTGTGCCGGGAGCCGGGGGTGACGGTGTCGGTGTACGTCATCTGCGGGCGGCTCCACTCGGTGGAGCGCCGCGTCGGCGAGGCCACGAGGCTGCCGTCCCGGTAGATCCGGTAGGTCAGCTCCGCGTCGTCCCGGTCCCATGCGGCCCGCCAGGTGAGCGTGATCCGGCCGGCGCGCGTGCTCGAGGCCGTGAGCTGGGGCGGATCCTCCGGGGCTCCCCGGTCAGGTCCGGCCGCGAAACGCGTCAGGCTCTGTTGGGGCCTGCCGTTGACCTGGGTGAACTCGCCCCCCGCCCACAGCACGCCACGCGCCACCGCCATCGCTCGGGGGCCGTTGCCCTCGCCGGTCCCTCCGTTGGTGTCGGGGAACCAGTGCAGGATCCGAGCGTTACGGAGCGACTGGGCCAGGAAGTGCTGGCGGTCGTGGATCTCCGGGAAACCGCCCGGTGTCTCAGTGCAGTCGTGGGCGTGGGATCCGCTGTAGAGGACACCGTTGTACACGGCGATGGCCTGGGTGGCGCCCAGGCAGTTGTCCTTCCACACCATCTTGCGCTTGCCGAGGCGGGCGGCGATGCGGCCGTCGAAGATGCCCGTCCCGTTGCCCTCGGCCGCCACGTAGAAGTTGGTCCTGTCGCGCGTCAGCGCCTTCACGGCCGATCTGCTCGGCAGCCAGTCCGGGTACGAGGTCACCGTCTTGCCCGTGACCGGATGCAGGGCGACGAGCGCCGACTCCAGATCGTCGTTGACCATGCGGAAGTCACCGCCGACGAGGATCTTGCCCCAGGCGGGCGCGGCGCTGAGGGCGAAGACGGGCCGGTCGATCTCCGCCTTGAACGGCAGCAGCGTTCCTCCGCGGGTGAACGCCGCGACGCGCTCCCGCTCCCGGCCGTCGACGACCGTGAAGTCGCCTCCCAGGTAGACCTTGTCGTCCGTGGCGTCGATGGCCCGCACCCAGGACGACACACTCGGACGGAAGTCCCTGCGCACCGAGCAGTCCGCCGTGTTGAGCGCGACCGCGTTGGCCACCTGGGCCTGCCCGGCCTTGTAGAACGAACCGCCGACGTACAGCACCTTGCCGTCCGGCGACGCCTTCAGCGCCCGTACGCTGCGACCGCCGCCGGTGAAGGACCGGGCACACGGCAGCAGTCTGCCGGTGGCGGCGTCGAACGCGGCGAAGTTCCGGCGGGTGACCTCCCGTTGGCCGGGTGCGGCGCCCGGAGGGCGGACCTTGTCGAAGGTCCCGCCGACGTACACGACACCGTCCGCGTACGCGATCGACCAGACGATCCCGTCGGTCTGCCAGGTCGCCAAGGCGTCGGCGGTCAGGGTCACTTCGTCGCCGTCGGCCGCCGACGCCGAGGCGGTGATGAGCGAGGCAGCCGCGAGGAGGGCCACGGCCGAAGCCGTGGTGGCCGTCCTCTTCGTGCTTTTTCTCAGGCGCATGGAACATCCCGGGTTGCAGCGGTTACGGGTGGTGGGAGGGGGAGAAGGTCTGGCGGTCTCGGTCCGAGAGGGCCTCAGGTGGCGCGTTCGCGCAGCACACCGACGAGTTCACGCATCCCCAGAGGTGTGCTAAATCTCCACAAACTTATACCGAATACGCAAAATCCCATGGTGATTGCTACGGCAAGTCCGACTGCCGTGTCACCTGCCAGCAGCCGTGCGGGGAGGACCAACGGCACCGTGAGGCACAGACCGGTGACCGTCGCGAGGAGGTATCCGTTGTCGACGATCGTGAACCCCGGATGCCGCCGCACCAGCACGGCGGAGACGAGGTTCTCGACGATGGTCGCCGCCCCCCAGGACAGGGCGGCTCCGAGGACGCCGAGCCGGGGAATGGCGAGCAGGCCGACCGTCAGCTGCACGGCGAACGCGACGCCGGTGACCGCCAGATGCCAGGAGCTCTTGCCCGCCATGAGCAGCACGGTCTGGGCGTTTCCCACTCCGACGTTGACCGCCGAGGCGATGCAGAGCATCAGCAGCGAGGGCGCCCCCTGCTCGAACTCCGGCCCGAACAAGCTGAGAACGGTGCCCGGGAAGCTCGCGAGCAGGACGAGCAGTGGCCAGGAGAACAGCACGATCCAGCGCGTCGAGATGCGGTACAGGTGGTGGGCCTGGGGGAGGTCGCCCGCGGCGAGGAGGCGGCTGATCTCCGGAGCGACGGCCAGCCGGATGGCGAGCTGGAGCAGGGTCGCCGCGATGACGACCCGGCCGACGGCGGTGTAGATGCCCGCCTCCTCGCTCGTTGCCAGGCAGGACAGCAGGACGACACCCAGCCAGACCGCGCTGATGTCGAAGACGGAGGACACCGCCCGTGGCGCGGCGAACGCCCAGAACCCACGCCGGGCGGCGGAAGCTTCCCCTCCGGAGGGATGGCCCGGACTCGTCCGGCGGTACCTGCGCAGGGCGAGCCAGGCGACGAGGAAGCCCGCCAGGGAGGGCACGAGCCAGGCGGCGGCGAGGCTCAGCACGCCCGGCGCCAGCAGCACGACCGGCACGGCGATCAGCACCCGCAGGACCGGTTTGCCGATCTGCTCGACGCCGACGTACGGAATCACGGTGCCGTAGCCCTGGGTGGCGCCCAGCAGGACCAGGGTGACCGTGGCCAGGGGAAGGAACACCGCGAACAGCCGGACCAGGGTCACCGCGTCGTCCGGGGCGAGACTCGGCAGCAGCGAGGTGGCCGTCCAGGGTGATGAGAAGAGCAGCACGGCAGCGGCCGTACTCGCCGCCGCTCCCGGCACGACCGCGCTGCGCAGGAGTGCCGCCACCCGGCGGCCACCGGTGGTGACCAGGTCGCCGGAGACGAAGCGGACCAGCCCCGTGTCGGCACCGAGCTTGCAGGTGTTGCAGAGGATGGTGAAACCCGCGACGCCGGTGAACACCGCCCCCGCGCCGTACGCCCCGAGCGCGCGGGTGACCAGGGCGACCAGGGCGTAGCCGAAGACCGCGTTGACGGTCGCGCCCAGCAAGCCCCACCACCCGCCGCGCGCCGTGGCCGCGACCCCGCACCGGGCGGGCGGCCCGCCGGTGGTGACGGCCGTACCGGAGGCGCTCACCGGGAGGCGCTGAGCGTGTCGTCCTGCACGGGTACCGTCGGCTTCCCGGCGTCGTCCTCGGCCGGCGCGGTGGGTGTCGTGGACGCGTTCCGCTCTCTCGTACGACGTACCGGGTCGCTGTCCATGACACGGCGGAGCAAGCCGGGCCGGGTGCCGTCCTGGAGCACCGCGCCGACGATGTGCCCTCCCAGGCAGTCGATCAGCTCGCGCACCCGCTTGAGGTCGTTGCGCCTGATGTCGTCCAGACCGCCCACCACCAGTACGCCGGCCACTCGTTGGGCGAGCGCCAGACCGTCGGCGTGCTCCAGCAGAGGCGGGGCCAGGAAGAGCGTCGGCCTCCCGGAATCCGCACGGGACAGGGCCCAGGCCGCCGTCGGGACCGCCGCGGTGTCGTCGCCGGCGATGTCACGGCTGTCGGGACAGAGCGTGAACCGCCCGGCTGTGCCCGCGTCGACGACCACGGTGCCCTCGGGGAGGTCGGCCGGTGCGGTGTCGCCGGCCGAGAGCGGCAGTCGTGCCGACAGGCCGTGAGTGTGCGCGGCGGCGTCCACGAGCACGACGTCGTCGCCGGACTCGGCGAGGGCGGCGGCGAGATTCACGGCGACGGTCTCGACGCCTCGTTCCGTCGTGCCGGAGGCACGCCTCGATGCGGTCGGCGCCACGATCATGAGCGTGCCCGCGGCTGTACGGCCGTCGCCGCCCCGCAGGCGGAAGGCGAGGGTGCGGTACGCCTCCGCGCGGCTGCCGGCCCGGCCCATGTCCAGCAGTGCGCCGTCGGCGTCGGGCTCCGGGAGGATGCCCAGCACCGGAGCGCCCAGCGCGGCCTGGACCTCGCCGACCGAACGGGCCCGCGGTTCGAGGGCGGACCGCAGCCAGGCGAGCACGACCCCCAGGACGAGGCCGGCGATCAGCCCGAACGCGACGAGCCAGGCGGGGCCCGGTCCCGCGGGCCGTGCCGCCGGCTCGGCCCTGCGGACGACTTCGCCGCCGGTGGTGTCGTACGCCCTGATGTCCGAGACGCGCTTGTGCAGGACCGCGATCTGTTCCCGCAGGCCTGCGGTCGCGGTGCCGGACCCGTCGGCCTTCTTGTCGTCGATCCGCTTCGTCAGCACGGTGATCTGCTGCTCCAGCGCACCGGTCATCCGCGTGACCATGGCCCGGGACCGGTCCTGGCGATCGGCGAGATAGGCCTGCGCGAACGCGTTGGTCACCCGAGCCGCACGCTGTGCGGTGCCCGCCGTGTACTCGAACCGGAGCACCTGCGTGTCCCGGGGGTTCGTCACGCGCAGGTCCGCCGGCAGCGCGTCGGCGCGGGACGGCTGCCGCAGCGCCTTCGCCGCCCGGGCCGCGACGGTCGCGCTGAGCGCGATCTGCTGCTCCGTGCCCATGCTCACCTGGTTGTCGACGGACACCCCCATCGTGTTGAAGGGGTCCGTTCTCGGGCGGACGAGCACCTCGCTGGTGGAGGTGTAGCTGCCCGCGCGCAGCAGGACCAGCATCACTCCGCCGAGCAGCCCGAGCACCACGCCCAGCGCGATGGTCGAGCGGTACCTCAGCAGGAGGCGCACCTGGTCGCGCAGCTGGTCGGGGTCGTCGTACCGATCGTCGAAACCGGCAGGGCTGGTCACGGATGCCTCCTGTGTCCGGAGAGGGGTGCGTGGCCCGTCAGCGCGGGCGGCCGCGCCGGTGACGGGAGCCGGAAGGACCGGGCGGCGCGGGTGGTGATGAGGAGCGGAACGGTCAGGAGCAGCAGCAGGGGGCCGATGATCCCCAGGAGACTGCCGCGCAGGAAGACCATCTGGTAGAAGGCGAAGGCGGGGACCAGCAGCACCGCCAGCGTGCTCGGCCGGTCCGCGAGTCGTGCCCTGATGTCGTCCATCCGCCGTCCGGCCGCGCCGAGCAGGCAGAAGACGGCGACGACACAGGGAGCACCGCCCCACAGGTAACTCTCGATCCACAGCGGCGCGGAAAGGTTCTGGAAGTCGTAGCCCGCGTACTGGGCGAGTTCGACGCCCGTGGCCTGCGGTTTGTCGGCCCACAGGGAGCGGGGCACCATGAACAGGACGGGGCCGAGCGCGGCCGAGGGCGAGAAGCCCTTTTCCTGCACATAATCGATGCCGGTCTGCATCTGCTGAAAAGCGTCGTAGTCCATGTTGGCGGTGAACTGCTCCGCCAGCCCCACGACTTGCACCGTCTCACGTTCGTTGTAACGGAAGTAGTCGCTGTACGGGAAAGCGAGCAGCACCACGACCGTGATCGCCGCGGCGGTGGCACGAAAGGCCCGCGGCGTATTGAACCGGGGCCATGAGAAAAGCAGGACCAGAAGTACGGTGCCGGCCCAGAAACGCGGCCTGCTGATCGGGTTGTTGACGGTCACATTGAGCGCGAGCAGGACCGGGAGCAGCAGCCCGCGGATCGCCCGCAGCAACCGGTCTCCCCCGGTCCGGCGGCGGGGCAGGTGAATGAGGGCCACCATGGCCCAGAAGGCGGGCACTGCGACGAGCCAGACACGCAGGGCATGCGTGTGGTCCTCCTCGGTGCCCGACTTCCACAGGGCCTGTCTGCTGGTGAAGAAGGCTCGCACTCCTCCTTCGTGCCCGGGGATGAGCACGACCGCGAGCACGCATGCCAGCCCGCACAGCAGGAGCACGGGCAGCGGTGCGAGTCTGCGGGACAGCACGGGTGCGAGCACCAGCGACCTGCCGCCCTCGCGCCCGGCGACGAGTGCGGCCCCCGCGCTGTAGGCGAGCAGCCCGATTTCGGTCAGCGTGGCGGCCGCGAAAGCGGTCGTCTCACCGGTGCGGTATCCCAGCGGGTAGCTGTCGGTGGCGAGCATGGCGAGCGGTGCCAGTCCGAGCCAGACATAGGCGAAGAGCCAGAAACCGAAGGCAACGAGGCGCACCGACGTATCGGTGAGTACCCGGGTGAGTCCGCCTCCGGTGTGCGCCACGACGACGCACTGCACGGCGAGTGCCACCCCGAATCGCGTGTCGATGGCCTGCAGGATGAGCATCGGCAGGAAGGCGAGGAAAAGGAAGGCCCAGCAACACACCGCCGCCACGCAACGCTTTGGACTGCCTCGCACCTGCACTCCCGGGATGAGCGGGCAAACGGAAGAAATCGACGGTCGATAGATTTATAACCTGAAGGTCCGGCAGATCTCCGGCATTTCAGAGGGTGTTTCAATCGACGCGAATTGCTATTAATTCACAATAATCATGCACCGGCCCGGGACACGGCCCGCAGAATGTCCTCGAACCGCGAAGCACACCCCTCCAGGGCGAACTCCCGCTCGGCCAGCGCCCGGCTCTCCTTGCCCAGCCTCTCGGCGCGCACCGGGTCGTTCAGGACGTCGCGGATCCACGTGGCGGCGTCGGCCAGCGAGGACTCCTCCGGGGCGAACACCGCCGAGCCGGCCTGCCGGAGCAGCTCGGCCGCCAGGTTGTCGGCCGGCATCAGACCCAGCACCGGGCGTCCGGCGCACAGATACGACAAGGTCTTGGAGGGGACCGAGAACTCTCCGGCGTCCGCGGTCAGGAGCACGACCAGCACATCGCCCGTGCCCAGTACCTCGGGCAGCCGGTCGTAGGGCTGGAAGGGCAGCAGGGTCAGATCGACCCCGCGGACGGCGGCGGCCTCCTTGAGGACCGGCACGGCCGGGCCGTCGTTGACGACGACCAGGCGGACCCGTTCGCCCTGCTCGCGCAGCGTCTCGGCCAGCCGCACCAGCAGGACGGGGTTGTGCTTGAGGCCGATCGTGCCCGAGTACAGCACGGTCCTCACGCCGGTGAGACCGTGCTCCCGCGACCAGGCATTCGCCCGGGCCACGGGGGAAATCTCGTCCAGGGGCGCCCAGTTGGGGACGACCGTGACCTTGTCGGCGGTGCCCCACTCCCGGTGGACGCGCAGGAAGGAGTCGGCGATGACCACGATTGCCGAGGCGCGTCGCGCCGACCACCTCTCGCCGCGCTCGAAGACTCTGGCGGCGACGCCCATCAGCCTCGCCACCCCGGCGAGGGCAAAGCTCTTGAGAGCCACGGCGGTGATGTCCTGGTGCCACAGCACCCAGGGGATGCGCAGCGACTTCAGCACCGACGCGGCCACGACCAGGGCCGGGATCGGCAGGTTCGCCAGCATCGCCACGTCCGGCTTCTCCCGCCGTACCTGCTGTGCCAGCTCCAGGCCCAGCCGCGTCTCCTGGAAGAGCCGTCGGACGTAGGCGTCCTTGTCCAGCACGATGCGGTCGCCGATGGTGACGAAGCGAAGGCCGACGACCGCGCCCTCGGCGAGGTTGCCCTTCCCGGAGACGTAGGCCGAGCAGGTCGAGTGAACGACGTCGTGACCGCGGTGCGCCAGCTCACGGCTGAGCTGTGCCTGGAACGGGTGCCCGCTGTAGTCGTGGACGAGAATCCTCATCTGCTGCTCCCGGCCGGTTCGAAGGATCAGGAGCGGGCGAGCTTGACCTGGTCGTACACCCAGGCGTAGGTCCTCTCCAGGCCGTCGGCCAGGGGGACGGACGGCTCCCACCCGTACAGCTCGCGGATCAGGCCGTTGTCGGAGTTACGGCCGCGTACCCCTTGCGGGGCGTCCAGCTGGTACGCGCGCTCGCAGCGGATGCCCGCGATCTCCTCGACGATGTCGACCAGTTGGTTGATGGTGACCAGTTCGCTGGAGCCCAGGTTGACGGGGACGCTGCTGCCGCCGTTCATGATCATCTGTGTGCCGTGGAGGCAGTCGTCGATGTACATGAAGGAACGGGTCTGCCGGCCGTCGCCCCAGATCTCGATCCGGTGCTCACCAGAGACGGCCGCCTCGGCGATCTTGCGGCACACGGCCGCCGGGGCCTTCTCGCGGCCTCCGGTCCAGGCGCCCGCCGGGCCGTACACGTTGTGGTAGCGCGCGACGCGGCAGACGAACCCGTAGTCCTCCTCGAAGTGGCGGCACATGCGCTCGGAGAAGAGCTTCTCCCAGCCGTAGCCGTCCTCGGGCTGTGCCGGATAGGCGTCCTCCTCCCTCAGCGCGGTGACGTTCGTGTCGGCCTGCTTGCCGGCGGCGTACACACAGGCGGACGAGGAGTAGAAGTAGCGCTCGACACCGGCCTCGTGCGCCGCCTTGAGCATGTGGGTGCTGATCAGCACCGACATCATGCAGGCGGCCTTGTGCTTCTCGATGAAGCCCATGCCGCCCATGTCGGCGGCCAGCATGTACACCTGCCCGGCGTCGCGGACGGCGGCGCGGGCATTGTCGAGCAGGGACAGATCGGCGACGACGTTCTCGGCGGCGGCATGCACTTGATGCCACTCGTGCAGCGGCTTGATGTCGACGCACCGGACGGCCAGCCCCTGGGACAGGAGGTCGGCGGCAAGATGCCCGCCGATGAATCCTCCGCCTCCCGCGACAACGATGTCCACCTGCTTGCTCATGGCAGCTCCTTCTGGAAAGCGCGGAATCTGCCTGGAACATTAATCACTGTTTGCACCTTTTCATGCGATATACCACGCGTTTCCGCACGACAAGGCGCCCGATGGCTCCGTCCGAGTAAGCGTCAGGACAGCTCGCGGAGCCACTTGGCGAGGAACGCCGGAAGCAGCACGACGTGGGCCGCGAGCAAGGCGACGTACAGCGCGAGGAAGAGCTTCTGGCTTCCCAGGAAGAGGAAGCTCAGGCACAGCAGTCCGTAATCCACGGGCAGCAGCGCCATCCCACGAAAACGGGACGGGCGGGCCACCGACGCGGTCGGCACTTCCCCTCTTCGCCTTCTCAGCTGCTCCGTGAGAATGCCTCCGAAGAACAGCAGGACAGCGGCGAACTGGAAGACGACCGGGAGCAGCAGGACGGGACGCGGCAGGTCGAAGAAGCGGTAGAAGGAAATCAGCACCGCCGCGTGAATGCCCAGAAGTTTCGCGCAGTCCACCACATGGTCCAGCCACTCTCCGGAAAGGCTGGTCGACCGGTACAGCCGGGCCAGCTGCCCGTCCGCCGAATCGAGTGCGAAGCCGAGCAGCAGAGCGACGGAGACGAACTGTCCCAGCGCCCGTGAAGGCGGCTGCAGCGCCGTGGCGAAAACGGCCGCGAAGGTGATCAGCGCGCTGATGGCCGTCACATGGTTGGGCGAGAATCCGATACGGTACGCCGCTGCCGCGAGCAACCGGCCGGCCGGCCGGTTGACGAACCGCGTGTAGACGGAAACCCCCTGAGCGGGTTTCTGCATCTTCGAGAGCTGCCGCAGCGTGCTGGAGAAGTCCATTCCCTGACCTCGTGCGTGAACGGGCGGACGGCTGTCCGAGAAGGGAACCCACGGCCCGAACGTAGGCGCCCGGCCCCGGCTCACCTGATCCGACCAGCTGAATCGTCAGGGCATCCATCCGATCGGCCGCAAGATCCCTGCTGCGGCCGGCCCCTAAGGACCGGGCGTGGGGCACATGTCCCGGTAGATCGCCTCCAACTGATCCGTCACCGCATGGACCGAGAACGCCTCGGCGACGGCGCGATGCCCCGCTTCCACGAGCGCGCCCCGCTTCGTGTCGTCGGCCAGCACACCGCACACCGCCTCGGCCAGCTCCCAGGCACTGCCGTCGGTCACCACCGCAGCTCCCCGGCGGGCCAGCTCGTCCGCGATGCCGCAGCTGTCGGTGCACACCACGGGGGTGCCCGCCTGGAGGGCCTCCATCACGGTCATCGGGAACGGCTCGTCCACGCTGGGCAGCACGTAGACCGCCGCCCTCGCGTAGGCCTCCAGCGCCTCGGCATGCCCCAGCGCCCCGCCGTAGGAGACGATGCCCTCCAGCCCGTGGGCGGCGATCAGCCGGAGCACCGTCGGCAGCATCCCCTCGTCCGCCCCGTAGAGGGTGAACCGGGCGTCGGGCAGCGTCCGGTGCACCAGAGCGGCCATCTCGACGAAGACCTCCGGGCGCTTGCGCGGGTGCAGCCGGGCGAGGAAGATCACCTCCCGGCCACGGCGCGGATCCTCGGCCTCGCGCCGGTGGTCCGCCTCGCCTCCGCGCCCGGGCCGCACCCCGTTGGGCAGGGTCACCAGCGGCGGACCGTCGGCACCGATGACCTCGGCCACGGCCCGGCGTTCGTGCTCGGTGAGAACCAGGCAGCCCCGTGCCCGGCGCAGCAGCGGCACGTACAAGCGGTCGAAGAGCCTGACGACGGCCGCGCGCCGTGGCTGCACCATGCCGTGCGTCTGTGCGACGAACCTCTTGCGGCGCAGCGCGGCGACAGCGAGCGCAGCCATGGAGACAAGATCGCGCCCCGCGTGGATGTGGACCACGTCGGCCCGGCCCATGGACTGCCACATGTCCCTGACCAGCAGCGGGTGCATGAGCCCGGAGAACCCTCCCGGGAGCAGGGAGCGGGCCGGGCGGGTGCGCAGCGGCACCGTACCGATGTGTGCCGGTGCCGGGGACCTGCCCCGCCACAGGGACACCAGCGTCACCTCGTGGCCGCGGGCGGCGCACTCCTCGAGATGCCCGGCGGCCACACTCGTCGGACCGCCGTACGCTCCGTCATCGCTGACGAGCGTCACCACGTGGACCACCCTCATGCCGCCGCCCCGCTGGTGATGACCTCACCCGGAGCGACATCGCGGTGGGCGACGGCCGAGGCACCCACCACCGCGCCACGGCCGACGGTCACACCGCGCAGCACGACGGCCCGGGCCGCGACCCAGGATCCGGGCTCCAGTTGGATGGGCCCGTTGTCGAACTCCATGGTGGGGCTGCGGTGTTGGTGGCTTCCCGTGCAGAGCAGGGCGTCCTGCGAGACACACACGTCACTGCCGATCGTGATCTGCTGCAGGTTCAGCAGCCAGGCACCCTCACCGATCCACACGTCGTCGCCGATGCGCAGCCGCCAGGGCCAGTGCACACGCACACCGTGCCGGATCAGCACCCGTCGCCCGACCCGCGCACCGAAGAGCCGCAGCACAGCTGGCCGCCAGCGGGCCGGGAACCACCACCTGCTGAAGGCGAGGTGGAGTACGGCGAACCACGCCGCCTGGACAAGCCACGGACGCCCCTTGTCATAGCCCGCCCCCGTGAAACCCCGCAGGGAACGCTCGACGACGGCCCGGTGATCGGGCCGCTCCCGGGGGCCCGAATCAGGTGGCGCTGCGGCCTCTGCCATGGCGGTAGCCCTCCACGAACTAGGAGATATCCGTATTCACATTTACTTACTATGAGCTCACTTCATGAACCAGGACATACAGGCGTGTTATCGCATGACGCTCGGCCTTTCCGGTGTTCTGCCGCCCGGACGGCCTAGAAGAGGAATCCCTGGCGAGTGACACCGGTCCGATTGTGCAAATGATCGGATTGCCCGACAGCGGACGCACATCGTCACTCGAGTCGCCGAACGACAAGACGAGGGTCCGCACGGGCGAGATCCGGTACACCCAGAACAAAGGAGTACTCGTCGTGCGAGTAACCACTCGAGCAACCACGCGGTCGACCCGCGCGAGATGGGGAGCGCGGTGCCTCGGCCTCGGCCTGACCGCGGCACTGGCGGTCACCTTCGCGGCCGGCCCCGCGTCGGCTCAGCCGGGACCCCCCAGCGACTCCGGCAAGCAGCCGGTGGAGGTGCCGGACAACCCGACCTTCAGCACGCTGCCCGCCACCATCCCGCCCTTCGACTGCGACCGGATCGTCAAGGTCGATCCGGTGACGGCGGGGTCGTTCGGGGACGACGACGAGGTCACCATCCGCAACATCGGAACCGACAACACCTTCGACTTCGTCATCAGCGACGACTTCGCCGCCATCGGTGTGATCGTCAAGGGCGGCCCGAACGCCAACCTCTATGACTACCGGCCCACAGGCATCCAGGCGGACGAGGATCTCCACGCGCCGCTCAACACGAGCAGCAGGCCCGCGAACGACTTCTACGGCCTGAGTCACGTCGACTTCTGCCTAGTCGAGGACCACAACAACACCTGACGCGTCCCACACGCGCAGAGCAAAGGGGCCCGTACGACCGAAGTCGTACGGGCCCCTTCAGGAGCTCGCGCTGGAGCTACCAGGTCAAACCAACAAGCTTACTTGTTGATCTTGGTGACCTGGCCGGCGCCCACGGTCCGACCACCCTCACGGATGGCGAACTTCAGGCCCTCTTCCATGGCGACGGGCTGGATGAGCTCCACCTTCATCTCGGTGTTGTCACCCGGCATGACCATCTCGGTGCCCTCGGGGAGGGTCACGACGCCGGTCACGTCCGTCGTACGGAAGTAGAACTGCGGACGGTAGTTGTTGAAGAACGGCGTGTGGCGGCCACCCTCGTCCTTGGAGAGGATGTAGGCCTGCGCCTCGAACTCGGTGTGCGGGGTGACCGAGCCCGGCTTGATGATGACCTGGCCGCGCTCGACGTCCTCGCGCTTGATGCCACGGAGGAGCAGACCGACGTTCTCACCGGCCTGGCCCTCGTCGAGCAGCTTGCGGAACATCTCGATGCCGGTGACCGTGGTGGTGGTCTTCTCCTGCTTGATACCGATGATGTCCACGGTCTCGTTGACCTTCAGGACACCACGCTCGATACGGCCGGTGACGACCGTACCGCGACCGGTGATCGTGAAGACGTCCTCGATCGGCATCAGGAACGGCTTGTCGACGTCGCGCTCCGGCTCCGGAATCGCGGTGTCGACAGCGTTCATGAGGTCCAGGACGGACTGGGTCCACTCCTTGTCGCCCTCGAGCGCCTTCAGAGCGGAGACCTTGACGACCGGCAGGTCGTCGCCCGGGAACTCGTACTCGGAGAGCAGCTCACGGACCTCGAGCTCGACGAGCTCCAGGATCTCCTCGTCGTCCACCATGTCGGCCTTGTTCAGGGCGACGACGATGTACGGCACGCCGACCTGGCGGGCCAGGAGCACGTGCTCCTTGGTCTGCGGCATCGGACCGTCGGTCGCGGCGACCACGAGGATCGCGCCGTCCATCTGGGCGGCACCGGTGATCATGTTCTTGATGTAGTCCGCGTGACCGGGGCAGTCGACGTGGGCGTAGTGACGCGCCTCGGTCTGGTACTCGACGTGCGCGATGGAGATGGTGATACCGCGCTGGCGCTCCTCAGGAGCCTTGTCGATGTTGTCGAACGGGGTGGCCTCGTTCAGCTCCGGGTACGCGTCGTGCAGCACCTTGGTAATGGCGGCCGTGAGGGTCGTCTTACCGTGGTCGATGTGACCGATGGTGCCGATGTTGACGTGCGGCTTAGTCCGCTCGAACTTCGCCTTCGCCACTGGGGTCCTCCTGTGGAGTGGTTCTGAACGCCTTGCTTCATCGGCGCCAGGTGATCTTTGCTGTTAAGTCCCGGAACCCGGGGCATTCCATCCAGGAATACGGAGGAATGCCCCTTGAGGCTCCGGAGTCAAGCCTAAAGCGTGGGAACGCGGAGCGTTACTCGCCCTTGGCCTTCGCGATGATCTCCTCGGCGACGTTCCGCGGAACCTCGGCGTAGGAGTCGAACTGCATGGAGTAGCTCGCACGGCCGGACGTCTTGCTGCGCAGGTCGCCGACGTAACCGAACATCTCCGAGAGGGGCACGAGGCCCTTCACGACGCGGGCACCGGCCCGCTCCTCCATGGCCTGGATCTGGCCACGGCGGGAGTTGATGTCGCCGATGACCTCACCCATGTAGTCCTCGGGCGTGGTGACCTCGACGGCCATCATCGGCTCGAGCAGCACGGGGCTGGCCTTGCGCGCGGCCTCCTTGAAGGCCTGCGAACCGGCGATCTTGAACGCGAGCTCGGAGGAGTCGACCTCGTGGTACGCACCGTCGAGCAGCGTGACGCGGACACCGGTCATCTCGTAACCGGCGAGGATGCCGAACTGCATGGCCTCCTGCGCACCGGCGTCGACCGAAGGGATGTACTCCTTCGGGATACGACCACCGGTCACCTTGTTCACGAACTCGTACGACGTGTCGCCGCTCTCGAGGGGCTCGATCGCGATCTGCACCTTGGCGAACTGGCCGGTACCACCAGTCTGCTTCTTGTGCGTGAAGTCGACACGCTCGACGGCCTTGCGGATCGTCTCGCGGTACGCGACCTGCGGCTTGCCGACGTTGGCCTCGACCTTGAACTCACGGCGCATACGGTCGACCAGCACCTCGAGGTGCAGCTCACCCATACCACCGATGATGGTCTGGCCGGTCTCCTCGTCCGAGTGGACCTGGAAGGACGGGTCCTCCTCGGCCAGGCGCTGGATCGCGACGCCCAGCTTCTCCTGGTCGCCCTTCGACTTGGGCTCGATGGCGACCTGGATGACCGGCGCCGGGAAGTCCATGGACTCCAGGATCACCGGGTTCTTGTCGTCGGCCAGCGTCTCACCGGTCGTGGTCTGCTTCAGACCCATGACGGCGATGATGTCGCCGGCGCCCACCGAGTCGATCTCCTCACGCTTGTTCGCGTGCATGCGGTAGATCTTGCCGATGCGCTCCTTCTTGCCCTTGACGGAGTTCAGCACCGAGGTGCCGGACTCCAGGCGGCCCGAGTAGACCCGGACGAAGGTGAGCTTGCCGAGGTGCGGGTCGCTCATGATCTTGAACGCCAGCGCCGACAGCGGCTCGTCGTCGGAGGGCTTGCGCTTGACGACGACCTCGGGGTCCTTGACGTCGTGGCCCTCGATGGCCTCGATGTCGAGCGGGGAGGGCAGGTAGCGGACCACCGCGTCGAGCAGGGGCTGGACGCCCTTGTTCTTGAACGCGGTACCACAGAACACCGGGGTGACCGTGGTGTCGCTGGACTTGCCGGAGGCGATCGTGATGCGGCGGATGGCCGCGTACAGCTGCTCCTCGGAGGGCTCCTCACCCTCGAGGTACAGCTCCATGATCTCCTCGTCGTTCTCCGCGACGGCCTCGAGCAGCTTGCCGCGCCACTCTTCAGCGGCCTCGGTGTGCGTGGCCGGGATGTCGACGACGTCGTACATCTCGCCCTTGGTGGCCTCGGCGGACCAGACGAGCGCCTTCATGCGGACCAGGTCCACGACGCCCTTGAAGTCGGCCTCGGCACCGATCGGGAGCTGCATGACGAGCGGCTGGGCACCCAGGCGGTCGCTGATCATGTCGACGCAGCGGTGGAACTCCGCGCCCGTACGGTCCAGCTTGTTGACGAAGCAGATACGCGGAACGCGGTAGCGGTCCGCCTGACGCCACACCGTCTCGGACTGGGGCTCAACGCCGGCGACGCCGTCGAACACCGTCACGGCACCGTCGAGCACGCGCAGGGAGCGCTCCACCTCGACGGTGAAGTCGACGTGGCCCGGGGTGTCGATGATGTTGATGGTGTGGTCGACGTCTTCCAGCGGCCAGTGACAGGTGGTGGCAGCAGAGGTGATCGTGATGCCACGCTCCTGCTCCTGCTCCATCCAGTCCATGGTGGCAGCGCCGTCGTGGACCTCACCGATCTTGTAAGACACACCGGTGTAGAACAGGATCCGCTCGGTGGTGGTCGTCTTGCCCGCGTCGATGTGGGCCATGATGCCGATGTTGCGCACCTTGGCCAGGTCAAGTGAAGTGGTAGCCATAAGGCTTCAGTCTTCTCTCGGTCTCGATGTGGGTAGCGACTACCAGCGGTAGTGCGCGAAGGCCTTGTTGGACTCGGCCATCTTGTGGGTGTCCTCGCGCTTCTTCACGGCCGCACCGAGGCCGTTGGAGGCGTCGAGAAGCTCGTTGAGGAGACGCTCGGTCATGGTCTTCTCGCGACGGGCGCGGGAGTAACCGACCAGCCAGCGCAACGCCAGGGTGTTGGCGCGGCCGGGCTTGACCTCGACCGGCACCTGGTAGGTGGCGCCACCGACACGGCGGGACTTGACCTCGAGGGTCGGCTTGATGTTCTCGAGAGCGCGCTTCAGCGTGATGACCGGGTCGTTGCCGGTCTTCTCGCGCAGGCCCTCCATGGCGCCGTAGACGATGCGCTCGGCGGTGGAGCGCTTGCCGTTCAGCAGCACCTTGTTGATGAGCGACGTGACCAGAGGAGAACCGTAGACCGGGTCGATGATGACCGGGCGCTTCGGGGCGGGGCCCTTACGAGGCATTCTTACTTCTCCTTCTTGGCGCCGTAGCGGGAACGGGCCTGCTTGCGGTTCTTGACACCCTGGGTGTCGAGGGAGCCACGGATGATCTTGTAGCGAACACCCGGCAGGTCCTTCACACGGCCGCCGCGCACGAGCACGATGGAGTGCTCCTGCAGGTTGTGTCCCTCACCCGGAATGTAAGCGGTGACCTCGATCCCGCTGGTCAGACGCACACGCGCGACCTTACGCAGGGCCGAGTTCGGCTTCTTCGGGGTGGTCGTGAACACACGCGTGCAGACGCCACGACGCTGAGGGGAACCCTCGAGTGCGGGCGTCTTGTTCTTCTCGACCTTGTCCTGCCGGCCCTTGCGGACCAGCTGCTGGATCGTAGGCACTACTTCTCCGGTTTCTGTGTGCCGATGGGTACAGCTAACCTGGAACGTCTCCGACCCACGCGGTCGGGTGTGTCGAATCCGGCGGATTCCCGCCGCGAGGCGAAAAGAGCACAGATTACGGTGGCCGCTCACAGCTCGCTATGCGGTTGAAGGCACGCACGAGAGCCAGGGCACACCCCAGGCACAAGGTCTGAGCGTACCTACCTCATTCGCTGCGGTCAAAACAAATGGGCCCCGCCCGCATCGCCATACGGCCGATGTCAAGACCGCACGGCATGTTTGATCTTCGAATCGCCGATACGGCCACGTCGGACCCCTTCCTCCGGAGCTCATGCGGACAGGGCTGCGGCCACGACCGTCAGCGTCAGCAGAACCGCCCAGCACGCGGTCGACAGCCACCCGAGCACCAGCCCGGTCAGGGCGAGCGCGTCACCGCTCTCCCCGGTGCGGCGCATCTCGCCCCGTGCCGCGTGCCCCAGGACCACGGCGGGGATGCCGGTCAGCCCGAAGCTCACGAGGCAGAGCACGCCGCACACAGCCGATCCGACCGCCTTGCCGTTGGTCTGCGGCCGGGACACCGGCAGGAAGGTCCGCGGTACGGGCACGACGGGCGCCGGCTGCGGTACCGGCCCCTGGGGCAGGTCGGCGACGAGCAGGGCCAGCTCGCCCACCGTACGGGCCGCGTAGGCCCGCGCCACCCGTTTCTCGAACTCCGGCTGCTCCAGTCGCCCTTCACCGAAGCCGGCCCTGAGCACGTCCACGGCACGCTCGCGGTCGGCGTGCGAGGCGAGCATCCCGGGGGCACCGGCCCCGGCCCACGGCTGCGGAACACCGCTCCCCTGCCATGGCGGCCACGGCTGCCACGACGGATGTGTCATGGAGCACCTCCCCCGTAATGTCGGGTTCCCTCCATGATGCGCCCAACCATCATTCCCGACATCAGGGTCGCCCCCGGAGAAAACCCGGAGCCCAGCGGGGGAACGCCGAAGGGCGGCCACCCCAAGGGGTGACCGCCCTTCAAGCGGACGCTCGCTTACTGGTTGTACGGACCGTAGTCGTAGTCCTCCAGCGGAACGGCCTGGCCGGAGCCCGTGCCGAACGGCGAGTAGTCGATGTCGTCGTAGCCGACGGCCGAGTACATCGCGGCCTTGGCCTCCTCGGTCGGCTCGACCCGGATGTTGCGGTAGCGGGACAGGCCCGTACCGGCCGGGATGAGCTTACCGATGATGACGTTCTCCTTGAGGCCGATCAGGGAGTCGGACTTGGCGTTGATCGCCGCGTCCGTGAGGACCCTGGTCGTCTCCTGGAAGGACGCCGCCGACAGCCAGGACTCGGTCGCCAGCGAGGCCTTGGTGATACCCATGAGCTGCGGACGACCGGAGGCCGGGTGACCGCCCTCCTGGACCACACGACGGTTCTCGGTCTCGAACTTCGAGCGCTCGACCAGCTCGCCGGGCAGCAGCTCGGCGTCGCCGGACTCGATGATCGTCACGCGGCGGAGCATCTGCCGGATGATGATCTCGATGTGCTTGTCGTGGATCGACACACCCTGCGAGTTGTACACCTTCTGGACCTCGCCGACCAGGTGGACCTGGACGGCACGCTGGCCCAGGATGCGCAGCACGTCGTGCGGGTTGGTGGCACCCACGGTGAGCTTCTGGCCCACCTCGACGTGCTCGCCCTCGCTGACCAGGAGTCGAGCGCGCTTCGAGATCGGGTACGCCGTCTCGTCGCTGCCGTCGTCCGGCGTGATGACGATCTTCTTGGTCTTCTCGGTCTCCTCGATCCGAACGCGGCCGGAGGCCTCGGAGATCGGGGCGACACCCTTCGGGGTACGGGCCTCGAAGAGCTCGACGACACGCGGCAGACCCTGGGTGATGTCGTCACCGGCCACACCACCGGTGTGGAAGGTACGCATCGTCAGCTGGGTACCGGGCTCACCGATGGACTGGGCGGCGATGATGCCGACCGCCTCACCGATGTCGACCAGCTTGCCGGTGGCCAGCGAACGGCCGTAGCACATCGCGCAGGTGCCGACGGCGGACTCGCAGGTCAGGACCGAGCGGGTCTTGACCTCCGCGACGCCGTGCTTGACCAGCTCGTCGATGAGCACGTCGCCCAGGTCGGTGCCGGCCGGGGCCAGCACACGTCCGTCGACCACGATGTCCTCGGCGAGGCAGCGCGCGTACACGGACGTCTCGACGTTGTCCGCCTTGCGCAGCACGCCGTCCGCGCCGACCTCCGCGATGTGGAGCTTGAGGCCACGGTCGGTGCCGCAGTCCTCCTCGCGGATGATGACGTCCTGGGAGACGTCGACCAGACGACGGGTGAGGTAACCCGAGTCGGCGGTACGAAGGGCGGTGTCCGCCAGACCCTTACGGGCACCGTGCGTGGAGATGAAGTACTCCAGCACGGACAGACCCTCACGGAACGACGCCTTAATAGGCCGCGGGATGGTCTCGTTCTTCGCGTTCGACACCAGACCACGCATACCGGCAATCTGACGCATCTGCATCATGTTGCCTCGTGCACCCGAGTTCACCATCATGAAGATCGGGTTGGTCTTCGGGAAGTTGTCGTTCATCGCCTCGGCGACCTCGTTGGTCGCCTTGGTCCAGATCGCGATGAGCTCCTGCGTGCGCTCGTCCTTGGTGATCAGACCGCGCTCGTACTGCTTCTGGACCTTCTCGTCCTGCGCCTCGTACCCGCGGACGATCTCCTTCTTCGCCTCGGGAACGACGACGTCGGAGATGGCGACGGTGACGCCGGAACGGGTGGCCCAGTAGAAGCCGGCCGCCTTCAGGTTGTCGAGCGTCGCCGCCACGATGACCTTCGGGTAGCGCTCGGCGAGGTCGTTGACGATCTCGGAGAGCTGCTTCTTGCCGACCTCGTAGTCGACGAACGGGTAGTCCTCGGGCAGCAGCTCGTTGAAGAGCGCACGACCCAGCGTGGTCTTCAGACGGAAGCTGTCACCCTGCTGCCACTCCGGCTCGCCCTCTTCCTGCGCCGGCGGGGTCCAGCCACGCGGCGGGATGGTGCCGACCGGGAAGCGGATGTCGATCTTCGACTGGAGCGAGAGCTCGCCCGCGTCGAAGGCCATGATCGCCTCGGCGACGGAGGAGAAGGAGCGGTCCTCACCCTTGATGTCCCGCATCTCACCGTCGGTGGTGAGGAAGAACAGACCGAGGACCATGTCCTGGGTCGGCATCGTCACCGGACGGCCGTCGGCGGGCTTGAGGATGTTGTTCGAGGACAGCATCAGGATGCGGGCCTCGGCCTGCGCCTCCGCGGACAGCGGCAGGTGCACGGCCATCTGGTCACCGTCGAAGTCCGCGTTGAACGCGGTGCAGACGAGCGGGTGGATCTGGATGGCCTTGCCCTCGACCAGCTGCGGCTCGAAGGCCTGGATGCCGAGGCGGTGCAGGGTGGGAGCACGGTTCAGCAGCACCGGGTGCTCGGCGATGACCTCTTCGAGGACGTCGTACACGACCGTGCGGCCGCGCTCCACCATGCGCTTGGCGCTCTTGATGTTCTGCGCGTGGTTCAGGTCGACCAGGCGCTTCATCACGAACGGCTTGAAGAGCTCCAGCGCCATCGCCTTGGGCAGACCGCACTGGTGCAGCTTCAGCTGCGGACCGACGACGATCACGGAACGCGCGGAGTAGTCCACACGCTTACCGAGCAGGTTCTGACGGAATCGACCCTGCTTACCCTTCAGCATGTCGCTGAGGGACTTCAGCGGACGGTTACCGGGACCGGTGACCGGGCGACCACGACGGCCGTTGTCGAACAGCGCGTCGACGGCCTCCTGGAGCATGCGCTTCTCGTTGTTCACGATGATCTCGGGCGCACCGAGGTCGAGAAGGCGCTTCAGTCGGTTGTTCCGGTTGATCACACGGCGGTACAGGTCGTTCAGGTCGGAGGTCGCGAAGCGGCCACCGTCCAGCTGCACCATCGGGCGAAGGTCCGGCGGGATGACCGGCACGCAGTCGAGCACCATGCCCTTGGGGCTGTTGCTGGTCTGCAGGAACGCGGAGACGACCTTCAGGCGCTTGAGCGCACGGGTCTTCTTCTGGCCCTTGCCGGTACGGATGATCTCGCGGAGCTTCTCGGCCTCCTCGTCGAGGTCGAAGGACTCCAGGCGCTTCTGCAGCGCCGCGGCACCCATCGAACCGTCGAAGTACGTGCCGAAGCGGTCACGCAGCTCGCGGTAGAGGAGCTCGTCGCCCTCGAGGTCCTGGACCTTGAGGTTCTTGAACCGGGTCCACACCTCGTCGAGGCGGTCGATCTCGCGCTGCGCACGGTCGCGCAGCTGCTTCATCTCGCGCTCGGCACCCTCGCGCACCTTGCGGCGCACGTCGGCCTTGGCGCCCTCGGCCTCCAGCTCGGCCAGGTCGGACTCGAGCTTCTTGGCGCGGGCCTCCAGGTCGGCGTCCCGGCGGTTCTCGATCTGCTGCCGCTCGACGGAGACGTGCGCCTCCAGGGAGGGCAGGTCGCGGGTACGGCGCTCCTCGTCGACGTACGTGATCATGTACGCCGCGAAGTAGATGACCTTCTCGAGGTCCTTGGGAGCCAGGTCGAGCAGGTAGCCCAGGCGGCTCGGGACACCCTTGAAGTACCAGATGTGCGTGACGGGCGCGGCCAGCTCGATGTGGCCCATCCGCTCACGGCGCACCTTGGCGCGCGTGACCTCGACGCCACAGCGCTCGCAGATGATGCCCTTGAAGCGGACGCGCTTGTACTTGCCGCAGTAGCACTCCCAGTCCCGGGTCGGACCGAAGATCTTCTCGCAGAAGAGTCCGTCCTTTTCGGGCTTGAGGGTGCGGTAGTTGATGGTCTCGGGCTTCTTGACCTCGCCGTGGCTCCACTGACGGATGTCGTCAGCGGTGGCCAGGCCGATCCGGAGCTCGTCGAAGAAGTTGACGTCGAGCACTATGCGTCAATCCCTCTCAGGGTCGTAAGTCTGTGGTCTGAAACGGGGGCCTGGGGGTCGGCGGGGCCCTGTGGGTGAGGGCCCCGCCGGACTCCCGTCAGACCTCTTCGACGCTGCTCGGCTCGCGCCGGGACAGGTCGATGCCGAGCTCCTCCGCAGCGCGGAAGACGTCCTCGTCGGTGTCACGCATCTCGATGGACATACCGTCGCTGGACAGCACCTCCACGTTCAGGCAGAGCGACTGCATCTCCTTGATGAGCACCTTGAAGGACTCGGGGATGCCGGGCTCGGGGATGTTCTCGCCCTTGACGATGGCCTCGTAGACCTTCACGCGGCCGGTGACGTCGTCGGACTTGATGGTCAGCAGCTCCTGGAGCGCGTACGCGGCGCCGTAGGCCTCGAGGGCCCACACCTCCATCTCACCGAAGCGCTGGCCACCGAACTGCGCCTTACCACCCAGCGGCTGCTGGGTGATCATCGAGTACGGACCGGTCGAGCGGGCGTGCAGCTTGTCGTCGACCAGGTGGTGCAGCTTCAGGATGTACATGTAGCCGACCGAGATCGGGTCCGGGAACGGCTCACCGCTACGGCCGTCGAACAGCCGCGCCTTACCGGTCGGGAGCACCATGCGCTCGCCGTCCCGGTTCGGAATGGTGTGCTGCAGCAGACCCGCGAGCTCGTCCTCGCGCGCACCGTCGAAGACGGGGGTCGCGACGTTCGTGCCCGGGTCGACCTGGTCGGCGCCGATCGCCTGGAGGCGCTGCGCCCACTCGTCCGCGAGGCCGGAGACGTCCCAGCCGCGGCTGGCGAGCCAGCCGAGGTGGATCTCCAGCACCTGTCCCGGGTTCATTCGGGACGGCACACCCAGCGGGTTGAGGATGATGTCGACCGGGGTGCCGTCCTCCAGGAACGGCATGTCCTCGATCGGCAGGATCTTGGAGATGACACCCTTGTTGCCGTGCCGGCCGGCGAGCTTGTCACCGTCGGTGATCTTGCGCTTCTGCGCCACGTACACGCGCACCAGCTGGTTCACACCGGGGGGAAGCTCGTCGCCCTCCTCGCGGTCGAAGACGCGGACGCCGATGACCTTGCCGGTCTCGCCGTGCGGCACCTTCAGCGAGGTGTCACGGACCTCACGGGCCTTCTCACCGAAGATCGCGCGCAGCAGGCGCTCCTCCGGCGTCAGCTCGGTCTCACCCTTGGGGGTCACCTTGCCGACGAGGATGTCACCGGCGATGACCTCGGCACCGATACGGATGATGCCGCGCTCGTCGAGGTCGGCGAGGACCTCCTCGGAGACGTTCGGGATGTCCCGGGTGATCTCCTCGGGGCCGAGCTTGGTGTCACGGGCGTCGACCTCGTGCTCCTCGATGTGGATCGAGGAGAGGACGTCGTCCTGCACGAGGCGCTGCGACAGGATGATCGCGTCCTCGTAGTTGTGACCCTCCCACGGCATGAACGCCACGAGCAGGTTCTTGCCCAGCGCCATCTCACCGTTCTCGGTGGCCGGACCGTCGGCGAGGACCTGGCCCTCGATGATTCGGTCGCCCTCGTGGACGATGACCTTCTGGTTGACCGAGGTGCCCTGGTTGGAGCGGGCGAACTTGGCCAGGCGGTACGTGATGTACGTGCCGTCGTCGTTGGCCGTGGTGATGTAGTCCGCGGAGACCTCCTGGACCACACCGGCCTTCTCGGCCTTGACGACGTCGCCGGCGTCGACGGCGGAGCGGTACTCCATGCCGGTGCCGACGAGCGGGGCCTCCGCCTTGATGAGCGGAACGGCCTGGCGCATCATGTTCGCGCCCATGAGAGCACGGTTGGCGTCGTCGTGCTCGAGGAAGGGGATCATGGCGGTCGCGACCGACACCATCTGGCGCGGCGAGACGTCCATGTAGTCCACGTCCTCGGGGCCGACGTAGTCGACCTCGCCGCCACGACGGCGGACGAGCACGCGGGCCTCGGCGAAGCGCATGTCGTCGCCCAGCGTGGCGTTGGCCTGCGCGATGACGAAGCGGTCCTCTTCGTCGGCGGTCAGGTAGTCGACCTCGTCGGTGACCTGGCCCTCGACGACCTTGCGGTACGGGGTCTCGACGAAACCGAACGCGTTGACCCGGCCGTACGAGGCGAGCGAGCCGATCAGACCGATGTTCGGGCCTTCAGGGGTCTCGATCGGACACATACGTCCGTAGTGGGACGGGTGCACGTCACGGACCTCGAAGCCGGCCCGCTCACGGGAGAGACCACCCGGGCCAAGAGCCGACAGACGGCGCTTGTGGGTGAGACCCGACAGCGGGTTGTTCTGGTCCATGAACTGCGACAGCTGGCTGGTGCCGAAGAACTCCTTGATGGAGGCGACGACCGGCCGGATGTTGATCAGGGTCTGCGGCGTGATCGCCTCGACGTCCTGGGTCGTCATCCGCTCACGGACGACGCGCTCCATACGAGCCAGACCCGTGCGGACCTGGTTCTGGATGAGCTCGCCGACGCTGCGCAGACGACGGTTGCCGAAGTGGTCGATGTCGTCGGTCTCGACGACGATGCTCTGACCGCTGTCGCCGACCGTCTCGGTCTCGCCCGCGTGCAGCTTCACCAGGTACTTGATCGTCGAGATGATGTCCTCGACGGTCAGGATGCCCGCGTCGAGCGGAGCGTCCGCACCCAGCTTCTTGTTGACCTTGTAGCGGCCGACCTTGGCGAGGTCGTAACGCTTGGGGTTGAAGTACAGGTTCTCCAGGAGCGTCTGCGCGGCCTCACGCGTGGGGGGCTCGCCCGGACGCAGCTTGCGGTAGATGTCGAGCAGCGCGTCGTCCTGGCCCTGGGTGTGGTCCTTCTCCAGGGTGGCGCGCATCGACTCGTAGTCGCCGAACTCCTCGAGGATCTGCTCGGTCGTCCAGCCGAGCGCCTTGAGCAGGACGGTGACGGACTGCTTGCGCTTGCGGTCGATACGCACACCGACCATGTCGCGCTTGTCGATCTCCATCTCCAGCCAGGCACCCCGGGACGGGATGATCTTGGCCGAGAAGATGTCCTTGTCGGACGTCTTGTCGATGGTGGAGTCGAAGTAGACACCGGGCGAACGGACAAGCTGCGACACCACGACACGCTCGGTGCCGTTGATGACGAACGTGCCCTTGTTCGTCATGAGCGGGAAGTCGCCCATGAAGACCGTCTGGGACTTGATCTCGCCGGTCTCGTTGTTCGTGAACTCGGCCGTGACGAAGAGCGGGGCGGCGTACGTGAAGTCGCGCTCCTTGCACTCGTCGATGCTGTTCTTCGGCGGCTCGAAGCGGTGGTCGCGGAACGTCAGCGACATCGACCCGGAGAAGTCCTCGATCGGGGAGATCTCCTCGAAGATCTCCTCGAGGCCGGACTTGGTGGGGACGTCCTGACCGGACTCCAGAGCCTCCTCGACCCGACTCTGCCAGGCGGTGTTCCCGAGCAGCCAGTCAAAGCTCTCGGTCTGCAGCGCGAGCAGGTTGGGAACCTCGAGAGGCTCCTTGATCTTTGCAAAGGAGATGCGCAGCGGGGCGGTGCTGGCGCCGTTGTTCGTATTCGCGGTCGAGGCAGTGCGCGAGGCGGCCAAGAGGGGGTCCTTCCGAGGGCTCGGACTCACTACGCGCGTACCGGCCCCTCACCAGGGCACAGAGACAGGCGTTTCCTTCTCCGGCCAAAGAATGGCCAGCTCAGGGACGGTCCGGTCATCGGTGCTCAAGCGAGGGCATGCCCCTGGTGACGGGCAGGGGACAGCTAACAGGCAGCGCAAAGGGTCAGTGTAGCCACTTGGCACACTGATGTCCAGTGCGGGTTTTTCGCGACCCTCGTTGTTCTCAACGCCCTCGGCATGCCTGCCCTCAATGCACGTTGATACTGCCCTCTTCGTCGCCGATCCATGCCTCGGATTCGGATCCTTGTGACGACGCGTCCTGAGAATTGCGCGCTGCGTGCGGTTCGTCAAGGCCCCCACGCCCGAACCCGGGGCCGACCAGGGACACGACGAAGATCACCATACCCCCCACCGAACGGGGCGCAAGGCAACCGTGGCCGCGCCCCCAGGAACGCCGAAGAGCGACCACCCGAATGGATGATCGCTCTTCGGTGCGTTCGCGTTACAGCCCTACAGGGCCGTCACAGGCGTTCGCGAAGGTCTTACTTGACCTCGACGGAGGCGCCGGCGCCCTCGAGGGACTCCTTGGCCTTGTCCGCGGCCTCCTTGTTGACCTTCTCCAGAACCGGCTTCGGCGCACCGTCGACCAGGTCCTTGGCCTCCTTCAGGCCCAGGGAGGTCAGCTCACGCACGACCTTGATGACCTGGATCTTCTTGTCGCCGGCACCGGTGAGGATGACGTCGAACTCGTCCTTCTCCTCGGCGGCCTCGGCGGCGGCGCCACCAGCGGCACCACCGGCGACGACGACCGGCGCGGCAGCGGCGGCGGTGACGTCGAACTTGTCCTCGAAGGCCTTCACGAACTCGGAGAGCTCGATGAGGGTCATCTCCTCGAACTGCGCGAGCAGGTCTTCCTGGCTGAGCTTCGCCATGATGGCGGTCCTTCCACTAAATCGGCAGGTGCCGGATGTACTGGGTGAGGCGGGCGTACGTCGGCCCGCTGTGGCCTCCGCGTTCAGGCAGCGGGGGCCAGTGTGCGAGCCGAGTTACTCGGCACCGCCCTGCTCGTCCTGCTTGGCGCGCAGCGCGTCCACGGTGCGGACGAGCTTCGACGGCAGCGCCTGGAAGACGGAGGCAGCCTGGGACTGCTTCGCCTTGAAGGCACCGGCCAGCTTGGAGAGCAGAACCTCGCGGGACTCGAGGTCCGCAAGCTTCTTGATCTCGTCGGCGGAGAGGGCCTTGCCCTCGAGGACACCGCCCTTGATGACGAGATTCGGGTTGTCCTTGGCGAAGTCACGGAGACCCTTCGCCGACTCCACCGGGTCACCGGTGACGAAGGCGACAGCCGTCGGACCGTTGAACAGGTCGTCCAGCGTCGAGATCCCGGCCTCGTTGGCCGCAATCTTGGTCAGCGTGTTCTTCACCACGGCGTACTGGGCGTTCTCACCGAGCGAACGACGCAGCGTCTTGAGCTGCGCCACGGTGAGACCGCGGTACTCGGTCAGCACGGCAGCGTTGGAGTTGCGGAACTGCTCCGTCAACTCGGCCACTGCGGCAGCCTTGTCGGGCCTCGCCATAGAGCCTCGGCCTCCTTCCGGGTGATTCTGACCGCGCGGACCCGAAGGAGGACTGGGGAAAACGAAACGCCCCGGCGCAGGCGCACGGGGCGGACTCGACCGGCCGCACGCGCGGGGACGCACGTACTCCGGGAGCTCTTCCACTGTCACCTGCGCGGGTCGTCCGCAGTTCAGCGGATCCTTCGGCCACCGCACCCTCTTGCGAGCGCGCGGCAACGACCAGCGGTCTTTGGCTTCTGTAGGAGAGTACGGGACGGAATCGCCGTCAGGCAAATCGGCCCTTACGGCCCTCAGCGCCCGTTCGTCTTCAACGGCTTCCGCATGTCCGCGGTGTCGTCGGCGCGGGGTGCCGGGATGGTCACCGGCTTCCCGTACTCGAGGAACGTGAAGGTGAGGTCGAGCGCTCCCTTGCGGCCGAAGCCCTGGGTGCGGAGCCGCTTGACCCGGTCGTCACCGTCGACCCACACGTCCAGGGTGAGCTCGTCCACACCGAGCTTCTCGTACTGGTCGAGGCTGCGCTCGCGCCCCTGTCGGGCCGCCTTGTCGTCGGTCGCCTCAAGAGAGGCTCGGAGCTCGTCGATGGCGGCCGTGCCCGCGTAATGGGTGGCGTCGGTCCCGTCGATCTTCTCGCCGCCGATCCGCTTCACGTCCTGCGCTCCGGCCAGGAAGGCGGCTTCCCGGGCCGGGTTGCGGCCGACCTGGTCGCGCAGGCCTGCGACGTCCATGCGCAGACCGCTGTCCGTGGTGAACTTGGCAGCCCGGCCATAGCTGATCCAGTGCCTGCCGCCCATCTTCTGGACCATGTCGCCGGGCGCGCTCTCGTACAGCACCCCGTCGACCAGGCGCAGCTCGGTCTCGCCCCGTTCCTCGCCGCTCAGGTTGGCCGTCCTGAGCCGGGCCACCGCCGGCTCGGTGCGGACGGTCCCCTCCTCCGCTATCCGCCCTCGCTCCGGGAACGAGCCGGTCACCCGGTAACGCAGGGACGTGACGGCCTCGGTCTTCTCCGCGGCCCGCGCCACGGCCCCGGCAGCCGGCGAGTCCGCGGACCGCTCCCCGCTGGCGCCCGCCCCGCAACCTGCGAGAAGCAGCACAGCGGCAGGTACAACGGCACGTACGGCGGCACGTGCGGAAAGCCTCATCGATTCCCCCCAAGGAACACATGACCGGTGCGTGGTCGGCGCACAGCAAGCTCGGGAGCCTAACCCAGGCACCGTCACCCTTGCTTCTTCAGCAGCTCCTTCAGGTCCGCGGTATCCCCGGCCGGAGGCTTGCGGACCTCGGCCCTCACCCCGTAGTCGCTGTAGTACGCGGTCTGGGTCAGCGGCCCCGTGGCCGTCCGGCCCTTCTCGACCTTCTTGATCAGCAGATCCCGGTCGTCGACCCATATGTCGACGGTCTGCTCGGGGGCGCCTTCCCCATACACCGTGCCGGAGTAGTGCGAGGCACGCTTGCCGCTCACCGTCTCCTCGCCGACCTTGCGTACATCCGTGGAGGACAGCAGCAGCTTCACCGACGTGTGCGGCGCGGTGCCGCGCATCTGGTCCGCGAGGTCCGCTCCGGAACTGCCGGCAAGGTGCTCCAGGTCGTCGTAGGCGTACTTGATCCAGTGCTTGCCGTCGGTCTTCTCGGCGAACGCCTCGCCCATGCGCGCGTAGTAGGCATCGGGGAGATAGCGGGCCTCCATCGACGTCGTGCCGAGCCGGCGCATCGTCTCGGCCGTCGAGCCGCCGGTGTACGTGATCGTCAGGGTGCCGGTGAGGCCGTCGCTCCAGGCGAGGGTCCCGTGGGCCTTCATGGAGAGCGTCGAGCCGATGCTGGTCGTGGACTTCACTCGGGCGGACTGTGCCTGGCCGGTGGACCGCTCGACGGTGCGCAGGGCGGCGGTGACGGCGCGGGAGGGCCCGGCGCGGCCCTGCTCCTCGGGGCGGGGGGAGGAAGTACAGGCGGCGAGAGCCGTCAGGGCGGTCGGCAGCGCGATCCAGAACGCCGACCGGCGCGCCTTCGTGCTCGTCATTCGTCCCCCTGAGCAGATCCCGTGAATGCACGTTAACCCAGCGCACTGACAAAAGGGTCCGGACAAGGGAACGGGCCCCGCACCGGGAAGGGTGCGGGGCCCGTCTACGAGCCTGGTGAGCCGATGGCTCAGACCGCGGCCGGGTCCTCCTCGACGAGGAGGTTGCGGGTGCGGTTCGGGTCGACCGGAATGCCGGGGCCCATCGTGGTGGTGATGGCGGCCTTCTTGATGTAGCGACCCTTGGCGGCGGACGGCTTCAGACGGAGGATCTCCTCCAGCGCGGCGCCGTAGTTCTCCACCAGCTTGCTGTCGTCGAACGACGTCTTGCCGATGATGAAGTGCAGGTTCGAGTGCTTGTCGACGCGGAACTCGATCTTGCCGCCCTTGATGTCGGTGACGGCCTTGGCGACGTCGGGGGTGACGGTGCCGGTCTTCGGGTTCGGCATCAGACCACGCGGGCCGAGGACGCGGCCGAGGCGGCCGACCTTGCCCATGAGGTCCGGGGTGGCGACGACGGCGTCGAAGTCCAGGCGGCCCTTCGAGACCTCGTCGATCAGCTCGTCGGCACCGACGATGTCGGCGCCCGCGGCACGCGCGGCCTCGGCACGGTCACCGGTCGCGAAGACCAGGACCCGGGCGGTCTTACCGGTGCCGTGCGGAAGGTTCACGGTGCCACGGACCATCTGGTCGGCCTTACGCGGGTCGACACCCAGACGGAAGGCGACCTCGACGGTGCCGTCGAACTTGGTCGTGGACGTCTCCTTGGCGAGACGGACGGCCTCGAGCGGGGCGTAGAGCTTCTCCCGGTCGACCTTGGCGTCCGCAGCGCGGAGAGACTTGCTGCGCTTGCTCACTACTGCTCCTGTGTGTTCTGAGGAGTCGTGGTGCGGGCCGAGCAGGCCCTGCCACGTGCGGCCGAAGCCGCGTTTCTACGAAGGTGCTACGGGGCTGGGGATCAGCCCTCGACCGTGATGCCCATGGAACGGGCGGTGCCGGCGATGATCTTCGCGGCGGCGTCCAGGTCGTTGGCGTTGAGGTCGGGCATCTTGGTGGTGGCGATCTCGCGGACCTGCGCCTCGGTGATCTTGGCGACCTTGGTCTTGTGCGGCTCGCCGGAGCCCTTCTCCACGCCCGCGGCCTTGAGGATCATCTTGGCGGCCGGGGGGGTCTTGGTGATGAAGGTGAAGGAACGGTCCTCGTAGACCGTGATCTCCACCGGGATGACCCAACCGCGCTGCGACTCGGTCGCGGCGTTGTAGGCCTTGCAGAACTCCATGATGTTGACGCCGTGCTGACCCAGCGCGGGGCCGACCGGCGGGGCCGGGTTGGCGGCACCGGCCTGGATCTGGAGCTTGATGAGCCCCGTGACCTTCTTCTTCTTGGGAGGCATTACTCTCCGGGTCCTTTCGATTGAGGCGTGCCCCCGCCCGGGTCGCGTCCCGGATGAAGGCATACCGCACAACGATAACGGGTATAGATGCGCGGCTAAAAACCGAGCAGGTCAGACAGGCTGTGAGGGCCCGGCTGACCTGCGCGGAAGCAGTACGTCCAGAAGGTGTCAGTTCTTCTGGATCTGGTCGAAGGAGAGCTCGACCGGCGTCTCGCGGCCGAAGATCTCCACCAGACCCTTGACCTTCTTCGAGTCGGGGTTGATCTCGTTGATGGTGGCCTGCAGCGTGGCGAACGGGCCGTCGGTGACGGTGACCGAGTCTCCGACCTCGAAGTCCAGCACCTGGACCTCGACCTTGCGCTGCGGAGCCGGCTTGCCCTCGGCCTCGGCGGCCTCGCGAGCGGCCTTCTCCTCGGCCTCCGGGGCGAGCATCTTGACGATCTCGTCCAGGGTCAGGGGGTAGGGGTCGTAGGCGTTGCCCACGAAGCCGGTGACGCCGGGGGTGTTGCGGACGACGCCCCAGGACTCGTTCGTGAGGTCCATGCGGACCAGGACGTAACCCGGCAACTTGTTCTGCTTGATCGTCTTGCGGTCGCCGTTCTTGATCTGGACGACCTCTTCCTGCGGCACCTCGGCCTGGAAGATGTAGTCCTCGACGTTCAGCGAGACGGCGCGCTGCTCCAGGTTGGTCTTCACGCGGTTCTCGTAACCGGCGTAGGTGTGGATGACGTACCACTCGCCGGGCAGCGTGCGAAGCTCCTCGCGCAGCGCGGCGACGGGGTCGACGGGCTCGGCCTCCTCCTCGGCGGCCTCGTCCTCGTCCTCCTCGTGCAGCGCGGCTTCCTCGGCGGGCTCGCCCGCCTCGGCGTCGGCAGCCTCGACCTCGTCCAGGTCCTCGTCCGCGCCCTCGACGATGTCGAGCTCGTCTTCCACGGACTCGGCACCCTGCCCGCTTGGCTCGACGGCGTCGTTCAGGTTCTGGTCAGACACGGTGGCTGCTTCTTCCTGGATACATAGGGGTGGAACATGCGAAAGGGGCGCCGGTAACCACGGCGCCCTTCGCTCTTGGCTCAGCCGAAGACGTACTTGGCGGCGTTGTCGAGCCCATAGTCAATCACGGTCACCAGGCCGATCATGAGGACGACGAAGATGATCACCACAGTGGTGTACGTCGTCAGCTGGTTCCGCGTCGGCCAGACGACCTTGCGGAGCTCCGCGATGATCTGGCGGTAGAAGAGCGCGAGGCGCTTCAGCGGGCCCTTCTTGGCTCGCTTGCCGCCCTTCCGGGTCTTCTTCTTGGACTCCGGCGCCTCGTCCTGGGCATCAGGCATGTCGATGGAGCCCACGGCGTCCGTCACTCGTCCTCACCTGATTCCGGGTCGTGGCCGTGCCGCGCCCGGTCTGAGCCGCACGGCGGTGCATTGCTGTACGTACATGCGCACACATCCTGGCGAAGGTGTGTGTAGCAGGGCCGGAGGGACTTGAACCCCCAACCGCCGGTTTTGGAGACCGGTGCTCTACCAATTGAGCTACGACCCTTTGGTGATGTCCCCCAACGTACCGCATCCGACCGAGTGCTCGTTGTGCACCGTGCGAGTGCGGCCTGCTGAAGGCCAACGAGGTGAGAGTGTACGTGGTCCCGGGCGCCTCGTCGAACAGAAAGTGCCCGATGGGGGCTTGAGCGGCGGAAGATCGCCCGGGGATCGGCCGTGTGACAACGCAAGATCGACCTGGCCGCGGGCCTGTCCGTACGGATGTTCAGCCGATGTTCAGTCTGTGAAACCCGCGTGCCGCCCGCGTTTCCGGTCTGAAACCATGGGCCCCATGAGCGCTGCAACCCCTCCCACCGAGCGCCGGGTCTCCGCCCGAGTCGGCGCGATCTCCGAGTCCGCCACCCTCGCCGTGGACGCCAAGGCCAAGGCCCTCAAGGCCGCCGGGCGTCCGGTGATCGGCTTCGGCGCCGGTGAGCCCGACTTCCCGACTCCGGACTACATCGTCGAGGCCGCGATCGAGGCCTGCAAGAACCCCAAGTACCACCGCTACACGCCGGCCGGCGGTCTGCCCGAGCTGAAGGCCGCGATCGCCCAGAAGACGCTGCGCGACTCCGGCTACGAGCCCGACGTCTCGCAGATCCTGGTCACCAACGGCGGCAAGCAGGCCATCTACGAGGCCTTCGCCGCGATCCTGGACCCGGGCGACGAGGTCATCGTCCCGGCCCCGTACTGGACGACGTACCCGGAGTCGATCCGTCTCGCGGGCGGTGTCCCGGTCGAGGTCGTCGCCGACGAGACGACCGGCTACCGCGTCTCGGTCGAGCAGCTGGAGGCGGCCCGTACGGAGAAGACGAAGGTCGTCCTCTTCGTGTCGCCGTCCAACCCGACCGGCGCGGTCTACAGCGAGGCCGAGACCGAGGCGATCGGCCGCTGGGCGGTGGAGCACGGGCTGTGGGTGCTGACCGACGAGATCTACGAGCACCTGGTGTACGGCGACGCTGTCTCCGTGTCCCTGCCGGCCCTGCTGCCCGAGCTGCGCGACAAGTGCATCGTGGTCAACGGCGTCGCCAAGACGTACGCCATGACGGGCTGGCGCGTGGGCTGGATCATCGGCCCGAAGGACGTCGTGAAGGCCGCGACCAACCTCCAGTCGCACGCCACGTCGAACGTCTCCAACGTGGCCCAGGTGGCCGCGCTCGCCGCCGTCTCCGGTGACCTGGACGCGGTCGCGAAGATGCGCGAGGCCTTCGACCGCCGCCGCAAGACGATCGTGCGGATGCTCAACGAGATCGACGGCGTGGTCTGCCCGGAGCCCGAGGGCGCCTTCTACGCCTACCCGTCGGTGAAGGCCCTGCTGGGCAAGGAGGTCCGCGGCAAGCGCCCGCAGAGCAGCGTCGAGCTGGCCGAGCTGATCCTGGAGGAGGCCGAGGTCGCGGTCGTCCCGGGCGAGGCCTTCGGCACGCCGGGCTATCTGCGGCTGTCGTACGCGCTGGGTGACGAGGACCTCGTCGAGGGCGTGAGCCGGATCCAGAAGCTGCTGGCGGAGGCGCGGGACTGAGGCGCCTTCCAGGGGACCACCCAGGAACGTTCCTGGGTGGTCCCCTGTCGTTTGTGCGAGCAAGACCACGTTCGGGGAAAGAGCTACCGGGACGACGGACACGTACGGCAGGATCCTGGAATGGAGCGTGTACGTGATGTCTCTGAGCTGCCGAAAGCCCATCTGCACCTGCACTTCACCGGCTCGATGCGGCCGGGAACCCTGCTGGAACTGGCCGACAAGTACGGCGTGCGCCTGCCCGAGGCGCTGACCGACGCCCTGACCAGTGGAGAGCCGCCGAAGCTGCGGGCGACGGACGAGCGGGGCTGGTTCCGCTTCCAGCGCCTGTACGACGCGGCGCGCTCGTGCCTCAGGCGGCCGGAGGACATCCAGCGGCTGGTCAGGGAGGCCGCGGAGGAGGACATCAGGGACGGCTCCGGCTGGCTGGAGATCCAGGTCGACCCGACGTCGTACGCGCCCCGGCTGGGCGGTCTGATCCCGGCGCTGGAGATCATCCTGGACGCGGTGGAGACGGCATCGCGGGACACGGGGCTCGGGATGCGCGTCCTGGTCGCCGCGAACCGTATGAAGCACCCTCTGGAAGCCCGCACGCTGGCGCGGCTCGCCGTCCGGTACGCGGAGCGGGGTGTGGTCGGCTTCGGCTTGTCGAACGACGAGCGCCGGGGCATGGCGCGGGACTTCGACCGTGCCTTCCACATCGCCCGCGAGGGCGGCCTGCTGTCGGCCCCGCACGGCGGCGAGCTGACCGGCCCGTCCTCGGTCCGGGACTGCCTGGACGACCTGCACGCGCACCGGATCGGCCACGGGGTGCGGGCGGCCGAGGACCCGCGGCTGCTGAAGCGCCTCGCGGACCGGGGCGTGACGTGCGAGGTGTGTCCCGCTTCGAACGTCGCCCTCGGCGTCTACGAGAAGCCGGAGGACGTGCCGCTGCGGACGTTGTTCGAGGCGGGCGTCCCGATGGCCCTGGGCGCGGACGACCCGCTCCTGTTCGGCTCCCGCCTCGCCGCCCAGTACGACATCGCCCGCCGCCACCACGCCTTCACGGACGCGGAACTGGCGGAGCTGGCCCGGCAGTCGGTGCGGGGGTCGGCGGCGCCGGAGGACGTGCAGAGGAAGCTGCTGGCGGGGGTGGACGACTGGCTCAGCCGCCCGGCCGCTTGAAGTGGGCGTAGGGCGGATAGGGCTTGAAGCAGATCAGCACCTCGACGGGATGCCCGCCGCCGGGTGGCTGGATCAGTGCGGGGAGCGACGTCATCAGCGCCGAGCGCCCTTGGGCGACACCCTTCTGGTACGGCCCCCGGCCTGCCGCGTGGGCGAGGCCCGTGGCGGTCTCGGCGAAGACGTCCCGGCTGCCGAACAGGAAGAGCGTGCGGGCGTGGGTGGTGTGCCGCAGCTCGTCGCGGAAGTCGGCCCGGTGCGACCGGGTGCGCCAGGACGCGGCGTCCCGGGAGGTGCGCGCCTCGTCGGTTCGGACGGTCAGCGGTGTACCTTGCCGCAGTTTCCGGCGCAGGCCGGGCCATGTGCTGGGGCGCAGGCCGGACGTGTGGTGGGCCAGGACGAGGTCGACGGGCTCGCCCCAGCCCTCGTCGACCGGGATTCCGTCGCGCAGCGGCACGTGGACGATGGTGTGCCGGGAGTAGGCCGCGAAGGAGAACAGCGCCGCGAGCCGGTTCAGCCCGTCGTGGTCGCCCAGCAGCAGACCGATGGGGTCGGGGCCGCTCAGGGAAGTGTGGCGCAAGGGCTGCCAGGGCTGGACGACCCGCTGCTCGTACGGGCCGGTTCGGGGCCGGAACTCGCGCAGTCTCAGTCGCATGCGGGAGTTCTCGTGGGGATTCTCGTGGCCGGGTGGGTCATGCCCCCCAGCGTGACGATGACACCGGGCCGCGCACAACGGAGATTCGCTCGGCCGGTCAGGCCGGCGGGCATCACCGATCCGGCGCTACAGGCTGACGCCCACCGTGACCGGCTCGTTGACCAGCGTGATCCCGAAGGCCTTGCGGACGCCGGCCACGACCTCGCGGGCGAGAGCGAGCAGGTCCTCGGTGGTCGCTTCGCCGCGGTTGGTCAGGGCGAGGGTGTGCTTCGTGGAGATGCGGGCGGGGCCGGTGCCGTAGCCCTTGGTGAAGCCCGCCTTGTCGATCAGCCAGGCCGCGGAGGTCTTGGTGTGGCCGTCCCCCGCCGGGTACGCGGGCGGCTCCACGCCGTCGCCCAGGCGTTCGCGCACGCGCGCGTGGAACGCGGCGAACTGCTCGTCGGTGAGGATCGGGTTGGTGAAGAAGGACCCGGCCGACCAGGTGTCGTGGTCCTCGGGGTCCAGGACCATGCCCTTGCCGCTACGCAGCTTCAGGACGGTCTCGCGGGCGTCGGTCAGCGGGACGCGGTCGCCGGGTTCGACGCCCAGGGCACGGGCCGTCTCGGCGTACTTGATGGGCGCGGAGAGCCCGTCGGCGTCCTCCAGCCGGAAGCGGACGCGCAGGACGACATAGCGCTCGGGGTCGGCCTTGAAGCGGCTGTGGCGGTAGGAGAAGGCGCAGTCGGAGTTCGGGATGACGACGGTCTCGCCCGCGCGGCGGTCGTAGGCGATCACCTCGGTGATCGTCGAGGAGACCTCCTGGCCGTAGGCTCCGACGTTCTGGATCGGTGTGGCGCCTGCGGAGCCCGGGATACCGGCGAGGCACTCGATCCCGGCGAGCCCGGCCTCGACGGTGCGGGCGACGGCGTCCGTCCACACCTCGCCGGCGGCCAGTTCGAGGGTGGTGCCGTCCAGCTCGAAGCCCTTGGTGGCGATGACGAGGGCGGTGCCCGCGAAGCCCTTGTCCCCGATGACCAGGTTCGATCCGCCGCCGATGAGCAGCAGCGGGGTCCCGGCGGCATCGGCCTCACGCACGACGTCGATCACCTCGGCGTCGGTAGTCGCGGTGACCAGGCGGGTGGCGGGGCCGCCCAGTCGGAAGGTGGTGAGGGGGGCGAGGGGGGCGTCGTGGAGTACCTGCACGGGCTCAAGACTACGAGACGGCACTGACAGCCCCGGCACCCGTGCGGGGCGCCGGGGCCGACGCGCGTCCCACGCGCGCGTGCCGTTCAGGTGAGCCGACGCCGGGCCTGCGCCCAGTCGAGCGGCAGCTCGTCGCTCGACACCTGCCAGGTGGCGAACTTCGCGTCCCGCATCTGCGCCGACAGGTCCCGGGAGGTGGGGGCGTGGGTGCCCGAGCGCGCGAAGTCCTTGAGCGCGGCGGGCGACTCCCAGACGGACAGCGTCCAGAAGGTCCGCTTGAACGGCTCGGCCTTCAGGGTGGCCCCGTACGCTCCGGGCGCCCGGCTCACCTGCCGCCACACGCCCGGCGTACGGGCGAGGAAGCGGAGCGCCCCCCACAGGGTGCGGGTCTCGAAGCGGGAGGCGAAGACGTGCACCTCGGTGGCCGGCGGCACGGGGTTCGGCACGGTCCAGGGAAGGGTGGGCATGACTGCTCCTCTCGATCCAGGGGTTCGGGCTCCCGGCGGGGTCAGCGGGCGGCCGTCTCCAGAGAGCGCTCCGGCAGCTGCTCGACCGTGCTCACCGCCGCGCCGCCGCGCTTGCGGGCCGGGATGGTCAGCGCCGCGAGACCGGCGAGGGCCACCACCGCGGCGCCGGTGACCAGGGCGGGCCGCAGGCCGTCCACGAAGGTCCGACCGGTCTCGTAGCCGCCCTGCGCGGAGAAGATCGACGCCATGACGGCGATGCCGAGCGCGCCGCCGACCTCGCGCAGGGCGTTGTTGGCGCCCGAGGCGATGCCCTGTTCGGAGGCTCGGACGCTGGACATGACCAGGTTGGCCGCCGGCGCGAAGAACAGGGCCATGCCGACGCCGCTGATGATCAGTCCGGGCAGCTGGGCGGCGTAGGACACGTCGACGGTGACGACGGACGCCATGTAGGCGAGCCCGGCGGCCTGGAGGAACAGGCCGGTGGCGACGACGGGACGGCCGCCGATGCGGTCGGAGAGGATGCCGGCGACCGGCGCGACGAGCATCGGCATGCCGGTCCACGGCAGCATCCGCAGCCCCGCCTCGGTCGGTGAGTAGCCGAGCACGCCCTGCATGTACTGGCTGAGCAGGAAGATCGAGCCGAACATGCCGAGGAACATCAGCATGCTCGCGGCGTTGATCCCGGAGAAGGCCCGGGAGCGGAACAACCGCATCGGCAGCATCGGGTTCTTGGCGCGGGTGCTGTAGACGACGAAGCCGGCGAGCAGCGCGCCTCCGGCGAACAGACCGGTCAGCACCAGGGAGGCGGTCCAGCCGTCGGCGGGGCCGCGCACCAGGCCGTACACGATGCCGAAGAGACCGCCGCTGGCGAGCAGGGTGCCGGGGACGTCGAGCGGCGCGCCGGTGCCGTAGGACTCGGCGAGGCGCAGGCGGGCGAGCGGCAGCAGGGCGAGGCCGAGCGGGACGTTCAGCCAGAAGATCCACTGCCAGGAGATGTGCTCGGTGAGGCTGCCGCCGATGAGCGGTCCGGACGCGACGGCCAGCCCGTTGACGGCGCCCCAGATGCCGTACGCCATCCCGCGCTTGGCCACGGGCACGGCGGCCGTCAGCAGGGTCAGCGTCAGCGGCATCATGACCGCCGCGCCGACGCCCTGCACCGCGCGGGCGGCGATGAGTGAGTCGATGCCGGGCGCGAGGGCCGCCGCGGCGGACGCGCCGGTGAAGACCGTGATGCCGGCGAGGAAGAGCCTGCGGCGCCCGAAGCGGTCGCCGAGCGCCGCGCCGAACATCAGCAGGACGGCGAAGGTGAGTGTGTACGCGCTCACCGTCCACTCCAGGTCGTCCAGCGCTCCGCCCAGGTCCTTGCGGATGGAGGGCAGTGCGGTGGTGACGACGAGGTTGTCGAGGGCCGCCATGAATCCGGCGACGCTGGTGATGACGAGGGCCCAGGCGGCTCCCCCGCGCTGTGCGGTCTGCGATGACATCGCTCCCCCAGTGAGTTCGAGTTCGATACGCTCGGTGTTAGTTAGTGATTACTAAGTTTTGCGATCATGGAAAGCGGGCGTCGGCCTCGCGTTTCCTCAGCCCTAGTGCTCCAGCCGGCCCGTGGTCCGCGCGGACGGGTAGAGCCCCTCCCAGACCCGGTGCTCGGGCGGGAAGCCCATCGCGACCAGACAGTTGATGAGCATCCCGTGCGCCAGGAAGCTCGTCGTCCCGTCGACGTCGGCACCCAGCGGCAGATGGACGGTGTCCCACAGCCGCATCCAGCCGGCCCGCACGCTCTCGCCGAACTCGCGGTCGCCCTCCTGTTCGGCGGCCGCCGCGGCGACATAGATCTGCATCTGCATCAGCAGCCGCTCGGGCCGCTCGGCGATGACCTTGGTGTAGGCGTTCGCCATGGCATGCAGGGCCTCCTCGCCCTCCAGCCCCTTGGCGGCTTCGTCGAAGGTCCGGATGGTGTCCTCCACGCAGCGTTCCGCCGCCGCCAGGAAGATCGCCTTCTTGCCCGGGAAAAGCCGGAAGAGATACGGCTGCGAGACACCGACCCGCTTGGCGATCGCCTCGGTCGACGTGCCGTGATAGCCGCCACGGGCGAACTCGGTCGTCGCCGCGCGGATCACGCTCTCGCGCCTCTCTTCTGCACTCATCCTGGCCATGGGACATAAGTTAGTACTCAATCACTAACTAGGCAAGCGGTGCCGGCGGAAAAGTGTGTAAGGGGCGCCCCACCATGGAGGACGCCCCTTACCGCACGCCAAACGCGCGTGCCCGTCACGCCAGCTGTACGACCGCCCGCGACATCCCGAGCACCTTCTGCCCGGCACTCTTCACGGTCAGGTCCACGCGGACCTTGTTGTCGTCGAGCTTGGCCGCGACCTTGCCGTCGACCTCGATCGTGGCGCCCTGGTCGTCGTTCGGTACGACGACGGGCTTGGTGAAGCGGACGCCGTACTCGACGACGGCGCCCGGGTCGCCGGTCCAGTCGGTGACCACCCGGATCGCCTCGGCCATGGTGAACATGCCGTGCGCGATGACGTCCGGCAGCCCGACCTCCTTGGCGAACTTCTCGTTCCAGTGGATCGGGTTGAAGTCACCGGAGGCACCCGCGTACTGCACGAGCGTGGCGCGGGTCACGGGGAAGGTCCGGGTGGGCAGTTCGGTGCCGACCTCGACGTCGTCGTAGGCAATCTTCGCCGTCATCGGTCTCAGGCCTTCCCTTCCTCGGCGTCGGCGGAGTCGGCGGGGCGGGCCACCAGCTTGGTCCAGGCGGTCACCACGTGCTCGCCCGCCTCGTCGTGGACCTCGCCGCGGATGTCCAGGATCCCGTTGCCCGCCATGGTCTTGATCGCCTCGATGGTCGAGGTGACCGTCAGCCGGTCCCCGGCGCGCACCGGGCGGGTGTAGGCGAACTTCTGGTCGCCGTGCACCACGCGGCTGTAGTCCAGGCCCAGCTGGGGGTCCTGGATGACCTGTCCCGCGGCCTTGAAGGTGATCGCGAAGATGAAGGTCGGGGGGGCGATCACATCGGAGTGACCGAGCGCCTTGGCGGCCTCCGGGTCCGTGTACGCCGGGTTGCCGTCCCCCACCGCCTCCGCGAACTCACGGATCTTCTCCCGGCCCACCTCATAGGGCTCGGTGGGCGGGTAGCTCCGCCCCACGAAGGACTGGTCGAGCGCCATGGCTCGGCACCTCCTGCTGTCTACTGTGGTTGACCCTGCTGGTTCGCGTGGCCGATCTGCCGTGTGCGTGGCTGATCTGCCGTGTGCGTGGCTGATCTGCCTGGGCCGGCCGGAACCGACCGGTAACCGGGGCGAAAACGACGCGAGGCCGCCCCCCGACTGTGGGGGCGGCCTCGCGTACGAGCCTGATTTATCGCGTTTCGCGGTGCGCGGTGTGCGCGTTGCAACGCGGGCAGTGCTTCTTCATCTCAAGACGGTCCGGGTTGTTACGCCGGTTCTTCTTGGTGATGTAGTTCCGCTCCTTGCACTCCACGCAGGCCAGCGTGATCTTCGGGCGGACGTCGGTGGCAGCCACGTGAGTGCTCCTAAGACGAACGGATGGACTGATTTAACGCAAGAAAGAGTAGCCGATCGAAGGACCGACCCCGCAATCGGCTACTGTCAGTAGCGGTGACCGGACTTGAACCGGTGACACAGCGATTATGAGCCGCTTGCTCTACCGACTGAGCTACACCGCTGCGATGCGATCCGTTCCCGCCTCGCGACGGGAACCTCACACACCAGAGCCCCAATACGGAATCGAACCGTAGACCTTCTCCTTACCATGGAGACGCTCTGCCGACTGAGCTATTGGGGCGAGCGATGAAGACATTACACGCTCGGCTGCCGTTCACCCAAATCCGTTTCGCGGCACCTCCCTGCGGCCGATCGGCGGGCTGCACAGACACCTCGCAGGCCACTGCGGTACCGCGGCGGGGCTCCCGTTCGGCGGACCACACCGGTACGACTATTGCGCTCCTGCGCGCCAGGGCCGGATCGTCACCCTAGGCTCGTCTCACTCTGCGTGATCTTGCGTGCCCCCCGAAGTTCCCAGCACCGTCCCCCGCAGCCCCGATGCGCAGCCCCGAGCCTCTGGAACGCGATGCCCGACAGTCAGCCCCAGCCGCCCCACTCGTCGTCCTCGTCGGGCTCGTCCGGACCGGCCGACCCGTCCGCACTCCTGCTGTGCGGGGCGCGGCTCACCGACGGCCGGACCGTGGACGTACGTCTGGTCGGCGGACGCATCGAGGCGGTCGGTACGGCCGGAAGCCTGGCGGGGGACGGCACGCGCGCGTGCGGTACGCGCGTGGACCTCAGCGGCTATCTGCTCCTGCCGGCCCCGGCCGAACCGCACGCCCACGGCGACACCGCCCTCTCCGCGGACGCGGGCGGTCCGGTCTCGTACGACCCACCCGACGTCCAGCGCCGGGCCACCGAGGCCGCCCTGCTCCAGCTCGGGCACGGCGCGACCGCGCTACGGGCACACGTCCGCGTGGGCGACGTACAGGAGCTGAGCGCGCTCGCCGCCGTACTGCAGGCACGGCGTTCGCTGCGGGGGCTCACCGAGTTGACGACCGTGGCGATGCCCCGGCTGCTGACCGGCGTGGCCGGCGCCGACGGGCTCGCGATACTGCGGGACGCCCTGAAGATGGGCGCCTCGGTGGTGGGCGGCTGTCCCGACCTGGACCCGGATCCGACGGGTTACGTGGAGGCGGTCCTGGAGGTCGCCTCGGAGCACGGCTGTCCCGTCGACCTGCACACCGACGCCACCGACCCGGCCCGCCTGGCCCGCCTCGCCGCGATGGCCGGCGGGTTGCGTCCCGGCGTGACGCTCGGCCCGTGCGGCGGCCTGGGACGCCTGCCCGCCCAGGCGGCCTCCCGCACCGCGGACCAGCTCGCCGCGGCCGGGGTGACGGTCGTGTGCCTGCCGCAGGGCGGCTGCGGGGGCGTGGAACGACGGGCCACGGCGCCCGTACGACTGCTGCGCGCCGCCGGCGTACGCGTCGCGGCCGGAAGCGGCGCCCTGAGGGACGTATCGAACCCGGTGGGACGCGGGGACCCGCTGGAAGCCGCCTACCTGCTCTCCTCGCGGCACGGGCTGCGCCCCGAGGACGCCTACGACGCGGTGAGCGCGTCGGCGCGGTCGGTGCTGGGCCTGCCCGAGGTACGGGTGGAGGCGGGCTTCCCGGCCGAGTTGCTGGCGGTACGCGGGGAACGGCTGGCGGGGGCGCTGTCCCTCGCGTACAGCCGCATCGTGGTGCATCGGGGGCGCGTGGTGGCACGCACGAGCGCGGTGCGGGAGTACTGCAACTCGGCCGTGGCCGCGGAGTTGGGGTTGCCGCGGCAGGGGCGCGGGGAGTTGTCGTGAGCGGCCGGAGTGCGCCGGGGTGCGCTTGCGGCTCGTGCGCCCGGTGCCAGCACGTGGGTTGTGCGCCGGGGGATGCGCTCTGTGCACCACAGAGGCGTGGGCGGTGCGCTCGCGTGATGTGAGGCGTGGCTGAAGTCGTGCGGCGGATGCGTCCGTCCGGGCGTACGGTCGGAAACATGCGCATTGTCATCGCTGGTGGTCATGGTCAGATCGCGCTGCGGCTGGAGAGGCTGCTCGCCGCGCGCGGGGACGAGGTCGCGGGGATCATCCGCAAGGCCGAACAGAGCGCCGCCCTGCGGGAGGCCGGCGCCGAACCCGTCCTGCTGGACCTGGAGTCGGCCTCGGTCGAGGAGGTCGTGAGCCGGTTGCGGGGTGCTGACGCGGCGGTCTTCGCGGCCGGCGCGGGCCCCGGCAGCGGGTCGACCCGCAAGGACACGGTGGACAAGGGGGCGGCGGTCCTGTTCGCGGACGCGGCGGTCCAGGCGGGCGTACGGCGCTTCCTGGTGGTGTCGTCGATGGGCGCCGACCCGAACCACGAGGGCGACGAGGTCTTCGACGTCTACCTGCGCGCCAAGGGCGCCGCCGACGAGTACGTCCGCGGCCTGGACGCCCTCGACTGGACGATCCTGCGCCCCGGCATGCTGACGAACGACGCCGGAACCGGCCTGGTACGCCTGGAGGCACGCACCGGCCGCGGCCCCGTCCCACGCGACGACGTGGCCGCCGTTCTCGCGGAGTTGCTCGACACGTCGGCGACGGCCGGTCTGACGCTCGAACTGATCAGCGGATCGACTCCGGTGTCGGTGGCGGTGAAGTCGGTGGCGGGGAACTGACGTTGGGCACCGAGGGGGTTCCCGCCGCACAGGAGGCGCTGTTGCGGCGCATGTACGAGGTCTTCTCGACGGACGAGCGAGAGGCCTTCATGCAACGCTGCCTCGCGCCCGACGTGGACTGGCCGAACGTTCTGGACGGAGTCCGGCTGCACGGGCGCGGGGCGGTACGCGCGTACTGGGCACGGCAGTTCGCCGCCGGGCATCCTCTGGTACGGCTGGAGGGACTGCGTCCGGAGGAGGACGGCGAGGCGGTGGTGGCGACCGTACGGCCGGGGATGCGCGACGCGTCGGGCGACCGGTGGGCGGAGGAGACCGTCGAGCATGTGTACCGCTTCGACGGGGACGGGCTGGTGACGCGGATGGATGTGCGGACGGACGAGCCTTAGCTTCCCTTCGAGAACCTCAGAACAGCGGCAGCTGCCCGGGGAACTCGGGCACGACGTACCCGTCCAGGGCCGGCTGCGCGGCCCCCAGGTGCGCCTGCCGCCGGGATCCGGGGCACGACATGAGTTCCCCGTTCTCCCGCGCGCCGGGCGGGTCGTGCCGCGCGAACCGACCGGCGACGACGGCGATCTCACGACGGCACTCGGGGCAGCTTCTGCGAGGCGTGACCATGGGAGCAGTGTGCCCCGGGCGGGGCACTGGAACGCGAAAACCCCCTCCGATCCACGTTTCCGCAGATCGAAGGGGGTTTTCCCCAGTGTGGCGGCGCCAGGATTCGAACCTGGGAAGGCTGAGCCGGCAGATTTACAGTCTGCTCCCTTTGGCCGCTCGGGCACACCGCCGGGTTTGCTGCCGTTCGAACCGCTTTTCGGCGGTGCTCCGTGGCAACGACGTAAACAATACCCGATGCACAGGGGTGCTTCGCCACCCGATTGATCGCCTCCCGGGGGACGCCGGGTGGCTAGGCTTGTCCGGATGCGGTCCGGGTCTGCCCCGGGCTCGGCGGCCACCCCCACGCCCGCCGATACGCACCCCACACGCACCCCGATACAAGGAGCCACAGGACATGGCCGACTCCAGTTTCGACATCGTCTCGAAGGTCGAGCGGCAGGAGGTCGACAACGCCCTCAACCAGGCCGCCAAGGAGATCTCGCAGCGCTACGACTTCAAGGGCGTGGGTGCCTCGATCTCGTGGTCCGGTGAAAAGATCCTGATGGAGGCGAACTCCGAGGACCGGGTGAAGGCTGTCCTCGACGTCTTCCAGTCCAAGCTGATCAAGCGCGGGATCTCACTGAAGGCCCTGGACGCGGGCGAGCCCCAGCTCTCGGGCAAGGAGTACAAGATCTTCGCGTCGATCGAGGAGGGCATCTCCCAGGAGAACGCGAAGAAGGTGGCGAAGATCATTCGCGACGAGGGCCCCAAGGGCGTGAAGGCGCAGGTGCAGGGCGACGAGCTGCGGGTCAGCTCGAAGAGCCGGGACGACCTGCAGACCGTGATCGCCCTGCTGAAGGGCAAGGACTTCGACTTCGCGATTCAGTTCGTGAACTACCGGTGAGCCGCTGACTCACGGGCGGAGGAGGTACGAAGAAGGGTGGGCACCGACGGTGCCCACCCTTCTCGCCTGCTGGCTGCGGTCCGGGGAGTGTGCTCCTCGCTCAGTTGCGCGAGTGGCCGAAAAAGATGCGGTAGGCGATCAGGAGCACGAGGGAGCCGCCGATCGCGGCGGCCCACGTGGCGCCGTCGTAGAAGTCCTTGGTGATCGGGTGGTCCAGCCAGCGGGCCGAGATCCAGCCACCGATGAACGCGCCCGCGATGCCGATGATCGTCGTGCCGATGAAGCCGCCCGGGTCGCGCCCCGGCAGCAGGAACTTGGCGATGGCTCCGGCCAACAGCCCCAGGATGATCCAGCTGATGATGGTCATGCCCTGAACCTGCCCTTCCGCGCCGTGCTGTCACTGTCCGGTCTGTGTGGCTTCCGTGCGGACAGGTTGTGCGTGGCGCGATGTGCGTGTGCCTTGCACGCTGCGTGCCGCTCGGCAGTGAGACGGGCTCGTGGCGCGCTTGTTCGTGCCTTGTTGATGAACAGGACGTCACTGCGGCACCCCTCGGTTGCAACGATCAGTAGGGTTCCGAACATGACAGGCTCCAGTGCTCCTTCCGAGCTCCGACGCACCCTGGGCGTCGGCGACGCCGTGGTCATCGGGCTCGGTTCGATGGTGGGGGCCGGCATCTTCGCCGCCCTGGCGCCCGCCGCGCACGCGGCCGGATCCGGGCTGCTGCTCGGGCTCGCGGTCGCGGCCGTGGTCGCCTACTGCAATGCCACGTCGTCGGCACGACTGGCGGCGCTGTATCCGGCCTCGGGCGGCACGTATGTGTACGGCCGCGAGCGGCTCGGGGAGTTCTGGGGGTATCTCGCGGGCTGGTCGTTCGTGGTCGGCAAGACGGCCTCCTGCGCGGCGATGGCGCTCACCGTGGGCGCGTACGTCTGGCCGGGGCAGGCGCACGCGGTGGCGGTCGCGGCCGTGGTGGCGCTGACCGCGGTGAACTACGGCGGTGTCCAGAAGTCCGCCTGGCTGACCCGGGCGATCGTTGCCGTGGTCCTGGCTGTCCTCGCTTGTGTGGTGGTCGTGTGTCTGGGGTCCGGGGAGTCCGATGCCGGGCGCCTGGACGTCGGGGCCTCGGGCGGGGTCGGCGGGGTGCTGCAGGCGGCGGGGCTGCTGTTCTTCGCGTTCGCCGGGTACGCACGGATCGCGACCCTCGGTGAGGAGGTGCGGGATCCCGCGCGCACCATCCCCCGGGCGATTCCGCTTGCCCTGGGCATCGCGCTGGCGGTGTACGCGTGGGTGGCGGTGGCTGTCCTTTCCGTGCTGGGTGCGGAGGGTCTCGGGGATGCGGGCGCGCCGCTGGCCGACGCGGTGCGGGCAGCCGGGGTGCCGGGGCTGGCGCCGGTGGTGCGGGTGGGTGCGGCCGTCGCCGCGTTGGGTTCGCTGCTCGCCCTGATCCTGGGCGTCTCCCGGACGACGCTGGCCATGGCCCGCGACCGGCATCTGCCCGGCGCCCTGGCAGCCGTTCATCCGCGCTTCCAGGTGCCGCACCGGGCCGAGCTGGCCGTGGGTGCGGTGGTCGCGGTCCTGGCCGCCACGGTGGACGTGCGGGGCGCGATCGGGTTCTCCTCCTTCGGTGTGCTGGCGTACTACGCGGTGGCCAACGCGTCGGCCTGGACTCTCGACTCGAAGCCGACTGCGCGGGTCGTGCCGGCCGTGGGTCTCCTCGGGTGTGCGGTGCTGGCGTTCTCGCTTCCGGGGGTGTCGGTCGTCACCGGTGCTGGAGTGCTGGCGGTGGGGGTGGTCGCATACGGGGCGCGGCGGTGGGTGGTGGAGCGGTCGGGTGGCGGCGGGCGGTAGGCCGGGTTCGCGTCGGGGTTGCTTCTGAGGAACGGCGGGGCGGGCGCGTACGGCCGTCAAGGCCGGAGGCGTCTGGGCCTGGGGTCTCCTGGACGTGGGGGCGTCTCGGCCGGAGGGCGTCTCGGCCAACGGTTCGGGCAACCGGGCACGGCATCAGGCCCGCTGGACGTCACCGGACGCGCGAGAACGCGCGAGGTGGCCCGGGCCTGCTGAGCAGCCGTCACAGCTCGCTGGACAGGCCGTCGGCCGAGTCGGCGAGAGCGGGCCGTTCGAGCGTCGAGACCACGCATGCGCAGTCGACGCGCTCGACCGCCTACGGCGAACGCACGCGATGAACCCACTCAACAACGAGCAGTCCGCGCAGCGCCCGTCGGCCCGGTCTGCACCCTGCGGTTCACGCCTCCTCAGGACACCCGTGTCCTCGCCGTACGTATGTGGAAGTCGGCCCAAGGGGCCATCTCCAGATCGTCGTTCGTCTCCTCGTACCAGCCCGTGCCGTCGACCCACGCGCGCAGCCAGTCGGTGAGGCTCGGGGCGTCCACGTACCACGCCTGGTCGGCGTCGTCGGCGTTCGGTTCGAAGAGCAGGACGGTGGCCTGGGGACTGCGGCAGTCCACGCACGCGTACATCGCGCAGCCCCAGTGAGATATCGGCAGGACGCCTTCGGGCCAGGGCCAGTCGGGGTCCTTGCGGGCGCTCTCGCGATGGGCGAGATACTGCGTGACGGCGGCGGGCTCGGCGGCCGGTGGGCTGTCGAGCAGGGGCAACAGGCCGTACTCCGGGCCGAATCCGCCGTCTCCTATGCGCAGGTAGAGGTCGGCGAGCAGTGGGGGCAGGCGGAAGCCGAGGGCCGCCTCGGCGCGGGCCAGGGTGGCGGCGTCCGCGGGCTCGGGGAGTGAAGGCCAGCCCCACGGACGGGTGTTGCGGGCCTTGTCCGCCACCCTCGTCAGCAACTGCTCGTTCTCGGTCATGCGTTCATGATGCAAGCCGCCACTGACAATCGGTCCGGCCTGTGGACAACCAGTGGGTTGTGGAAAACCTGCGGCCTGCGTGCCTGCCCTCCTGCGCGGCTTCCGGGCGACCCTCCGCCTCTACCAGCGCGACGAGAAGGGCTGGTCCGTCGAGACGATCTCGCGGCCCAGCGGGAACAGCGACACCGGGATCAGCTTGAAGTTGGCGATGCCGAACGGGATGCCGATGATCGTGACGCACAGCGCGATGCCGGTGACGATGTGGCCGATGGCCAGCCACCAGCCCGCGAGGATCAGCCACAGGACGTTGCCCACGCAGGAGGGCGCTCCGGCGTCGCGACGCTCGACCGTGGTGTACCCGAAGGGCCACAGGGCGTAGATGCCGATACGGAAGGCCGCGATCCCGAACGGGATGCCGATGACGGTGATGCAGAGCAGTAGGCCCGCGAGCATGTAGCCGAGGAACAGCCAGAAGCCGCTCAGGACGAGCCAGATGACGTTGAGGATGGTCTTCACTGTGGGGGGCCTGCCATCTTTTCGAGCCGGGCGATTCGGTCCGCCATCGGCGGGTGGGTGGAGAACATCTTGGAGAACCCCTGCCCCGGACGGAAGGGGTTGGCGATCATCATGTGACTGGCGGTCTCGATACGGGGCTCGGGGGGCAGCGGGAGCTGCTTGGTGCCGAGTTCGAGCTTGCGCAGGGCGCTGGCGAGGGCGAGCGGGTCGCCGGTGAGCTGGGCGCCGGAGGCATCGGCCTCGTACTCCCTGGAGCGGCTGATGGCCAGCTGGATCAGGCTGGCCGCCAGCGGGCCGAGGATCATGATGAGCAACATGCCGAGGAGGCCGGGGCCCTCGTCGTCGTCGGAGCGGCCGATCGGGATCAGCCAGGCGAAGTTGACCAGAAACAAGATCACCGAGGCGAGGGCGCCGGCCACCGACGAGATCAGGATGTCGCGGTTGTAGACGTGGCTGAGCTCATGGCCGATGACGCCGCGAAGTTCGCGCTCGTCGAGGATGCGCAGGATGCCTTCGGTGCAGCACACGGCGGCGTTGCGCGGATTGCGGCCCGTCGCGAAGGCGTTCGGCGCCTCAGTGGGCGAGATGTAGAGGCGGGGCATGGGCTGGCGTGCCTGGGTGGAGAGCTCTCGGACCATGCGGTAGAGCCCGGGGGCCTCGAACTCACTGACCGGGCGGGCGCGCATCGCGCGTAGCGCCAGCTTGTCGCTGTTCCAGTACGCGTAGGCGTTCGTGCCCAGCGCGATCAGGACCGCGACGACGAGCCCCATGCGGCCGAAGAAACTGCCGATGACGATGATGAGTGCGGACAGTCCCCCGAGGAGTACTGCGGTCCTGAGCCCGTTGTGCCGGCGGTGCACGGTACGCCCTCCAAGTGGTGCGGCAGGGGAACCCTTTGCTGCTCGATCTCCGATGCCACTGATGCCGTGGTCTCACGTCCAGTGGACCCTTCCGTACTGGTCAACGCCAGGCGAGGGCCACGGGTTCCCTTGCATGTTCGGAGGCAGGCGTGGGCCGTCCGGGTGAGGCGCCGGCACGCGCGTGGGGCGTGGAGCGTCCCCTGCGCGCGCCCGGAATGCGCCAGGGCTCAGAAGAGCCCGGTGTCGGCGAAGCGCAGGATCAGCTGGGGGGCTCCGGACAGGGCGATGCCGACGACGCCGGTGAGGGCCATCGTGGCCGTCACCGGCGCGGGGAGGAGGTGCTTGACGGGCTCGCCCTCGGGGGCGCGGAACAGCAGGGCCGTCCACTGGAGGTAGTAGAACAGCGCGATCACTACGTTGACGGCCATGACCACGGCCAGCCAGCCGAGGCCGGCGTCGACGGCGGCGGAGAAGACGGTGACCTTGGCGAACAGGCCGATGATGCCTGGCGGGAGTCCGGCGAGGCAGAGCAGGAAGAAGGCCAGGATCAGGGCGGAGAGGGGATTGCGCGCGTACAGGCCGCGGTAGTCGCTGATGCGGTTGAGGGTTTTCGTACGGCCGACGAGTGCGGCCACCGCGAAGGCGCCGAGGTTCACGGCGGCGTACATGAGGGCGTAGGCGACGGTGGAGCCGATGGACCGCTCGGCGTCGTCGGAGTACGCGGCGGCGGCGATCGGCACAAGGAGGTAGCCGGCCTGGCCGACGGAGGACCAGGCGAGCAGGCGTACCGCGCTGTACGCGCGCGTGGCTTGCTGGCGCAGGGCGCCGACGTTGCCGACGGTCATGGTGAGGGCGGCAAGCGCCGCGAGGGCCGGTCCCCAGACGTCGGCGTACGACGGCAGCGCGATGACCGTGACGAGGATCAGGCCGGTGAAGCCGACCGCCTTGCCGACGACCGACAGGTAGGCGGCGACCGGCAGGGGCGCTCCCACATAGGTGTCCGGCACCCAGAAGTGGAAGGGCACGGCCGCGGTCTTGAAGGCGAAGCCGACCAGGGTGAGGACCACTCCGGTCTGGGCGAGGATCTCGAGCTGCCCGTCGACGTTCTGGATCCGCTCGGCGATCTGGGTCAGATAGAGCGTGCCCGTGGCGGCGTACACGAAGCTGATGCCCATGAGGCTGACCGCGGTCGCGGTGACCGACGACAGGAAGAACTTCAGGGCCGCTTCGGAGGACTTGCGGTCGCCGAAGCGGAGGCCGACCAGCGCGAACGCGGGGAGTGAGGCCACTTCGAGGGCGACGACGAGGGTCGCCAGGTCTCGGGAGGCGGGCAGGAGGGCGGCTCCGGCGGCGGAGGAGAGCAGCAGGAACCAGAACTCCCCTTCGGGGAGTTCCTTCTTGGCGTCCTTGAGTGCGGTGACCGACAGGAGGGCCGCGAGGAGGGCGCCGCCCAGGACCAGGAACTGGATGACGAGCGTGAAGCGGTCGGCCGTGTAGCTGCAGACGGCGGGGTCGCCGGTGAGGCAGAAGGTGGAGCGGTCGCCGTCCAGGAGGGGCAGCAGCAGGAGCGCGGAGGCTGCCAGACCGGCTACGGACGTCCAGCCGAGCAGGGCCTTCCGGTTCTCCGCGACGAACAGGTCGGCGACGAGGACCACGAGTGCGACGGCCGCCGCGACGGTGGGCGGCGCGATGGCGAGCCAGTCGACGGACTGGACCAGCGACTCGGCCAGGGGCTGGGCCAGGGAGCTCATCGGGTGCCTCCTGCGAGGAGCTGCTGCACGGCCGGGTCGGTCAGGCCGAGGAGGGTCTTCGGCCACAGTCCGGCGACGACGGTGAGGGCGACGAGCGGGGTCCAGGCCGCGAACTCGTACGTCTGGACGTCGGCGAGCTTCGGGGCTTCCTGCGGCGCGGCGCCCATGCAGACGCGGCGGACCACGACGAGCAGGTACGCGGCCGTGAGCAGGGTGCCGAAGGCGCCGATGGCCATGAAGGTGAGGAAAGCCGGGCGGCTGAGCTCGGCGGCGGGCTTGAACGCGCCGAACAACGCGAGCATCTCGCCCCAGAACCCGGCGAGGCCCGGCAGCCCCAGCGAGGCGACCGCACCGAAGGCGAGCAGTCCGCCGAGGCGCGGGGCCTTGCCGTACAGAGCGGCGCCGGTCTGCTCGGCGAGGGCGTCGAGGTCGGTCGTGCCCGTACGGTCCTTCAGCGCGCCGACCAGGAAGAAGAGCAGGCCGGTGATGAGGCCGTGAGCGACGTTGGCGAACAGGGCGCCGTTCAGGCCGGTCGGGGTCATCGTCGCGATGCCGAGCAGCACGAAGCCCATGTGGCCGACGGACGAGTAGGCGATGAGGCGCTTCAGGTCACCCTTCGCGCCCCGCTTGGCGAGGGCGAGGCAGGCCAGGGATCCGTAGATGATCCCGACGACGGCGAAGGCGGCGAGGTACGGCGCGAAGTCGGCGAAGCCGTCGGGAGCGATCGGCAGCAGAATCCGTACGAACCCGTACGTACCCATCTTGAGCAGGACACCGGCCAGCAGGACCGAGCCGACCGTCGGGGCGGCGGTGTGGGCGTCGGGCAGCCAGCTGTGCAGCGGCCACATCGGCGTCTTGACCGCGAGCCCGATCCCGATCGCCAGAACGGCGGTGACCTGCACGGACGTGCTCAGTGACGGGCCGTTGTCAGTGGCGAGTGCCACCATGTCGAATGTGCCCGCCTTGATTCCGATCAGGAGCAGGCCGAGCAGCATGACCACGGAGCCGAGCAGCGTGTAGAGGATGAACTTCCAGGCGGCCGCGGCGCGGCCCTCGCCGCCCCAGCGGGCGATGAGGAAGTACATCGGGATCAGGACCATCTCGAAGGCGAGGAAGAACAGCAGCAGGTCGAGGACGGCGAAGGTGGCGAGGGTGCCGGACTCCAGGACGAGCAGCAGTGCGACGAAGGCCTTCGGGCTCGGGCCCGCAGGCATCTTGAAGTACGAGTAGAGCGCGCAGAGGAAGGTCAGCAGCGCGGTCAGGACCAGAAGGGGGAGCGAAATGCCGTCGATGCCGAGGTGGATGCGCACGTCGAGTGCGGGGATCCAGCTGATGTCCGTGCTGGCCTGCATCTTCGACGGCTGGTCATGGTCGAAGCCGAGCGCGAGGACGATCGCGGCGACGAGCACCACGCCGGTGACGGTGACGCCGTGCCGCAGCACGGCCTGCTCGGGCGACTTCCCCTTCAGCCCGGGCGGGGCGGGCAGGAGAGCGGCGGCGGCGCCGAGGAGCGGGCCGACGACGACGAATGCCAGAAGGAACTGCATCACGGACTCGTTGATATCGATCACGCCTGCTCACGCTCCCGTGGCGACGAGGACGGCGGCGATCGCCAGGACGACGGTGCCGGCGAGCAGAGCGCTCACATAGGTCTGCACGTTGCCGGTCTGGGCGCGCCGCACGGCGATGCCGAGCCAGCGGGGTAGCGCGCCCGCGCCACGCACGTAGGTGTCGACGACCTCGCGGTCGAGGAACCGGACGAGACTCGCGCCGCCCTGGACCGGGCGGACGAACAGCGCCCGGTACAGGGCGTCGAGGTGGAAGCCGACGGCCGCGTGCCGGTGCAGCGGGCCGAGCAGCAGTCGCCCGGGGTCGGCGGGGTCGGGCGCGTAGGCCACTCCCCCGTACACGGGCGCGTGGCTGGCGATGGCCTCGGCCTCGACCTGAGCGGCGTCGCCCTCGGGGTGTGCCGCGACCGCACCATGGGGGTGCCCCCGCTCGAGCGAAGCCGAGAGTGGGGGAGGGACGCGGGCCGCCAAGGCCGTGGTGTGCCGCCAGGCGGCGTAGGTGACGACGCCGCCGACCAGGGCCACGCCCGTGCCGACCACGGACGTGGTGAGGGTCGGGGCGAGGTCGCGGCCGTCGAACCAGTCCGGCAGGACGCGGTAGGCGAGCGCGCCGACGGCGAGGGACGGGACGGCGAGCACCCACAGCACCACGGTCATCGTCAGCGGCTGCCTGCCGTGGTCGGGGGCTTCGGCGCCCCGGCCACGGAAGGCCAGCAGCCACAGGCGCATCGCGTACGCGGCCGTGAGCAGGGCCGTGATCATGCCGGTGATCAGCACGGTCCAGCCTGCGGCGCCGGGGGCGTGCTCGGTGTGGCCGGTGGCGACGTGCTCGGCCGCGCCGAGGACGGACTCCTTGGAGAAGAAACCGCTGAAGGGCGGGATCGCGGCGAGCGCGAGGAGCGCCACGCTCATCGTCCAGTAGGCGTCGGGGATGCGGTCGCGCAGGTGGCTCATGCGGGACATGGCGGCCAGCGAGTTGGTGCCGGCGGCGTGGATGATCACGCCGGCCGCGAGGAACAGCAGCGCCTTGAAGGCGCCGTGCGAGAGGAGGTGGAAGACGGCGGCACCGCGGTCGCCGACGGCGAGGGCACCGGTCATGTAGCCGAGCTGGCCGATCGTCGAGTAGGCGAGGACGCGCTTGATGTCGTCCTGGGCGAGCGCGGCGAGACCCGAGCCGAGCATCGTGACGGCGGCCATGACGGCGAGGACGATCATCGCGGCCTGGGAGGCCTGGAAGACCGGGAGGAGACGGGCGATGAAGTAGACACCGGCGGCGACCATCGTCGCGGCGTGGATCAGCGCGGAGACGGGCGTCGGGCCCGCCATCGCGTCGGGGAGCCAGGTGTGCAGCGGGAACTGCGCCGACTTGCCGGCCACGCCCGCGAGGAGCAGCAGGGCGATCAGTGTCGGGTGGTCGAGTCCACCGCTCGCGACGGTGCCGAGGACCTTCGTGATGCGGAAGGACCCGGCGTCGGTGGCCAGGGCGAACAGGCCGATGAGGAAGGGGACGTCACCGAGCTTGGTCACCAGGAAGGCCTTGATGGAGGCGGCGCGGGCCTCCGGGGTCTCCCAGTAGTGGCCGACCAGGAAGTACGAGCAGATGCCCATGATCTCCCAGCCGACCAGCAGCACCATCAGGTCGCCGGAGTAGACGACGAGCAGCATCGCGGAGGTGAACAGGGAGACGAGCGCGGCGTACGAGGGGTAGCGCGGGTCCTCGCGCAGGTAGCCCGTCGAGTAGATCTGCACGCAGGTGGCGACGACGCCCACCAGGACGGCGACGAGAGCGGCGAAGCCGTCAATGTACAGGGCAAGGTCGATCGGGACCGAGCCGGTGGGCGTGAGTTCGGTGGCGGCGTCGATCGCCTGGTCGCCGCCCTGGCGCACGGCGACCACCGCAGCGAGCACGAGGGACGCGAGCGTCGGCAGGACGGCGAGCGGGCGGACGAAGCCCGGGGCGGTGCGGCCAAGGAGCAGGCCCGATGCGGCACCGAGGAACGGAAGGAGGGGGACGAGTGCGGCGAGGGTGGTCGTGGTCACGCGGTGGCCTCAGCCTTCTCGGCCTGCGGGGCCGTGAGGGCGTCGCGGTCGGGGCCGTCGGTGTCCGGGCTCTCGGCGGTGTCGCGGAGCTTGTCGATGTCCGAGGTGCCGCGGTTGCGGTAGACGGCGAGGACGATCGCCAGGCCGATGCCGATCTCGGCGGCGGCGATGGTGATGGTGAACAGGGTCAGCGCCTGGCCGGAGTGCAGGGTCTCCTCGGCGGTCCTGCTGAGCCAGACGTCGAAGGCGACCAGGTTGAGGTTGACGGCGTTGAGCATCAGCTCGACGGACATCAGGACCAGGATCGCGTTGCGGCGGGCGAGGACGCCGTACAGGCCGGTGCAGAAGAGGAGGGCGGAGAGTACGGCGGGATAGGCGAGATGCATCAGCGCGGCTCCTTCTCGCTCGGGGCGCCGGGCTCGGTGGCGGCGGGAGAGGCGGCGCCGGTCGCCGAGGGCTCGCGGTCGGCGGGGGCGGGGGCCGTGGTGGAGCGGTCGGCCGCCGGCTTCGCCGAGGGGGCGCTCGGGGCTGTGCTGCGGCCCGCCGGGGCGCCGGCGCCGGGCCGGTCGGTGGCGGTCTCCTTCGCCTTGCGGGACAGGACGATCGCGCCGACCAGAGCGGCGAGGAGGAGGACGGAGAGGGCCTCGAAGGGGAGGACCCAGTTCTGGAAGAGGCTCTCGCCGGTGGCTTTGGTGGAGCCGGCGGCGGGGCCGTCGAGGTCGATCCAGGTGGCACGGAAGGCGTCGACGACCACCCAGATCAGGGAGGCCGCGGCGGCGACGGCCACGGTGAGTGCGGCCCAGCGGTTGCCGGAATCGGCGTCCGGGGAGCGGCCGATGGGGGCCTTGGTGAGCATCAGACCGAACAGGAGGAGGACGACGACGGAACCGACGTAGATGAGCACCTGCACCCAGGCGATGAACTCGGCGGTGAGCAGGAGGTACTCGACGGCGAGGCCGCCGAGCGTGACCACCAGCCACAGCGCGGCGTGCACCAGCTGCCGCGTGGTGACGGTGACCAGCGCGGCCCCGAAGGTGACCAGGCCGACGAGGAGGAAGGCGATCTCGACGCCGGTCGGAGAGAGGAAGCCGTGGGTTTCGGCGGTGGCCCTGGTGGTCGGGCCCGCCGCGAGGAGACCTGCGGCTGCGGCGAGGGTCATTCGTTGCCCTCCTGCCTCGGCTGGTCGGTCTGCTGCTTGGACTCTCCGGCCGGCCGGGTGGGCTGCTCGGCGGCGCGGGCCTGCTCCTCCGCGTGAGCGTCCGCCGCGGTGGGCTCTGTCGGTGTGGCCTGCTCCGCCACTGCCGCCTCCTGCTGGGCGGCCAGCTTCTCGGCGGTCTTGCGGGCGGCGGCGATCTCCTTGGGCTCCTCGGCGCCGGGGTCGAGGGCGGGCGGGGCCGGGACCGTCCACATCCACTCGCGGAGCTTGTCGCGTTCGTGGGTGAGGTCGCGGATGTCGGTCTCGGCGTACTCGAACTCCGGGGACCAGAACAGGGCGTCGAAAGGACAGACCTCGATGCAGATACCGCAGTACATGCACAAGGAGAAGTCGATGGCGAAGCGATCGAGGACGTTGCGGCTGCGTTCGCGGCCGCCGGGCGTCGCCGCCGGGACGGTCTCCTTGTGGGAGTCGATGTAGATGCACCAGTCCGGGCACTCGCGGGCGCACAGCATGCAGACCGTGCAGTTCTCCTCGAACAGGCCGATCACGCCGCGGGTGCGGGGCGGGAGGTCGGGCTGGGTGTCCGGGTACTGCGCGGTGACGGACTTCCTCGTCATCGTGCGGAGGGTGACGGCCAGGCCCTTGGCCAGGCCCGAGCCGGGGATGCGGGACCGGGAGGAGGGAGGGAGAGGCGCAGCCATGGTTACTGGATCACCACCTTGACGACGCCGGTGAGGGCGATCTGGGCGAGGGAGAGGGGGACGAGGAGGGTCCAGGAGAGCTTCTGGAGCTGGTCCTCGCGCAGACGGGGGTAGGTGACGCGGAGCCAGATCACGAGGAAGGCGAGGACGGCGGTCTTCAGCAGGGTCCAGACCCAGCCGAGGCCGTCGGCGCCCCAGGGGCCGTGCCAGCCGCCCAGGAAGAGGACGGTGGTCAGGCCGCACAGGACGACGATTCCGGCGTACTCGGCGAGGAGGAAGAGGGCGAAACGGAGGCCGGTGTACTCGGTGTACGCGCCGAAGATGATCTCCGAGTCGGCGACGGGCATGTCGAAGGGCGGGCGTTGGAGCTCGGCCAGTCCGGCGACGAAGAAGACGATCGCGCCGACGATCTGCCAGGGCAGCCACCACCACTCGAAGGCGTCGAGGATGCCGGGGAGGGACACGGTGCCGGCCGCCATCGCCACGGAGGCGGCGGCGAGCAGCATGGGGAGCTCGTAGGCGAGGAGCTGGGCGGCGGTGCGCAGGCCGCCGAGGAGGGAGAACTTGTTGGCGGAGGCCCAGCCGGCCATGAGGGAACCGAGGACGCCCACGCCCATGACCGCGAGGACGAAGAAGATGCCCGCGTCGATGACCTCGCCGACCGCGCCCTCGCCCGGGCCGATGGGGATGGCGAGGAGGACGAGCAGATACGGGAGGAGGGCCACGGCAGGGGCGAGCTGGAAGATACGGCGGTCCGCGCCGGCCGGGACGACGTCCTCCTTCTGCGCGAACTTCACGCCGTCGGCGACGAGCTGGGCCCAGCCGTGGAAGCCGCCGGCGTACATCGGGCCGAGGCGGCCCTGCATATGGGCCATCACCTTGTGCTCGGTCTGACCGATGATCAGCGGGAACGTGAGGAAGACGACGAAGACGATCAGGAGTCGCAGGGTGACGTCGAGCGCGTCGTTCACTGCGGGCCTCCTGTGGGGTCTGCGTCGTCGGCGGCGGAGTCGGTGCGGCCGGTTTCCTTGCGGTCTGCGTCCGTGCGGTCCGCGTCTGCGGCGTCTGTGTCTGCGGGGGTGACTGCCTCGCCGGGCTCGGGCCGATCGGGGGCGGATTCGGGCTCGGCTCGCCGTCCCGGCTCGGGCTCGTCGAAGGCCGGACGGGCGTGGTGCCACGGGGCGTCCGGGCTGCGGGGGGCCTTGGGGGGCGGGGGAGTCCTCGGAACAGCCGAGGGAGACGAGGGCGGGCGCCCTTGTTCGGCCGCACCGGTGGACGCCGCACCGGTGGACGCCGTGTCGGCCGACGCCGCGTTCGGTGCAGTCGCGTCGGACGTGTCGGACGTGTCGGATGCCGCGCCTGCCGACGCCGCATCGGGTGACGTCGTATCGGACGCCGCCGCATCGGATGTGGCCCTCTGGCTTGCCGAGCCTTCGCTCGCGCTGCGCGCACGTCGGGTCGGCGGGGTGCTGGGCGCAGCCGCCTCGCCGCCGTCCCCCGCTCCGCGCTGCTCGGCCGCTCCGGGCTCCGCTGCTCCGCCGGTCGTCGTCTCCGCCGCCGCCTCGGCCCGCCGGCTCGCCGAGCCCTCGTCGGCGCTCCGCGCGCGGCGGGGCGTGGTCGGCGTCCCGGGGGTGGTCGGCGTCGTTCCGGTACCCGCCGCAGGTGCGCCCGCCTCCGGCGAGGGCTCGGCGTCCGGAGCGGCGGCCTGGCTGACCGAGCCCTCCGCCGCCGTACGTGAACGCCGCGCCGCACCCGCCGCGGGAGCGCCGCCCTCCGAAGCCGCCCCCTGCTGGCTCGCCGACCCTTCCGCAGCCGTACGCGCACGTCGCACCGCACCCTCCGGCGATGCCGCCGTAGGAGCCGCGCCTGCCGAGGTCTCCGCCTGGCTCGCGGAACCCTCCGCCGCCGTACGAGCGCGACGCGGCACGGCACCCGCCTGCGCTCCAGCCGCAGGCTCCGCCGCTTGGCTCGCCGAGCCCTCCGCCGCAGTACGAGCCCGCCGCACCGGCCGCTCCCCCGCAGCCCGGGCCGGCCGCTCCCCGGCCGCACGCCCCGCGCCCCGGGCCGGGCGGGCCGGGGCAGGCGGGAGCTGGCCCTTCAGGGGGCCCCATTCGTTCGGGTCGGGGACGCCGGGGGGCAGCATCTGGCGGCGCTTCGGGCCTCCGTGTTCGGACTCACCGGGTTCCTTGGCGCCGGGCCAGGCCTTGGCCACGCGGGCCGCCAGGACGAAGTCCTTGCGGAGGGGGTGACCCTCGAAGTTCTCCGGGAGGAGCAGGTGGTCCAGGGCAGGGTGGTCGGCGAAGACCACGCCGAACATTTCGTGCGTCTCGCGTTCGTGCCAGGCCGCGCCCGCGTAGACGCCCACGGCCGAGGGCAGCGTCGGCGCCTCGTGCGGGACCGTCGTACGGACCAGCAGACGCCGTACCGGAGACAGGGCGGCGACGTGGGCCGCGACGCGGAAGCCCGTGCCCGGTTCGTCGACCGCGCTCAGCCAGTCGAAGTAGGTGCAGCCCAGCTGGTCACGGGCCGTCTCCAGCGCCGCGATCCAGGATGCCGGGGCTACGTCGACCGTCAGGACCTCGTACGACTCCTCGGCCGTGGCCTCCGGGCCGAAGAGGTCCTCGACGGGGGCGGGCAGCCAGCCGATCGTCGTCATCGGCCGGCCTCCCCGGCGTCGGCACCACCGCTACCGGGGGCACCCGCGCCCGGCGCACCAGCACCCGGCGCACCGGGCGCCTTCACCAGCCCGCTCTGCAGCGCCGCCGTCGACGGGCGCCCCGCCGCGCCCGCGTACCGCTCCCCCAGCGACTCGCGCGCGATCTTCTCCTGAAGCTTCAGAATCCCCTGGAGCAGGGCCTCAGGACGCGGCGGGCACCCCGGGACGTACACGTCGACCGGGATGATCTGGTCGACGCCCTTGGTGACGGAGTAGGAGTCCCAGTAGGGGCCGCCGCAATTCGAGCAGGCTCCGAAGGAGATGACGTACTTCGGCTCGGGCATCTGTTCGTACAGACGCTTCACGGCCGGGGCCATCTTGTCGGTCACCGTGCCCGAGACGACCATCAGGTCGGCCTGGCGGGGGCCGGGCGCGAAGGGGATCACGCCGAGGCGGATGAAGTCGTGGCGGGCCATCGACGCGGCGATGAACTCGATCGCACAGCAGGCGAGGCCGAAGTTGAAGACCCAGAGCGAGTAGCGGCGACCCCAGTTCAGGATCACCTTCATCGGCTCGGGAGCGAGGCGGGCCAGCGCGCCCAGCCGCTTCGGCTCCGGCAACAGAACCGGCTGCTCGTTGGTGTCTGGCGTCACGTCCATGCCAGAACGCCCTTCTTGTATGCGTAGAGCAGGCCCACGGCCAGGAAGCCGAGGAAGACGAACATCTCGACGAGCGTCGTCGCGCCGTAGCCGGGGTCGGCGAAGACCGTCGCCCAGGGGAACAGGAAGATCGAGTCGATGGCGAAGATCACGTAGAGGAAGGCGTAGACGTAGTAGCGGACCTGGGTGTGGGCCCAGCCCTCGCCGACCGGGTCGACGCCGCACTCGTACGTCAGGAGTTTCTCGGGCGTGGGGACGACGGGACGCAGCAGGCGGCCCGCCCCGAAGGCGACGGCGACGAACAGCACGCCGATGACGGCCAGCAGTCCGACGACCGAGTAGGACTGGAAGTAGTCCGCCGCGACGACGACGGTCTGTTCCGACACGTCCGCCCCTCGCTCCCTGACCTCGCAACCGATGCCCCAGAACCAGTGTCCTGCGACTTGTGAACTCGTGAACCCCGCTGTTCGCCGTGAACACCGCTGTTCCTCATGAACACCGCTGTTCCTCGTGAACATCGCTGTTCGACGATCTGTACGCACGGGAGTCTAGGCCCTGCTAAAGACACCGTAAGCAGCCCGTCACGCGTTGAGATCTCGTCGAGATGCGAGGGCCGGGTGCGAGGCCCGCCGCCCGGCAGGGTCGTGAGGGTGGGGATTTCCCCCGGATACAGGGGCGGCCCGCCTCATGGCGCGGTGGCGCACCGCGCGGCACGCTAGCCCATATGACCGAACGCCCCAGCCCTTCGCGGGTCGCCTCAAGGCGGTCCGACGACGAGCAGCCGCCGCTGCCACCCGCCCGTTTCGCCTACGACCGGCACACCTGGAAGGAGATCGCACATCTCCTGGCGAACCTTCCGTTGTCGCTGCTCGGCTTCACTTACGTCGCGACGGTGCTGTTCACCGGTGCGTTCCTGACGTTGACGGTGATCGGGTTCCCGCTGCTCGCGGCCGGGCTGATGGGTGCGCGGCAGCTGGGCAAGCTGGAGCGGGCACGCGCGCGTGCGCTGCTCGGAGTGCGGGTGGACGAGCCGAGTCCGCTGCCACTGCGCGGTGGCAAGGACGGCTTCTTCCCGCAGCTGTGGCTGGCGCTGAAGGACCCCGTGGGCTGGCGCACGATCCTGTACGACTTCATCCGTCTGCCCTGGGGCATCCTGACCTTCACCATCACGATCACCTCGCTGTTCGTGCTGTGGCCGGTGCTGCCGTTCATCGCGCGGGGCCTGGCCAACGCGGACCGGGCGATGGTGCGCGGCCTGCTGTCGCCGTCCGACGAGCTGGAGCGCCGTATCGCCGAACTGGAGTCGGACCGGGGAGTCGTCGTGGATACGGCCGCCGCCGATCTGCGCCGCATCGAGCGCGACCTGCACGACGGCGCCCAGGCCCGCCTGGTCAACCTGGCCATGGGGCTGGGGCTGGCCAAGGAGAAGCTGCTGGAGGACCCCGACTCGGCTGCGGTGATGGTCGAGGAGGCGCACGGCGAGGTGAAGCTCGCGCTGCAGGAGCTGCGCGATCTGGCGCGCGGCATCCACCCGGCCGTACTGACGGACCGTGGCCTGGACGCCGCCCTGTCGGCGGTCGCCTCACGCTGCACGGCGGAGGTGAAGGTGACCGTGGACCTGCTGTCCAGACCGGCCGCGGCCATCGAGGGCATCGCCTACTTCACCGTCTCCGAGCTGCTGCAGAACGTCAGCAAGCACAGCGGGGCGAAGTCGGCGTCGGTGGACGTGTGGCGGTCGGAGGACCGGCTGCTCATCCAGGTCCGGGACGACGGCCGCGGAGGCGCACGCCTCGACGGCGGTACGGGCATGCGCGGGCTCGCCGACCGGCTGGAGGCCGTGGACGGCCTGTTCGTCATCGAGTCACCGAAGGGCGGCCCTACGACGGTGACGGCGGAGCTGCCCTGGCGGGACCGCGTGCCCGGGCAGGGGTAGCGGCCGGGGTAGGGAAAACCCCCCGTTCAAGACGCCGACGGCCTCCATGGTCCGCAGACCTGCACTCGAGCAGGGTGGAGATACGACGGCACAGCCCGGGCGAGCGGGGCTGACGGGACGAGGAGAACGGACGACGCCGATGGCCACGGAGTACGGACAGGGCTACGGGCAGGGGCTCGGTCACGCCGGGCACGGCCCCGCGAGCGGCTTTCCCGAGCACGGCGGCGAGCGACAGCACCGGCTGCCGGCCGGGCTGCGGGCGCCGTTCGAGGCACGCACCTGGCGCGAGTTCGGGTACGTGCTGCTGAGCCTGCCGATCAGCATCGTGCTGTTCGTGTACGCCGTCACCATGGTGTCGCTGGGCGCCGGTCTTTTGGTGACCTTCCTCGGCATCCCGATCCTGGCGGCGGGCCTCGCCGGCTGCCGGGGCTTGGGGGCGCTGGAGCGGGCACGCGCGCGTGCGTTGCTGGATCTGGAGGTGGCCGACCCGGAGCCGCTGCGGATGCGCCGGAGCGGGTTCATGGCGTGGATGGGCGCCGTACTGAAGAGCGGGACGTCGTGGCGGAGCCTGCTCTATGCGGTGCTGCACCTCCCGTGGGCGACGTTCTCGTTCGTCGTCGCCGTGAACGTCTGGGCGTACGGCTGGGCGCTGCTGACGTATCCGCTGTGGTTCTGGGTGTTCCCGGTGTGGGCCGGTCAGGACGGCCTTCAGCTGTACGGCGACGAGACCCACCACATCTACCTCGACAACCCCTTCGAGATCACCGTGACCGCGCTGATCGGACTGCTGTTCACGCTGGCCACGCCGTGGATCGTGCGCGCGCTGACAATGGTCGACCGGCTGCTGGTGCACGGCCTGCTCGGGCCGTCGCGGCTGGCCACGCGCGTGGTGGAGCTGGAGTCGGACCGCGGTGTCGTGGTCGATACGGCCGCTGCCGACCTGCGGCGCATCGAGCGCGACCTGCACGACGGCGCCCAGGCCCGCCTGGTGGCCCTGGCCATGGATCTCGGCCTCGCGAAGGAGAAGCTCGCGGAGGATCCGCAGGCGGCGGCCCGGATGGTCGACGAGGCGCACGGCGAGGTGAAGACGGCGCTGCAGGAGCTGCGGGACCTGGCCCGCGGGATCCATCCGGCGGTCCTGACCGACCGAGGGCTCGACGCGGCGCTGTCCGCGGTGGCCTCGCGCTGCACGGTGCCGGTGGAGGTGCAGGTCGACCTGGACGAGCGGCCGGTGCCGGCGATCGAGGGGATCGCCTACTTCACGGTGTCGGAGCTGCTCCAGAACATCAGCAAGCACTCTCGGGCCACCTGGGCGGCCGTGGACGTGTGGCGGGTGGAGAACCGGCTGATGCTGCAGGTCGTGGACAACGGGATCGGTGGCGCCGACGTCTCCGGGGGTTCGGGGCTGGCCGGGCTGGCCGAGCGGTTGGACGCGGTGGACGGGATTCTGGTGGCGGATTCGCCGGTCGGCGGGCCCACCCGGGTCACGGCGGAGCTCCCCTGGCGGACCGTGTAGGTCGGGTGTGCCGTTCGGCCCAGTGGGGTGGGGATCCGGCTCCGGTTGATGCGGGGCCGGATTTCCGTTTGCCCGCGGCCGCTTCTGAGCCCGCACCCCTGTCGGCAACCGCTCCTGAGCCCGCGCCCACGCCGACAACCGTTCCTGAGCCCGCGCCCACGCCGGCAAGCACACCTGGGCCTGCGCCCCGTCTCAAGCGGCCTTGTCCGCAAGCACTCCTTCAGCGTGCGCCCCGAAACGCCTCCCCGGTGCCCACGCGATACGAACGAAGGCCGGCAGGTTATCCACAGGCCCGGTAACGAACAGCCGATCGCGGGATACTGAGATCGCGAAGGACGACAGGGCCGGGACACGCTCGGCCACATGCCAAGGTTCGGGGGGCCGAGGATCGTGGAGGACAGGGTGCGGGTGGTCATCGCCGAGGACTCGGTGCTGCTCAGGGAGGGACTGACCCGGCTGTTGACCGACCGTGGGCACGACGTGGTGGCGGGGGTCGGGGACGGCGAGGCGCTGATCAAGACCATCACGGAGCTGGACGCCCAGGGCGAGCTGCCGGATGTGGTGGTCGCGGACGTACGGATGCCGCCCACGCACACGGACGAGGGAGTGCGGGCGGCCGTGCAGCTGCGGAAGGCACATCCGGGACTTGGGGTACTCGTACTGTCGCAGTACGTGGAGGAGCGGTACGCCACCGAACTGCTGGCCGGTTCCAGCCGTGGGGTCGGCTATCTGCTCAAGGACCGCGTGGCGGAGGTTCGGGAGTTCGTGGACGCGGTCGTGCGGGTGGCCCAAGGGGGTACGGCCCTCGACCCGGAGGTCGTCGCCCAGTTGCTGGGCCGCAGCCGTAAGCAGGACGTGCTCGCGGGGCTCACTCCGCGGGAGCGGGAGGTCCTGGGGCTCATGGCCGAGGGGCGCACCAACTCGGCGATCGCCCGGCAGCTGGTGGTGAGCGACGGAGCCGTCGAGAAGCACGTCAGCAACATCTTCCTCAAGCTCGGGCTGTCCCAGAGCGACGGGGATCACCGACGTGTCCTGGCGGTCCTCACCTACCTGAACTCCTAACCATCTGACACTGTGTCAGACAGAAGGGGTGCGCCTGGGGGGATCCGCCCAGACCTAGAACCAAAGAACGAGCGGGGAGCGTCTTGTAAGCAAGCGCCGGGGGGCGTGTAAATCATGACAAGTCAAGGCGGGGAAGCGTCTCAAAATCATGTCCGTCATGCGAATGGCCCCGGGAGGGCGACCTTTGCGGACGTAGGGTTGATCCTGGGAAGGCTTGTGGGAAGGCCATGCCCAGACAGCCGCCTCGAGGGAGGTCCAGTTCAGTGACCAGCCAGGTCAGTAGCCCAGCGGAGCAGGCCGACGAAGCCGTCGTGGGAGAGCAGCGCAAACCGGCAGGGACGAAGGACGTCCGCCGGCTGGACCGGGTGATCATTCGTTTCGCGGGGGACTCGGGCGACGGTATGCAGCTCACCGGCGACCGCTTCACCTCCGAAACGGCGTCCTTCGGCAACGACCTGTCGACACTGCCGAACTTCCCGGCCGAGATCCGCGCCCCCGCCGGCACCCTGCCGGGCGTGTCCTCCTTCCAGCTGCACTTCGCCGACCACGACATCCTGACGCCGGGCGACGCGCCGAACGTGCTGGTCGCGATGAACCCGGCGGCGCTGAAGGCCAACATCGGCGATCTGCCGCGCGGCGCCGAGATCATCGTCAACACGGACGAGTTCACCAGACGGGCGATGCAGAAGGTGGGGTACGAGACCTCGCCGCTGGAGGACGGTTCGCTCGACGGCTACAGCCTTCACCCGGTGCCGCTGACGACGCTGACCGTGGAGGCGCTGAAGGAGTTCGACCTCACCCGCAAGGAGGCCGAGCGCAGCAAGAACATGTTCGCGCTGGGCCTGCTGAGCTGGATGTATCACCGTCCGACCGAGGGCACCGAGAAGTTCCTGAAGTCGAAGTTCGCCAAGAAGCCCGACATCGCGGCCGCCAACATCGCCGCCTTCCGCGCGGGCTGGAATTTCGGCGAGACGACCGAGGACTTCGCCGTCTCCTACGAGATCGCCCCGGCCACGAAGGCCTTCCCGGTCGGTACCTACCGGAACATCTCCGGGAACCTCGCACTGTCCTACGGACTGGTCGCCGCGTCTCGCCAGGCGGACCTGCCGCTGTTCCTGGGCTCGTACCCGATCACCCCGGCCTCGGACATCCTGCACGAGCTGAGCAAGCACAAGAACTTCGGCGTACGGACCTTCCAGGCCGAGGACGAGATCGCGGGCATCGGCGCGGCGCTGGGCGCGGCATTCGGCGGCTCGCTCGCGGTGACCACGACCTCCGGCCCGGGCGTGGCCCTGAAGTCCGAGACCATCGGGCTGGCCGTGTCGCTGGAGCTGCCGCTGCTGATCGTGGACATCCAGCGCGGCGGCCCGTCGACCGGACTGCCGACCAAGACGGAGCAGGCGGACCTGCTGCAGGCGATGTACGGCCGCAACGGCGAGGCGCCGGTCCCGGTGATCGCCCCGTGCACCCCGGCCGACTGCTTCGACGCGGCCCTGGAGGCGGCGCGGATCGCGCTGACGTACCGCACGCCGGTGATGCTGCTGTCGGACGGCTACCTGGCCAACGGCTCGGAGCCCTGGCGGATCCCGGAGCTGGACGAGCTGCCGGACCTGACCGTGCAGTTCGCGCAGGGACCGAACCACACCCTCGAGGACGGCAGCGAGGTCTTCTGGCCGTACAAGCGCGACCCGCAGACCCTCGCCCGGCCGTGGGCGATCCCGGGCACGCCGGGCCTGGAGCACCGGATCGGCGGCATCGAGAAGGAGGACGGCACGGGCAACATCTCGTACGCCCCTGCCAACCACGACTTCATGGTCCGCACCCGCCAGGCCAAGATCGACGGCATCGAGGTGCCGGATCTCGAGGTCGACGATCCGCACGAGGCGAAGACGCTGGTGCTCGGCTGGGGATCGACGTACGGGCCGATCACGGCCGCGGTCCGCCGCCTGCGCAAGGCCGGCGAGTCCATCGCGCAGGCGCATTTGCGCCACCTGAACCCGTTCCCGGGCAACCTGGGCGTGGTACTCGGACGCTACGAGAAGGTGGTGATCCCCGAGATGAACCTCGGCCAGCTCGCCACCCTGGTCCGCGCGAAGTACCTGGTGGACGCCCACTCGTACAACCAGGTCAACGGTATGCCGTTCAAGGCGGAACAGCTCGCCAAGGCTCTCAAGGAGGCCATCGATGCCTGAGACGTCCGCGGAAGGCACGGGCACGATCGAGGCGCTCTCGCTCGTCCCCAAGGCCGAGGCCCGCCAGTCCATGAAGGACTTCAAGTCCGATCAGGAAGTGCGCTGGTGCCCCGGTTGCGGTGACTACGCGATTCTCGCCGCGGTACAGGGCTTCATGCCGGAGCTGGGCCTGGCCAAGGAGAACATCGTCTTCGTCTCGGGCATCGGCTGTTCGTCGCGCTTCCCGTACTACATGAACACGTACGGCATGCACTCCATCCACGGTCGCGCCCCCGCGATCGCGACGGGGCTGGCATCGTCGCGGCGGGACCTGTCGGTGTGGGTGGTGACCGGTGACGGTGACGCGCTGTCGATCGGCGGCAACCACCTGATCCACGCCCTGCGCCGCAACGTCAACCTCAAGATCCTGCTGTTCAACAACCGGATCTACGGCCTGACGAAGGGCCAGTACTCCCCGACCTCCGAGGTCGGCAAGATCACCAAGTCGACGCCGATGGGCTCGCTGGACGCCCCCTTCAACCCGGTGTCGCTGGCGATCGGCGCGGAGGCGTCCTTCGTGGCACGCACGATCGACTCCGACCGCAAGCACCTCACCCAGGTGCTGCGCGAGGCGGCCGCGCACCGGGGCACGGCGCTGATCGAGATCTACCAGAACTGCAACATCTTCAACGACGGCGCCTTCGAGGTCCTCAAGGACAAGCAGCAGGCCGAGGAGGCGGTGATCCGCCTGGAGCACGGGCAGCCGATCCGCTTCGGAGCGGACAGGTCGCGGGGCGTCGTGCGCGACGCGCAGACCGGTGATCTGAAGGTGGTGACGGTGACTGCGGAGAACGAGTCGCAGATCGTCATCCACGACGCCCACTCCGCGTCCCCGACCACGGCCTTCGCGCTGTCCCGCCTGGCCGACCCGGACACCCTGCACCACACCCCGATCGGCGTCTTCCGCTCGGTGGACCGGCCGGTGTACGACACCCAGATGGCCGACCAGCTGGATTCGGCGATCGAGCAGAACGGCAAGGGGGATCTGGCGGCGTTGCTGGCGGGTGGGGACACCTGGACGGTCGTCGGCTGACCGACTCCTTCGAACACGCGTGGAGGGCCTGGGTGTCGTACGGCACCCAGGCCCTCGGCGTCATAGGTCTGGGATGTCCTTCTTGGCGCGGATCAGCGTGTCCCTGGTGATGACCACGATGCGCTCGTAGTCCGCCCGGGCGGCATCCGGGGGGAGGTGCGGGTCGAGGGCGGCGGTGGCTTCGGTACCGATGACCGCGAAGTTGCCGTCGGACAGTTCGAAGAGGTCGGGGCAGGTCTCGCCGGAGTAGCTGCCCCGTTTGCGCGGAGGGTCCCCGAGGCGTCGGACGATGGGGGCGGGCTGATTCTCGATGCGCGCCAAGAGCGGTCCCCTCTCGGGGCCGCGAGACCCCGAATCTCACAGGGTCAGTCATTAACGACTGCGGAGCCCTGGGGTCACGGTGACCCCCAGGAAGTCTCGACAGCAGCAGGCCGCTTTAGTGCCATCCTGAGCGACTCGCATCCCGTAAACCACTCTTTCGAGTGGAAAGTGTTCGATCATGGAGGCGAGGCTTCGGCACCGGGTCCGACGATCCACCATTCGTCCGGATCATCGGCCAGCTCGTCGATCATGGCGTCCACCGCCCTGCCGACTCGCGCCTCCAGCGACTCCATCGGCAGGCTCCGGCGGTGTTCGACCGTCCGCTCCCAGTACTCCGCGAAGACCTTGTTCCGGCACAGGACGCGTAGATGGCCGAGCAGTTCGTCGTAGTCCATCGCGCCGACGCGATGGGCGAGCAGCACGATTCCCCACTCCCTGTTGGCGTAGAGCATGGCGCGACGCTTGCGCTCCGAGATCTCGGTGAGCGTACTGACGGCGGCGGCGAGGGCGGGGTCGTCGATCGCCCGGTCCAGCTGATCGACGACGAGGCGGTAGTGCTGAATCAGATTCGCGCGGTGGATCTCCTCGGTCATGAGCGTGACCTGACGAAGGAGCTGCGCCAGGATGTCCTCCTGCCGGCGGCGCGTCTCGCGCACGAACGGGGCTCGGAGCAGACCGAGTCCCGCCACTAACGCAGAACCGATCCTGCTGGCCCCCTCGGCCGGGTTCTGTGTGGCCATGTCAAGTAATCCCCCTGGATCCGGTGACCGCGCACCGAAGGGCGGATCGTGGGCGGGTGCGCGGTGGGCGTAGCACTCCGCACCCAGCGTGCCCGGCGGCTCGAGGCGGCGTGGGAGCGGAGAGGGGGCGCATGGAAGGACGTGTCTCGCATGTCGACCAACGCCCTGACATATGTGTGCCCCCAGGCGCCGTCGGCATTCCTTCGGACAGGACCCCGACTCCTACGTCATCCCTGCTCAGAGGCGCTCCTGCGCGCGTCGTACACCTCCCGCGCCTGTTGCACCTCCGCCATCCGCTTCTCGGTCCACAACGCCAGCCCGCGCACCTGTTCCGCCGCCTCACGGCCCAGTTCGGTCAGGGAGTAGTCGACCCTCGGCGGGATCACCGGCTTCGCGTCGCGGTGGACAAGGCCGTCGCGCTCCAGGGTCTGGAGGGTCTGGGTGAGCATCTTCTCGCTGACGCCCCGCCCTCCCCACCGGCCGATCGCACGGCGCAGTTCGCTGAAGCGGTAGGAGCGCTCCAGGAGCTCGATCAGGACGAGGACACCCCAGCGGCTGGTCAGGTGCTCCAGGACCAGGCGGTACGGGCACATCTCCTCGCCGGCGTCGTACTTGCCCGTCGCCGAGTACGCCCCAGGGCCTGTCACCGGCACCACTTCACTTACGGCCATGCCAGTACCTTACTTCAAAGTGGGTACTTTCGCAGAGTTAGCGCCAGTCCTAGGGTTAGTGCCAACGCACCCCACAAGGAGTCACACATCATGAGCATCGTCGTCACCGGAGCCACCGGACACCTGGGCCGCCACGTCGTGCAGCAGCTGCTGGAGAAGGTTCCGGCCGACCAGGTCACCGCCGTCGTCCGCACCCCCGAGAAGGCCGCCGACCTCGCCGAGCGCGGCGTGAAGCTCGCTGTCGCCGACTACAACGCCCCCGAGACCTTCGACGGGCTGTTCGCGGCCGGCGACAAGGTGCTGCTCGTATCCGGCAACGAGTTCGACAAGGGCCGGGTCAGCCAGCACCAGGTCGTCATCGACGCCGCCAAGGCCGCCGGCGTCGCCCTGCTCGCGTACACCAGCGCCCCCGGCAGCCTGTCGGCCGCCCTCGCCGACGACCACCGGGGCACGGAGAAGGCGCTCCTGGCCTCCGGCCTGCCGTACACGCTGCTGCGCAACGGCTGGTACCACGAGAACTACACGGAGAACCTCGCCCCGGTCCTGCAGTTCAACGCGGTCACCCACGCCGCCGGCGAGGGCCGCGTCTCCTCCGCCTCCCGCGCCGACTACGCGGCCGCCGCCGTCGCCGTACTGACCGGCGAGGGGCACGAGAACAAGACGTACGAGCTGGGCGGCGACGTCGCCTGGAGCTTCGCCGAGTACGCCGCCGAGCTGAGCCGGCAGACCGGCAAGGAGATCGCCGCCAACCCCGTCTCCGTCGAGGCCTACACCGCCATCCTGACCGGCGCCGGGCTGCCCGAGCCGCTCGCCGCGATCCTGGCCGGTGTGGACGCCTCCGTCGAGAAGGGTGAGTTGGTCGTCGACAGCGGAGACCTGTCGCGCCTGACCGGCCGTCCGACCACTCCGCTCGCCGACGCGATCACGGTCGCACTCAAGGGCTGAGCTCCGCCGCGGCTCCCGCAAGCCGTCCGCCCCGCCTGTCATGACCGTATAGCGATACGGGCATGACAGGCGGGGGCATTCGGCGTTACCTTCGTGCGGGCCGTCATCTGAGCGCGGCCAGGTGTGGTGCGAAGGAGGGGCCGTGACCGGGACGTCCAAGGGCGAGCGGCGTATAGGACTGCTGAACGGCTTCGCCGCATACGGGATCTGGGGGCTCTTTCCGCTCTTCTGGCCCCTGCTCCAGCCCGCCGGGTCGGTCGAGATCCTCGCCCACCGAATGGCCTGGTCCCTCGTCTTCGTGACGGCCGTACTCGTTGTCGTACGGCGCTGGGCCTGGGCGGGTGAGCTGATACGGCAGCCGCGACGACTGGCGCTCGTCACCGTGGCCGCGGGTGTGATCACCGTCAACTGGGGTGTCTACATCTGGGCCGTCAACTCGGGCCATGTCGTCGAGGCCTCGCTCGGGTACTTCATCAACCCGCTCGTGACCATCGCCATGGGCGTGCTGCTCCTCAAGGAACGGCTGCGGCCCGTGCAGTGGGTGGCGGTGGGGGTCGGCTTCGCGGCGGTGGTGGTGCTGACCGTCGGGTACGGCCGGCCGCCGTGGATCTCCCTCGTCCTCGCCTTCTCCTTCGCCACGTACGGACTGGTGAAGAAGAAGGTCAACCTCGGCGGGGTCGAGTCACTGGCCGCGGAGACCGCGATCCAGTTCCTGCCCGCCGTGGGATACCTGGCATGGCTCACGGCTCGCGGAGAGTCGACGTTCACGACAGAGGGCCTCGGGCACGCCTCGCTGCTCGCGGCCGCGGGCGCCGTCACCGCCCTGCCCCTGGTGTTCTTCGGCGCGGCCGCGATACGGGTGCCGCTGTCGACGCTGGGCCTGCTGCAGTACCTGGCGCCGGTCTTCCAGTTCCTGCTCGGTGTCCTGTACTTCCACGAGGCGATGCCGGCCGAGAGGTGGGCCGGGTTCGCGCTGGTGTGGCTGGCGTTGACGCTGCTGACGGCGGACGCGTGGCGCTCCGCGCGCAGGAGCAGGGTGGCCGAGTTCGAGGCGCCGCGGGCCGAGAAGCCGACGTCCGCTGCGGTGGACGCCTGACCTGGGGGGCCGGCGCCCCCGGACGGGCTGATGTACATCCGACCGGCGATTCTCCGTTGCGGCCCGCTCCCCCACCCCCTATGAGTGGTCGCATGACTCAGGCACCCGGCACCACACCGGCTCCCCTCCACTGGAAGCTCGTCATCGACTGCGCCAACCCGCAGTCCCAGGCCGACTTCTGGGCCGCCGCGCTGCGCTACGAGGTCGAGGACAACAACGCCCTCATCGAGCGGCTCCTCGAGCTCGGCGCGCTGCCGCGCGAGGCCGTCGTCGAGTTTCACGCGCGACTCGCCTTCCGGGATCTGGTGGCCGTACGGCATCCGGACGACCCGTACGACCAGGACAGCGGGACGGGGCTGGGGCGGCGGCTGCTGTTCCAGCGGGTGCCGGAGGCGAAGAGCGTGAAGAACCGGCTCCATCTCGACCTGCACGCGGCGACCGGGGAGCGTGAGGCCGAGGTGGCGCGGCTGGAGGGGCTGGGCGCGAGCGTGCTGCGGCAGGTCAAGGAGCCGGGCGGGGAGTGGGTGGTGATGGCGGATCCGGAGGGGAACGAGTTCTGCGTGCAGTGAGGCACGCGGGGACAAACCTATCCCTAGGCGCTTCTCACGCTTCTCCCTGTCTGACTTCCCTTCTCAACTCCCCGCCTGAACCCCCTGTCTGAACGCCTGCCTCAACTCGCTGTCCAGATAGTGACCTTGACGGAGAGTCAGGCACAGCTCCACCATCCAGGCACCCCATTCACTGTGGATCCCTGTGGTCACCCCATGGGGTCCCCCTGGAATTCGGAGCCCCCCACATGAAGCTCCCCTTCTCCTGGCGCACGTCGGCGGCCGCCGCAGTCGCGGCCACCACGTTGCTGACCAGCGGTTCCATAGCCGGCGCGGCAACCGAGGCCGACGTCGAGGCCGCCGCCGCGCCCGACATACCCGTAGCGAGCGTCAAGGCCCACCTCACCCAGTTCCAGTCCATCGCCACCGCGAACGGCGGCAACCGCGCCCACGGCCGCCCCGGCTACAAGGCCTCGCTCGACTATGTGAAGGCCAAGCTGGACGCCGCCGGATACACCACCACCATCCAGCAGTTCACGTCCTCCGGCCGTACCGGCTACAACCTGATCGCCGACTGGCCCGGCGGCGACACCGACCAGGTCGTCATGGCCGGCTCGCACCTCGACAGCGTCTCCTCCGGCCCCGGCATCAACGACAACGGCTCCGGCTCGGCGGCGGTCCTGGAGACCGCGCTCGCCGTGTCACGGGCCGGCTACCAGCCCACCAAGCATCTGCGGTTCGCCTGGTGGGGCGCGGAGGAGCTGGGGCTCGTCGGCTCCCGCTTCTACGTCAACAACCTCTCCGCCACGAACCGCGCGAAGATCAGCGGCTACCTGAACTTCGACATGATCGGCTCACCCAACCCCGGCTACTTCGTCTATGACGACGACCCCGCGATCGAGAAGACGTTCAAGGACTACTTCACCGGCCTCGGCGTCCCGACCGAGATCGAGACCGAGGGCGACGGCCGCTCCGACCACGCGCCGTTCAAGAGCGCGGGCGTGCCGGTGGGCGGGCTGTTCACCGGGGCGAGCCGTACGAAGACCGCGGCTCAGGTGGCCAAGTGGGGCGGTACGTCGGGGCGGGCCTTCGACCGCTGCTACCACTCGTCCTGCGACACCACGTCCAACATCAACGACACCGCACTCGACCGCAACAGCGACGCGGTCGCGTACGCGGTGTGGGAGCTGTCGGAGTGATCCCCGGATCCCCTGACCTGTGAGACGACTGATTCCCTGACTCAACCCCTGGGCGGTTCGGCCGACTTGGCGGCTCGGGCGGCGAGGCGGTCCATGCGCGCGCGGGCCGACTCCAGCTCCTCGATGTCCTCGTCGGCCGGGCCGCCCTCGGCCGTGAGCTCGGTCCACAGGCCGAGCAGCTCCCGGCCCAGGTCGAGCCCCAGCTTCGGATCCCGTACGGCCCGCCAGGCCGTGGCCGCGCTCTGGAGGCTGCCGTACGCCGCCTCCGCGTCCCGGATGCGGTGGTGCGTGCGGGCCACGTCCAGGGAGAGACGGAAGGCGTGCACCGGCTCACCCGTCAAGTAGGCGATGTACGCGGCGAGTTCACGCATCCGAAGCACCTCGGCGTGCTCCAGGCCGAGCACCGCGGACGCCTCCGCCACGGTCCGCTCCGCAAGCTCCGCCGCCTCCGCCGTCCGCCCCGCCTTCACGGCCTCGTTGATCCGGCTCATCGGCCCGTCGAAAGGGGAGGCGTCGGCGGTACCGGCGGGCGGCGCGTCCCCGAGTACGGCTTCGGCCACGGCATCGAAGCCCCGGGGTGGGGTGGGTTTCGGGTCGGGGTCGGCGTCGGGGCGGAGGCCGAGGTCACGATCACGGTCACGGCCGGGGGCAGGGTCCGAGTCGGGGTTCGGGGGGAGGAGGGGGGCCACGGCTTGCGGTGCGTCGGTGTGCCGCATGTCGCTTGGCCGTACGTCGGCATGCGGTGCATCGCTTGGCCGTACGTCGGCACGCGGTACGTCGCCTCGCCGTACGTCGGCACGCGGTACGGCGCCCGGCAGCGGCCTCGGCTCCATGGAGGGCGGTGGGCCGAACTCCCCCAGCGGCGGCGCGACCGTGCCGGGCACGGCGTCCTGCACCGGCGCGGGCAGGGCACGCATCCGGAACGTGGGCGAGGCGTCCTGCTCCGAGCCCGGCAGGGGTCGTAGGACATGCGTGGGTTTGTCCTGGTACGGCGCCTCGTCCGGGGTAGATGTGGGTGACACCCGCTGCTCCCCCGGCGGAGCCGTCCGCACGGGCTCCGCCGTGAACTGGCTGGAGCCGTCCGCGTCCACGCGCAGCGGGACGACGTATCCGATGCGCTCGTCGTGGACCGTGGCGTGCACGGGATGGCCGACGGCGAGGGCGATGCGCTGGAGGTGGGTCAGGACGGCGTGCTGGATCTCCTCGCCGGGGGCCGCGCTGACGGGTACGCCGCCGATCGACGCGCCGCCCGCGCCCGGGCCGACGGCGGGGACGCGCACGTCGATCGGCGTGGCCACGGAGGCCGCCGAGGCCGCGGCGTGCTTCTGTTCCCGCTTCTTCGCGCGGCTCAGTCGAGACATCGCTTCCCTTACTCGCATGCGCCGGGGAATGCGCGGACAGCGCGTTCGGGTCCCATGGTGCTCCCTCCCGCCGTCCGCCCGCCCCGTCGGCGTCACAGGCCCGGCCGTACCGGCCGGACCTGTGATTCGGACACGTCGTACATGTACTGTCGAGTCTCTCCGGCCGCGCGCGGCGCCGACGTCACCGTGACGTCACAGACTCGTTCCAGGAGCTTGTGCCACGTCACAGCGTTCTCATGCCTGACGCGAAGATCGGTGGCGTGACGAGGGAGGTGTGCGGGCATGCGCACGGACATGCACGTGCAGCAGGGGCGACGGCCGCAGCCCGGTCCGGAGATCTGGATCCGCGGGCCGGTGGCCCTTCCCGAGGAGCCGCCGCCCCTCGCCGCCGGCGGCGCGCCCCGGCGTTTCTCCTGGGTCGGCACGCACGGCGGGGCCGGTGTCTCCACGCTCGCCGCGGTCTACGGCGGCCACGACTGCGGACGCAACTGGCCCGGGCCCGCCGATCCGCCGTCGGTACTGCTCGTCGCCCGCACCCATGCGGCCGGGCTGGCCGCCGCCCTGGGCACCGTTGAGGTCTTCCGGCGCGGGGAGGCTCCGCACGGGCTCGACCTCGATGCCGTCGTCCTGGTCGCGGACGCGCCGGGGCGGCTTCCGCGACCGCTCGCCGAGCGCGTCAAGGTGATCGAGTCGGTCATCGACGTGTACCGGGTGCCGTGGGTCCCCGCGTGGCGACTCGGCGATCTGAGCGGACAGCCGCCTCGGGAGACCGATGCGTTGACGCGGCTGACGGGGCGGGCTCGCTGAGGGACGGGCCGAGTGGACTGCGGGGCGAAGGGTTTGAGGAACTGACCGAGTCGGTGATGCGCACCCCTGCCCCCCTGTCGGCCGAGGAGATCGCCTCGGCGGTACGGGCGCGGGCCCTCCGCGCCGTCGACGTCGTCGCGGCCGCCCTCGAACGGATCCGGCGCGCCGATCCCGTCCTGTGCGCCTTCACCGAGGTGTGGGACGAGGAGGCACTTGAGCGGGCCCGCGAGGTGGACGCACGAGTGGGCGCGGGTGAGCGGCTGCCGTTGGCCGGCGTGCCGATCGGGGTGAAGGGGCGGAACGGTCTGCGCACCGCGGGTCCGCTGGTCGCGGCGGGGTGCGTACCGGTGGGGGCGACGTCCGTCCCGGGGCCCGGAACTCCCTGGCAGACCTGGGGCCTTGGCCGGTACGGCCGTACGGTCAACCCGTGGCGGCACGACCGCACGCCGGGCGGCTCCTCCGCCGGTTCCGCGGCGGCGGTGGCGGCGGGGCTCGTGCCGCTCGCCACCGGGAGCGACGGGGCCGGTTCGGTACGGATTCCGGCGGCGTGGTGCGGAGTCGTCGGGCTGAAGGTGGGCAACGGGCGGTTGCCGTCGGCCGACCGTACGGGGCTCATGGCGCCGGGGGTGCTGGCGCGGTGCGTGGGGGACGTGGCGGCTTACTGGGGTGTGATGTCGGGCGCGTACAACCGGGGGCCGTACCGGGCAGCGGTGCCGGGGCGCGGGCCGAGTGCCGACGGGCTGTGCGGCGAACATGGCGAGCCGCGAGCGCACGGTTCGACCGCAGCGACAACGCCCGGCGAGTACGCCGCCCCGACCGCCGTATGGTCCCCCGACCTCGGCTTCGACGCCCCCGACCCGGACATCGTCGCCGTCGCTCATTCCGCCGCCGTACGGCTCGCCGAAGCCGGCGCGATACGGCTCGTACGCTCAACCACCACCCTCCGCCTCGACGACCCCGCCTCCGCATGGCTCGCCCTGCGGACCCCGGGCGCCGACCCAGCCCTCGCTCACCGCATCAGGGCCGCGAACGACAGCCTCCTGGACGCCCTCTTCGCCGACGCGGAACTGCTACTGACCTCGACCGCGCCCACCCCACCGCATGGCCACGAAGGCCCCGGCGACCGGTACTCCACCGCGCTGACCTGGGCGTTCAACCTGAGCGGGCATCCGGCGATCAGCATCCCGGCGGGCTTCGGCCCCGACGGCTGTCCGGTCGGGCTCCAACTGGTGGCGGCCCACGGAGCGGAGTCGCTGCTGCTCGGCGTGGCAGGGGCGATCGAGAGAGAGGTCGGGCCTTGGCCAGCTGCATGCGTACGCATATAATGCATGAGCGATTAATTGCTGTACGCCGACCATCCGACCCACTATTGTGGCCGACGGTTTGGGGGACCCATGACCCGTCGCTTTCTGTTCGTCCTCGGCAGCAGCCGCTCTGACGGCAACACGGAGCTGCTGGCCCGCAGGGCTGCCGAGCAGCTGCCCGAGGGTGTCGAGCAGCAGTGGATCGACCTGGCCGCGCATCCGCTGCCCGACTTCGAGGACCTGCGGCACGACAGCGACCATGTGCGCCCGACGGAGGGGAACGTGGCGCTGCTGCTCGACGCCACGCTCGCGGCGACGGATGTCGTGATCGCCTCCCCGCTGTACTGGTACTCGGTGTCCGCCCACGTCAAGCGCTACCTCGACTACTGGTCGGGCTGGCTGCGCACACCCGGCGTCGACTTCAAGGCGACCATGGCCGGGCGCACTCTGTGGGGCGTCACCGCACTCGCCCACGAGGAGCAGGAGGTCGCCGACCCGCTGGTCGGCACACTCAACAACTCAGCCGCTTATCTGGGGATGCGCTTCGGTGGCGTGCTGCTCGGCAACGGGAGCAAGCCCGGTGACGTACTGAACGACACCGAGGCCCTCGCCCGCGCGAAGACGTTCTTCGCCCAGGAAGCATCACTCGCGCGCTTCCCGTACGAGACCGACTGAGCCCTGCGGGTCTACGCCGTGACGTCCTTCGCCGTGAACCTCGCCCATGCCGCCGAGCCGAACACCGCCGCGTAGAGGCCCTGGATGCCCAGGTTCTTGACCAGGTTGTCCCAGTAGACCGGTTCGCGCATGAGGTCCGCGAAGGACAGCCAGTAGTGGGAGAAGAAGTACGGCTGCAGGGCGTGGAGCTGGGGTATCTGGTCGAGAATCTGGACGGTGATCAGCAGGCCGACCGTCGTGGCCATCGCCGCGATGCCGCTGTTGGTCAGCGTCGAGACGAACAGCCCGAGGGCCGCGACCCCGATCAGTGACGCGGCGACGACCAGGGCGATCAGCAGGGCTCGCCCGAGGCCTTCGGCGAAGCTGATCCGGGTGCCGGAGATCGTCGTCAGGTCGCCGAGCGGGAAGAGCAGTGCCCCGACCGTGAGGGCCGAGATCGCGACCACGAGGGTGGCCACCAGGCAGAAGGCCATCGTGGTCGCGTACTTGGTGAGCAGCAGGCGGGTGCGGCCGGCCGGGGCTACGAGGAGATAGCGGAGGGTGCCCGCGTTCGCCTCGCCCGCTATCGCGTCGCCCGCTATGACGCCGATCGCCATCGGCAGGAAGAACGGGAGCGTCGCGGCCAGCGCGGTGAAGACCAGGAAGAGGCCGTTGTTGGTGATCTGGGAGATGAAGGCCGGACCGCCGCCCTGCGGGCCGCCGCCGCCCACCGACGAACCGTCGCCGGTCTCGATCTTCACGGCGATCCCGACCAGGATCGGTACGGCGGCCAGGACGCCGAGCAGCGCGAGGGTGCGCCAGCGTCGGAACGTGGTGATCAGTTCGCTGCGGAGGAGGCCGAAGGTCCACAACGGGTTCGGCCTACGGGTCAACGGGCCGCGTTCACGGGTTGCCTCAGCCTGCGGCGCCTCAACCTGCGACATCGAAACCCTCCCCCGTGAGCGCCACGAACGCGTCCTCCAGGGAGGCCCGTTCGACGCCGAAGCCGCGGACGCGGACCCCGGCGGTCACCAACGCCGTGTTGACGTCGGCGAGATCACGATCCGGAGGTTCCGCGGTCACCTTGTCGTCGGCGATGACGATGTCACCCGCGCCCTGCTCCTTCAGCACCCGGGCCGCGTCCGAGGGGTCGGGCGTGGTCACGACGAGCCGGCCGCGCATCCCGGCCGCCAGCTCCGCCACCGCGCCTTGGGTGATCAGCCGGCCCTGAGCCATCACCGCCGCGTGCGTGCACACCTGCTCGATCTCGTCGAGCAGGTGCGAGGAGAGGAAGACGGTCGTACCGTCGGAGGCCAACTCCCTGATCAAAGAACGGATCTCGCGCATGCCCTGCGGGTCGAGGCCGTTGGTCGGCTCGTCGAGGACGAGGAGCCTGCGCGGCTGGAGCAGCGCGGCCGCGAGCCCCAGCCGCTGCTTCATGCCCAGCGAGTACGCCTTCGCCTTCTTGCCCGCGGCGGCCGTCAGGCCCACCCGGTCCAGCGCGGCCGCGACGCGGGCACGCCGGGTGCGCGGATCGGCGGTCGGGTCGGCTGCGTCGTAGCGGAGGAGGTTGTCGCGGCCGGAGAGGAAGCCGTACAGGGCGGGCCCCTCGATGAGCGCGCCGACGTGCGGCAGTACGGTGCGCGCGGTCCGGGGCATGGACTGCCCGAGTACGTGCGCGGTACCGGAGGTGGGCTCGATGAGGCCCATCAGCATGCGGATGGTGGTGGTCTTGCCGGAGCCGTTCGGCCCGAGGAAGCCGAAGACGCTGCCCGCCGGGACGGTCAGATCGAGACCGTCCACGGCGAGCTGCCCGCCGCGGTAGCGCTTGGTGAGCGCGCGGGTGGCGATCACCGTGTCGCCGTTGCCGACCTGGCCGACCCGGCCGGCCCGAGCGCCCTGCTCAGCCCGAGCGCCCTGCTCGGCTGGGTCGGCCTGGTGACCATGGTCCGCCTGAGCGGCCCGATCTGCGTGACCGGCGGGACCGGCGATACCGACGTGATCGGCGCGACCGGCCTCGTCGGCCTCCGCGGCGGGCAGTTCCTCCATACGCTCCTCAGGCTCCTCGACTCACGATGCGTGTGCGAAGGTCGGCTCCGGGTCGGTCACTTCCCCGAGTTGGCCGCCTTCACGAGCGCGTCCTTGTCGACGGCGCCCACGTAGACCTTGCCGTCGTCCGTGATCAGGGCATTGATGAGGCGCGTCTTGAAGACCGTGCCCGAGCCGAACTTGCCGCTGACCTTGTCGCCCAGGGAGTCGAGGAAGCCGCCCAGGTCGCCGCCGACCTCACCGCCGGAGGGCACGCCCTCGCCGCCGGTGTCGAAGACGGCCACGGAGTTCCAGCCCTCACCGATGACCTCGGGGCCACCCTCGGACGCCTTGCCGTGCCCGTCCCCGGACTTCAGGCCCCCGAACTCCTTGTCGAGCTCCTTGCGGAGTTCGTCCTCGGACTTGGCGGAGCCGTGCTCCGAAGGCGCCCCGTCGAGCTTGCTCTCCTCGGTGACCTTCGCGCCCTTCGGCGGGGTGAAGTCGAAGGTGGAGGCGGCCGGCTTGGCGAAGCTGACCTGGGTGAAGCCCGCGTCGACCACGGCCGCACCACCGCTCGACGGGGTCAGCGTGAACTTCAGTGGCATACCGGTCTCGGCGTCCACGGCCACGGTGATCGCACCCACCGTGGTCCCGGACTGCTTCGGCTTGATGAGCAGCCGGTACGCGTCCCGGCCGGCCACCTGCGCCGTGCCGTCGACGGTGACGGCCGTGGTGTCGTCGGCCGCCTTGAGTGCCTCCTCGGCGAAGTCCTTGGGCGTGGCGGGAACGTCTTCCTTGTCCTGCCCGCCCTTCGCCTCGTCGGCGGTGCCGTGGAAGACCTCGTTCGACTTGCTGTCGTAACCCCAGACGTCCTTGCCGTTGTGGATGAGGCTGTACTCGGCGGCGTTCTCCAGCAGGGAGAGCTTCTGCCGGTCCGGGCCGTCGGCGGCGACGCGCAGAGTGTGCGTGCCGGACGCGAGCTCGGTGAGCTTGGCCGAGGGATCGGCGGACGATCCGTCACCCGATCCCGGCCCCGACCCCATGGCGCCGGAGGCGAGGCTCGACTCCAGACCGCCCAGGTCGGGCAGGCCCAGATCAGTGGTGATCTTGAAGGTGCCGGACATCTGCTGTACGTCCGACTGGGCGATCTTCTCGATGAGTTGCTGCGCGGTGATCTCCGGCAGGTCCGGGTCGCCGGAGTCGGCGATCGCCGGGACGAGCCCGATGGTCGCCGCCGCGACTCCCACGACCGCGACCGGGACGACGTACCGCGCGGCCTTGCGCCGCCCCGCGCGCAGGTCGTCGCCCTCCGCGGCGGTCGTACTGTCGTCGGATGCGTACGGTGCCATGTGTGCCTTACCTCCGTGGTCGGCGGCGGCTGTCCTTCTCGTTCTGGTTTGCTCGCCCGCGAGTCTCGCGACCCCGCACTCGTCCACCCCTGAGCCGCCATTCTCACCCGAATCGGTGAGGAGTGGTGATTTCCGTGGTTTCCATCTGACCAAATAAGTCACGGACATTCGTCAACCTCCGGAGCCAACTCCACGTACACCTGCGGTATGACACATGCGGGCGGCGCCTCCCCCGACCCGTAGGGGTCGGTGCGGGAGACGCCGCCTGATGGCTCCGCCAAGGGGGGCGGCTGCCGCGGACTAGCCGTTGATGAACACGTAGTCGGCCTGGTACGGCACGCCGACGACGGCGCCGGGCGTGCACGAGCCGGCCGGGGCCACGCCGCCGACGGTGTTCAGACGCAGGATCTCGGCGGTGTCGGCGAGCAGGCCGTGGTGCTTGCCGGACTGAGTGGCCTTCAGATCGAGCTCGGGGATGTTCCCGTTCCCGTTCGGGGTCCTGGAGATGACGGATCCCGTCACCGCGCTCCCGTCCCGCGCGATCCACTGCGGCGTACCGGAGTTGGGTGCGACGAAGGAGTGCGCGATACGGCCGCCGAGTACGGCGCTGACGTCCCGCTGGGCGAAGGCGTACCCGCCGCCCTCGGCCGGCTTGCACTCGTAGATCTGCTTGCCCTTGATGACGGACGCCTGGAAGTTGTCGAGCGCGTCGCGGAAGTCGAACCGGGCGACGGTGACCTTGTGGAGCTGGCCGCGTACGGCACCGCCCGGGAACTCGGCGGTGTGGAGGTTGGCGTAGAACGAATTCGGGTCGGTCTTCAGGGCGTTGAGAAGGGCGGAGTCCTTCACGGTGACGGTGCCGGTGAGGCTGTGGCCGTTGCCCTTGCCCTTGCCTTGGCTCTGGCTCTCGCCGAGGAGGCCACCGAAGTCGACCTTGATGCCGCCATTGGTGCCCTTGGCGCCCTGGTGGATGTGGAGGGCGGTCGGCCTGCCAGTGCCGCGCCAGGTGACGGCGACGGACACCTTGTCGCCCTTGACCTTCACGAACTGCAGGGCGGCCCCGTCCTTGTCGCCCACGGCGGGCCCACCCGTGACGGGCACCTCGTTCGCTCCGCGAAGGCTTGCGGCGAGGAGGGTTCCCTCGGTGCCGCCACTGACGGTCCCACCACTGGCGGCCCCACTCCGGCTGACGATCCCCTGCGCGTCGCCTCCGGCATGACCCGCGTGGTCAGCGCGGTCGCCTCCGGCGGCAAAGGCAGGAATCACCGCAGCGGCAACCCCACTGGCGGCGGCCACCGCGACAGCGGTGACGATCAGGCTCGTACGGCGCTTCGAAAACGTCGTTTTCATGCCCATGATGCTGTTGTCTCCCCGTAGTGCAGCTGACGCCCCCTGCGTCAGCTTCTGGGCATGAATACGGAGACGATCTCAGTTTGGACTCAGTCCAGTCTTGTGATGCGCATCACATGCCACGCTTAGACGCGTAGGAGGCTCCGCTTCTCGGCGCCGGTCCACGTCTTTCAGCCCGTCCGGCGTTTGAGGACGAGGCCCGTTCGGGGCCGAAGCGGGGGTCCAGGGGGCAGCAGCCCCCTGGCGGGGTCGAAGGGGCGGAGCCCCTTCAAGGATGGGACGGGTAGGGGCGGCGGGGGCGAACCCCCTCACCCGGCCCGATGCACCACGGCGTCGCACAACTCCATCAACGCAGCCTTGGCACCGATGTCCGCCAACGGCGCCAACGCAGCCCGCGCATCCTCCGCATACCGCACCGTGTCCCGCCGAGCCTGCTCCAACGCCGGATGCACCCGCAACGCAGCCAACGCCTCCGCATGCCGCGCGTCATCGCTCAGATCCGAGTCCAGCAGCTCGCACAGCGCGGCATCCTCCGCCAGCCCCAACCGCTCGGCCCGCTCCCGCAACCGCAGCACCGGCAGCGTAGGAATGCCCTCCCGGAGATCCGTCCCCGGCGTCTTCCCGGACTCATGGGAGTCACTCGCGATGTCCAGCACGTCATCCGCCAGCTGGAAGGCCACCCCGAGCCGCTCCCCGTACTGGGTCAGCACATCGACCACCGTCTCGTCGGCGCCCGACATCATCGCCCCGAACCGGCACGACACCGCCACCAGCGACCCGGTCTTCCCGCTCAGCACGTCCAGGTAGTGCTCCACGGGATCCCGCCCGTCCTGCGGTCCCGCCGTCTCCAGGATCTGCCCGGTGACCAGCCGCTCGAACGCCTCGGCCTGCACCCGCACCGCCTCCGGCCCGAGGTCGGCGAGGATGTGCGAGGCCCGCGCGAAGAGGAAATCCCCGGTCAGGACGGCGACCGAGTTACCCCAGCGGGCGTTGGCGCTCTCGACACCGCGCCGCACCGCAGCCTCGTCCATCACGTCGTCGTGGTACAGCGTCGCCAGATGGGTCAGCTCCACCACCACCGCCGACGGCACGACCCCCGGCGCATACGGGTCCCCGAACTGGGCCGCGAGCATCACGAGCAACGGCCGGAACCGCTTTCCGCCCGCTCGCACCAGGTGCTGGGCGGCCTCGGTGATGAAGGGGACCTCACTCTTGGTGGCTTCGAGCAATCCCTCCTCGACAGCCGCCAATCCGGCCTGGACATCGGCTTCCAGAGCCTGGTCCCGCACGCTCAGCCCGAACGGCCCGACGACGGTCACGAGGGGTCTCCTGTCTGCTGGTGTCTACTGGCGGTTACACGGTTTGTCGATAGGTCGCTGCCATCACTCAAGTCAGCGTATCCGGTCACGTTTCGATCACCGATGCCGCCCACCCGTCCACCACGGGCGGTATCGGATCACGACCGGTATGTTTTTGATCACCTGATAAGGCCGGACATCCATCGACTTATAGGGAAGTACCCGCCTGTATCCCGACTCGACGTCATCATCGAGCCAGGCAGCGACCCTCCGCCCCGCGACATCCGCACCTCCCCCGACCGGCCCAGAGGCACGCTCGCCCGCACCCTCCAGCCACATCTCGCGGACACACCCGTTCGGGCGACATGGGCATGCCACCAGGAGCCGCGACGGCCAGCCGTAGTCCCCTTCCGATGCGGCCTCGCCACCTCACCAGACCGCACCCCTCACACTCGAGCCACTCACCGCGATCACCACGATCACTGCGATCACCGCGATGACCGCGATGACCGCGGCCGGTAGCCGGCGCCACGGACGATCACCATGACAACGACGCGCACTCCGCGAGAGGTTCCATCCTTCGCGGCCGACATGCGCCATCGACGCACTTCGCCTTCGAAGTGAGCGAGAACGCGGGGGCGTTGGGCACTCCCGGGCGGGGTGACCCGCAAGCGACACAAAGAGGAGCCTTTCCGCCCCACACGGGAGAAACGGACTCTACGGACAGCCATTTAACGGCGAGTTGGACTCATTGCCCGATTTGCCACTCTTGTGGATGCAAGTGAGTTGAGTCACGCGACCACCCCCACGCCTCCCACGTGGCACATCCCGTCTCCCCTTACCTCAAACGCAAGTTGAGTCTTGGCAACCGCAAAGGATCAAGCACCCCATACCCACCAGACCATGGTCAACCGGCACGACAGGCGACGTTGGCACTTGTTCCGGGCATGTGCTCTCGCATACGTTCCCGCTCAGCCGGGCGGACGCCGAATCCTGCCGCCGCCCGAGTCATCCACCGACGCACTCACACACGCACGGCAGGAGCGGGGGACCCAGGTAAGTCGCCGAACCGGCCGCCTTGATGGCGCACCGGCGCGGCTCGGGGTGAAGTCGCGCTGCCGCAGGGCGGCGCGGCCGGGCATCTCCCGCCCGAACCCGACAGCTCACCTCGCAGGCGTCGGAGAGGAACAGCGCCATGGCCCGAGGCAAGCACCGCCGCCCCCGCACCAACCCGCTCACCCGACACGTCGTCGCCGCCGGAACCGGCACCGCCGCTCTCGCCCTCCCGCTCCTGAGCGCGACCACCGCGGGCGCCGCAGAGCCCGCCCAGGCCCCCGCCGTGGCGAAGACCGGCTCCATCACGTACACCACGAAGAAGGGCGACTCGCTCTACGGGATCGCGGACCGCTACGACGCACAGGGCGGCTGGCGACAGCTCTACAAGGACAACCGCAAGGCCGTCGGCGACAACCCCCGGTTGATCCACCCGGGCCTCGACCTGAAGGTCCGGGCGACGAAGAAGGCGAGCACGACGGCCGGCAAGGCTTCCGCGCCCGTCAAGAAGTCGTCCGTGGCCCACGCCACCCAGTCCTCCGTGAAGACGTACCCGAACAACCTGGACGGCTGGATCCGTAACGCACTGGACATCATGTCCCAGAACGGAATTCCCGGGTCTTACGACGGTATTTACCGCAATGTCATGCGCGAGTCGTCCGGCAACCCCACCGCCATGAACGGCTGGGACTCCAACGCCGCCGCGGGCACTCCGTCCAAGGGCCTCCTGCAGGTCATCGACCCGACGTTCGCCGCCTACCACGTACCGGGCACGGTGTACGACCCGTTCGACCCGGTCGCGAACATCGTGGCCGCTTGCAACTACGCGGCCGCGCGGTACGGCTCGATCGACAACGTGAACGGCCCCTACTAGGCCGACATCGGGCCAACAGCCCAAGTACCCGAAGAACCAGCCTTTCCGTCCAAAAGGCCCTTAGTGGCCGAAATCGGCCATACTGCCCATGAACAGTCTCTCGAGGACGACGGCGATGCCGTCGTCCTCGTTCGACAGGGTGATCTCGTCGGCGACCGCCTTGAGTTCGGGATGGGCGTTGGCCATGGCGACCCCGCGGGCGGCCCAGTCGAACATGGGGATGTCGTTGGGCATGTCACCGAAGGCGATGGTCTCCTGCGGGCCGAGACCGAGATGTTCGGCGGCGAGCGCGAGACCGGTCGCCTTGGTGATGCCGCATGGCTGGAGTTCGACGGTCCCGGGCCCCGACATGGTGACGGTGGCGAGGGAGCCGACCACCGAACGCGCCGTCGCCGCCAACTCGTCGTCCGACAGGCTGGGATGACGCAGCAGTACCTTGCTGATCGGCTCGCACCACAGGTCGTCGCGGTGCCGGACACGTACGGCGGGCAGGGTGGGGTGGGGCATCAGGTACCCGGGCTCGATGAGCGTGAGCCCGTCGACACCGTCCTGGTCGACGGCCGCGTACACCTGCCCGACCTCTGCCTCGATCTTGCCGAGCGCGGTCTCCGCCAACTCCCGGTCCAGGGTGACGGACCACAGCAGACCGTCCGCGCCGGCGTCGTACAACTGCGCGCCCTGTCCGCACACCGCGAGCCCCCCGCTGCCCAGTTCGTCGAGGAGCGGCCGCACTCTGGGTGCCGGCCGCCCCGTCACGACGAGGTGCTGGGCACCGGCCGCCGCCACCAGCGCGAGTGCGTCGATGGACCGGTCCGAGAGCGTGTCGTCGCCTCGGAGCAGCGTCCCGTCCAGGTCAGTGGCGATGAGTGAATATGCGATAGGTGCGGCCATGATCAGAGAATACGGACAGGACGCCCCATCGACTCGACGCGAACCGGACGGCTGCTGCGTTCACATGTGTTGACACCTGTTCCGGTTGCCGTGCTGGTTCCGCTTCTGCTTCCAGTCCTGTCCGCCTTTGTGCTTTCGGGCGACAACTGGCCTCCACTTGTTGCGATTTCACCCCCACGTGGTGCCTGCGGGCTCCTTGATGGTGGTGTTGATTCGGTTGAACATGTTGATGACGGCGATGGTGAGGATCAGCGCCGACAGCTCCTTCTCGTCGAAGTGGTCGGCCACTTCGTCCCAGAGCGCGTCCGGCACCGACTCGTGCGAACGGTCCGCGAGCCTCGTCATCGCCTCGGTCAGCTGCAGCGCGGCCCGCTCGGCGTCGGTGAACCAGGGCGCCTCACGCCAGGCGGAGACGGCGTCGATCCGCTCCTCGCTCACCCCTGCTTTGCGCAGGTTGCCCGCATGGCCGTGCACACAGGCACCGCACCCGTTGATCTGGCTGGCACGCAGCCCGACGATCTCGGCGAGCTCCTGATCCAGGCCGCCCTCACCGATGGCCTGCAGGAGGGTACCGATCCCCTTCCCCGCGCCGGAGAGGATGTACGCCGGGTTGGTCATCCGTGCCTGCATGGTTCGTGCCTGCATGGTTCGTGCCTCCTGTGTCCGTTGTCCGCGCTTCCGTCTTCACTGCACTGACGGAACCAAGGAAGCAGTTGTGACCGGCACACCGAAGATCTTTTTCGGAGGCCGTAACGTGTGGCCCGACCACATGGACACGGAGCGGATGAGAGTGAGGCAGCACCCCATGCCCCCCTTCGATCTCCCCGAGGGCGACCCCTTCGGCGCGCACAACCTTCCCTACGGCGTCTTCTCCCTCCCCGGCTCGGACTCCGCTCGCAGGGTCGGCGTCCGGCTCGGCGACCACGTCCTCGACGCGGGCAAGGCGGCCCACACGCTCGGCTCGCCGTACGCCCCACTGCTCGCCCAGGACTCCCTCAACCCGCTGCTCGCCGCGGGCCGCACCACCTGGTCGGACGTGCGGCGCGCCCTGACAGCGTGGGTGACGGTGCCGGCGCACCAGGAGGCCATCGCGGACCTCCTCCATCCGCTGTCCTCCGTGACCCTGCACCTCCCCTTCGAGGTCGCGGACTACGTCGACTTCTACGCCTCCGAGAACCACGCCCGCAACGTCGGCCAGATCTTCCGCCCGGACGCCGCGGACGCCCTGACCCCCAACTGGAAGCACCTGCCGATCGGTTACCACGGCCGCTCGGGCACGGTCGTCGTCTCCGGCACGGATGTCGTACGGCCGTCCGGCCAGCGCAAGGCCCCCACTGACCCGGCGCCGGTCTTCGGCCCCTCCGTACGCCTGGACATCGAGGCCGAGGTCGGCTTCGTGGTCGGCACACCGTCGCAGATGGGCGAACCGGTGGCGCTGGGCGACTTCCGCGAACACGTCTTCGGCCTGTGCCTGCTCAACGACTGGTCGGCCCGCGACATCCAGGCCTGGGAGTACGTCCCCCTCGGCCCGTTCCTCGGCAAGTCCTTCGCCACGTCGGTGTCGGCGTGGATCACCCCGCTGGACGCGCTGGAGGCGGCCCAGGTGACCCCGCCGGAGCGAACGCACCCCCTGCTGCCGTACCTCGACGACTCCGGCCCCGAAACCGAACCCGGCGGCTACGACCTGCGCATCTCGGTGGCCATCAACGGCCACGTCGTCTCCGAACCTCCCTTCTCCACCATGTACTGGACGGCCGCCCAGCAACTCGCCCACATGACCGTGAACGGCGCCTCCCTGCGCACCGGCGACCTGTACGGCTCGGGCACCGTCAGCGGCCCGACCGAACGCGAGCGCGGATCACTGCTGGAGCTGACGTGGAACGGCCGCGACCCTCTTGAACTCCCGGACGGCAAGCGGACGTTCCTGGAGGACGGCGACGTCGTGACCCTGTCCGCCTGGGCTCCGGGCCCGGGCGGGGTCCGGGTGGGCCTGGGCGAGGTCACGGGGCGGGTCGCGGCTGAGTGAGCCGGAGGGCCGAGAGCCGATCCCGGCCCCTGCGACTTCCGGACACCTCGATCCGACCGGGACCGGTCACCCGACCCGGGACCGGTCACCCGGCCCAACCACCGGCTCCCGCCCGCCGGTTCGCGGCCGCGGCACGGGGGGCCGGACGGGTAGGTGATCGGCCCCGGACAACGCATTCGGCGAGTCTTTCCCCCTGACTCCTGCGATGGTCACCGTCATACTGGCTGGCGGTGGGAAGCGAGCCGCACCCGGTCGTCGCGGCCCACCGCCTCGCACAGCCGCCCCCGCACGCTCCCTGACCAGGATCCGGAGCCCTTGGCATGACCGTCTGCCTGCTCCTGTTGAGCATCGTCGCCCTGACGGCCGCCGTACCCGTGCCGCGAGCGCTGACCCGCGCCGACTGGCCCGAACGGGAACCCGTCGTCGCGCTCTGGGTGTGGCAGTGCCTGGTCGCCACCGTCCTGCTGTGCTGCCTGACGGCACTGGCCCTGGGCACCGCCGCCGTCTTCAGCACGGTACGCACCCAGCTCTTCGCTCCCGCGCCGCCCTCGGTGACCGAGGCGTACGACCTCTCGGCCGCGCCCGCCTGGGCGGCCGCGCTCACCGTGCTGCTGGCCGGTGGTGCCGCCTGGACGACCGCGATGCTGGCCCGCGAACTAGTCGAGGCACGTCGGCGACGCGGCCGGGCCAGGGCCCATCTGCGCGAACGCGCCCCCGACCTGCCCGCCGGCCTGGGCTCGGCACGCGGCCCGCTGCTGGTGCTGGAGGACGAGTATCCGGACGCCTGGTGGATGCCCGGCAGCCCGCCGCAGTTGATCGTCACCACGGGCGCCGTGCACCGCCTGACCGACCACCAGCTCGACGCCGTCCTCACCCACGAACGTGGCCACGCCCAGGCCCGCCACGACTGGCTGCTGCACCTCTCCACCGCGCTTGCCACCGGTTTCCCCCGCATCCCGTTGTTCGCCCACTTCTGCGACCAGACCCACCGCCTGGTCGAACTGGCCGCCGACGACACCGCTTCCCGCCGCTGCGGTCACCTGACGACGGCCCTGGCCCTGATCGAGCTCAACCAGCACCGCGGCGTCCTGTCCTGCGCCAACAGCCACCGCCTTCTGGGCGAGCGGGTGGATCGGCTCCTGGAGCCGCCGCCGCGTCTGGGCCGCCGGCACAGGGCCATGACGACGGCGGTGGCATCGCTGGTGCCGTTGCTGCCGCTACTGATCGTTTTCGGGCCGGGGCTGAGTGCGTTGGCGTAGGCGGCGTCGGCCCTTCGGCTGCGGGCCGGTCAGGTCTGGTCGCGCCCCCGCCGCGGAGCCGCATATCGGTACAGCCCCGCGCCCCTACGGCCGCTCGTAGCTGCGGGCAGTCGTGCCGCCGGGGCGTCCCAGGTGGGCGCAGGCCGCACCCGGCCGACACCGGGGTGCGCGCTCCGCCGCCGACCGACGCAATCCCCGGGCATGCGCCATTCGCCGAGCCCTGCTCCCGACCCCCAGGCTGCCTCTAGGCCCAGTCCTCCGGCTCCGGCTCCATCTCGGGCCAGTCGTCCGCCTCGGCAGCCGGCACCTCCGCCCCCGACTCGCCCCGCTCCGAGGCCAGGACCTCCAGCACCCCCTCCCCGTACGTCGCCAGCTTCTTCTCCCCCACCCCGCTGATGCCGCCGAGCTCGCGCACCGACGCAGGCCACACCGTCACGATCTCCCGCAACGTCGCGTCATGGAAGATCACATACGCCGGAACCCCCTGCTCCCGAGCCTGCTCGGCTCGCCAGGCCCGCAGCGCCTCGAAAGCCGGCAGCAGGTCCTCCGGCAACTCGGCCACAGCCGCCTTCGCCTTGCGCTCACCGCGCCCGGAGCCCCCGGAACCCGAGCCCGATGCCGCCCGCGAGGTCACCGGCTTCTTCGGCTCCTTCCGCAGCGGCACCTCCCGCTCCCGCCGCAGCACGGACCCGCTGGCCTCCGTCAGCACGAGCGTCCCGTACTCCCCCTCTACGGCCAGCAGCCCCTGCGCCAGCAACTGCCGGACGACACCCCGCCATTCGCCCTCGCTCAGCTCCTCGCCGATGCCGAACACGGACAGCTGGTCATGATCGAACTGGATCACCTTGCCCGTACGCCGCCCCAGCAGAATGTCGACGATCTGCACCGCCCCGAACTTCTGCCCCCGCTCCCGCTGCAACCGCACCACCGTCGACAGCACCTTCTGCGCCGCGATCGTGCCGTCCCAGGTCTCCGGCGGCGTCAGGCAGGTGTCGCAGTTGCCGCAGCCCACCGGATCGGGGTCCTGGCCGAAGTAGGCGAGCAGCTGACCGCGCCGGCACTGAGCCGTCTCGCACAGCGCCAGCATCGCGTCCAGGTGCGCGGCGGCCCGGCGCCGGAACGCCTCGTCGCCCTCGCCCGACTGGATCAGCTTGCGCTGCTGTATGACGTCGTTGAGGCCGTAGGCCATCCAGGCCGTGGAGGGCAGTCCGTCACGGCCGGCGCGGCCCGTCTCCTGGTAGTAGCCCTCGACCGACTTGGGCAGGTCGAGGTGGGCGACGAAGCGGACGTCCGGCTTGTCGATGCCCATCCCGAAGGCGATGGTCGCCACCACGACCAGGCCCTCCTCGCGCAGGAAGCGGGACTGGTGCGCCGCGCGCGTGCCCGCGTCCAGACCCGCGTGGTACGGCACCGCCTCGATGCCGTTGCGGGTCAGGAACTCCGCCGTCGCCTCCACCGACTTGCGCGAGAGGCAGTAGACGATGCCCGCGTCGCCTTCGTGCTCCTGGCGCAGGAAACTCAGCAACTGCTTCTTGGGGTCGGCCTTCGGCACGATCCGGTACTGGATGTTGGGCCGGTCGAAGCTCGCCACGAAGTGCCGGGCCGTCGGCATGTTCAGCCGCTGGGTGATCTCCTCGTGCGTCGCCCGCGTGGCCGTCGCCGTGAGCGCGATCCGCGGGACGTCCGGCCAGCGCTCGCCGAGCAGCGAGAGGGCGAGGTAATCGGGGCGGAAGTCGTGGCCCCACTGGGACACGCAGTGCGCCTCGTCGATCGCGAAGACGGCGATCTTGCCGCGCGACAGCAGGTCCAGCGTCGAGTCGAGCCGCAGCCGCTCCGGGGCCAGGTAGAGCAGGTCGAGCTCGCCCGCCAGGAACTCCGCCTCCACGACCCGCCGCTCGTCGAAGTCCTGCGTGGAGTTGACGAACCCGGCGCGCACGCCGAGCGCCCGCAGCGCGTCCACCTGGTCCTGCATCAGTGCGATGAGCGGCGAGACGACGATTCCCGTACCCGGTCTGACCAGGGACGGAATCTGGTAGCACAGCGACTTCCCGCCACCGGTCGGCATGAGGACGACGGCGTCCCCGCCGGCCACCACATGCTCGATGACCGCTTCCTGCTCGCCCCGGAAGGCGTCGTACCCGAAGACCCGGTGCAACGTGGCCAGCGCCTCGCCGTCGCTCGCCGGTACCGCCTCGGTCACCCTTGGCATCTCACTGATCCCGCCCGTCGCACCCATCGCCATGTCCCCCGTACGTCGTCCCTCGACCACTGCCTCCACGATAGGGGCCGCCACGGACAGCGCCGGAGTTATCCACAGGCTGCCCGGCCCCCTTCCGTAATCGATCGGCTTTATTGCGTCATCGGTATGACTGCGCCCGCAGCGCGCACGGCGGCCCGGCACCCCCGAGAGGTGCCGGGCCGCCGTGGTCCAGGCAGGCGAGTGCCGGGTCAGCGCACGAACACGCCTGCCTGGCTCGCCAGGTCCAGGAAGTACTGCGGAGCCACACCCAGCACCAGGGTGACCGCCACACCGAGCCCGATCGCCGTCATCGTCAGCGGCGACGGCACCGCGACCGTCGGCCCCTCCGGCTTCGGCTCGCTGAAGAACATCAGCACGATGACGCGGATGTAGAAGAACGCAGCGATCGCGGACGAGATCACACCGACCACGACCAGCGGGCCCGCCCCGCCCTCCGCCGCCGCCTTGAACACGGCGAACTTCCCGGCGAAGCCGGACGTCAGCGGAATGCCGGCGAAGGCCAGCAGGAACACCGCGAACACGGCCGCCACCAGCGGCGAACGGCGGCCCAGGCCAGCCCACTTGGACAGGTGCGTCGCCTCGCCGCCGGCATCGCGCACCAGCGTCACCACCGCGAACGCGCCGATCGTCACGAACGAGTACGCGGCCAGGTAGAAGAGGACGGACGACACGCCGGACGGCGTGGCCGCGATGACACCCGCGAGGATGAATCCGGCGTGCGCGATCGACGAGTACGCCAGCAGCCGCTTGATGTCCGTCTGCGTGATCGCGACGATCGCACCGCCCAGCATGGTGACGATCGCGATGCCCCACATGACCGGCCGCCAGTCCCAGCGCAGCCCGGGCAGGACGACGTACAGGATGCGGAGCAGCGCACCGAAGGCGGCCACCTTCGTCGCGGCCGCCATGAAGCCGGTGACCGGCGTCGGCGCACCCTGGTAGACGTCGGGCGTCCACATGTGGAACGGCACCGCGCCCACCTTGAACAGCAGACCCATGACGATCATCGCGGCGCCGACGAGCAGCAGCGCGTCGTTGCCCATCGTGTCCGCGAGCGCCGGCGTCACGTCCGGGACCGTGCCGTCGACGACCTGCGCGATCGTCCCGTACGACACCGACCCCGCGTAGCCGTACAGCAGCGCGATGCCGAACAGCGTGAACGCGGACGCGAAGGCACCCAGCAGGAAGTACTTGACCGCGGCCTCCTGCGACATGAGCCGCTTGCGGCGGGCCAGCGCGCACATCAAGTACAGCGGCAGCGAGAAGACTTCCAGGGCGATGAACAGCGTCAGCAGGTCGTTCGCCGCCGGGAAGACCAGCATGCCGGCGATCGCGAACAGCAGCAGCGGGAACACCTCGGTCGTGGTGAACCCGGCCTTCACGGCGGCCTTTTCACTGTCGCTGCCCGGCACGGACGCCGCCTGTGCGGCGAAGGAGTCGACCCGGTTGCCGTGCGCCGCCGGGTCGAGTCGCCGTTCGGCGAACGTGAACAGGCCGACCAGGCCCGCCAGCAGGATCGTGCCCTGCAGGAAGAGGGCCGGTCCGTCAACGGCGATCGCGCCCATCGCGGCGATGCCCGACTTGGTCGTGGCGTATCCGCGGGCCGCCAGCGCCACGACCGCGGCGAAGGCCGCGACCAGCGCCACGACGGAGACGAACACCTGCGCGTAGTAGCGCGACCTGCGCGGGACGGCCGCCTCGATCAGCACCCCGACGACCGCCGCGCCGACGACGATCAGGGTGGGCGACAACTGTCCGTACTCGATCTTCGGCGCGTCGATCTTCGAGATCGGATCGGCCGCGGTTGTCCACAGGCTGTGGACGGCTGATGCGCTCACTTGGCCGCCTCCACCTCGGGCTGGGGGTCCTTCTTCTGTACGTCGGACATGGTCTGCTTGACCGCCGGGTTGACGATGTCCGTGACGGGCTTCGGGTAGACGCCCAGGAAGATCAGCAGTACGACCAGCGGGGCGACGACCACGAGTTCGCGCACCCTGAGGTCGGGCATCGCGGAGACCTCCGGCTTCACCGGGCCCGTCATCGTCCGCTGGTAGAGGACGAGGGTGTAGAGCGCGGCGAGGACGATGCCGAAGGTGGCGATGATGCCGATCACCGGGTAGCGCGTGAACGTGCCGACCAGGACGAGGAACTCACTCACGAAGGGCGCGAGTCCCGGCAGCGACAGGGTCGCCAGGCTGCCGATCAGGAAGGTGCCGGCGAGCACCGGGGCGACCTTCTGGACACCGCCGTAGTCGGCGATGAGCCGCGAGCCGCGCCGCGAGATCAGGAAGCCGGCGACCAGCATCAGCGCGGCCGTGGAAATGCCGTGGTTGACCATGTACAGCGTCGCGCCGGACTGGCCCTGGCTGGTCATCGCGAAGATGCCCATGATGATGAAGCCGAAGTGCGAGATCGACGCGTACGCCACCAGCCGCTTGATGTCCCGCTGGCCCACCGCGAGCAGCGCCCCGTAGACGATGCTGATGAGTGCCAGGACGAGAATCGTGGGCGTCGCCCACTTGCTCGCCTCCGGGAACAATTGGAGGCAGAAGCGGAGCATCGCGAAGGTGCCCACCTTGTCGACGACCGCCGTGATGAGCACGGCGACCGGGGCGGTGGACTCCTGCATGGCGTTGGGCAGCCAGGTGTGCAGCGGCCACAGCGGTGCCTTCACCGCGAAGGCGAAGAAGAAGCCGAGGAACAGCCAGCGTTCGGTGTTCGTCGCCATGTCGAGCGTGCCGTTGGCACGGGCCTCGGCGATCTCCTGGAGGCTGAAGTTCCCGGCGACCACGTACAGGCCGATCACCGCGGCCAGCATGATCAGACCGCCGACCAGGTTGTAGAGCAGGAACTTCACGGCCGCGTACGACCGTTGCGTCGACGCCGCCTTCTCGCCGTGCTCGTGGGCACGGTCCCCGAAGCCGCCGATGAGGAAGTACATCGGGATGAGCATGGCTTCGAAGAAGATGTAGAAGAGGAAGACGTCGGTGGCCTCGAAGGAGAGGATCACCATCGCCTCGACGGCCAGGATCAGGGCGAAGAAACCCTGCGTGGGCCGCCAGCGCGAGCTGCCGGTCTCCAGCGGGTCGGCGTCGTGCCAGCCCGCGAGGATGATGAACGGCATCAGCAGCGCCGTCAGCGCGATCAGCGCCACCGCGATGCCGTCCACGCCGAGCTCGTAGCGGACCCCGAAGTCCGCGATCCAGGCATGGGATTCGGTGAGCTGATAGCGGTCGCCGTCCGGGTCGAAGCGGACCAGGACGGTGATCGCGAGCGCGAGCGTGGCGAGCGAGAACAGCAGCGCCAGCCACTTGGCGGCGGTGCGCTGGGCGGCCGGTGCGGCGGCCGTGGCGATCGCCCCGAGCGCCGGGAGCACCGCCGTAGCTGTCAGCAGAGGAAAGGACATCGGTATCAGACCGCCCTCATCAGCAGGGTCGCGGCGATGAGGATCGCCGCACCGCCGAACATCGAGACCGCGTACGACCGTGCAAAGCCGTTCTGCAGCCTGCGCATCCGTCCGGACAGGCCGCCCATGGAGGCCGCCGTGCCGTTGACGACGCCGTCGACCAGGGTGTGGTCGACGTACACCAGGGAGCGCGTGAGGTGCTCGCCGCCGCGTACGAGGACGACGTGGTTGAAGTCGTCCTGGAGCAGGTCGCGCCGGGCGGCCCGGGTGAGCAGCGACCCGCGCGGGGCGACGACCGGGACCGGGCGACGGCCGTACTGGGCGTAGGCGATGGCCACGCCGATGACCATGCATGCGACGGTCGCGCCGGTGACGGCTCCCGCGCTGATCGGCGGGTTGCCGTGGGAGTGCCCGGTGATGGGCTCCAGCCAGTGCAGGAAGCGGTCGCCGATGCTGAAGAACGCACCGCCGGCCACCGACCCGACGGCCAGCACGATCATGGGGATCGTCATGACCTTGGGCGACTCGTGCGGGTGCGGCTCCGCGTGCTCGCCGCGCGTCTCGGCCGCGGGCTCCACGCTGGGCTCGGCCGGGGACGGTGTCGGGGTGTGGCGCCAGCGCTCTTCTCCGAAGAACGTCATCAGCATCACGCGCGTCATGTAGAACGCCGTGATGGCCGCGCCCAGCAGCGCGCAACCACCCAGGATCCAGCCCTCGGTGCCGCCCTTGGCGAACGCCGCCTCGATGATCTTGTCCTTGGAGAAGAAACCGGACAGGCCCGGGAAGCCGATGATCGCGAGGTAGCCGAGGCCGAAGGTGACGAAGGTGATCGGCATGTACTTGCGCAGGCCGCCGTACTTGCGCATGTCGACCTCGTCGTTCATGCCGTGCATGACCGAACCGGCGCCGAGGAACAGCCCGGCCTTGAAGAAGCCGTGCGTCACCAGGTGCATGATCGCGAACACGTAGCCGATGGGGCCGAGGCCCGCGGCGAGGATCATGTAGCCGATCTGCGACATGGTCGAGCCGGCCAGCGCCTTCTTGATGTCGTCCTTCGCGCAACCGACGATCGCACCGAAGAGGAGCGTGACCGCGCCGACGACGGTGACGACCAACTGCGCGTCCGGCGCGGCGTTGAAGATGGCTCCGGAGCGGACGATCAGGTAGACGCCCGCGGTCACCATCGTCGCGGCGTGGATGAGGGCCGAGACCGGGGTCGGGCCCTCCATCGCGTCCCCGAGCCAGGACTGCAGCGGCACCTGGGCGGACTTGCCGCAGGCGGCGAGCAGCAGCATCAGGCCGATGGCGGTCAGTTTGCCCTCGCTCGCGTCACCGACCAGGCCGACCTCCTCCTGCGTGCCGAGCACCGGCCCGAAGGCGAAGGTGCCGAACCACAGGAACATCAGCATGATCGCGATCGACAGGCCCATGTCGCCGACGCGGTTGACCAGGAATGCCTTCTTCGCGGCGGTGGCGGCGCTGGGCTTGTGCTGCCAGAAGCCGATCAGCAGATAGGACGCGAGACCGACGCCCTCCCAGCCGACGTACAGCAGCAGGTAGTTGTCGGCGAGGACGAGCAGCAGCATCGCCGCGAGGAACAGGTTCAGATAGCCGAAGAAGCGGCGGCGCCGCTCGTCGTGCTCCATGTACCCGACCGAGTACAGGTGGATCAGCGAGCCGACGCCGGTGATCAGCAGCACGAACGTCATCGACAGCTGGTCGAGGCGGAAGGCGACGTCCGCCTGGAAGCTCTCGACCTGGATCCAGCTGAACAGGTGCTGGGTGAGGGTCCGGTGCTCGGCGTCCTTGCCCAGCAGGTCGGCGAAGAGGACGACGCCGAAGGCGAAGGAGACGAACGACAGGAGCGTGCCGATCCACTGGCCGACGGCGTCGAGGCGCCGGCCGCCGCACAGCAGGACGGCCGCTCCGAGCAAGGGCGCCGCGATCAGCAGCGCAATCAGGTTCTCCACGATTCTTCCGACCCCTCAGAGCTTCATCAGGCTGGCGTCGTCGACCGAGGCCGAGTGGCGGGAACGGAACAGCGACACGATGATCGCCAGCCCGACGACGACCTCCGCGGCGGCGACGACCATCGTGAAGAAGGCGATGATCTGGCCGTCGAGATTGCCGTGCATCCGGGAGAAGGTGACGAGCGCGAGGTTGCAGGCGTTGAGCATGAGCTCGATGCACATGAACACGACGATCGCGTTGCGCCTGATCAGCACGCCCGTGGCGCCGATCGTGAAGAGCAGGCAGGCGAGGTAGAGGTAGTTGACCGGGTTCACTTCGACGCCTCCTCCGGCCGCTTGAAGGTCGACGGCTCGATCGCGGTCCGCTCCAGCCGCTCCTCCGCGCGCTGTTCCAGCGCCTTCAGGTCGTTGAGCGCCTCGGTGGACACGTCGCGGATCTGGCCGCGCTCACGCAGCGTCTTGCTGACGGTGAGCTCGGACGGGGTGCCGTCGGGCAGCAGGCCCGCGATGTCGACCGCGTTGTGCCGGGCGTAGACGCCGGGGGCCGGCAGCGGCGGGATGTACTTGCCTTCCCGGATGCGCTGTTCGGACAGCTCGCGCTGCGTCTTGGCGCGCTCGGTGCGCTCTCGGTGCGTGAGCAGCATGGCGCCGACGGTGGCGGTGATGAGCAGGGCGCCGGTGATCTCGAAGGCGAAGACGTACTGAGTGAAGAGGAGGTTCGCGAGACCTTCCACATTGCCGTTCGCGTTCGCCTGGCCGAGGCCGTTGAACTCCTTCAAGGAGGCGTTCCCGATACCTGCGATGAGCAGGATGCCGAAGCCGAGGCCGCAGAGAAGGGCCAGCCAGCGCTGGCCCTTGATGGTCTCCTTGAGGGAGTCCGCGGCCGTGACGCCGACGAGCATCACCACGAACAGGAAGAGCATCATGATCGCGCCGGTGTAGACGATGATCTGCACGACGCCCAGGAAGTAGGCGCCGTTGGCGAGGTAGAACACCGCCAGAACGATCATGGTCCCGGCGAGACAGAGCGCGCTGTGCACGGCCTTCTTCATGAAGACGGTGCACAGGGCGCCGATCACGGCGACGGTGCCGAGGATCCAGAACTGGACGGCCTCTCCGGTGGAGGTGGAGTAGGCGGCGAGCTGCTCGGTCATCGGCCGATCACCTTCTCGGACGCCGGCTCTTCCTCGCCGGAGGTCGCGGCGGCCTCCTGCGGGACCTCGCCCTTGGAGAGCGCGACCTGCTGGGTCGTACCCGGCGCGGCCTCCGTCACCAGACCCCGGTAGTAGTCCTGCTCGTCGGTCCCGGGATAGATGGCGTGGGGCGTGTCGACCATGCCGTCCTCAAGACCGGCGAGCAGTTGCTCCTTGGTGTAGATGAGGTTGGCGCGGCTGGAGTCGGCGAGCTCGAACTCGTTCGTCATCGTGAGCGCGCGCGTGGGGCACGCCTCGATGCACAGTCCGCACAGGATGCAGCGGGCGTAGTTGATCTGGTACACGCGGCCGTACCGCTCGCCCGGCGAGTACCGCTCCTCGTCGGTGTTGTCGGCGCCCTCCACATAGATGGCGTCGGCGGGGCAGGCCCAGGCGCACAGCTCGCAGCCGACGCACTTCTCCAGGCCGTCCGGATGGCGGTTGAGCTGGTGCCGTCCGTGGAAGCGCGGAGCGGTGGTCTTCTGCTGCTCCGGGTACTGCTCGGTCAGCCGCTTCTTGAACATGGCCTTGAAGGTCACGCCGAAGCCGGCCACGGGGTTCAGGAAACCGGGCTTGGTCTCCTTGGGCTCCTCAGCCATCGGACGCCTCCTTTCCATCCAGAGATCCGTCACTCTGAGTATCGGGCCCACCACTGACAATCAGCTCCCGCTCGCGGTGCGAGCGGCGCCGCGGCACCGGCGGAAGCTCCTGTCCGGGCAGGGGCGGTACGGGGAATCCGCCCGCCATCGCGTCGAAGCCGGCGGGTTCCTCGGCCGCCTGCGCGGCCGCCTTCGTCCGCTCGCGGAACATGTCCGCGACGAAGGACAGGAGCAGCAGCGCGAGGACGCCGCCGCCGACGTAGAGAGCGATGTCGGCGAAGTCGTAGTTCTCGTTGCGAAGAGTCCGCACGGTCGCGACGAGCATCAGCCAGACGACGGAGACCGGGATGAGGACCTTCCAGCCGAGCTTCATCAGCTGGTCGTAGCGGACGCGAGGCAGCGTGCCGCGCAGCCAGATGAAGAAGAAGAGCAGCAGCTGGACCTTGATCACGAACCAGAGCAGCGGCCACCAGCCGTGGTTCGCGCCCTCCCAGAAGGCGCTGACCGGGTACGGGGCCCGCCAGCCGCCCAGGAAGAGCGTCACCGACACGGCCGAGACCGTCACCATGTTCACGTACTCGGCGAGCATGAACATCGCGAACTTGATCGACGAGTACTCGGTGTTGAAGCCGCCGACCAGGTCGCCCTCGGACTCCGGCATGTCGAACGGGGCGCGGTTGGTCTCCCCGACCATCGTCACGATGTAGATCAGGAAGGACACCGGCAGCAGCACGACGTACCAGCGGTCCTGCTGCGCCTCCACGATCGTCGATGTCGACATCGACCCGGAGTAGAGGAAGACCGAGGCGAAGGCGGCGCCCATGGCGATCTCGTACGAGATCATCTGCGCGCAGGAACGCAGACCGCCGAGCAGCGGATACGTGGATCCAGAACTCCAACCCGCCAGCACGATGCCGTAGATGCCGACCGAGGCGACCGCGAGGATGTAGAGCATCGCGATCGGCAGGTCGGTGAGCTGCATCGTGGTGCGGTGGCCGAAGATCGAGATCTCGTTGCCGGCCGGGCCGAAGGGGATCACCGCGATCGCCATGAAGGCCGGGATGGCCGCGACGATCGGCGCGAGGATGTACACCACCTTGTCCGCGCGTTTGACGATGACGTCTTCCTTGAGCATCAGCTTGATGCCGTCGGCGAGCGACTGGAGCATGCCCCAGGGGCCGTGCCGGTTGGGGCCGATGCGCAGCTGCATCCAGGCGACGACCTTGCGCTCCCAGACGATGGAGAACAGCACGGTCACCATCAGGAAGGCGAAGCAGAACACCGCCTTGATGACGACCAGCCACCAGGGGTCGCGGCCGAACATCGAGAGGTCTTCAGCGGCGAGGTACGGGCTCATGCCTCCACCTCCTTGGGGGCCTCGCCGGCGAGCGTCGCCGGGCCGATGCGGACGAGTGAGCCGGGCAGCGCCCCGGTGTCGGAGGCGGCGCCGCCACCGGTGGAGTTCAGCGGGATCCACACCACCCGGTCGGGCATCTCCGTGATCTGCAGGGGCAGTTCGACGGCTCCGGAGGGACCGGTGACGGCCAGCAGGTCGCCGCCCTTGACGCCCGCCTCGGCAGCCGTGGCGGCCGACACGCGCGCGTAGGCGGCATGCCGGGTGCCGGCGAGCGCCTCGTCGCCCTCCTGGAGGAGGCCTTGGTCGAGCAGCAGCCGGTGCCCCGCGAGGACGGCCTCTCCGGCGGCCGGCCGGGGCAACGGGTTGGCGGTGGCCAGCGGTTCGGTGGCCCGCGGCCCGTCCCAGGGGCCGAGCCGGTCGATCTCCGCGCGCGCGGTACGCAGATCCGGCAGACCCAGGTGTACGTCCATGGCGTCGGCCAGCATCTGCAGCACGCGCGCGTCGGTGGGAGCCAGGCGGCGGGTCATCTGGTCGGGCTTGAGCGCGGCCTCGAAGAAGCGGACCCGGCCCTCCCAGTTGAGGAACGTGCCGGCCTTCTCCGCGACCGCCGCGACCGGAAGCACGACGTCGGCAAGCTCGGTCACCTCACCGGGCCGCAGCTCGAGCGACACCACGAAGCCCACCTCGGCGAGCGCCTCACGCGCGCGTGCCGGGTCGGGCAGGTCGGCGACCTCGACGCCCGCGACCAGCAGGGCCTGGAGTTCACCGGTCGCGGCCGCCTCGACGATCTGGCCGGTGTCACGGCCGTAGCGGTGCGGGAGGTCGGCCAGGCCCCAGACGGCGGCGACTTCTTCACGCGCGCGCGGGTCGGTCGCCGGACGCCCGCCCGGCAGCAGCGACGGCAGCGCACCGGCCTCGACGGCACCGCGCTCCCCCGCCCGGCGCGGGATCCACACCAGCTCGGCGCCGGTCGCGGTCGCGGCCCGTACGGCGGCGGTGAGCCCGCCCGCCACACCGGCCAGCCGCTCGCCGACGGCGATCACCGCGCCCTCGCTGCGCAGCGCCTCGGCCGCCTTGGTGCCGGCCTCGTCCAGGCCGACGCCGCTCGCGAGCGCGTCCAGCCACTCGGTCTCGGTGCCCGGGGCTGCCGGCAGCAGCGTTCCGCCGGCCTTCTCCAGGCCGCGCGTCGCGTGCGTGGCGAGCGAGAAGACCTTCTGGCCGTGCTTGCGCCAGGCCTTGCGCAGCCGCAGGAAGACGCCGGGCGCCTCCTCCTCGGACTCGAACCCGGCCAGCAGGACGGCCGGCGCCTTCTCCAGGGAGGCGTAGGTGACGCCCGTACCGTCGAGGTCGCGGCCGTGGCCCGCGACCCGGGCCGCCAGGAAGTCGGCCTCCTCGCCGCTGTGCAACCGCGCGCGGAAGTCGATGTCGTTGGTGTCGAGCGCCACGCGCGCGAACTTGCTGTACGCGTAGGCGTCCTCGACGGTGAGACGGCCGCCGGTCAGCACACCGGTCCGGCCGCGCGAGGCGAGCAGACCCTGGGCCGCGATCTGCAGCGCCTCCGGCCAGGAGGCCGGTTCCAGGTCGCCCTCGGCGTTGCGCACGAGCGGTGTCTGAAGCCGGTCGCGCTGCTGGGCGTAGCGGAACGCGAACCGGCCCTTGTCGCAGATCCACTCCTCGTTGACCTCGGGGTCGTAGGCGGCGAGCCGCCGCATGACCTTGCCGCGTCGGTGGTCCGTGCGCGTCGCGCAGCCGCCGGAGCAGTGCTCGCAGACCGACGGCGAGGAGATGAGGTCGAAGGGGCGGGAGCGGAACCGGTACGCCGCCGAGGTGAGCGCGCCGACCGGGCAGATCTGGATGGTGTTGCCGGAGAAGTACGACTCGAACGGGTCGCCCTCACCGGTCCCGACCTGCTGGAGCGCGCCGCGCTCGAGCAGCTCGATCATCGGGTCGCCCGCGACCTGGTTGGAGAACCGGGTGCAGCGGGCGCACAGCACGCACCGCTCGCGGTCGAGCAGCACCTGCGTCGAGATGGGGACGGGCTTCTCGTACGTCCGCTTCCTTCCCTCGAAGCGGGACTCGGCGTGCCCGTGCGACATGGCCTGGTTCTGCAGCGGGCACTCGCCGCCCTTGTCGCAGACGGGGCAGTCCAGCGGGTGGTTGATGAGCAGGAGCTCCATCACACCCTTCTGGGCCTTCTCCGCGACCGGCGAGGTGAGGTGCGTCTTCACGACCATGCCGTCGGTGCAGGTGATGGTGCAGGACGCCATCGGCTTGCGCTGGCCCTCGACCTCGACGATGCACTGGCGGCAGGCGCCGGCCGGGTCGAGGAGGGGGTGGTCGCAGAAGCGGGGGATCTCGATGCCGAGCTGCTCGGCGGCCCGGATGACCAGGGTGCCCTTGGGCACGCTGATCTCGATGCCGTCGATCGTCAGCGTCACGAGATCTTCCGGCGGGACCGCCGCCTCTCCCCCTCCCGAGGGAGCATTGGTGGTCACGGTCATGCGTTCACCTCCGTGCGGTGATCGGCCCAGGCCGTCGACTTGGCCGGGTCGAAGGGGCAGCCACGGCCCGTGATGTGCTGCTCGTACTCCTCGCGGAAGTACTTCAGCGAGGAGAAGATCGGCGAGGCGGCGCCGTCGCCGAGGGCGCAGAAGGACTTGCCGTTGATGTTGTCGGCGATGTCGTTCAGCTTGTCGAGGTCACTCATCACGCCCTTGCCGGCCTCGATGTCGCGCAGCAACTGCACGAGCCAGTACGTGCCTTCGCGGCAGGGTGTGCACTTGCCGCAGGACTCGTGGGCGTAGAACTCGGTCCAGCGGGTGACGGCGCGTACGACGCAGGTCGTCTCGTCGAAGCACTGGAGCGCCTTGGTGCCGAGCATGGAACCCGCGGCGCCCACTCCTTCGTAATCAAGAGGGACGTCGAGGTGCTCGTCGGTGAACATCGGGGTCGAGGAGCCGCCCGGCGTCCAGAACTTCAGCCGGTGCCCGGGGCGCATTCCGCCGCTCATCTCCAGCAACTGGCGGAGTGTGATGCCGAGCGGGGCCTCGTACTGACCGGGGTTGGCGACATGGCCGCTGAGCGAGTAGAGCGTGAAGCCCGGGGACTTCTCGCTGCCCATCGACCGGAACCATTCTTTGCCCCGATTCAGAATCGCGGGAACCGAGGCGATCGACTCGACGTTGTTCACAACAGTCGGGCAGGCGTAGAGACCTGCCACCGCAGGGAAGGGGGGACGGAGCCGCGGTTGACCACGGCGGCCTTCGAGCGAGTCGAGCAGTGCGGTCTCCTCACCGCAGATGTACGCGCCCGCGCCCGCGTGCACGGTGAGTTCGAGGTCGAGGCCACTGCCGAGGATGTTCTCGCCGAGGTAGCCGGCCGCATAGGCCTCGCTCACGGCCGAGTGCAACCGCCGCAGCACGGGGACGACTTCACCACGCAGATAGATGAAGGCATGCGACGACCTGATGGCATAACAGGCGATGACAATGCCCTCGATGAGGCTATGCGGGTTCGCGAAGAGGAGCGGGATGTCCTTGCAGGTTCCGGGCTCCGATTCGTCGGCGTTGACAACTAGATAGTGCGGTTTTCCATCACCCTGGGGAATGAACTGCCATTTCATTCCCGTCGGGAATCCCGCGCCGCCGCGCCCGCGCAGACCGGAGTCCTTGACGTACGCGATCAGGTCGTCCGGCGACATGGCGAGCGCCTTGCGGAGTCCCTCGTACCCTTCGTGCCTTCGGTAGACGTCCAGCGTCCAGGACCTGTCCTCGTCCCAGAAGGCCGACAGCACGGGTGCGAGCAGCTTCTCGGGGCTGTTTTCCTTCAGTTCGGGTGCCAACGTCATCACTCCCCCTCCTCGGCGACAGGCCCTGCCGGGTGGGCTGGGTCGGACGCGGACGTCTTCTGCGGCGCGTCGTGCGAGCTGAGGTGTTCAGTCGGCGACGGTTCGTGCACTGCCCTGTCCTGCGGTCCCCTGTGCGGGCCGCCCTCCCGCGGATGGACCACGCGCGCGGGTGCGGTCTCTCCCCTGGCCAGGCGGAGGCCCACCAGTGACGCCGGTCCCGCACTGCCGCTCTCCTCGACGGCCCCGGGCCGCTCGTCGGGGAAGCCGGCCAGGATCCGCGCGGTCTCCTTGAAGGTGCACAGCCGCGCCCCACGCGTCGGCTCGACGGCCCGCCCCGCGCGCAGGTCGTCCACGAGGCGCTTGGCGCTCGCCGGGGTCTGGTTGTCGAAGAACTCCCAGTTGACCATCACGACGGGCGCGAAGTCGCAGGCCGCGTTGCACTCGATGTGCTCCAGGGTGACCTTGCCGTCGTCGGTGGTCTCGCCGTTGCCGACGCCCAGGTGTTGCTGGAGTTCCTCGAAGATCGCGTCACCGCCCATCACCGCGCACAGGGTGTTGGTGCAGACGCCCACCTGGTAGTCACCGCTCGGCTTGCGCCGGTACATGGTGTAGAAGGTGGCGACCGCGGTGACCTCGGCCGTGGTCAGGTCGAGCACGTCCGCGCAGAACTGCATCCCGGTGCGCGTGACATGGCCCTCCTCCGCCTGTACGAGGTGCAGCAACGGCAGGAGGGCGGACCGGGAGTCCGGGTAGCGGGCGATGATCTCGCGCGCGTCCGCCTCCAGCCGGGCTCGAACGTCGTCCGGGTAGGCGGGCGCGGGCAGTTGGGGCATGCCCAGGCTGACGCCCCGCTCGGAAGAAGAGGTGGTCACCGGTCGACGCCTCCCATCACGGGGTCGATGGACGCGACGGCGACGATGACGTCGGCGACCTGGCCGCCCTCGCACATCGCCGCCATGGCCTGCAGGTTGGTGAAGGACGGGTCGCGGAAGTGGACCCGGAAGGGGCGGGTGCCGCCGTCGGACACGGCGTGCACCCCGAGCTCGCCCTTGGGCGACTCGACCGCCGCGTACGCCTGTCCCGGCGGGACGCGGAAGCCCTCGGTGACCAGCTTGAAGTGGTGGATCAGGGCCTCCATGGAGGTGCCCATGATCTTCTTGATGTGGTCGAGGGAGTTGCCGAGCCCGTCCGGTCCCAGGGCGAGCTGGGCGGGCCAGGCGATCTTCTTGTCGGCGACCATGACCGGTCCCGGCTGCAGCCGGTCCAGGCACTGTTCGATGATCCCGAGCGACTGGCGCATCTCCTCCAGGCGGATCAGGAAGCGCCCGTAGGAGTCGCAGGTGTCGGCGGTCGGGATCTCGAAGTCGTAGGTCTCGTAGTCGCAGTACGGCTGCGTCTTGCGCAGGTCGTGCGGCAGGCCGGTGGAGCGCAGGATCGGACCGGTGGCGCCGAGGGCCATGCAGCCGGCCAGGTCGAGATAGCCGACGTCCTGCATGCGGGCCTTGAAGATGGGGTTCCCGGTGGCGAGCTTGTCGTACTCCGGGAGGTTCTTCTTCATCTTCTTCACGAACTCGCGGATCTGGTCCACCGCGCCGGGCGGCAGGTCCTGGGCGAGTCCGCCGGGCCGGATGTACGTGTGGTTCATGCGCAGGCCCGTGACCAGCTCGTAGATGTCGAGAATCATTTCACGATCACGGAATCCGTAGATCATGATCGTGGTGGCGCCGAGCTCCATGCCGCCGGTGGCGATGCACACCAGGTGGGAGGAGAGCCGGTTCAGCTCCATGAGGAGCACCCGGATGATCTTGGCGCGCTCGGTGATCTGGTCCTCGATGCCGAGGAGCTTCTCGACGGCGAGACAGTAGGCGGTCTCGTTGAAGAAGGACGTCAGGTAATCCATGCGCGTCACGAATGTGGTGCCCTGCGTCCAGGTCCGGTACTCGAGGTTCTTCTCGATGCCGGTGTGGAGATAGCCGATGCCGCAGCGGGCCTCGGTGACGGTCTCGCCCTCGATCTCCAGGATGAGGCGCAGCACTCCGTGGGTGGAGGGGTGCTGGGGGCCCATGTTGACGACGATGCGTTCGTCGTCGGCGCGGGCCGCGGACTCGACGACCTCGTCCCAGTCGCCACCGGTGACCGTGTAGACGGTGCCCTCGGTGGTTTCGCGGGCGGCTGCTGACTGCGTGCTCACGAGTACGACCTCCGCTGGTCCGGAGCCGGGATCTGGGCGCCCTTGTACTCGACGGGGATGCCGCCGAGGGGGTAGTCCTTGCGCTGCGGGTGGCCCTGCCAGTCGTCCGGCATCATGATCCGCGTCAGGGCCGGGTGACCGTCGAAGACGATGCCGAAGAAGTCGTAGGTCTCGCGCTCGTGCCAGTCGTTCGTCGGGTACACGGAGACCAGCGACGGGATCTTCGGGTCGCTGTCGGGGGCGCTGACTTCGAGGCGGATCAGCCGGTTGTGGGTGATCGAGCGCAGGTGGTAGACGGCGTGCAGCTCGCGTCCCTTGTCGTTCGGGTAGTGGACGCCGCTGACGCCGGTGCACAGTTCGAAGCGCAGGGCCGGGTCGTCGCGCAGGGTGCGGGCGACGCGGACGAGGTGCTCGCGTTCGATGTGGAAGGTGAGTTCGCCGCGGTCGACGACCGTCTTCTCGATGGCGTTGTCGGGCAGGAGGCCCTGCTCCTCCAGCGCGCCCTCGAGTTCGTCGGCGACCTCGTCGAACCAGCCGCCGTACGGCCTGCTCGCCGGTCCCGGGAGCCGGACCGAGCGGACCAGGCCGCCGTAGCCGGAGGTGTCGCCGCCGTTGTTGGCGCCGAACATGCCGCGCTGGACGCGGATCTCCTCGCCGCCCTGGCCACGCTGGCCGGGGAGGTTGGAGGCGGAGAGGTCCTTCTCGGGGTTGACCCCGTTCGACCCGTTCGCCCCGTTGGTGCCGTTGGCGTCGCTCACCGCAGCAGCCCCTTCATCTCGATCGTGGGCAGGGCCTTGAGCGCCGCTTCCTCCGCCTCCCGGGCCGCCTCCTCGGCGTTCACGCCGAGCTTGGAGGTCTGGATCTTCTGGTGCAGCTTGAGGATGGCGTCCATCAGCATCTCCGGCCGTGGCGGGCAGCCGGGGAGATAGATGTCGACCGGGACGATGTGGTCGACGCCCTGGACGATCGCGTAGTTGTTGAACATGCCGCCCGAGGAGGCGCAGACCCCCATGGAGATCACCCACTTGGGGTTCGGCATCTGGTCGTAGACCTGCCTGAGCACCGGCGCCATCTTCTGGCTGACCCGGCCGGCGACGATCATCAGGTCGGCCTGGCGCGGGGATCCGCGGAAGACCTCCATGCCGAAGCGCGCCAGGTCGTAGCGGCCGGCGCCGGTGGTCATCATCTCGATGGCGCAGCAGGCGAGGCCGAAGGTGGCCGGGAAGACGGACGCCTTGCGCACCCAGCCCGCGGCCTGCTCGACGGTGGTCAGCAGGAATCCGCTCGGCAGCTTTTCTTCGAGTCCCATGTCGTTAAAGGCCCCTCAGTCCCATTCCAGGCCGCCGCGCCGCCATACGTACGCGTACGCGACGAAGACGGTGAGCACGAAGAGCAGCATCTCCACGAGCCCGAAAACACCCAGGGCGTCGAAGGTGACGGCCCAGGGGTAGAGGAAGACGATCTCGATGTCGAAGACGATGAAGAGCATCGCCGTCAGGTAGTACTTGATGGGGAAGCGCCCGCCGCCGGCCGGCGTGGGGGTCGGCTCGATACCGCACTCATAGGCCTCGAGCTTGGCCCGGTTGTACCGCTTCGGACCGATCAGCGTGGCCATGACCACGGAGAAGATCGCAAAGCCTGCCCCGAGGGCTCCCAGTACGAGGATGGGCGCATACGCGTTCACCGCTCCTCGCTCCTCTCAGTCGGCACTGACTGCTGGCGGTTGCACTGGGCTCACAGCCGCCTCACCAGTCCCACGAGCCCCGCTCGTCCCGGCGAAGATCGAGAACATGTGAAGCAGGTCACAAGCCCAACTGCCTCGCATCTTATGCCCGCCACTCTGTGATCTGCGACACGGGGTATTGCACAAGCTTTGTGATCTCCACCACCTGACGAAGGATCATGAAGCCGGAGGAGTGGCGATCTTCCTACGAGAAGCGTCCGAGTGATCACCAGAGGTGACATTTTCGCTCGTCGGCGCAGCTCGGAGGGGGCGTCTCCATATCAAGAGAGTTCTCTTGCATGCAAATTGGTGCTGGACGGGATGTCTTGATAGAGGCCCCGTTCACACATCGGAGGGAGCTTCGGAGCGGGATGTGGACGCGTGCACGCGTTCACGAGCGGCAGCGAGCGAGATCCGGGCACAGGACGCACACGTGGTCGTAATCGTTGCGTGACCTCCACCACATCAATGCGAGACCCTGAGAACCGGGCTTGGCCACCTGTCCCAACCAGTGGTAAGCGATGGGCAATTCGGACTTAATGATGAAAGGCCGTGATCACGGGCCGAATCGAGGGAGTCCGCAATGTCCGTTACGGCGTCAATAAAGAGCGGCGCGCCCGGTATTCGAGGCCGCGATTGAGCAATTGTGGCGCAGCACACGTTTCTTGAAGGTATGGAGGAGCCCCTGATACCGGTTGTTCTCATGTCCCACACCGCTCACATACGCAGCCACCGGAAACCCCGCCGCACCGCGTCGACGACCATCGCGATGCGCGCCGGAGTTGCCGGTGGCGTCCTCAGCATGGCAGCGGCAGGTGCATCGGCCACGGCGAACGCCGCCGAGCCGGTGACGCAGACCATCGAACTGCCCACCCTCACGGGTGAGCTGGCCGACCAGCTCGCCCAGTCCGCGGACGCCACTCAGCTGGCGGCGGCGAACTACGAGCTCGACGCCGAGCGTGACGCGGCTGCCGCAGCGGCGGCCAAGGAAGCCAAGAAGGACCTCGCCGAGGCGAAGAAGAAGGCCGAGGCCAAGAAGAAGGCCGAGGAGGCCCGCAAGGCCGCCGCAGAGGCCGCCGCCTCGCGCTCCTCCGAGCGGGCCACCCTGTCCGCCTCCGCGAGCACGAGCGTGTCCGCTCCCGCCAGCGGCAGCGTCGCGACGGTGATCTCCTTCCTCAAGGCTCAGCTGGGCGACGCGTACGTCATGGGTGCCACCGGCCCCAACGCGTGGGACTGCTCCAGCCTGGTCCAGGCCGCGTTCAAGCAGGTCGGCGTCGACCTGCCGCGGGTCTCGCAGGACCAGTCGATGGCCGGCACCGACATCCCGCTCTCGCAGATCCAGGTCGGCGACATCCTGTACTGGGGCGGCAAGGGCTCCGCGTACCACGTGGGCGTCTACATCGGGAACGGCCAGTACCTGGACGCGGCCAACCCCTCCAAGGGCGTCGTCATCCAGGACCTTTCCGGGTACCCGGCGTCGGGTGCCGTGCGCGTGCTCTGAGCCGTACGGTTTTTGGAAGGGCCGCAGCCGCTCGGGGGCAGCGGCCCTTCTGTCTCATCCCAGGTCGAAGGTGTTGGGCAGGCCGAGCTTGTAGCGCACCTCGTCGACGCGCTTCAGGGACTCCAGTTCCGGCGGCCGGTACAGCTCCCAGATCTCACACCGGTCGGCGCCCGAATTGTCCGCGTCCAGGAGTGCGTTGACCGCGAGGCGTGCCGACTCGTTGGCGCCCTCCATCGTGGCCAGGTCCACGTCGGTGCGGACGTAGTCGCCCGCGAGGAAGAAGTTCGGGATCCTCGTGCGGGCCGTGGGGCGGTTGTAGAGGGTGCCCGTGGGGTGGATGAGGAGCTGTTCGCGATTGCGCGGGTCGGGGCCGCCGAGGCCCGTCACCGCGGGGTCCATGAACCAGCCGAGGCGGTCCTCGTCCCGGAGTGTGGTCTTGCCGGCGTCGTTCAGGCCGTCCTTCAGCTGGGCCCAGAGTTCGGCGACGACCTCCTCCTTGGTGCATTCCTTGGCCGTCTTGCCGTAGAGGATGCCGGGCTTGTCCCATTCCGAGATGATCGCGGAGAGGCAGTCGTGGGCGCGGCCGTCGCCGTAGTCGCGGGGGAAGTCCCGTCCGGCCCAGAACTGGGCCTGGCCGACGGCGGTCACCGACCAGGGTGAGTCGAGGCAGTTGATGTGGCCGTGCACGACGGGTGTGGGCGTGCGCAGATAGAACATCACGCCGGTCATCCAGTCCGTCCGCAACGCGTCGCACCTGGCGAGCTGCGGGTCGGCCGCGCGCAGGGTGGGGCCCCATGTCGCGCGTGCGTGCTCGACCGGCAGGGCACAGATGTAGTGGTCGGCGGTGACCGTGCGTTCGTCGCCGCCGTCGCGGGCAGAGACGCGGACGCCGGTCACGCGGCCGGCGTCGTAGCGGACGTCGCGGACCTGGGTGCCGAGGACGAATTCGACGCCGAGGGAGCGCAGGTGGGCTTCCCAGGGGTCGATCCAGGCCTCGCTGGTGGGGGCGTTGAGGACGCGGTCGATGTCGGCGTCGCCGTCCAAGCCGCGGCCGAGCAGGCCCCACAGGAGCAGGGCCTCGATGATGACGCGGCCGACGGTTCGGGTGGACGCCACCTCCGCGCGCGTGGCGACCAAGTTGCGGGTCTGGCCGACGCCGAGGACGGTGCGGTACTCCTCACCCATCTCCTCGGCGCGTATGAAGTCCCACCACGCCACTTTCTCCCACTGGTTCTCGCGGCGGGCGTCGCAGCTGGTGAGGTGGACGAGGAGGCGGTCGGCGAAGTAGGCGGCCTCGTGGGCGGGGAGGCGGGTGCCCAGGTCCAGGACCGAGAGGATCTGGTCGCGGATCCAGCTGAGGGTGAGGTCGCCGGGGCGGGGCGGGGTGGTGGCGCGACGGAGCGGGAAGTGCAGGTCGGGACGGCCGCCGGCGCGGGCGAACAGGGCCTCGGTGCCGCTGACGAGATTGTCGTGGACGCCGCCCGCGTTGCCGGGGACGGGAATGCGGCGCAGGGTGTCCGGCAGGTTCCGGTAAAAGCCGGGGAAGAAGCGGAAGCCGTGTTCGGCGGGGAGGTCCCCCCGGCCGTCGGTCCCGGTGCCCGGTACCGGCATCGAGCGGGCCTTGCCGCCGAGGGCGTCGTAGTACTCGTAGACGGTGACGGCATAGCCGCGTTCGGCGAGTTCGTGGGCGGCGCTCAGACCGGAGACGCCGCCGCCGAGGACGGCGACGCGTGTGCCTGCGGCGGCCTTCGCAGGGTCGGCGGGCCATAAGGCGAGGGCGCCGGCGACTCCCCCGGCGCCGGCCAGGAAGCGTCTGCGGGTATGGCCGGTGTGCGGGGGACCTGACGTCTCCTGGGGCTCGTGCGTGTGTTCTGTTGTCATGAGTCCCGGAGGGTAGGGAGGGGCCGCGCAGGCCGGAAGCCCGTTTCCCGGCCGGCCACAGCATCCTCACAACCCGCAACGGGAGAAGGGGCCCCGGCAGGCCCCGGCCCCCTCGTCAGGCCTTCGGTGCCACCTTGCTGAGGCCGTTGATGATGCGGTCCATCGCGTCGCCGCCGGTCGGGTCCGTGAGGTTCGCGAGGAGCTTCAGCGTGAACTTCATCAGCAGCGGGTGGGTCAGGCCGCGCTGGGTCGCGATCTTCATGACCTTCGGGTTGCCGATGAGCTTCACGAAGGCGCGACCCAGCGTGTAGTAGCCGCCGTAGGTGTCCTTCAGGACGCGCGGGTAGTGCTGGAGGGCCAGTTCACGCCCCGCGGGAGTGGAGCGGGCGTGGGCCTGGACGATGACGTCGGCGGCGATCTGGCCGGACTCCATGGCGTAGGCGATGCCCTCGCCGTTGAAGGGGTTCACCAGGCCGCCGGCGTCGCCGACCAGCAGCAGGCCCTTGGTGTAGTGCGGTTGGCGGTTGAAGGCCATCGGGAGGGCGGCGCCGCGGATCGGGCCGGTCATGTTGTCCGGGGTGTAGCCCCAGTCCTCCGGCATGGACGCGCACCAGGCCTTCAGCACCTCGCGCCAGTCCAGCTCCTTGAAGGAGTCGGAGGTGTTCAGGACGCCCAGACCGACGTTGGAGGTGCCGTCGCCCATGCCGAAGATCCAGCCGTATCCGGGGAGCAGGCGGTCCTCTCCCGGCCCCCGGCGGTCCCAGAGCTCCAGCCAGGACTCCAGGTAGTCGTCCTCGTGGCGGGGGCTTTCGAAGTACGTCCGTACGGCCACGCCCATCGGGCGGTCCTCGCGGCGGTGCAGGCCCATCGCCAGGGACAGGCGGGTGGAGTTGCCGTCGGCGGCGACGACCAGCGGCGCGTGGAAGGTGACCTCGCGCTTCTCCTCGCCGAGCTTGGCGTGGACGCCGGTGATGCGGCCGGTGCGGTCGTCGATGATCGGGGCACCGACGTTGCAGCGCTCGTAGAGCCGGGCGCCGGCCTTCTGGGCCTGGCGGGCGAGTTGCTCGTCGAAGTCGTCGCGCTTGCGGACGAGGCCGTAGTCCGGGAAGGAGGCGAGATCCGGCCAGTCCAGCTGGAGGCGCACACCGCCGCCGATGATCCGCAGACCCTTGTTGCGCAGCCAGCCGGCTTCCTCGGAGATGTCGATGCCCATCGCCACCAACTGTTTGACCGCGCGCGGGGTCAGGCCGTCACCGCAGACCTTCTCCCTGGGGAACTCGGTCTTCTCCAACAGGAGCACGTCGAGGCCGGACTTGGCCAGGTGGTACGCCGTCGTGGAGCCGGCCGGCCCCGCGCCCACGACGATCACGTCGGCGGTGTTCTCGGAGAGAGGCGAGGAGTGGGGCTCGGTCACGACGGTCACGGCTGGATCTCCCCGGGTTCGAAATCTGCGTGCCGACCGGCACTGGACATGGGCAGTCTATTCAGCAGAATTGATCACCCGGCTGAAGGGCTGCCCTGTGAACCGAGCTCTCCCCGCAGTACGGCTGCGTGTGCCCACCGACGAGGACGCGATCGCCTGGCACCGGGTCTTCGCCCACCCGGATGTCATGGAGTTCCACGGCGGCAGGGCCGCGGAGCTCTCCGTCTACGAGGAGCTCACCGCGCGCCAGCGCCGGCACGACGCCGAGCGGGGCTTCTGCCTGTGGACCATGCTCGGCGAGGACGAGCAGGTCATCGGCTTCACGGGCGCCCAGCCGTGGGAGCAGGACTGGGGTCCCACGGGCGAGATCGAGATCGGCTGGCGGCTCGGCCGGGAGCACTGGGGCAAGGGGTACGCGACGGCGGCCGCCCGGATGACGCTTGACCGGCTCAGGGCGGCGGGCGTACCGGATGTCGTGGCGCTGGTCAGACCCGGGAACGAGCGGTCCATCGCGGTCGCCCGGCGCCTCGGCATGAAGCCGGCGGAGACCTTCCCGCATCCGCGGCTCCCCGAGGAGGCGCTCTGTTTCCGGCTTGACCTGGGGAACACTCACACAGAGTAACCGACTGCTACAGAAAGGTACTTGACGCTTCCGGACGGTACCCCTGGGCGGTTACCCTGCCAGTACCGCTGGGGGTGACATCTGTGCGCATAACACCCAAAACGCCCGAGGTGCGCGTGCCGAAGCTCGTCGGACTGATGGCCATGGACGCGCGCGAGGCAGCGAAATCGCACGGCCTGCTCCTCAACGCACCGGACCGGCCGGACTTCCACCTCACCGTCGTCGACTACGTCGTACGCCAGTACCCCCAGCCGGGTGCCGAGGTGCCGCGGGAGTCGATGGTCTACATCTGGTTCGACTTCGGTGAGGGCGAAGGCGGCGGAGGCGTACACGAGCCGCGCATCCCACGGCCGCCCTCGGGCGGGCTGCAGCGCGAGCTCGACGAGCCCGGTGACCCGTACGCCGTCGTCAGCTCTGCCTGAAGCGACGCTCAGCTCTGCTTGAAGCCCCGGTGCAGGGCCACCACCCCGCCCGTCAGGTTCCGCCACGCCACCTTCGACCAGCCGGCCTTGCGCAGCCGCTCGGCGAGGGCCGGCTGGTCGGGCCAGGCGCGGATGGACTCGGCGAGGTAGACGTAGGCGTCGGGGTTGGAGGACACCGCGCGCGCGACCGGGGGCAGGGCGCGCATCAGGTACTCGGTGTAGACGGTGCGGAAGGGCGCCCAGGTGGGGTGCGAGAACTCGCAGATCACGACCCGGCCGCCGGGCCGCGTCACCCGGTACATCTCGCGCAGCGCGGCGTCGAAGTCCTGGACGTTGCGCAGCCCGAAGGAGATCGTCACGGCGTCGAAGGTGTCGTCCTTGAACGGCAGCCGCGTCGCGTCGCCCGCCGTGAACGGCAGCCAGGTGTGCTTGCGCTTGCCGACCTGGAGCATGCCGAGGGAGAAGTCGCAGGGGACGACGTACGCGCCCGTCTGTGCGAAGGGCAGCGAGGAGGTGGCCGTGCCGGCGGCGAGGTCGAGGACCTTCTGCGCGGGTCGGGCGTCGACGGCCTTGGCGACCTCCTTGCGCCATCTGCGGTCCTGGCCGAGCGACAGCACGTCGTTGGTCAGGTCGTACCGTTCCGCCACGTTGTCGAACATCGAGGCGACTTCGTGCGGCTGCTTGTCCAGGGATGCGCGGGTCACGGGCCCATTGTGGCAGTACGGCCCGGACGGCCCCGCAGCGCCCGGCCGGTCGTCTGTGGTTGGTCGCGCCCGCGCGGCGGAGCCGCATATCAATACAGCCCGCGCCCCCTGACGGCGATACGCTCACCGTCGGCGGTAAACCAGCCGGCCCTCGACCACCGTTGCCACACACGTGCCCGCGCCCCGTTCGGCGAGCTCCGCCTCGTCCTGTACGTCGAACACCGCGAACCGGGCTGCGGAGTCCCGTTCCCTCGGCTCGGCGAACTCCACCGGCAGACCGGATCGGTACGGGTCCAGCGACGGAGTCCCTCCAGGACGTCCGAGCCGGCCCATCGCCAGCCCCGAGCGGTGCACCGCATCCCGCACCGCCCGGTTGCGCAGTTCCTCGCAGGCCACCCGGACGGTGCCGTGCGCCAGCATGCGCTGCAGACCGCGGCGGGCGCTGGCGGCCCAGCGGGCGTCGTCCATCGCGAGGGCCGCCAACGCATCCCCGGTCAGTGGCTCGGTGCCCAGCTCGTCGGCCTCGCGCGGATCGGGGTGGTAGGCCTGCTCCAGCAGCTCGTTGCCGTGGAGGTTGATCAGCCCGGGCGTGAGGATGCCGGGCCACTCCCGTACCCGTGCCCCCGGATGAGCGGCGACCAGGTCCGCCAACTGCCCCGCGTCGGCGATCCACGCACCCTTGACGGCGAGCGCGCGGCCCCTTGAGTCGGCGTGGATCGTCAGCACGGGCAGGTCAGTTGGACGCGAGGATCTTCAGTTCGGGATGCGCCGTGCCACCCTCGATCGCCGTGGACGAGATGTGGGACATGACGCGCTCGTCGACGGGGTCGTTCGCCGGGTCGTCGTGCACGACGAGGTGCTCGTAGGTGGTGGCGCGCTGCGCCGGGACCCGCCCCGCCTTGCGGATCAGGTCGATGATCTCCAGGCGGTTGGAGCGGTGCTTGGCGCCGGCCGAGGAGACCACGTTCTCCTCCAGCATGATCGAGCCGAGGTCGTCGGCGCCGTAGTGCAGCGACAGCTGGCCGACCTCCTTGCCGGTGGTGAGCCAGGAGCCCTGGATGTGCTGGATGTTGTCCATGAAGAGGCGTGCGACGGCGATCATCCGCAGGTACTCGAAGATCGTGGTCTGCGTACGGCCCTTCAGGTGGTTGTTCTCGGGCTGGTAGGTGTACGGGATGAAGGCGCGGAAGCCGCCCGTGCGGTCCTGGACGTCCCGGATCATCCGCAGGTGCTCGATGCGCTCGGCGTTGGTCTCGCCCGTGCCCATGAGCATGGTCGACGTCGACTCGACGCCGAGGTTGTGCGCCGTCTCCATGATCTCCAGCCAGCGCTCACCGCTCTCCTTCAGCGGGGCGATGGCCTTGCGGGGGCGGGCGGGCAGGAGTTCGGCTCCGGCGCCCGCGAAGGAGTCGAGACCGGCGGCGTGGATGCGCTGGATCGCCTCCTCGACCGACACCTTCGAGATCCGGGCCATGTGCTCGACCTCGGACGCGCCCAGCGAGTGGATCACCAGCTGGGGGAACTCCTTCTTGATGGCGGCGAAGTGCTTCTCGTAGTACTCGACGCCGTAGTCCGGGTGGTGACCGCCCTGGAACATGATCTGGGTACCGCCGAGTTCGACGGTCTCGGCGCAGCGCCGAAGGATGTCGTCCAGGTCGCGGGTCCAGCCCTTGGCCGTGTCCTTGGGGGCCGCGTAGAACGCGCAGAACTTGCACGCCGTGACGCACACGTTCGTGTAGTTGATGTTGCGCTCGATGATGTACGTCGCGATGTGCTCGGTGCCCGCGTACTTGCGGCGGCGTACGGCGTCGGCGGCGGCGCCCAGCGCGTGCAGCGGGGCGTCGCGGTAGAGGTCGAGCGCTTCCTCTGGGGTGATGCGTCCGCCCGCTGCGGCACGGTCGAGGACGGACTGGAGGTCGGCCTTCTCGGTCACCGGGGCGTCCCTTTCGTCAAGGGTTGTGGACGGACCGAACCAGCCTACGCCAGCCCTTTTACAGGGCTCACCTCAGGCCGCGTACGCCCCGATCAGCAGCCCGACGAGCACCCCGCCGAGCAGGAACGGCCCGAACGGGATCGCCGACTTGCGCCCGGCCCGCCGCAGGAGCACCCGCCCCCAGCCGTACAACGCCCCGAACAGAAACCCGGCGAAGGTGCCGAGCATGACCGTCGCCCAGCCGTACCAGCCCAGCGCCGCGCCCGCCGCGAGGGCCAGCTTCACATCGCCGAAGCCCATGCCGGCGGGGTTGATGAGGTGCAGGAGGTAGTAGCCGGCGCCGAGCGCGAGCGTGGCCCACAGGGCGGTCGGCCAGTCGCCGGCGTGCTCGGGGACGAGGGCGACCAGGCCGAGCAGCAGCAGCGCGGCGCCCGCGAGCGGGAGGGTCAGCGGGTCGGGCAGCCGCCGCACCCGGACGTCGACGGCCGCGAGCAGCACGCCGACCGGAGCAAGCAGCAGCCAGGCGCCCAGCTCGGGACGGGTATCGGTGGCCGCGGCCAGGGCGGCGCAGACGAGGGAGGTGACGGTGGCGAGCGTCGGGGCGCCGGGGTCGTACGGCGTGCGGGTCGCGCACCCTCCGCACCGCGCGCGCCCGATCCACCCTCTGATCGGGTGCCCGGCCGGACACCGCTCCCGCCACCCTTCCTCCCTGTCCGCCCCCGCCTCTTCGTCCTCGTCCTCGTCCGGAACAGAGAACCGATACGCGGCCCGCGGCAGCAGCGCCCCCGCCGCCGCACCCCAGAGCGCGGCGGCGAGGACCAGCAGGGCGGTGCTCATCAGACGGCCGGCAACGCGTAGAGCGCCGGACCGTTCGTCACCATCAGGCGGTAGCCGGCGAGGGCGATCTGCCAGGGGTCGCCGTGGTCCTCGCTGACGGTGAAGGTCCAGCGCAGCTTGCCGGTCCTGGCCTGGAGGGCGACCACGCCGCCGTCCAGGGAGCCGGTGGCGCCGTACAGGGTCGCGCCCGCCTTCAGGAACGTCTCCGGGCCCTCCACGTCGAGTTCGTCGCAGAGCCAGAGCCGCTTTCCGGTGTCGGCGTTCACGGCCCAGACGCCGTCGTCGTAGTCACTGGTGTAGAGCACGCCGTCGACGACGGTCGGGTTCTTGAAGCCGCGGCGGCCGTTGGGGGACAGCGTCCAGACGGTGGCGCCCGTGGTCGCGTCCACGGCCGTCAGCTTGCTCCCCGGAAGGAACACCAGCCCGTTCGCGACCGTGGGTTGCCAGCTCCAGTCGTCGCCGATCTTCTTGGTCCACAGCTGTCGGCCGGTGGCGGTGTCGCGGACGGTGAGGTTCTTCCTGGAGTCGGTGTAGACGAGGTACTTGCCGGCGGCGGTGCCCTGCACGTCGTAGTCGTCCGTGCCCCAGTCGCGCTTCTGCAGCCACACCTTCTTTCCGGTGGTGTGGCTGATCGCGGCGACCGCCGTGCGGTAGTCCGTGGCGCTCTTGGAGTCGCTGTAGTCGGTCACCGTGACGTACACGTTCTTGTCGTCGATGGCGAGCGGATCCTCGATGCGCAACTGCTTGCCGAGCCGGCTGCGCCAGGCCTCCTCGCCGGTGGTGGCGTCGTGGGCGACGAGGACGCCGTCGTAGTCGCCGTCGGCCAGGAACACCTTGCCGCCGTGGAAGAGGAGCGGGGCTCCGGGGCGGCAGATCTCCGGCTTGGACCAACGGGGCTTGCCCGTCTTCACGTTGTACGCCACCAGCGGGTCGCCGCTCACGAGCAGCAGGCCGTTGTGGACGAGCAGCGGCACGGCGGGGTTGGTGCTGTCCTCCGCGACCGTCTTGTGCCACAGCGGCTGGGGGGCCACTCCGGCCGGCGGGGTCGTGAAGTTCTCGGCGGCGGGCCGGGCCGGACCGCCCTCCCCGTTCTCCCGCGTCGCCCCTCCGGAGCCTTCGGTGTCGCGTCCGAACCACCACGCCGTACCCCCGCCCACGGCCGCGACCGCCGCGGCCCCGCCGAGTGCCAGGCCGAGGGCACGACGGCGGGACGGCCCGGCAGCGGCATCGGCAGCGGAATCGGCCTGCGTGGAACCCAGCTGGACCGTGCCGGCTTGCCGCGGGGCGCCCTGTCCCTGAGCGGGCGGAGGCGGGTAGCCGTAACCGGGCACGGGAGCGCCGCCGGGAGGGGTGGCGTGCCCCGGCACGGGGGTGTTGCCGGGCGGGGTGCCGTATCCCGACGGGATCGTCGGTGCCGGTCCGAAGGACGCGGCCGGCTGCGGCTGTTGCGGTGCCTCCAGGTCGAGGATCCCCGCGGCATGCGTGGCGATGGTGGACGCGACGGCCGACGGCAGCCAGTCGTGCAGGACGCCTTCGACGCCCTGCGGTGCCAGTGCGGTGACGATCCGGTCGGGCGCCGGCCGCTGCGCCGGGTCCTTCAGCAGGCAGGCGCGGATCAGCCCGAGCAGGGACGGCGGTACGTCCGTCAGGTCCGCCTCCCCGTGGACGACCTGGTAGAGCAGCGCCGCGTGCGAGACGGCGCCCTCGCCGAAGGCGTTGCGGCCCCGCGCGGCGAAGGCCAGCACCGCGCCCAGCGAGAAGACGTCACCGGCCGGGCCCACGTCCTGCCCCAGGGCCTGCTCCGGCGGCATGTAGCCGGGCGAGCCGACCACAACTCCCGTCTGCGTCATACGGTTTCCGTCCACCGCACGCGCGATGCCGAAGTCGATGACACGGGGGCCGTCGGCGGCCAGCAGGACGTTCGAGGGCTTGAGGTCACGGTGGATCAGCCCCGCCGCGTGGACCTCCTGCAGAGCGGCCGCGAGCCCCGCGGCCAGGGCGCGGACCGTGTGCTCGGGCAGCGCTCCGTGCGCGGCGACCACATCGGTGAGGTCGGGACCGAGGACGTACGACGTCGCCAGCCACGGCAGCGCGGCGTCCGGGTCGGCGTCCACCACGGGGGCGGTGAAGCGGCCGGAGACCGCCTTGGCTATCTCGACCTCGTGCCGGAAGCGCTCCCGGAAGTCGGCGTCCGCCGCCAGATCCGGGCGGACCACCTTCACGGCGACGGTACGGCCTCCGGGAGAACGGGCCAGATACACCCGCCCCATGCCGCCGGCACCGAGTCTTCGCAGCAGTCGGTAACTGCCCAACTCCCGCGGATCGTCGGGCTGCAGTGTCTCCATGGTGGCCTTCCCCGTCGTCATGCTCACGTGCGAGCAGCAACAGTAGAGGACCCCCCTCAGACGCCCCTCGCCGCTTCTCGCCGCCCCTCGCCGCTACCCGACCTTCGACAGCCGCGCCTCGGGGTTCCCCTCAGCGTCGCTCTCCGAGCGGTACACGAGGTCGTCTCCGCTCGGTGTGATCCGGACGGTGTGCGGTGTGGGGTTGCAGCCGCCGTGGTTGGTCTTCCGGCCCACGGACGTCACGACGAGCTCCTTCGCCGTCACCTTCTTCAGCGTCAGGACGTCGTTGCAGACGCCGCCTAGCAGGTCCGTCTGCCGGAGAGTGCCCAACTCGTCGCCCACGTCGGCCTTGTGCACGGTCAGCCGGAAGGTGCCCGCCGGCAGGCTGCCGAGGGCGCTGGCCTCACCCTCCCAGGTGCCGAGGTAGCGGGCGGGGACGGAGCCCGCGGCCGGCGTGGAGGCGTCCGTGCCCGGCGCCTGGGACGAGGCCGCCCCCGAATCCGCGTTGGTGTCCTGGTCCCCGCCCGGCAGGAGCTCGAACACGAACACGGACCCCACCGTCACCGCGGCCAACGCCCCCGCCACCGCGAGCGCCACCGTGCAGCTCATCCGCCGCCCACGGCCTCCCTCCCCCGGCGTGGAGGCCGCCGCGACGGAGAGGGAGAGCTTGCCGGGCCGCTGATCGGATGCCGGGGCGGTGTCCTCGGGAGTCGGGGCAGCACGGTCCTGAGGAGGCCGGGCGTCACGCGGTTCGGGTACGGCGACGGGGGCATCGGGCACAGAAGCAGTCCCGGAGGCGGAAGGGGTCCCGGAGGCGGACCCGGAGGCGAAAGCTGCCCCGGGCACGGCCCCCGGCATCACCGGCGGCGGCCCGAACTCCCCCACCGTCGCCTGCCTGCTGAAGGCCACCGGCCCCGAGGCGACGTCCTCCCCCGCCTCCAGGTTCAGCAGCTGCACGGCACCACGGCTGACCTGCTCCACCAACGCCCCCGGCAGCCACCCGCCCGCCACCGCCCGGGCCGCCCCGTCGGGGGCCAGTCGCCGCGCCACCTCGCCCGGCGCGGGCCGCGCACCCGGCTCCTTGGCCAGGCAGGCCGCCACCAGTTCCCGCACCTCGCCGTCCAGCGCGTCCAGTTCGGGCTCCTCGTGCACCACCTTGTACAGCAGCGCCGCCGACGAGTCCCCGGAGAACGGCGGCTGCCCGCTCGCCGCGTACGCCAGCACCGCGCCCAGCGAGAAGACGTCCGCCGCCCCGGTGACCCCCTTGCCCACGATCTGTTCGGGCGACATGTAACCGGGCGAGCCGATCGAGACGCCGGTCGACGTCAGGGACGCCGTACCGTCCGTGGCCCGCGCGATGCCGAAGTCGATCAGCAGGGGGCCGTCCAGCGTGAGCAGCACGTTCGACGGCTTCACATCCCGGTGCACCAGCCCCAGTTCATGCACGGCGGCCAGCGCCTCGGCCAGGCCCGCGCCCAGCACCCGTACGGTGTGCGCCGGCAGCGGGCCACCCGCGTCCGCGACCGCCGCCGCCAGCGACGGCCCCGCCGCATACGCCGTGGCCACCCACGGCACCGCCGCCTCCGGATCCGCGTCCAGCACGGGCGCCGTCCAGGCACCGCCCACCCGCCGCGCCGCCTCCACCTCCCGGCGGAAACGGGCGCGGAACTCCTCGTCCAGCGCGAAGTGCGGGTGCACGATCTTGACGGCGACCGTACGGCCGCCCGCGCTGCGCCCCAGGTACACCCGCCCCATCCCGCCGGAACCGAGCCGCCCGAGCAGCCGGTACGGCCCGACGGCGGTCGGCTCGTCAACTCCGAGCGGCTGCATCGGCGCCCACCCCTCCCCCGTACGGCTTCCTGCGCCCGTGGAACTCCCAGCAGGTTAATGCGGAAGCAGCCCCGCCTTTACGGCCGCGGCAGATTACGGCCGCGGCAGATTACGGCCGCAGCAGATCCACCTTCACATCCGCCGGAAACCCCGTCGTCGGCCCCACGCGCCGCGCGAACTCCGCGACCGCCTCCAGCTGCGGGCCGCCGAAGCTGAAGTCCAGGGTGGTGAAGTACCGCTCCAGGGTCCGCTCGTCGAAATCCTCCCAGCGGGCCGCCTGCTCGGCGACCTTGGCGACCTCCTCCAGGGAGAGGTTGCGGGAGTCGAGGAAGGCCTCGTGGACTCTGCGGGTGATGACCGGCTCGCGCTCCACATAGTCCCGGCGCGCCGCCCACACCGCGAACACGAAGGGCAGGCCGGTCCACTCCTTCCAGAGCGAGCCGAGGTCGTGCACCTCAAGGCCGTAGCGCGGGCCGTCGAGGAGGTTGGCCCGCAGCGCCGCGTCCCCGATCAGTACGGCCGCCTCCGCCTCCTGCATCATCAGGCTGAGGTCGGGCGGGCAGGTGTAGTAGTCGGGCCGTACGCCGTAGCGCTCGGCGAAGAGGAGCTGGGCGAGGCGGACGGAGGTGCGCGAGGTCGAGCCGAGGGCGACCCGGCGGCCGTCCAGCTGGTCCAGGGGGACCTGCGAGACGATCACGCAGGACATCACCGGGCCGTCGCAGCCGACTGCGATGTCGGGGAAGGCGACCAGGTCGTCCGCGTTGCGCAGGAACTCGACGAGGGTGATCGGCGCGATGTCGAGATCACCCCGCACCAGCTGCTCGCTGAGCTTCTCCGGGGTGTCCTTGGTCAGCTCGAAGTCGAGGAGCGTGCCCGTTCTCGCGAGCCCCCAGTACAGGGGCAGGCAGTTCAGGAACTGGATGTGGCCTACGCGCGGCCGGGTGCGAGAATTGTCCACATCGCGAGACTAGACCCCGTGAGGTACGCTTCGGACTTCGACCCCCAGGGTCAACACCTTCTCGATCTTCAAACGTCCGGGTGACGTGATCTTGACCTCTATTGCTTTCGGCTGCCCGCGTGCTAGGCTCGCCGCAAGTTGCAGTTTGGTTTCCCTTGCAGTACAGAGCCTGCGGAGCATGTAACCGCGGGCTCTCGTCGTTTTCAGACGTATGCAGTTGTGCGGCATCTTGTTTTCACACTTGCAGGGTTCTGGAGCAGGGCAACCCTTTGGGCCCAAGGAGGGCTTATGGCTACCGGAACCGTGAAGTGGTTCAACGCCGAAAAGGGCTTTGGCTTCATCGCCCAGGAAGGCGGCGGCCCCGACGTCTTCGTTCACTACTCCGCGATCAACGCGAGCGGCTTCCGTTCGCTGGAGGAGAACCAGCAGGTCTCCTTCGACGTGACGCAGGGCCCGAAGGGTCCGCAGGCGGAGAACGTCACCCCCGTCTGATCCGAGGGATGCCCCTCTGAAGACGTCTGAGAGCAGTACCCAAGGAGCCCCTCGCCTTCCGGCGCAGGGGCTCCTGCCTTGTACGCGTTGCCTTATACGTGCTGCATGACCAGCACGAACGTCGTCCCGGGCGCCAGCGCCTCGTACGAGTGCGGCACATCCCCGCGATACGACATGTAGTCGCCCGGTCCCAGGTCGGCCTCTTCGCCCCGGGGCCCGGCCTTCACCCGCCCCGTGCTGACGATCAGATGCTCCACCGAGCCCGGAATGTGCGGCTCCGACTCCCGGGCCGGTCCCGGTTCCGCCCGCAGGTGATAGATGTCCCGGCGGGCGCCCGGCGGACTGGCCGAGAGCAGGGTCGCCACGTAGTCCGCCCGTTCGGACGCGACAGTGGGCCCTTCACCCGCCCGGATCACCTGTACGGCCGGTGCCGGCGGCTCCACGAGCGCGCTGAACGGCACACCGAGCGCCACTCCCAGCGCCCACAGCGTCTCCACGCTGGGATTTCCGCTGCCCGCCTCCAGCTGGGACAGCGTGGACTTGGCGATTCCCGCCCGTTTGGCCAGCTCGGACAGTGACAGCCCGGCCCGGGCGCGCTCGCGGCGCAGGGAGGCGGCGATCCAGGTGAGGGGCTCACCCATGCGGCTCACTCCCTGTCGTTCGTTTTACGAGTACATTCGTTCGTCTTGACGAACGATCGGCGTGCGTTCACTCTGGAAAACATGCGTTCGTTTCTCCGAACACCGATGATGGCACCTCTCACGCGACCTCCGACAGCAGCTCTCGTGCGGGACAGTGCGCTCGTCTGGCTGGCGAGTGGCGTCGTCGGTGTCTCCTTCGGCGCGATCGCCGTCACCGGGGGCCTGCCGGTGTGGGTGCCGGTGGTGATGTCGCTGGTCGTGTACGCGGGCTCCGCGCAGTTCAGCGCGGTCGGTGTGCTGCTCGCCGGGGGCGGGCCGGTGGCGGCCGTGGCCACCGGACTGCTGCTCAACGCGCGCACGGCGGCCTTCAGCCTCACCGTCGCGGACATCCTCGGCCAGGGTCGCGTCGCCCGCCTCCTGGGCGCGCACCTGGTGACCGACGAGACGGTGGCCTTCGCCCTCGCCCAGTCGGACCCGGCGCGCAGGCGGGCGGCCTTCTGGATCTCGGGGCTGGGCCTGTTCGCCGTGTGGAACCTGGGCGTCCTGGCCGGGGCACTGGCCGGCGGCGCGCTGGGCGACACGAGCACCTATGGCCTGGACGCGGCCTTCCCCGCCGTCCTGGTCGCCCTGGTGCTGCCCGCTCTGCGCGAGGGTCCGGCCGTACGGCGGTCCGCGCTGCTCGGTGCCGGTCTGGCGCTGGTGGTGACGCCGGCCGTTCCGGCGGGCGTGCCGGTGCTGGTGGCGCTGGCGGGGCTCGCCGTGTACGGGCGCGGTGGCGGGAGGCGTACGGCATGAGCGCGACGGTGGTCATGATGCTGGCGCTGGCGGCCGGCACGTACGCCTTCCGGCTGGTCGGGCCGGTGCTCCACGGGCGCGTCGAACTCTCGCCCGCCGTCCAGGAGGTGCTGTCGGCGGGCGCGATCGTCCTGCTGGTGGCCCTGCTGGCCACGGGCGCGCTGACCGAGGACGGCGGCTTCGCGGGCTGGGCACGTCCGGCCGGGGTGCTGGTGGGCGGTGTCCTGGCGTGGCGGAGGGCGCCGTTCGCGGTGGTGGTGCTGGGGGCGGCGGGGGCCACCGCGGTGCTGCGGGCGGTGGGCGTGGCATGACGGGCTCTCGCACAAAGGGAGCGGCGAGCAGGCACCGGCTTCGCTAGGGTCCCCGGCCATGACCGAAGCCGACTTCCTCACCACGACCCGCACCTTCTACGACGCCATCGCCGAGGACTACGCGGACCTCTTCCGGAACGAGCTGGCGGACAGGCCCCTGGAGCGGGCGGTGCTGGGTCTGTTCGCCGAACTCGTCGAGGGGGACGGCCCGGTGGCCGACCTGGGATGCGGTCCGGGCCGGACGACCGCCCGGCTCGCCGCTCTGGGGCTGCCCGTGTTCGGGGTCGATCTGTCGGAGTCGATGCTCGCGATCGCCCGCCGCGAGAACCCGCAGCTGCGCTTCGAGCAGGGCTCGATGCTGGAGCTGGATGTGCCGGACGGCACGCTGGCCGGCGCCCTGTCCTTCTACTCCTCCATCCACACGCCCGTGGATCGGCTCCCGGCCCTGTTCGCCGAGTTCCACCGCGTGCTGGCTCCCGGCGCGCCGCTGCTGGTCGCCTTCCAGGCCGGCGACGAACACCGGCACCACGACCGGCCCTTCGGTCACCCGGTCTCGCTCACCTTCCAGCGTCGCCGGCCGGAGCACATCGCCGACCTGCTGACGGCGGCGGGCTTCGCCCTGGTGTCCCGGACGGTCCGCGAACCCGACCCTGCGCTCGACGAGACGTGCCAGCAGGCGTTCCTGATCGCCCGCAAGCCCCGGTGAGCGCCTCAGAGGCCGTCCGTCAGTGACCTGAACCCGGCTCGGCGCCGCCGCCCGCGGGCGTGCCGGGTTTGGTGTGCAGGATCTCGCGCGCCTGGTCAGCGGCGCGGGCCGTGCTCTCGGCGACGAAGTCCAGGAAGCGGGCCATGCTCTCCAGGCGGGTGGCGGCCGGGGTGCCGGAGCCGAGGACGCCGACACCCTGCCGTGCGGTCTCGGCGACCTGGGCGATGGCGCGGGCGCTGGCCATCATCGACTGGTACATGATGTCGTCGTCGACGACGTAGCGCTCGCGGCGGCGCTCGTCGCGTTCCCGGCGCAGGAGGTCCTGGCTCTCGAGGAACGCGACCGCTTTGGAGACGGACGCCGGGCTGACCTGGAGGCGCCGGACGAGTTCGGAGGCGGTGAGGCTGCCCGTGTCGCTGATGGTGAGGCAGGCCATCACCCGCGCCGTCATCTTGGGCATGCCCGACTGCATGAAGACGGTGGTCAGCGTCTCCTCGTACTCGCGCACCGCCTCGGCGTCGCGTCCGTGGGCCTGCGGCGACGCCTCCTGCCCCCGGGGCGCGGCCTGCCTGCGCCGGTGGGCACGGCGTTCGGTGGCGCGGTGGGCGAGGTCTGCACGGTAGGCGGTCGGGCCGCCATTGCGCATGACCTCGCGCGTGATGGTCGAGGTCGGGCGGTCGAGACGCCTGGCGATCTCCGCGTAGGCGAGCCCGTCGGCCAGTCCCAGCGCGATCTGCTGACGTTCCTGCTGGGTGAGCCTGCCTCCCGGCATCGCGGTCTCCTTACTGCTCCGTGGTGCCGTCACCATAGCGTTCACATCCACTCCATTGCAACGACCCGCCACAGGTCGTTGCATTACGCTTGAGGATCATTGCAACGATATTTCTGTCTTGAGCTGCGCTTATCCGGGTCAGACGCAATGACGCTGTTGCCAGATTTTTGAACGCAACGTAGCGTTTCCGTTGTAAGAAACAAAGACGAACCCAGGAGCGCACGATGCAGACGTTCAACACCCCCGCCCCGATCTCCGCCGTCCTCGACATCCCCGCCGGGCGTATCCACTTCATCGCCGCCGACCGGGCCGACACCACCGTCGAGGTCCTGCCCGCGAACGCCTCCAAGGGCCGCGATGTGAAGGCGGCCGAGCAGACCACGGTCGAATACGCCGACGGCGTTCTGCGGATCGACGCCCCGGCGGCGCGGAACCAGTACCTAGGCCCCTCCGGATCCATCGAGGTGACCGTCCAGCTGCCGGCCGGCTCCCACATCGAGGGGAAGGCGGCCAGCGCCGAGTTCCGCGGCGTCGGACGGCTCGGCGACGTCACCTTCGAGGGCGCGCAGGGCCCGCTCAAGCTCGACGAGACCGCGAGCGCCCGCCTCACCGTCCTCGCCGGTGACGTATCGGTGGGCCGCCTGGGCGGTCCCGCACAGATCAGCACCCAGAAGGGCGACATCCGGATCGCCGAGGCGGTGCGCGGCAGCGTCGTGCTGACCACCCAGATGGGCGACGTGTCCATCGACGCCGCCCACGGTGTGTCCGCCTCCCTGGACGCCAGCACCGGCTACGGCCGCATCCACAACGCGCTCAGGAACACCGACGGCGCCGACGCCGAACTGACCATCCGCGCGACCACCTCCCACGGCGACATCACCGCCCGCAGCCTCTAGACCTCACGAGGAGCACTCCCCATGACCGACCTGGCCATCGCGGCGAACGGGCTGCGCAAGTCCTACGGCGACAAGACCGTCCTCGACGGTGTCGACCTCGCCGTCCCGGAAGGAACGGTCTTCTCCTTGCTCGGCCCGAACGGCGCCGGCAAGACCACCGCCGTCAAGATCCTCTCCACACTGATCTCCGCCGACGGCGGACAGGCCCAGGTCGCGGGTCACCATCTCGCCACCGATCCGCAGGCCGTGCGTGCCGCGATCGGCGTCACCGGGCAGTTCTCCGCCGTCGACGGCCTGATCACCGGCGAGGAGAACATGCGTCTCATGGCGGACCTGCATCACCTGTCCAAGCGGGAGGGACGGCAGGTCACCGCCGAGCTGCTGGAGCGCTTCGACCTCACCGACGCCGCGAAGAAACCCGCCTCCACCTACTCCGGCGGCATGAAGCGCCGCCTCGACATCGCCATGACCCTCGTCGGCGACCCGCGGATCATCTTCCTCGACGAGCCGACCACCGGCCTCGACCCGCGTTCGCGGCACACCATGTGGCAGATCATCCGCGAGCTGGTCGCGGGCGGCGTCACCGTCTTCCTCACCACCCAGTACCTGGAGGAGGCCGACGAGCTGGCCGACCGCATCGCCGTGCTCCACGACGGCAGGATCGCCGCCCAGGGCACCGCCGAGGAGCTCAAGCGGATCGTCCCCGGCGGCCACATACGGCTCCGCTTCACCGACCCGGCCGCCTACCACGGCGCTGCTGCAGCACTGCGCGAGGTGACCCGGGACGACGATTCCCTCGCGCTGCAGATCCCCAGCGACGGCAGCCAGCGCGAGCTGCGCTCCGTCCTCGACTGGCTCGACTCGGCCGGCGTCGAGGCGGACGAGCTGACCGTGCACACCCCCGACCTCGACGACGTCTTCTTCGCCCTGACCCAGCCCAAGGAGGCTGTCCGATGAGCACCCCCGTGGCTCCCGCCCGCCCGACCCGGATCTCCCTGGCCGTACGCGACTCGTCCACGATGCTGCGCCGCAACCTCCTGCACGCCCGGCGCTATCCGTCCATGACGCTGAACCTGCTGCTCACGCCGATCATGCTGCTGTTGCTCTTCGTCTACATCTTCGGCGACACCATGAGCGCGGGCATCAGCGGCGGCCCGGACCGCTCCGCCTACATCGCCTACCTGGTGCCCGGCCTGCTGCTGATGACCATCGGCTCCACCACGATCGGCACCGCGGTTTCCGTCTCCATGGACATGACCGAGGGCATCATCGCCCGCTTCCGCACGATGGCGATCCACCGCAGCTCCGTGCTCGTCGGACACGTCGTCGGCAGCGTCCTGCAGTCGGTCGCCGGCGTGGTCCTCGTCGGTGCCGTCGGCGTGGCCATCGGCTTCCGCTCCACCGACGCGACGGCCCTGGAGTGGCTGGCGGCGTTCGGGCTGCTCGTGCTGTTCGCCACGGCGCTCACCTGGATCGCCGTCGGCATGGGCCTGGTCAGCCCGAACGCCGAGGCGGCCAGCAACAACGCGATGCCGCTGATCTTCCTCCCGCTGATCTCCAGCACGTTCGTGCCGGTCGACTCCATGCCCGGCTGGTTCCAGCCGATCGCCGAGTACCAGCCGTTCACGCCGGCCATCGAGACCCTGCGCGGCCTGCTGCTGGGCACCGGGATCGGCCACAACGGATGGCTCGCCGTCGCCTGGTGCCTGGGCCTCGCGGTCCTCGGCTACTTCTGGTCGACCGCGAAGTTCAACAGCGACCCGAAGTAACGGCTCTGACGGCGCGGGACATCATCCGGGCAGCCCGGCGATGTCCCGCGCCGCGATGTACCCGAACGTCATCGCCGGGCCGATCGTCGAACCGGCCCCCGCGTAGCTGTGGCCCATGACCGCCGCGCTCGCGTTCCCGGCCGCGTACAGGCCGGGGATCACCGAGCCGTCCTCCCGCAGCACGCGGGCGCGGGCGTCCGTGACGAGGCCGCCCTTCGTGCCCAGGTCGCCGGGGACGATCCGGAAGGCGTGGTACGGAGGGAGCCAGAGCGGGGCCAGGCAGGAGTTGGGCAGGACCGACGGGTCCGTGTAGTAGTGGTCGTAGGCGCTGTCACCGCGGTGGAAGTCGGGGTCCTTCCCCTTCAGCGCCTGGGAGTTGAAGCGGTCCACCGTCGTCCGCAGGGCCGTCGCCGGGACGCCGATCGAGGCGGCGAGCGCATCCAGGGTCCACGCCTTGTGCGCGGCGCCCGAGTCGTACCAGCCGGCGGGGAAGGGCAGGGTCGGGGCGACGTCCTTGAAGAGGTACCGGTTCCGGTAGTTCTGGTCGACGATCAGCCAGGACGGGATGGCGGGACTGGTGGCGTCGGCCTCGTACATCGTGTGGACGACGTCGCTGTACGGCGCGGCCTCGTTGACGAAGCGGGAGCCGGCGGCGTTGATCAGCAGTCCGCCGGGGAGGGTGCGTTCGGCGAGGCAGAAGTACGGCTGGCCGGGGAGCGGGATCGCCGGGCCCCACCAGGCGTCGTCCATGAGGCCGAGGGCGGCGCCGAGCCGCTGACCGGCCCGGATGCCGTCGCCGGTGTTCTCCTTCGCGCCCACCGTCCAGTCCGTGCCGATGGGTGCGCGCTGGTAGCGCTCGCGCATCGCCGCGTTGTGCTCGAAGCCGCCGGAGCCGACGATCACCCCCCGGCGGGCGCGGACCAGAGCGGGACCGCCGTCCCGGGTCACGACGGCTCCGCGCACGGCGCCGCCCTCGACGTACAGCTCGGTGAGCGGTGTGCCGAGCCGGACGGGAACCCCGGCGGACCACAGCCCCGCCCGCAGCCCCGCCGCCAGCGACTGCCCCATGGTCAGCGGCTTCTCCCCGCGCAGGGCGGCAGCCGTACCGCGCGCGAGACACTCCGCCGCCACGGCGGCCCCCTTGGCGCTCACCGCGGCCAGGGCCAGCCACTTGTAGTCGGCGCTGAAGACGACCATGCCGGCGGGCACGCTCATGTACGGCGGGTTCAGCCGGGCCAGTTCGGCGCCGAGGAGGTTGCCGTCGAGCTGGTCGGGTTCGACGGAGCGGCCGCCCGGGAGGCCGCCGGGCAGCTCGGGGTAGTAGTCGCTGTACCCCTCCATCCAGCGGAACCGCAGCGGGCTGTTGGCCATGACGAAGGAGAGCATCGCCGGGCCGTGGGCGAGGAAGGCGCGCTGCCGGTCGGCGGGAACGTCCGGGCCGACGACGGCGGCGAGGTAGGCGGCGGCCTTCGCGGGCGTGTCCGGCACGCCGGCCGCGAGGATCACCGAGTTGTTGGGAATCCAGATCCCGGCACCCGACCGGGCGGCGGAGCCGCCGAAGGTGGCCGCCTTCTCCAGCACCACACAGCTCAGGCCCTGCTTGGCGGCGGTGAGGGCGGCGGTCATGCCGGCGGCTCCGGAGCCGATGACGACGACGTCGTAGGTGCCGAGCAGGGGGAGGTCGGCCGCCTGCGCGCCCTGTGCCGAGACACCCGCAAGAGCTGCGGCCGTGCCCGCGGCGCCCGCGGCGAGTACGTGTCTTCGCGAGGGGTTCACGCCACCGTTCATCTCGCCGCTCCCGTCTGCGCCCGGACCGACCGTCCCCGATCATCCTGACGATGTGTCAGAAATGCGAATGTGACGCGACTGCCCTGTGAAGTCAAGGGTCAGACAGTCCTTCCAGGCCGGTTCGCTCAGCAACGGCCGGAAGCGGCTGAACAAGGCGAACAGGTCGGCGCCGTACTGCTCACGGAACGCCGGATCGTGGTCGGCGAGGTCGAGTTCGTTGGCGGCGGTGATCTCGGCGAAGTCGCGGCGCAGACGCAGGTCGGGGGTGTGGCACCGGCCCGTGAAGCGGTCGCGAACCTCGGAGCCGTGCTCCGCCAGCGCCGGATACGTGGCCGCGCGGTCGCAGGCAGCGTAGAAGTGGACGATCGACTCCGCCTCCGCGCCGATCGCCTCCACCAGCTCGCCACGGCGATCGAGGGGCAGCAGGGCGACCGGAAAGCCGTCGGTGCCGTAGAACGCGTGACACAGACCGGCGAGTTGCAGCGCCGGGCGGGCGTTCCAGGCGGCGAGGCGAGACCGCACCCGCCGCAGGTGGGCGAGAAGGGTGCCTCCGGGGTGCGGGATGCCGGCGGCGCCGAGATCCTCCAGCAAGGACTCGGCCTGAGCGGCGGGAATCGACACGTGCCGTCCTTTCGGCGCATCCGGTCGTGGCGCTCGTCGTCGTCTTGGGTCGGCACCCGCTCCCTCCCCCGCACCGGTCCGGACTCCGGCGAGGGTGTGGAGCGGGTTGCCGCCCGGGCCCGTGAGGATCGTCGTACACCGGGCAGAGTGCAGTCAATCCTTGGGATTTCTGCTCAACCCCAAGTGTTAACTTGGGGGTTGTGACCCTCGATGACCTGCGTGTGTTCGTGGCCGTGTGCCGGGCCGGGAGCCTGAGCTCGGTGGCCCGGGACCTGGGCTGCACCCAGTCCGCGGTGAGTCAGCACGTGAAGCGGCTGGAGCGGGAGACCGGGGTCGCGCTGCTGGAGCGGCAGCCCCGGGGTGTCGTACCGACCCAGGCGGGGCGGGTGCTGGAGGCGGCCGCCGCCGAGGGCATATCCGGGCTGGATCTGGCGATACGACAGCTGCGGGATCTCGTCGACGGCGAGAGCGGGTACGTACGCGTGGCGACGGGGGCGACGACCGTACGGCACTTCATGTCGGAGGCGGTCGTCGCGTACCGCCGCAGGCATCCCCGGGTCAACCTGGAGTTCCGCACGGTGAGTTCGGGCCGGGGCAGCTTCGACGCGCTGGCCGACGGCACGCTCGACCTGGCCTGGATCACCCTCGGGCCGCCCGTGCGCGGCATCGAGCAGCGGCCGGTGGTGGAGCTGCCGTGGGTGCTGGCGGTGCGGGCCGACGATCCGCTGGCCGAGCGGCCGTACGTCGATGCCGGGGCCGACCTGCACGACGTACGGCTGATCCGGCTGCCGCCGAACTCCGCGTCGGCCGCTCATCTGGACGCGGCCTGCGCGGAGTCGGGCGTCCGGTTCGCCCACGACACGAGCGTCGCCGACTGGGACACCGCGCTGCTGCTGGCCGAGCTGGGGGTCGGGCGGGCGATCGTGCCCGCGCTGCCGGGGCTGCCCGTCGCCGGCGAGGGCGACGACGGGAGCGGTGGCGAGGGCGGTGGCGACGGCGGATCCGGCGACCTGCGCCTGATTCCCGTGCCCGCCCTGCGCCCCCTCCCCGTCGGCTGGGCGGTACGGCGCTGGGAGGCGCTCAGCCCTCCGGCCAGGGCGTTCGCGGACCTGGTGGAGGGATACCGGCGCGGCACCCCGCCACCGCCACGCAGGCCTACTTGAGGCCCGCAGGCCTACTTGAGGCCGATCGCCGCGCAGTCCGCCGCGTACTCGGCGGTGCAGATGTCCTTGACGGTGTAGACGCCGTCCTGGATCACCGTGTTCTCGATGTTCTTCCGGGTGACGGCGACCACGGCCACCAGCTGTGCCGGAATGTCGTTCTGCGACCCACTGCTGACCGAGTCCTGGGTCAGCGCGTCGAACTCGATGTCGCGGCCCTGGACCTTGTACACGGCCATCTTCGCGGCGTTGGTCGCCTCCTGCGCGAACGGCTTGTAGACCGTCATGTACTGCTCGCCCGCGACGATCCGCTGGATCGCGTCCAGGTTCGCGTCCTGCCCGGTCACCGGCGGCATCTTGCTGACGCCGGCGTCCTTCAGCGCATCGATGACGGCGCCCGCCATACCGTCGTTGGCCGAGTAGACGGCGGCGATGTTGTTCACCCCGACGGAGGCGATCGCTCTCTGCATGTTCCTCTTGGCGACCTCGGGCGACCACTTGTCGGTGTCGTACCGCTTGACGATCTCGACCTCGCCCTCGAGCTCGTCGATCGCGCCTTCCTTGAACCGGGCCGTGTTCGGATCGGCGGGGTCGCCGTTCATCATGACGACCTTGCTGGTCGCCGCCTTGGAGCCGAGTTCCTCGACGAGGGAGCGGCCCTGCACCTCGCCGACGAGCTCGTTGTCGTGTGAGACGTACGCGTCGATCGGGCCCTCGGCGAGCCGGTCGTAGGCGATGACCGGAATGCCCGCGTCCTTGGCCTTCTGCACGTCCGAGGCGATGGCCTTGGCGTCCAGCGCGTCGATCAGGATGACGTCCACCCGGTCGTCGATCATCTGCTGGAACTGCCGGCTCTGCTTGTCCGGACTGGCCTCGGCGTTGGCGTACTCGACCTTGCCCTTGCCGTGGGTGAGGGCGGCGACTTCCTTCTGGATGAGCGGGTGGTCGAACTTCTCGAAGCGCGCCGTGTCCTTGTCGGGCAGCAGCAGCCCCACCGTGATGTCGTCACCCTTCTCCGGCGTCGCGGAGCTGTCACCGCCCCCGATGCCGTCGACCCCGCACGCTGCGAGCGACAGGGCCGAGACGGATGCGGCGAGGGCTATGCCGATGCGGCGTACAGCGAAGGGGTGGGGGGTACGAGCGTTCACTGGGGGGACCTTCCGAGCGGGGAGGAGCGGCGTTGCTACCCGGGTTGGCGGTAGCCAACGCGGCGAGGGCATGTCACGTCAAGCGGTTGTCGTAACGAGACGACAACCGTTTGCTGTTCAATTGCCTTCGGTGCGCAGGGCGTCCAGGGGCGTCGGTGCGGTCATGCCCCGGTGAAGCGCACTGTTTCCGTCAGGTCCGCCCGCCCGGTACGCAGGGGTGGCACGCCTTCCTTCTCGAATCCCACCGCGACACCGCAGAGCAGCACGGGCCCGTCATCGGCTCCGCCTGCCCGGCTGACGGTCCTGCGATACATCGTCCACATCACCTGGGGACAGCTGTGCAGCCCTTCCGCCCTCAGCAGCAGCATGACCGTCTGCACATACATCCCCGCGTCCGCCCACTGCCTGCCCGTGCAGCTCCAGCAGCAGCTCGTCTTCATCCCGGACCGCGTCTCCCCCGCCGTCCAGGCCACGGCCGCGCTGGTGTTCCAGTCCTACGCCCAGCGGACCACCGACAAGTCCCTGAGCACGGCCTTCACGGACCTGGCCGACCGGCTGCTGGAGAGGGCGCTGAAGACCGCCAAGCGGTCGGGCTGAGCCGGAGCCGTAAAGGTGGCCCGCGCGGTGCGAGGGCTCAGGCGTGCTGCCCGATGCGGTCGACCACCCGGATGTCCTGCAGCGTCCTGGTCTCCCAGTACCAGCCGCTCTGCACCCAGTCGTCCTTGCCGACCTTCCTCGGCACGCTGCCCTTGGTCCGCAGGCCCAGGTAGTCGTACGTCCGGCGATCGAAGAGGAAGGTCCAGTTCGCCTCGGGGTACGAGACACCGACGGCGCTGCGGCCGACGACGTCCACGTCGTCGAAGTCCAGGCGGATCCGGGGCAGCTTCGACAACGCTTCGAAGGCGCCGGCCTGCAGGCCGGGGGGCATCACCCGGGGCCCCATCATCAACATGCAGCCCTCCATGAACGCAAGCATGTCTGCCTTGGGCGAGTCCCCGCCGACGCGCCTGAACTGCTTCAGGAGTTCGTCGGGGTCGGTCGGCATCGTCTGGAGCTTGGAGTAGACGGTGGGGGGCCATCTCACCTCGTGCTCGCCGAGCGGAGGGTCGTGGTGGATCTTGCCGTACTCCTCCCGCAGGGAGGGCTTGGAACCGTCCACCGACATCCAGCTCTCGTCGGTCCACGTCCTGGTTTTGCCGCCCTTCACCGGCGTCCGCGTGATGTAGGTCTGCGTGTAGAAGTACTGGTCGTTGCGCGGCACCGGCAGGTCGCTGCCCTCGGCGCGTGTCCTCTGGGCGGCCCTGCGCAGCACCTCCGTCGCGCTGACCGTGCTCAGCCGGGGCGTGTCGTCGTCCTCGTCGCCGCGTGCCACGACGACGGCGACGCCCACCGCCGCCGCGCTCAGGCCGGCGAGCGAGGCACGGAACACGACACGTCGGCTCAGTACCCGGCCGCGGGACGCGGCGCTGCGGGACTCCTCGTCGATGGCGGTCCGCAGGCGGGCTCGGGCGGCGGCGCGGGCCTGGTCGGAGGGCCCGTCCGGGGCGGTGGCGGTGCCCCATTCGCGCACCGTCGTCAGTTCATCCATGGTCGGTCTCCTTCTGAGGCGCGGTCGAGGGGGTGCGATCCGGTCCGCCCAGGGCCCGTCGCAACCCGGTACGGGCTCTGTGCAGGCGGGAGCGCACTGTGCCCACGGGTACGCCCAGGGCCTGAGCGGCCTCCTCGTAGTCGAGCTCTCCCCAGGCGATGACCAGCAGCACGTCCCGGTACCGTGCGGGCAGTGCGGCGAGCGCCCCGGCCACCGTGCCGTGTGTCCCCCCGGCGCCGAGCCTTTCGGTGACCGCCTCCTCGGGACCGCTCTCCTCCCGGCCGGGAGGCAGGGCCGCCATGCGTGACAGGGCCCTCAGCCGGCGGGCCTCCTCGCGGCGGTGACGGCCGATCAGGTTGGTCGCTATGCCGTACAGCCAGGGCCGGGCGTGCGCGTGCGACAGGTCGTAGCGCCGGCGTCGCTGGAAGGCGATCACGAACGTCTCCGCCATCAGGTCGTCGGCGGTGTCGGAGCCCAGACGTCGTGCGATGTAGCGGTGGATGTCGTCGGCGTAGCGGTCGAAGATCACGGCGAACGCGTCGGGCGTCGCCCAGGACCGTTCGATGACCGAGCCGTCGGAGCCGCCGGTCGCCTCCGCTGCCGTGGCGAAGGCTGCGTCCGCGCTCGGCAGGAGCGTCACGTCCTACCTCTGTGGTTCATGTCGTATCCCTCGAAGACCGGGTGTCATGGTCTCCTGCTGTTCGCCGACACCCGTCGCCGAGTTCCACCCCACCAAGTGAGGTGCATCACACGCTACTTGGCGTACAGGCCCTCCACCTCCACCGCGAAGTCCCGCAGCACCGCATCCCGCCGCAGCTTCATGGACGGTGTCAGATGGCCGTCCATCTCCGTGAAGTCGGTCGGCAGGATCGCGAAGCGGCGGATGGACTCCGGGCGGGAGACCAGTTTGTTGGCCTCGTCCACGGCGCGCTGCAGGATCGCCCGCAACTCGTCGTCGGCGACGAGGAGTTCGGCGGGGACCGGATGCTTGCCGTTCATCCGGCGCCAGTGGGTGACGCCGTCCATGTCCAGGGTGATGAGGGCGGAGACATAGGGGCGGCGGTCGCCGAGGACGATGCACTGGGAGATCAGGGGGTGCGAGCGCAGCCAGTTCTCCAGGGGCGCCGGGGCCACGCTCTTGCCGCCCGCCGTGATCAGCATCTCCTTCTTGCGGCCGGTGATGGTCAGATAGCCCTCGTCGTCGAGTTCGCCGATGTCGCCGGTCGCCAGCCAGCCCTCGGCCGCCGCGGGGACCACGCCGCCCGCCGCCGGGTCCCAGTAGCCGCGCAGCACCTGCTCGCCGGAGACGAGGATCTCGCCGTCCGCGGCGATCCGGACCCGGGTGCCGGGCAGAGGCCAGCCCACCGTGCCCAGGCGGGGCTTGAGCGGGGGCGTCACGGTCGCCGCGCCCGTGGTCTCCGTGAGGCCGTAGCCCTCGTAGATCTCGATGCCCGCACCGGCGTAGAAGGCGGCCAGGCGGCGGCCGAGCGGGGAGCCGCCGCAGATCGCGTACTTCACGCGGCCGCCCATCGCGTTGCGGATACGGCGGTACACCAGGGGGTCGTAGAAGGCGCGGGCCGTCTTGAGCGCCGTGCTCGGGCCGCCGCCCGTCCCCGCCTGCCGGGCCTCCAGCGCCTCGCCGTAGCGTTCGGCCACCGATGCCGCGCGGTCGAAGGACGACACCCGGCCGCCCGCCTCGGCCTTGGCGCGGGCGGAGTTGAAGACCTTCTCCAGCATGTAGGGGATCGTCAGGAGGCAGGTGGGGCGGAAGGCCGCCAGGTCCGGCAGCAGGTCCTCCGCCTTGATGCTCGGGGCGTGGCCCAGGCGGACCCGGGCCCGGATACAGGCGACCGCCACCATCCGGCCGAAGACGTGCGACATGGGGAGGAAGAGCAGCACCGACGCCTCTTCGCTCGTCCTCGCCTTGAAGATCGGGTAGAGCAGCTCGATCGCGTTGTCGACCTCGGCGAAGAAATTGCCGTGCGTGAGCGCGCAGCCCTTGGGGCGGCCCGTGGTGCCCGAGGTGTAGATGAGCGTCGCCAGCGTGTCCGGCGCCAGCATGCCGCGCCGTACGGCCACCTCACCGTCCGGCTGCTGGGCCCCGGACTCCGCCAGCCGCTCCACATGGCCCTTCTCCATGACCCACATGTGGCGCAGGTCGGGCACCCGGTCCAGTTCGGGGCCGAGGGCGGCCGCCTGCGCGGCGGTCTCTGTGACCAGGGCGACCGCGCCCGAGTCCTGGAGGATCCAGCGGGTCTGGAAGAGGGAGGAGGTGGGGTAGACGGGAACCGTCACCAGACCGGCCGCCCACGCCCCGAAGTCGAGGAGCGTCCACTCGTAGCGCGTGCGTGCCATGACGGCGATCCGGTCCCCCGGCATCAGCCCCTCGGCGATCAGCCCCTTGGCCACCGACTGCACCTGCTCGGCGAACTGACTCGCCGTCACGTCCGCCCACCGCCCGTCCTCGCCCCTGCGGCTGAGCACCACCGCGCCGGGAACCGCGCTCGCGTTGTCGAACGGCAGGTCCGCGAGCGATCCGTGGGTCACCGGAGGCGCGAACGGCGGTACGTACGCCTCCCGTACGACTCCGTCCAGCCGCCGCGTCTCGGGCTGGACCAGGGCCGGTCCGGGAGCGTCGTCGAATGCGGCCGAGGGGGCGAAGGAGGGAAGCGAGGTGGACACGGGCGGCTCCTGCGGCGGGCGTGCAGCGAAGAAACTGCTTGCTGCATGACGTACGTGCCTCGCGCACCGTGGCGTTCACCTGCGGAGGCCTGCGGAAAGGGTTACCGCTGGTTAGGCAGGTGATCGTACGGCTCCCGCGTGTAAGGGTTGTGCGCGTTCGGCGGGGGTCCGGGGCCGGGTATGTGCAACGTCGGGGGTTATGTGAGGGCCCCTCAGGTTCATCTCGGGCTCCCCCGATCACCTCCGCTCCAGGACCGCGGTCACCCCTTGCCCGCCCGCCGCGCAGACCGAGATCAGTCCGCGGCCCGAACCGCCCTTCTCCGCCAGCAGCTTGGCCAAGGTCGCCACGATCCGCGCCCCGGTCGCGGCGAAGGGGTGACCGGTGGCCAGGGAGGATCCGTTCACATTCAGGCGGGCGCGGTCCACCGGGGCGAGACCCCGCTTCTCCCACGCCGCCAGCGTGGCCAGCACCTGGGATGCGAAGGCCTCGTGGACCTCGATGAAGTCGAAGTCGGTGAGGGCGAGTCCGGCCCGCTCCAGCATGCGCGGGACGGCGTACGCGGGCGCCATCAGCAGTCCGTCCTCGCCGTCCGCGACATCACCGTGCACGAAGTCGACGGCCGCCGTCTCGTACGCGGTGAGGTAGGCGAGGGGTTCCAGCCCCCGCGCCTCGGCCCACTCCTCGCTCGCCAGCAGCACGACCGCCGCCCCGTCCGTCAGCGGCGTCGAATTGCCCGCGGTCATGGTCGGGTCGGGCCGGTCGAGCCCGAACACCGGCTTCAGCGCGGCCAGTTTCTCCGGCGTCGAGCCGGGGCGCAGGTTCTGGTCCCGGTCCAGGCCCCGGAAGGGCACGACCAGGTCCTGGAAGAAACCGCGCTCGTAGGCCGCCGCCAGCCGCCGGTGACTCGCCGCCGCCAGCTCGTCCTGGGCCTCGCGGGTGATGCCCCAGGCGTGGGCGGTGACGGCGGCGTGCTCGCCCATGGAGAGGTGGGTGCGCGGCTCGGCGTTGCGGGGGATGTCGGGGATCAGGTGGGCGGGGCGGACCTGCGTGAGGGCCTTGAGCCGCCCGCCGAGCGACTTGGCCCGCCGGGCCTGAAGCAGGATCCGGCGCAGCTCGTAGTTGACACCGAGGGGCGCGTCGCTCGCCGTGTCCGCGCCTCCCGCGATCGCCGACTCGGTCTGGCCGAGCGCGATCTTGTTGGCGGCGGCGATGACGGCCTGCAGCCCGGTGCCGCAGGCCTGCTGGATGTCGTACGCGGGCGTGCGCGCGTCCAGCTTCGAGCCGAGGACGGTCTCGCGGGCGAGGTTGAAATCGCGGCTGTGCTTGAGGACGGCCCCGGCGACGAACTCTCCGACCGCACCCGGGCCATCGAGCGCGTACCGCTCGACCAGGCCGTCGACGACAGCCGTGAGCATGTCCTGGTTGGAGGCGGTGGCGTACGGGCCGTCCGAGCGGGCGAACGGGACGCGGGTGCCGCCGATGACCGCGATGCGCCGTACCGTCGGCGCCGTCGGAAGGCTCATCTCCGCTCACTCCTCATCTCCACCCACTCCTCACGTCACCTTGGCTTACCTCGGGTAACCTTACTCTGGAGTCAGCACCGGAGGGCACTGGGAGTTGGACATGGCCGATCGCTATCTGACCTTCACCGGCACCGCGCCCGGTCGCTTCCTCACCCGCCGCCTCGGGTTGCCGCAGCCCGCGGCGCTGAAACGCTGGTCACCGCAGGGGCCCGCGCTGGAGGGCGACCGGCTGCTGCTCACGGCCGGCAGGTCGGACCTCGCCCTCGCCGACGCCGACAAGGGCCTCGGCCTGACGGTCTCCGCCGAGAAGCCGGCCGCTGTCCTCCTGGATGCCACCGGCGTCCGGGACGTCGAGACGCTCACCGAGGTGCACGCGGCCCTCCACCCCGTCGTACGGTCGGTCGCCGAGAGCGGCCGGATCGTCGTCCTCGGCGCACCCCTCGACCCGGCCGACCACCACCAGGCGGCCGCCCAGCAGGCCCTGGAGGGCTTCACGCGCTCCCTCGGCAAGGAGATCGGACGCGGGCGGACGGTGAATCTCCTGCGGCTGACGGACGCACGCGCGGCCGCGTCCACCCTGCGCTTCCTCCTCTCTCCCAGATCGGCGTACATCAGCGGCCAGGTGATCGAAGTCGGTGCCCACGACGAGATCGCCCCGCCCGCCGACCCGGACCGCCCCCTCAGCGGCCGCACCGCCCTGATCACCGGCGCCGCACGCGGCATCGGCGAGGCGGTCGCCGAGACGCTGGCCCGGGACGGCGCCCGGGTCGTCGTCCTGGACGTGCCGCAGGCCGAGCAGGACGCGCGGCGCGTGGCCGACCGGCTCGGCGGCACCGCCCTCGCGCTCGACATCACCGCCCCCGACGCGGGCGAACGCATCGCGGCCGCGCTGCCCGACGGGCTGGACGTCCTGGTCCACAACGCCGGGATCACCCGCGACCGGCGCCTGGTCAACATGCCCGCCGAGCGCTGGAGTTCGGTACTGGACGTCAATCTCGCGAGCGTGTTGCGCACGACGGACGCGCTTTTGACGAGCGGCTGCCTGAGGCGGGGCGGCCGGATCGTGGCGACGGCGTCCATCGCGGGGCTGGCGGGGAACGCCGGTCAGACCAACTACGGCGCGAGCAAGGCGGGCATCGTCGGCCTGGTCCGCTCCCTCGCGCCGCGCGCGCTCGCCGAGCACGGGGTGACGGTCAACGCGGTCGCGCCGGGATTCATCGAGACGAAGATGACCGCCGCGATTCCCTTGTTCATCCGGGAGGCGGGGCGCCGGATGAACTCCCTCGCGCAAGGCGGACTGCCGGTCGACGTCGCCGAGACGACCGCCTGGCTGGCCGATCCCGGGGCCGGAGCCGTCAACGGCCAGGTCGTACGCGTATGCGGCCAGAGCCTGTTGGGGGCGTGATGTCACTCGTCCTCACCAGTGCTCCTTCCCTCACACCCCTGCTCGCCCGGGGCGCCCTGCTGTCACTCTTCAAACGCCCGAGCCCCGACGCGGAGTTCCCGCGCACCCGACTCGTCCTGCCGGGCCTGCGCGTCGACCTCGGCCGGCTCGCGGCGTACGAGCGGGTGTGCGGGTTCCCCACCGGGGAGGACGCCTTGCCGGTGACGTATCCGCATGTGCTCGGCTTCCCGATGGCGATGCGGCTGATGAGCGGCCGGGACTTTCCGCTGCCACTGCTCGGGCTCGTCCATACGTCGATCGAGATCACCCGGCACACGGCGCTGACGGCCACCGGCGCGTACGAACTCTCCGTGCACATCGATGGACTTGCGCCGCACCGGCGCGGTACGGAGGCCTCCGTGATCACCGAGATACGGGCCGGCGATGAGGTGGTCTGGGAGTCGCGGAGCACCTATCTGGCCCGGCACCGCACCGGCAGCGCCGCGGCGGCACCACCCGCACAGGAACACAAACCACTGCCCGCCATCGCCGAATGGCGGCTCGGCGCCGACGTCGGGCGACGCTATGGCGCCGCTTCCGGCGACCGGAACCCCATCCACCTCCATCCGCTCACCGCCCGCCTGTTCGGCTTCCCGCGCGCCATCGCGCACGGCATGTGGACGGTGGCCCGCTGCCTCGCCGCGCACGGCACCCCGGAGGCGGTGCTGGTGCAAGCCCAGTTCCGGGCGCCGGTGCTGCTGCCGGGGACGGTGACGTACGCGGCGGAGGGCGGGCGGTTCGAGCTGCGAAGTGGGTCAGCGGAGCGCGTGCACGTGAGCGGCCGGGTTCATCCGCTCGCCTGAGGCGTGGCCTCCGGCGGCGTCCAGGGCCGGCCGCCCATGAGATTGCCCAGCCCCGACCACGCGAAGTTCATCAGGGTGGCCGCTGCCTCCCTCGCCGTCACGCCCGGCGTGGCGTTGGCCCAGTCGGCGAGCGACTCGGCGGCGCCGACCAGCGCCTCGGCGAGACCGGCGACCTCGCGCTCGGGGAGGTCGGGGTCGCGATGGGCCTCCCGGGCCGCCGCGAGGATCAGCTGGGTCACGAACGCGACGATCTCCGCGCGCATCGCGGCGACCTCGGAGGCGAACGGCTCGCCATGGGTGCGGGCCTGGAGGTGCAGGACGGACCAGCCGTCCGGGTTCTGCGAGGTGTGCGCGAAGAACGCGCCCAGCCCGTCCCAGAGTTGGCGGTCGGCCGGCAGGTCCCGGCGCACGCCCGCGCGGACGGCCTCGGTGAGCGCGGCGGCCTCCCGCCGGATGCAGGCGGTGAAGAGGTCTTCCTTCGAATTCAGGTACAGATACACCAACGGCTTCGACACGCCCGCGAGTTCGGCGATCTCGTCCATCGACGCGGCCATGTACCCCCGCTGACCGAAGGTCCGCACGGCGGCGTCCAGCATCTGCTGCTCACGGACGGCACGCGGCATCCGCTTGGTCTTCACAGCACCCATGGCGATTAGCGTACGGGCCGGAAGGGGCGATCCCACCCGGCCCGCTGCAACCGCTGGCTCCTACTCGTCGTGCCCGTCGTCCTGGAACCGCGCGATCCGGTCGGTCAACGCCTTGCCGTCCACCGACGGCAGGGCCGTCAGCCGGGGCAGCAGCTGCGCGGTGAGCAGGGTGGACAGGGCCGAGGTGTCGGCGCTCGTGCCGTCGGTGCGGACGACCACCGGCTGCGGGGCCTTGCCCGCGAGCTTCGCGCCCACTTCCAGGCGACGCCGGGCCAGTTCGTACTGCAGGACGGCGCGGTTGTCGCGGTAGGCCTTGGCGAGGGCGCGCTGGGCGCGTGCCTCGTTCTCGGCGGCGATCAGACCGCTGCGGCCCCGCGTCTCGATCTCGAACCGCACACGCTGCGCGTTGGTCTCCTGCTGCTCCAGCAGCTGGGCGACCTCTTCGCGGGCCCGGTTCAGCGCGGCCTTGACCTCGACGATCCGGGCGTCGCGCACCTTCTTGGCGCGCTCGATGTCCATGCCCAGCTGGTCGATCCGGCGCTTGCGGATCAGCCCCCACTCCTGCTCGTACGCGGCGCGCTCCTTGGCGACCCGCTCCCGGGTGGCCAGGTGCTGCTGGTACTGCGTCGGCAGCTGCACGTCCGGGATGTTGGAGCCGGTGATGCGCACGCCGTAGCCGGACAGCTGGCGGTTGAGCAACTCCTGCATGTCGGCCACGTCCGAGCCGCGCAGGTCGTACGCCCGCTCGGTGCGCATCTTGCGGGCGCGCTGCCGGATCGCGTCCTGGACGGCGCTGGAGAGCACCAGGTCGAAGTTGCCCGCGCCGATGGTGCGGACGAACAGCACGGCGTCGGTGATGCGGAACTTCAGGAAGAACTCGATCGAGCGCAGCGGCACGTTCTCCTGCGTCGGGCAGGCCATGACCGGCGCGGAGTACGGGATTTCGGTGGCGGTGTCGACGACGAAGTCCACCCGGGACCACGGGTGCCACAGGTAGTGGCGGCCGGCGTCGAGGGTGCGGGTGACGGCGCCGTAGCGGGTCAGCACACCGTTGGTGCCCTGCTCGATCTCGACGATCGAGGAGCGCCACCACCACAGCGCGCCGATCAGCAGCAGGACGACGCCGCCGACGTAGGAGAGGACGGCGAGGGTGTCGTAGGCGAGGTCCCCGGCGGTGGAGTCCGCCTCGCCCAGGGACAGCATCACGCCCGCCAGAAGGGCGTAGACGCCGAGCCACAGCGGCAGCATCCACCACAGGCGGCGCCGGTGGCGGGGGATGATGACCGGGATCAGGGTGTCGGCCTCGCCGCCGCGCAGCAGCCGCGCGATCTCGCTCCAGGGGGCGACGGACTCGGAGATGACCGAGCGGCGGTGGGAACGGGCGCTGCTCACTGGGCGGCCTCCTCGGACACGTCGGAGCGGTCGGAGCGGTCGGACGAGTCGGGAGAGCCGTCGGCCGGCTCGGGCTGTTCGGGCACCTGCGGCACCGTCGGCCGCTCGGCCGCCAGCAGCGCGCCGATCTCCGCCTCGCGCGCGGCGATCCGCTCGGACACCTCGGCGAGCCGCGACCGTACGGCGGCCATGTCCTCTTCGGAGAACAGTTCCGTGCCGCGCTCGCCGACCAGCTCGCGGGCCAGCTCCAGGAAGTCGATCCCCGCATCCGCGGTGCCGCCGATGCGAACGAGCCGCGGCAGGTGGTCGGCCACCTGCTCCAGCGTGTCCAGCACCTGCTGCTGGTAGCGGTACTCCAGGATCTCCGGCGCCTCGGCCGCGGTCACCGCGCGGATGTCCAGCGCCTGCGCTTCGAGCAGCGCCGCGTTGGCCTTCGCCTCCGACTCGGCCTGGACGTAGCGCTGCCGGGCGAGCGCCTCGGCGCGGTTGGTCTCGCGCTCCACGGCCGTGTCCATCTGCGCCTGGTACTGGGCGATGTCGGCCTGGATCGCGGAGAGCGTCTCCAGGCTGGAGGCCAGTTCCCGGGTGAGGTCGCCCTCGTCCTGTTCCTTGCGGAGCTGGAGCGCGTACTCGTGGGTGTACGCCTCCTTGGCCACTCGCACCATCTCGGGCGCCGCCAGGTCCATGCGGTAGCGCTGGTCGGAGGGCTCGGCGTGGGTGATGTTGGCGTTGGTGAGCTCGACGGCCGGGCGGAACTGCTGGTTGAGCTGCTCCAGCAGGCGGCCGGTGTCCTCGCCGACCATGTCGTAGATGCCGGCGGCTTCCTGCTCGTAGACGAGGGTGCGGATCGTCTCGCTCACCGCGTTGCTCAGCTTCTCCTCGAAGCCGCGCACCGCGCCCAGCGTGTAGACGAACTCGGTGGGGTCGCTGATCCGGAACTGGATGAACAGGTCGATCGACGCCTTCACGCCGCCCTTGGTCGGTGCCTCGCGCACGGGCGCGTTGAACGGGTACTCGCGCGTGGTGTTGACGATGTACGACACCCGCTTCCACGGGCTCAGCAGCACGACCCGGCCCGGGCCGACGATCTTCTCCAGCTTGCCGAACCGGGTGATCAGCGCCTGGCAGCCGTCCGGCACCATGACCATGCCCTGCCGCCACCACACGAAGGCGACGGCCAGCACCGCGATGACCCAGTAGTGCACGCCGAACAGCGGGTTGGTCAGCACGTCGGCACCGGCCGCGCCCACCACTCCCGCGCCCACGGCGCCCAGCACGAGCAGCATCAGCACCGGCAGCATGGAGACGAACGAGCGGCCCTTGGGCATCACCATCGGGCAGATGGCGTGCGCCACCTCGCCGCCCTCGCGCACCTGCTCGCTACGGCCGAGCGCCTCGCCCGCCTCGTCCAGCGGCACGGTCTTCTGCCGCATGACGGTGGCGGTGGAGCCGCCCTGCTCCCGGGCGGCCAGGAAGTCGGACGGGTCGATGGCCCAGCCCTGCGCGTCGTACTCCTCGCCGTCGGCGCCCTGCGTCCCTCGTCCGCCGATCTGCCGCCGCAGTTCCTCCTGCGCGGCCTTCCGCGGATCGGTGCCGGAGGCGACGGCTTCGGCAACGCGTTGTGCGCCCTGCTGCGCACGCGCTCGCCCTCGTGCCACGGTTCCCCCTTGTGTTGCGATGCCCGTCGGATGCGGGTCCTACTGGTGATACACCGGTCGGGCCGATGTGGTTCCAGCCATCCCACATCATGATCCCGGCCAGGGTAAGGGGGTCGGCCCGTGCGGTTACCCCCCGGTATGGCTGCGGGGTCGCTAGAGGCCGGGCCGGAAGACCCGGAGGCAATCGGGCGGCGGTCCTACGAAGCCTGCGAAGAAGCGTGCCCCTGTGCCTGCGCCTGCGCCGAGTCGACGGCCGCGTCCTCCTGGCTGCGGTTCGCCTCCAGGTTGGCCTTCATCCGGTCGACCTTCTGGACGATCCGGACGGAGGCGCGGTCGCGCTCCTTGCGCAGGAGGACGAAGCTGATCGGGGCCGAGAGCACCAGGGCGAGCAGAATGATCCACATGCCGTTGGAGTCGCCGAGGCCGCGCGGGGCGAGGCCGGAGTAGACGAGGCCCCAGACGACCACGAGGCAGCCCACGAAGATCCCGAGGCGCATCAGTGTGTAGCGGAGCATCTCAATCCACTCTTCCGATTCCAAAAAGGGCCACTGTCCAGTGAAGCACGCGGGGCAGCCGATCTTGCAGGGGGGTCGGCAGGGCGTACGGACGCCCCGGGCCGGGCTCAGCCGAGCGGCAGCAGCATGATCACGTCGTCGCGGTCCTCGCCCGGGGCGATCCGGATCGCGTCCGGGATCCGGCCGACCTCCTTGTAGCCGCAGGAGCCGTAGAAGCGCTCCAGGCCGACGCCGCCGCGGCAGGTGAGGCGTATCGCCTCGATGCCGTCGAAGGTGCGGGCGGACCGCTCGGCGGCCGCCAGCAGGTCGCGGCCGTAGCCCTTGCCCTGGTGCCGCGGATGAACCATCACCGTGTACAGCCACACCCAGTGGGTCATCAGGGGGTGCGTGTTGAAGGTGAAGAAGGCCGTCGCGGCCACCTCGCCGGCCTCGTCGTGCCCGATGAGCAGCCGGCTCTGCCCCTCCGCCATCGCCACGAAGTGCTTCACGAGCGACGGCCGGACCGCCTCCCGCGTCACCGGCGGCACGAAGCCCACGGCTCCGCCCGCGTTGGAGACGTCGGTCCACACGTCGAGGATGCCGTCGCGGAGGGCGGGAGTGACGGCGGGGTCGAGAGTAAAAGTAAGTGGCACCAGGCCATCGTAACCATTACGAGAGTGCCCGCGCCGCCACCTTCAGGTCCGAGACCAGACCTTCGTACGCGGCCTTCCGGTCCGCGTCGTCCTGTGCCCGCAGGACCGACGACGGGTGGACCGTGGCCACCAGCTTCTCCTGCCGCCCGTGGATCTCCCGTTCCAGCAGCGCCCCGCGCACCTCACCGACCCGGAACGACGAGCCCAGCAGCGCCTTGCCCGCGGTCGCTCCCAGGATCACGATCAGCTCGGGCTCCACGACGGCGAGCTCCGCGGCCAGCCACGGGCCGCAGGCCGTCATCTCCCTCAGCGACGGTGCCTTGTGGATACGGCGCTTGCGGGGTTCCGCCTGCGTGAACTTGAAGTGCTTCACGGCATTGGTGACGTAGGCCTCGGAGGGGTCGATGCCGGCCTCCTCCAGGGCGCGGTCCAGGAGGCGACCGGCGGGGCCCACGAACGGTTTGCCCTGGCGGTCCTCCTGGTCGCCGGGTTGTTCGCCGACGAGCATCACGCGGGCGTTCTTGTCCCCGGCGCCGAACACGGTCTGGGTCGCGTTGCGGTGCAGGGGACAGCCCCGGCACTCGGCGGCGGCCTTGCGCAGAGCGGGGAGGCCGCCGCGGTCCGGAACGAAGGGTGCAGCGGTGTAGGCGTCCTCGGGTGCCTTTGTGCTCACCATGGCGGACGAGTACCCCTCGTCCGAGGCGGCTACCAGGAGGGGTCCGCCGGTTCACAGGGCGGCGCAGTCCCGCTCCCGGAAATCAAACCCTCATCGGCTGCGGCGACTCCCGGAGCAGCGGATCCGGACCCTCGTACTCCCGGATGATCTCGTACCGCGTGTTCCGCTCCACCGGACGGAAGCCCGCGTCCCGGATGAGGTCGAGAAGGTCCTCGCGCGTCAGCTTGTTGGGCGTGCCGTAGTTGTCCGCGTCGTGGGTGATCTTGTACTCGACGACCGAGCCGTCCATGTCGTCGGCGCCGTGCTGGAGGGCCAGCTGGGCGGTCTGGACGCCGTGCATGACCCAGAAGACCTTGACGTGCGGGACGTTGTCGAAGAGCAGGCGCGACACCGCGAAGGTCTTCAGGGCCTCCGCGCCGGTGGCCATCTGGGTGCGGGCCTGGAGGCGGTTGCGGACCTTGCCGTCCTTCATGTCGACGAAGTCGTGCTGGTAGCGGAGCGGAATGAAGACCTGGAAGCCACCCGTCTCGTCCTGCAGCTCGCGCAGCCTCAGCACATGATCCACCCGGTGCCGCGGCTCCTCGATGTGGCCGTACAGCATGGTGCACGGGGTCTTCAGACCCTTCTCGTGCGCCAGGCGGTGGATACGGGACCAGTCCTCCCAGTGGGTGCGGTGGTCCACGATGTGCTGCCGGACCTCCCAGTCGAAGATCTCCGCGCCACCGCCGGTCAACGACTCCAGACCCGCGTCGATCAGCTCGTCCAGGATCTCGGACGCCGACAGACCGCTGATCGTCTCGAAGTGGTGGATCTCCGTCGCCGTGAAGGCCTTGAGCGAGACGTTCGGAAGCGCCGCCTTCAGCTCCCGCAGCGAGCGCGGGTAGTAGCGCCACGGGAGGTTCGGGTGCAGGCCGTTGACGATGTGCAGTTCGGTGAGGTTCTCGCTCTCCATCGCCTTGGCGAGCTTCACCGCCTCCTCGATGCGCATCGTGTACGCGTCCTTCTCGCCCGGCTTGCGCTGGAAGGAGCAGTAGGCGCAGGACGCCGTGCACACGTTGGTCATGTTGAGGTGACGGTTGACGTTGAAGTGGACCACGTCGCCGTTCTTGCGGGTGCGCACCTCGTGCGCGAGGCCGCCCAGCCACGCCAGGTCGTCCGACTCGTACAGCGCGATGCCGTCCTCGCGGGTCAGCCGCTCACCGGCCCTGACCTTCTCCTCCAGCTCGCGCTTGAGCCCGACGTCCATGCCCACACCTTTCTACGACGACCTGTCCAGCAACCGTACGTCTACGCCTCTTCGGGCAGTTCCCCGACCCGGTTCTCCCACTTCGTGGAGAGCACGATCGTCGTACGGGTCCGGGACACACCCTTGGTGCCGGACAGCCGCCGGATGATCTTCTCCAGGCCGTCCACGTCGGCCGCGCGTACCTTGAGCATGTAGGAGTCGTCGCCGGCGATGAACCAGCAGTCCTCGATCTCGCCCAGGTCCCGCAGGCGGTTCGCCACGTCCTCGTGGTCGGTGGCGTCGGAGAGCGAGATGCCGATCAGCGCGGTGACGCCGAGGCCGAGCGAGGCGGCGTCGACGGTGGCGCGGTAGCCGGTGATGACACCGGCCGCCTCCAGCCGGTTGATGCGGTCGGTGACACTGGGTCCCGACAGGCCGACGAGGCGTCCCAGCTCCGCGTAGGAGGCCCGGCCGTTCTCCCTCAGGGCCTGGATGAGCTGCCTGTCCACCGCGTCCATGCGATTCGAAGCCTTCCGCTGAAGAGATCTTGAATGGTTCCCGAAGTGATGCGAGGTACTGCGACTTGCTCAGAGGGCGTTCATGTCGTGCGGGCCGCGCCGCCGAGTTCGCCCTTCCACCGGCGGTAGAGCCGGTGTTCGACGCCCGCCGCGTCGAGGACCCGTCCGGCGACGAAGTCCACCAGGTCCTGGATGTGCGTCGCCCCCGCGTAGAAGGCCGGCGAGGCGGGCACCACGGTCGCGCCCGCGTCGTCCAGCGTCACCAGGTGCCGCAGGGTCTGGCCGTTCAGCGGGGTCTCCCGAACGGCCACGACCAGCTTGCGCCCCTCCTTGAGGGTCACGCTCGCCGCGCGCTGCAACAGGTCCTTCGACAGGCCGAGCGCGACGCCCGCCACGCAGGCCGTGGAGGCCGGAACGATCAGCATGCCCTTCGCGGGGTACGACCCCGAGGACGGACCGGCGGCGAGGTCGCCCGCGCTCCAGTGCCGTACGCCCTCGATGTCCACCCGGAAGGTCCCCGGCTTGCCGTCGGCTCCCCGCGACAGCCATTCCCGCAGGTCGTCCTGCCAGTGCGCGTCCCGGAAGGAGATCCCGGTCTCGTCGAGCAGCGTCAGCCGCGAGGCCCGGGACACCACCAGGTCGACGCTCTCGCCGGCGTCGAGCAGCGCACGCAGCACCGAGGCGGCATAGGGGGTGCCGGAAGCGCCGGAGACCCCTACGATCCAAGGCGTACGCGGTGTCTCTCCTGGCTTGACTGGGTTCACGACACCGAGCCTATCCGGCGTCGCGGGGTGGGAACCGGCCAAGGGGGCCCGGGCGTTCCCCGGAGGGGACGAAGGATCAGTGGGGGTGCCATGTCGGTCGGGGAGCTCGAGTGGTCGCGCGGTGACCGTGCGAAGGCCGCAGCGAAGCTGATGGTCGGCTGGGTCGCGCTGTTGTGGCTGCTGGAAGTGATCGACGTGGTCAGCGGGCACGCGCTGGACGGCTTCGGCATCATCCCGCGCACCTCCTCCGAGCTGGTGGACGTCGTCCCGGCTTCCTTCATCCACTTCGGTTTCGCCCACGTCGCCGCGAACAGCGTGCCCCTGCTGGTCCTCGGGTTCATCGCGGCGCTCGGCGGGATACGCCGGTTCGCCGCTGTCTGCGCCCTGATCATCGTGGCCGACGGCCTGGGCGTGTGGCTGATATCCCCGTCCGGCACCAACACCGCGGGCGCCTCCGGCCTGGTCTTCGGTCTCTTCGGCTTCCTCGTGGTCACCGGCTTCGTGGAGCGGCGTCCTCTCGGCGTCCTGGCAGGCCTGTTGGTGGGCGCGGTCTGGGGCGGCTCGGTCCTGGCGGGCCTCGCCCCGACCCAGTCCGGCGTCAGCTGGCAGGGGCATCTGGTGGGGCTGGCGGCGGGGGTGGCGGCGGCGTTCGTGCTGCGGCGCCGGGCGGGCGGGGCCGCGCTCAGGACGCGTCGGGCGACTCAGGGTCCACAGGAAGGCGGCTGGTATCGACCGTGAGGCGTCCGATCTTGGTCTCCACAGCCACCTTGCCGTCGTACGGGAGCGTGTCTCGTCCCCGATAGCCGTCGGGCCCGGGGTTCCAGAGAGTGACGACGTGTCCCTTCTGCGGATCGCAGATCAGGTAGTTGGGGATGCCCCGAGACGCGTACTGCTTGTTCTTGACCTCGTAGTCGTTGCGAACACTGCTCGGGGAAACGACCTCGACCGCGAGCTCGATGAGATCCGGTGAGTAGGCGGTCAGATTCCGGTTCTTCTCGGCTGCGGGGATGATCGCGAGGTCGGGACAGAACTCGAAGTCGTCGCTGAAGGGGACGGCCACATCACTGATGAAACCCCACTCCGTGCCGAGCTGAGCTTCCAACTGCGTCCACAGCCGCACGATGGTCTCGTTGTGGAACGGCCTGAGGGGACTCATCACGATGTTGCCCTCGACAATCTCCATCCGGTACCCGCGGAACATGTCCTCGTACCGGGCGAGCTGCGAGTGCAGGCGGTCGCTGTCCGAGATGGTCACATCGGCCTCCCTCTCTCTGCACTCGATGGTAGGCCGCACCGTAATCACACGGTCAGACCTCGAACCAAGAGATCCAGGAGCGCACACCCGAACAGGGCAATCCCGATGAATCCGTTGACGCTGAAGAACGCCCTGTTCACCCGGGACAGGTCATGCGGGCGCACGATCGAGTGCTCGTAGAGGAACGCGCCTGCCACGATCAGCAGGCCCAGCCAGAAGAAGGCGCCGGCGTCGGTGACGACCGCGTACCAGACGAACAGTCCCGTCGTCACGGCGTGACAGACGCGCGCCCCCCAGATCGCCGCCGGGATGCCGAAGCGGGCCGGGACCGACATGACGCCGATCTCGCGGTCGGTGTCGACGTCCTGGCAGGCGTAGATCAGGTCGAAGCCGCCGATCCAGATGCCGACCGCGAGGCCCAGGATCACGGCCGTCCACGACCACTCGCCGGTGATCGCCAGCCAGCCGCCGACCGGGCCCATCGCCTGGGCCAGGCCCAGGATGGCCTGCGGGAAGTTCGTGAAGCGTTTGCCGTAGGGGTAGACCACCATCGGGATCACCGCGATGGGGGCCAGGGCGAGGCAGAGGGGGTTCAGCATCGCCGCCGAGCCCAGGAAGACCGCGACCGCGATCAGGGCGCCCGTCCAGGCGTGCTTCACCGACATCGCGCCGGTCACGAGTTCACGGTGCGCCGTCCGCGGGTTACGGGCGTCGATCTCCCGGTCGATGATCCGGTTGACCGCCATGGCAAACGTCCGCAGACCCACCATGCAGATGGTCACCAGGAGCAGCCGGCCCCAGTGGATGTTCTTGTCCCACTGGAACATCGCGGTGAGGGCGGCGATGTACGCGAAGGGCAGCGCGAAGACCGAGTGCTCGATCATCACCAGACGCAAGAACGCCTTGGTGCGTCCTGGCTGCGGAATCGCGGCGGATGCGCTGCTCAAAGGCCGTACTCCTTCCAGCGGCGGTCGACCTTCGCCGCCGTCTCGGGGTCGGACTCCACCATGTCCGGCCAGCCGCCGTCGCGGGTGTAGCCCTCCTCGGGCCACTTCTTCGTCGCGTCGATGCCCGCCTTGCCGCCCCAGAACTGCTGGTAGGAGGCGTGGTCGAGGTGGTCGACGGGGCCTTCGACGACCGTGAGGTCACGGGCGTAGTCGGTGTTGCCGAGGGCCCGCCAGGCGACCTCGTGCAGGTCGTGGACGTCGCAGTCGGAGTCGACGACCACGATCAGCTTGGTCAGGGACATCATGTGGGCGCCCCAGATCGCGTGCATCGTCTTCTGGGCGTGCTTGGGGTACTTCTTGTCGATCGAGACGATCGCACAGTTGTGGAAGCCGCCCGCCTCCGGCAGGTGGTAGTCCACGATGTCCGGAACGATGATCTTCAGCAACGGCAAGAAGAAACGCTCCGTCGCGCGACCCAGGGGGCCGTCCTCCGTCGGAGGCCTGCCGACGACGATCGACTGGAGCAGGGGCCGGCGGCGCATCGTCACGCAGTCGATCTTCAGGGCCGGGAAGGGCTCCTGCGGGGTGTAGAAGCCGGTGTGGTCGCCGAACGGCCCCTCCGGCAGCATCTCGCCGGGCTCCAGCCAGCCCTCCAGCACGACCTCGGCCTGCGCCGGGACCTGGAGCGGGACCGTCTTGCAGTCCACCATCTCGATCCGCTTGCCCGCGATGAACCCGGCGAAGAGGTACTCGTCGATGTCGCCGGGGAGCGGGGCGGTGGAGGCGTAGGTCACGGCGGGCGGACATCCGAAGGCGATGGCGACCGGAAGGCGCTCGCCGCGCCGCGCCGCCACCTGGTAGTGGTTCCGGCTGTCCTTGTGGATCTGCCAGTGCATGCCGATCGTGCGCTTGTCATGGCGCTGGAGGCGGTACAGCCCGAGGTTCCGTACGCCGCTCTCCGGGTCCTTGGTGTGGGTGAGCCCCAGGTTGAAGAAGGAACCGCCGTCCTTGGGCCAGGTGAACAGGGCCGGGAGCCGGTCCAGGTCCACCTCGTCGCCGTGCAGCACGACCTCCTGCACGGGAGCGTTGTCCGACTTCACCTTCTTCGGCGGTACGTGCGTCATCGCGCCGAGCTTCCCGAAGGCCTCGCGGACGCCGACGAACCCGTGCGGCAGCTCGGGCCTGAGCAGGCCGCCGATCTTGTCGGAGATCTCGCCGTACGACTTCAGGCCCAGGGCCTTCAGCAGTCGGCGGTCGGTGCCGAAGACGTTCATCGCGAGGGGCATGGACGAGCCCTTCACGTTCTCGAAGAGCAGCGCGGGACCGCCGGACTTCTGCACCCGGTCGACGATCTCCCCGACCTCCAGATACGGATCGACCTCGGCCTTGACGCGCTTGAGGTCGCCTTCGCGCTCCAGTGCCCTGAGCAGGGAACGAAGATCGTCGTAAGCCATGGGGTCAAGTATCCCCGAGCGGCTACCCTGGCCCTGAACCCGGGGGCCGTGCCCCCGGCACCGACGACCGTTTCGCTGGAGAGGGCCCATGCTCCGGGTGCTGATGTTCCTCGTGCCACTGGCGCTGAGCGTGTACGCGTTCATCGACTGCATCAGCACGAAGGACGAGGACATCCGCCACATGCCCAAGCCGCTGTGGGCGATCCTCGTCCTGGTGTTCCCGCTCGTCGGCTCGATCTCCTGGCTGATCGCGGGCAAGAAGCGCAGCCCGGCCGCCGACGGCTGGTCCGGCATGCGGGCCGGCCGGGAGCGGCAGCAGTGGGTCGCCCCCGACGACAACCCCGAGTTCCTGAAGTCCCTGGACGAGGACGACGACGGGAAGAAGGACGACCGGCACAAGCGGGACGAGCCCTGACCCCGAGGGGGTGACCGGCGTCCTCGATGGCTACGGGTCCGCCCGCAGCACCAGGTCCAGCAGCCCCGGGAACCGGGCGTCGAACTCTTCCTTCCGCAGCCGGTTGACACGCCTGGGCCCCTCGTCGCGCTGCTCCACGAGACCGGCTCCGCGCAGTACCGCGAAGTGATGGCTGAGGGCCGCCTTGCCGACGGGGACGTCGAAGCTGCCGCAGCTGCGGGACCAGACGTCGGACGCCGCCAACTCCCGTACGAGCGCGAGGCGTACGGGGTCGGCGAGCGCGGCGAGCGCGGTCTGGACGGAGACGTCGTCCGGGTGCGTGTGCTCGGGGGCGACCCGATGGCTGGTACCGGTGCGCTGAGCCATGCCGTACCCCCTGATCTGTCGCCGGCTGGATCTGCGGATCGATGGATCTGTGGATCTCTGGATCTGTGGATCTCTGACCGGTTGCCGAGTGTTCGATGAAAACCATACACTCCCGAGTGTTCGATCCCTGTTGAACACTTCAGGAGAGGTGTGTCGTCATGCGTGCGGTCGAGGTGCAGGAGTACGGCGGTCCGGACGTCCTCAAGGTCGTGGAGGCGGAGGTCCCCGAGCCGGGCCCCGGCCAGGTGAGCATCGACGTGGCCTACACGGGGGTGAACTTCGCCGACCTCAAGGCACGTGCGGAGGGCTACCGGGTGGCGCGGCTGCCGTTCGTCCCCGGCCTGGAGGTCTCCGGGCGGATCCGGGCGGTAGGTGCGGGCGTGACGGACCTGGCCGTCGGCCAGGAGGTGACCGCGCTGACGGAGGGCGGCGCCTATGCGGACGTGGCCGTCGCGGACGCGGTGACCGTCTTCTCGCTCCCCGCGGGCGTCGGCCTGCGCACGGCGGCCACGCTGCCGACGGTGCTGCCGACGGCGTACGCGCTGGTCCACGCGGTGGGCCGGCTGCAGCCCGGCGAGACGGTGCTGGTGCAGGGCGCCGCGGGCGGCATCGGCACGGTGGTGGGGCAGCTGGCCGAGGCGGCGGGCGCCGGTGCGGTGTACGGCGTGGTGTCGGGCGAGGCCAAGGCGGCGTACGCCCGCGAGCACGGCTACGACGAGGTGTTCGTCGGCGACTTCGCGGAGGGGGTGCGGGCGGCGACCGGCGGCCGCGGGGTCGATCTGGCCCTGGACCCGGTCGGCGGCGACACCTTCCGGGCCTCCCTGGGCTCCCTCGCGCCGTTCGGCCGTCTGGTCTCCTTCGGCAACGCGAGCTCCGCCGAGCCGTGGAGCGTGGGGCAGCCCGAGCTGTATCCGCTCGGCGTCTCGGTCGGTGGCTTCTCCATCCTGACGTTGGCGAAGACCGCTCCGGCGGAGCTTCGGGCGCTGGCCGAGCGGGCGTTCGCCGCGGTGGCCGACGGGACGGTGTCCCTGCCGGTGACGGCGGAGTTCGGCCTGGAGGAGGCGGCGGAGGCGCACCGGTTGATGGGGGCGCGGGCGAGCACGGGCAAGCTGCTGCTGCGGGTGTCCGGGGGCTGAGAGCCTGTGGGCGCCTGTGCGGGGTGGGCCTCGCGGGGCTCCTTCAGGCATGCCGGCTCTCGTTCGGCGGCAGCCCGGGTGCTCGGCGAGCTCGTCCGCCCACTCGGCCGGCGTCGTCGGTACACGCGGCCACGGATGCGGCGAGCGCACCGCCCCGCTGCCGCAGCTCCGCGACACGCCAAGCCCGCTCCCTCACCGACCAGCCCGTCAAGCCTCCCCACCCCGGCGTTCCTCCGCGTCAGCACACTTCGGGCGCCCGACGGCGAAGAGCGTGCGCGAACGCGTCGAGGGCGGCGAAGTCCTCGTCGCGCAGGCCGAGTCGGGCGTCCACGCGGTGCAGCAGCGCGGGGCCGTCGTGGTGCGCGGCGACGAAGGCGCGGTCGGCCGCGTCGAGTTCGTCGTCGACCCAGGCGAACGGCCTGCCCTCGGCGTGCGCGACGAGGTGGCGGGTCTTCCAGAACGTGCCGTCCGGCCCCGCGTCGTGCATCGTGGGCCACCCCACCACGGCCAGTTCCGGCAGCCCCAGAACCGGCGCGATGAACGTGTTCGCCTCCGCGCCCCACGTCGTCGCCCACACCAGGTCGTACGACTCCCCCAGTTCCAGGAGCCGACGGCCGTGGCCGGCGTTGAGCCACACCCGCAGCGGCCGCACCCGGTGCGCAGGCGTGTCGCCGTGCTGGGCGAGCCAGCCCTCGGGCTTCATACGGTGGGTCGAGTACCCGTCGGGGCGGCGCTCGGGCTTGGCGGCGTACGGGTTCAGCGGGCCGTCGACGTCGAGGTAGAGCAGGGGGCGGGGACGGGGCACGGAGTTGCTCCTCTCGGCACGAGGGGGCGGCCTCGGGCGAGCGTAACTCCGGCCCCGCGCCGTGGGCCCGCGCTTTATGCCGTGGGCCCGCGCTTATGGCCCGGGCATTATTCGGTCCCCGGTGCCCCCTCCGCCATCACCCTCCCCCCACCCGCCCCGCCCTCCGGCCCCAGGTCGATCAGCCAGTCCGAGGCGTGGGCGACGTCGGGGTTGTGCTCGATGGTGATGACCGAGTGGCCGGTGTCGGCGAGGCGTTGGAGTACGGCGAGGAGGCGGGCGGTGTCGGCGGAGTGGAGGCCGGTGGTGGGCTCGTCCAGGAGGTAGAGGGTGCTGCCCGCGGCCTTGCGGCCCAGTTCCTTCGCCAGTTTCAGCCGCTGGGCCTCGCCTCCGGAGAGCGTCGTGGCCGGCTGGCCGAGCGGGAGATAGCCGAGGCCGACGTCGGACAGGCGTCGCAGGCGCGCGTTGATCGCCGGGATGCCGGCGAACATCCCCAGGGCCTCGTCGACCGTCGCCTGAAGCACCTCGGCGATGTCGTGCCCGTCGTGGCGCACCGACAGCACCTCCGGCCGGAAGCGCCGCCCGCGGCAGCCCGGGCACCTCACCTCCACCGGCGGCAGGAAGTGCATGTGGACCGAGAGCACACCGGCGCCCTCGCAGCGTTCGCAGCGGCCGCCGGGGACGTTGAAGGAGAAGGCGCCGGGCGTCAGCCGTCCCCCGGAGCGGGCAGCGAAGGTCTCTCTGATCGGTGTGAACACGTCCGAGTACGTCGCCGCGTTCGAGCGCGGCAGCCGGCTGATCGGCTCCTGGTCGATGGTCACCACCTTGCCGAGGTGCTCCCAGCCGTCGATCCCGTCGTGCTCCCCGGGCAGGTCACCGGCGCCGTGGAAGTGCCGACGGGCGGCCCGGCCCAGGATGTCCAGCAGCAGGGTCGACTTGCCCGATCCGGACGGCCCGGTGACGGTGACGAGGCGGCCGAGCGGGATCCGTACCGTGAGGTCCTTGAGGTTGTGCGCCCGCGCCCCGCGTATGACCAGCGCCCGGTCGGCGTCCCCCCGCCGCTTCGACGCGGGCGACGCCAGCCGCCCCGACAGATACGCCCCCGTCACCGAGGGACCCGCGGCCGCCGCGCCCGCCCGCGCCACCTCTTCCGGCGTCCCCTGGGCCACGATCCGCCCGCCGTGCCGGCCCGCACCCGGACCGACGTCCACCACATGGTCCGCCGCCCGCAGCACGTCCAGGTCGTGCTCGATCACCAGCACCGTGTTGCCGAGGTCCCGCAGCCTGCGCAGCACGTCGACCAGGCGGGCGGTGTCCGAAGGGTGGAGCCCCATGGTCGGCTCGTCGAGGACGTACAGCACGCCGGTGAGCCCCGAGCCCAGCAGCGCGGCCAGCCGCAGCCGCTGCGCCTCGCCCGCGGAGAGGCTCGGCGTCGGCTGCTCCAGGGTCAGATAGCCGACGCCGACGTCGACCAGCCGCCGTACACGCTCCGTGAGGTCGGCCACGACCGGCTCCACGAACAGCCACTCGTCCGCGGCAACCCGCTCGCGCAACCCGCCCAGCCAGGCGGCGAGTTCGTCGAGGGACGCGCGGGCCGCCTCGACGATCGTCAGGCCGTGCACGGTGACCGCCCGGCTCTCCGCCCGCAGCCGGGCGCCGCCGCACTCGCCGCACGCCTCCTTCACCAGCGCCTGCTTCTCGGTGCGCTCGCGGTACTCGGTGTCCTCGATGCGCTCGGCGTAGCGCCGCATCAGCGCGGTGGCGACGCCCTCGAAGCGTCCGGCGGTGACGGTGGCGGGCGGCTCGGCGTCCGGGAAGTAGCGCCGGAACTCCGGGCTCTCGACGCCGTGGAGCAGCAAGTCCCGCTCCGGTCCGCTCAGTCGGCCCAGCGGCCGGTCCGCGTCGAAGGTGAACCCGTAGTGCCGGGCCGCCGCCCGCAGCAGCTGCACATTGCGCTCGACGGTCTTCGGGTGCCAGCCCAGTACGGCGCCCTCCGTGACCGAGCGCTCCTCGTCGACCAGGCGTCGTACGTCCGCCCGGATCACCTCGCCGAGGCCGGTGCAGGCGGGGCAGGCGCCGGCGGGCTTGTTGAAGGAGAAGGAACCCATCACCAGTTCGGGGACGGGCGTGCCGCAGTGCGGGCAGGGGACCTGTTCGCCCTCGGAGACCTCGTCGTCGTAGCCGTACTCGTACGCATGCGACGGCGGAACGTCCTTCCCGCAGCCGGGACACGGCCGTACCCCGATCCGCGACCAGAGCAGCCGCAGATAGGTGAACACCTCGGTGACCGTGCCGACGGTGGACCGGGGGCTGCGGTTGGTGAGGTGCTGGTCGACGCTGATGGACGGGGACAGACCGGTGACGGAGTCCACGGAGGGGCGGCTGACGAGGCCGGTGACCATGCCCAGCGACTCCATGTACTGCCGCTGGCCCTCCCGGTGGAGGGTGTCGAAGGCGAGGGTGGACTTGCCGGAGCCGGAGAGGCCGGTCATGACGACCAGCTTGTTCTTGGGAATCGCGAGGGTGACGTTGTCGAGGTTGTGCAGACGGGCGCCAGTGATGCGGATGCAGTCCTCCATGCCTTCAAGTTTTCCATTGAAGTGCTTGTGGAGACTTTGGCCGGACGTCTCGCACATGCCTCCCTGATGACACGGAGATTCCTGCCGCGTAACCTTCAAGTCCCGTGAGCAACGACGACGAACGACTGCGGCCGGTCGACCTGGCCCGCCTGGCCGGGATCTCGACGCAGCAGGTCCGCAACTACGAGGAGGCCGGCGTCCTGCCCCCGGCCGCGCGTACCGCCTCCGGCTACCGGACGTTCACGGCCGTGCACCGGCGGGCGCTGCTGACGTACCGCGCGCTGCTGCACGGGTACGGGCCGGTGACGGCGGCCGGGATCATGCGGGCCGTGCACAGCGGTGACGTCCCGGCCGCGCTCGCCCTCGTCGACGCCGCGCATGCCGCGCTGCACGGGGAGCGGGCCGGGTTGCGGGCGACGAGCGAGGCCCTGGAGACCCTGACCGGGGCGCCCCCGGCCGAGCTGCCGCACTCCGGTCTGCGCATCGGCGAGGTGGCCGCGCTGCTCGGCGTACGGACGTCGGCGCTGCGGGTGTGGGAGGCGGCCGGACTGCTCGCACCGGAGCGGGAGCGGGGCACGGGGTACCGCGTCTACCGGCCGGCCGACGTGCGCGACGCCCGCCTGATCCACACCCTGCGCCGCAGCCACTACCTCCTCGACCAGATCCGCCCGGTCCTGGACGGCCTGCGCCGGGAGGGCAGCACGCAGGCCCTGCGTACGGCGATCAGGACACGGGGCGAGATGCTGACCGCCCGCACCCGGGCGATGCTGTCCGGTGCGGGACGCCTGGACGACTACCTGGAGTGCGTCGGCCGAAAGGCGTAGAGCAGAACATCCTGGCGCCTGTCCCGTCGTTGGGTCGGGCATGAAGATCATCGCTTACGCCGCCCTCGCCGGCGCGGCCCTCCTCGCCGCCGCCGTCCCCGCCTCGGCGGACGACGGGCCCATCGACTTCGGCATCTTCCAGGGCGTCAACGACACCAAGGGCTCGGGCTCCACAGACAGTGCGTCGAACTCCACCGTGCCGAAGTCGGCCCTGGTGATGGTGGTGGAGGATCTGATGTCGCCCGGCCGGCAGTGACCGGCCCCCGGAGCCGGAGCGGAAGAGGGCATGGACAATGCGCGGCGAATTTTGACACGGTGAGGAGCGCCAGCCCGCAATCGAACGCGTAATCGATTCTGCTTGGGGGTCCCTCATGCCCGCGCACCCGGACGCCGTCGCCTTCTACACCACCCAGAGCACCTTCTCCGATCCCGGCGAACTCGCCTCCCACTACGCCGGCCTCCCTTCCGACCCCGCTCAACTGGCCCGTGTCGTCCGGGATTTGATGGTCCACCGCGGGGAGGCCGAGCTGTTCCGGCACATCCATCCGACCGACCGTCTCCACCACGACGCCGAGTCCCGCTACATCGACGACATCCTGCGGATCGTCGTGGGCCGCAGCGCCGCCCCGCTGTCCGAACCGCGTGCGGTCGGCGACCGGTTCGTCGGGGTCTGCCGTGACTTCGCGTTGCTGCACTGCTCGTTGCTGCGCCACCACGGCATCCCGGCCCGGGTGCGCTCGGGCTTCGCCGACTACTTCCGTGCCGACGCCTTCCACTGCGACCACGTCGTCACCGAGTACTGGGACGACCGGCGCGGCACCTGGCTGCTCGCCGACCCGCAGCTCGCCGATCCCGCCCTGCACCACGCCGGGCACGTGGACTTCGACCCGATGGACGTGCCGCGCGACCGCTTCCTCGTCGCGGGCGAGGCCTGGCGGGCCATCCGCGAGGGCGGCGCGGACCGGAGGACCTTCGGGCTCCACCCGCCGGAAGAAGGCCCGTTCTGGGGCGAGCGGTTCGTGGCCGGCAACATCCGGCTCGACCTCGCCGCCGTGAACAAGGTCGAGACGCTGCTGTGGGACGTGTGGAGCGAGGACGAGGGGAAGCCCGGGGAACCGCTGCCGGAGTCGTCACGCGCGTTCTACGACCGGGTCGCCCCCGTCGTCAGCGGCGACTTCTCCGTCGAGGCGGCGAGAAGGCTGTTCACCGAGGACGACGTACTGCGCACCCCGAAGACGGTGACGTGTTACGCCCCCTTCAACGGACCGAGTCTCGTCACCCTGCGCCAGGGGCAGTGTTCCGCCGGCGGCAGTGTTCCGGTCACAGGAGAGTGGGGTCATGGATCAAGCACAGGCGCGCCAGTGGCTCGGTACCGCCGTAGCTGAGGCGCGTGCCGGGCTCGGCGAAGGCGGCATTCCCATCGGCGCCGCGCTCTACGGCCCCGACGGGGCACTCCTCGGCCGCGGTCACAACCGGCGCGTCCAGGACGGCGACCCGTCCATGCACGCGGAGACGGCCGCCTTCCGGGCGGCGGGACGGCAGCGGTCGTACCGCGGAACGACCATGGTCACCACGCTCTCGCCCTGCTGGTACTGCTCCGGCCTGGTCCGGCAGTTCGGGATCTCGCGGGTGGTGATCGGCGAGGCGGTCACCTTCCACGGCGGGCACGACTGGCTGGCCGAGCACGGCGTGGACGTCGTGCTCCTGGACGATCCCGAGTGCATCGGGATGATGCGCGACTTCGTCAGGAACCATCCGGCCCTGTGGAACGAGGACATCGGTGAGTAGGCCACGCATGCCACACACGTCACATACGCCACACGCGCCACGCATCCCCACGATCGACCTCAGGCCCTGGCTCGAAGGGGACGCGCAGACGCGCGGAGCGATCGCCCGCACCGTCGACGAGGCCCTGCAGACCGCCGGGTTCCTCCTGGTCACCGGGCACGGTGTGGACCCGGCGCTGCGCGCGCGGATCCGAGCGGCGGCCCGTGCCTTCTTCGTCCTCCCCGCCGAGGTCAAGCAGGCCTACGCGGCCAGGGTCGGCGGCCGCGGCTGGCTCGGGCCCGGCGCCGAGGCCAACGGCTATGCGGAGGGCACGGAAACCCCGCCGGACCTCAAGGAGTCGCTGACCTTCGCGACGCACGAGCCGTTCGAGGACCCCGTCGTCAACGCCGAGTGGTACGCGCCCAACGTGTGGCCGGCCGAGGTGCCCGGCCTCCGGTCGCTGTGCGAGGAGTACCTGGCGCGGATGGGCGAGCTGGAGAACCGGCTGCTCTCCCTGCTCGGCGCGGCCCTCGGTCTCGAACCCGACTTCTTCACCCGGCACATGGACCACCCGACGTACGGCTTCAACATCAACTGGTACCCGGGGACCGAAGTCGTCGGGGAACCGGAGCCCGGTCAGTTCCGCATCGGTCCGCACACCGACTTCGGGACGGTGACGATCCTCGACCGGCAGGCGGGGAAGGGCGGGTTGCAGGTCTACACGGACCCCGCGGACGGAGGTGCGGGGTGGGAGGACGCGCCGTACGATCCGGACGCCCTCACCATCAACATCGGGGATCTGATGGCCCGTTGGACCGGCGACCGGTGGCGGTCCGGGCGGCATCGCGTGCTGCCGCCGCCCGCCGACGCGCCCGCCGAGGAGCTGATGTCCCTCGTCTACTTCGGCGAGTGCACGCCCGGGACGCTGGTCGAGTCCGTGCCCGCGCCGGTGGGGCGGGTGGCGTACGAACCGGTCGACTCGCATGTGTATCTGCGGGCGAAGCTGGACTCGATCACCGTCGGCTGACGCCGTCGGCCGCTCCGCCTGGGCTGATCGCAGCGAACCGTTTCTGGGAAAGGGTTGCCTCGTTGGGCGGGATACCACCCTTTCGGGTGTGTCCCCCCCCGCCGCTAATGGAGCCGCCTGTGCGAATCACTGACATCCAGCGCTGCGAGGTCCGGCCCGGACGTCTCGTCGAATGGACGCTCGGTCCGGCGGCCGTCGCGGCGGCGACGGGACTGCCGGAGGACTCACGGCCGCCGGCGTACATCCAGGAGTCGCACATCAGAACCGCCCGGTCCGTGCGCGACGACGGCCTGTTCGTGCCGACCTGGCTCGGTGCGGCGTTCGACCTTCCGGGCCGGGCCGACCTCGACGCGCTCCAGGAGGCGCTGCGCGGCTGGACGCTGCGGCACGAGACGCTGCGCAGCGGCTTCCGCTGGTCGGGCGAACCCGGCGACGAGATGCGCCGGTTCACGCTCGACGCCGACGCGGTGTCCCTGCAGCGCGAGGACGTCGGCGACTTCACGGAGCCGGCGGACCTGGTGCGGCACCTCCAGAGCCGCTTCGACGTCACCGCGGACGCGCTGCGCTGGCCCAACCTCATCTACGCGGCCGTCGTCCGCTCCGACTCCACCAGCGTGTACATGGCCTTCGACCACAGCAACGTCGACGGCCACTCCATCCACCGCATCCCCGCCGAGATCCAGGAGCTCTACGCGGCGGCCGTCGCGGGCCGGGCCACGACACTGGCGCCGGTCGGCAGTTACGTCGACTTCTGCGAGATCGAACGGACGGACGCGGACCGGATCGACGACAGCCACGAGATCGTCGCCCGCTGGCGGGAGTTCGTCGGCCGCTGCGACGGCAGGCTGCCGGACTTCCCCCTCGACCTCGGCCTGGACCCCGACGGCGGGCTGCCCACGCAGAGTCTCCTGCGCGAGAGCCTCACGGACGCGGACACCGCCGCCGCCTTCGAGGCGTACTGCCGTCCCTACGGCGGCAGCGCGGTCGGTGTCCTGGCCGCCACCGCCCTCGCCGTCCACGACATCGGCGGACAGCCCGTCTACCGCACCGTCGTGCCCCTGCACACCCGGGTGAAGTCCCGCTGGTCGGACTCCGTCGGCTGGTACGTGGGCGGCGCCCCCATCGAGATCCCCATGTCCGAGGCCCGCGACCTGCCCGGCGCCCTGCGGACGGTACGCGCCGCGCTGCACGCCAACCGGCACCTGGCCCGCATGCCGCTCGCCCGCGTGCTGCGCCTGCTCGGCTCGGACTTCCGCCCCACCTCCCCCGACCTGTACTCGATCGTCTCCTACGTCGACGCCCGCGGCGTCCCCGGCTCCGTGCGCTGGACCGAGCAGAAGGCGTACGGGCTGATCAGGGTGTCGTACGGCGACCAGGTGTGCGCCTGGATCACCCGGCTCCACGAGGGCCTGTGGTTCGCGAGCCGCTTCCCGGACACCGACATCGCGCACAAGAACATGCGGCTGTACGTGGAGCGGCTACGGGACGTCATCGCCTCGGCGGTCCCGTCCGCACGCCCGCCCGTCTCGTAAGCGCACCGAACGGTTGCTCGCGGTCGCAGCGGGCGGCCGGCCGGCCGCCGACTCCCGGGTGCGTCCGGCGTGGGGTGGAGCGGATCCTGCTGGTGGACGGGGGCGGGTCGTGGATCGCCGGGTTCGCGGGGCGGTGGGCCGGGCGGCGCGCTGGAAGCCGTCTCCGACAGCGTCGTGCACCGGCACCGGCACGTCCCACCGCACAGCGTCCCTGGGATCCGCCCTCCAGCACCTCGATCAGCCGCTCGAACCGGGCCCGCCAGCGCTGTTCCGACTCCGTCTCGCCCTGGAACTCATGGGTGAAGCCGAGCGCGGCGCCCTGCTCGCCGGGTTCGCGGGGCGGTGGGCCGGGCGGCGCGCTGGAAGCCGTCTCCGACAGCGTCGTGCACCGGCACCGGCACGTCCCACCGCACAGCGTC
>NZ_JBITLW010000007.1:0-82417 GCF_044465645.1 Streptomyces sp. NPDC049627 | reverse complement strand
GTCCCTAGGAGCCGCCCTCCAGCACCTCGATCAGCCGCTCGAACCGGGCCCGCCAGCGCTGTTCCGACTCCGTCTCGCCCTGGAACTCATGGGTGAAGCGGAGCGCGGCGCCCTGCTCGCCGTTCCGTTCCAGGTGGAAGCGGAGTCGGCCGCCGCCCTCGACCGTGTACTCGGCGACCCGCTCCACATCCCACGCGGTGACCCGCCCGGACCCCATGCCGCGCAGCGCGACCGCACCGCCGAGCCGGGGTTCCAGGACGTCGGCGGGCGTGAACCAGGACGCCAGCCCGTCCGGGGTGCTGAACGCCGGCCAGACCGTCTCCATCGGCTGGGGAAGCCGCACCAGGAAATGCAGGATGTGCGTGTTCCCGTGGGTCTGGCTGATGCCCTGTTCTACGGAACCGGTCATGACACCAGCCTGACCCCGCCGGGGCCGAAATGCACCCCTTGCCGCCGCTGACCTGCGGTCTCACACCCCGGCGTACGAGTGCTTGCCGGAGACGAAGATGTTGACGCCGTAGTAGTTGAACAGCCAGCAGCCGAAGGCGATCAAGGCCAGGTAGGCGGCCTTGCGGCCCTTCCAGCCGGCCGTCGCGCGGGCGTGCAGGTAGCAGGCGTACACGATCCACGTGATGAAGGACCAGGTCTCCTTCGGGTCCCAGCCCCAGTAGCGGCCCCAGGCGTCGCCCGCCCAGATGGCGCCCGCGATGATCGTGAACGTCCACAGCGGGAAGACCGCGGCGTTGACGCGGTAGGAGAACTTGTCGAGGGACGCCGAGGCGGGCAGCCGGTCGAGGACGGAGTTCGCGAAACGGCCCGGGGTGCCGCCGTTCGCCAGCTTGTTCTCGTAGCTGTCCTTGAAGAGATAGAGCAGCGTGGAGACGGCGCCGACGTAGAACACCGCGCCGCAGAAGATCGCCGTGGAGACGTGGATGTACAGCCAGTACGAGTGAAGAGCGGGAACCAACTGGTCGCTGGCGGTGTACAAGACAGTGACGGCGAGGCCGAGATCGAGGAGGACCGTGGTGATCAGGAACAGCCCGAGCCAGCGCACGTTCTTCTTCAGCGCCAGCAGTCCGAGGTACACGCCGACGGCGACCGTGGAGAAGGTGATGTTGAACTCGTACATGTTGCCCCACGGCGCCCGCTGCACCGACAGAGCCCGCGCGAGCACACCACCGAACTCGATCAGGAAGGCGAGGGCGGTGAGGGAGATGGCGATACGCCCGTAGAGGTCGCCCTGCTCGTCCCCGCCGTGCGCCCCGGGCCCGTCCGGCACGTCCCGCTGCCCGGCCGTGGCCCGCACGACGACCTTCGGCCGCTCCAGTACGGCCGTGGAGCCGCCCTTCTGCACGGTGACGGCGGGCGCGGCGGCCTTCTTGACCTTCGCCGGGGTGAGCGCGGCGGCCGTACGGCCGACCTTGCTGCGGCTGCCGAGGAGCCATTCGGCGATGTATGCGAAGAAGGCCAGCGTGTAGACGGCCATCGACGAGTAGATCAGCGTGTTGCTGATGTTGGCGAGGTTTTCGTTGGTGGCGGCGGCCAGCTCGGTCGCGGCGGCGAGAGTCACTTGGTCTCAGCCCCTTCGGCGGGTGCGACTTGGGGGTCGGGGGTGCGGGTGTCGGCGTCGTCGTCCGAGCTGTCGCCCGGGGGGTCGTCGTCGGGGTCGGGTGCGCCCGGTGCCTGCTCGTACAGGACCCCGGCGAGGTCGCCGAGCTCCTCGGGGACCTTGGCGGACTCGCTGCGGCCCAGCCCGGCCATCTCGACGACGGTGATGCCGTCCGCGCCCTTGACCGCCCGCACCCACACGCGGCGACGCTGGATGAAGAGGGAGGCGGCCAGGCCGAAGATCGCGGCGAGGGCACCAACCAGCGCCCAGCCGCTGCCGGGCTGGCGGGCGACCTGGAAGCCGGCCCACTCCTTGATGTCCTTCTCGAAGGTGAGAGAACCGGCGCCGTTCGGGAGCTTCATGGTCTCGCCGGGCTTGAGGTTCTCCCGGAGCTGCTCGCCCTTGGAGTTCTTGAAGCCCTTCAGGTCCTTCTTGTTGAGCTGGTACACGTTCTGCGGGAGGCCCGAGTTGACACCGAGTTCACCGTGGTAGGCCGCCAGGTTCAGCACCGGGTTGAGCAGCGCCGGGAACTGCGAGACGACCGCGGTGCCGTCGCCGCCGTAGGACGGCAGGAAGAAGGCCTGGAAGCCGAGCTGGTCCCACTTGCCCTTGGCGTCGCGGTAGCCGTCCATGACCTTGATCGAGCCGGTGGAGGTGACGTTGCCGTCCAGCGGGAGGAGGGGCACGGCGTCGTGGAAGACGACCTTGCCGCGGCCGTCGCGGACCGTGATGACGGGGGCGTAGCCGTGGCTGACTAGGTAGACCTTCGAGTCGCCGATCTCCAGCGGCTCGTTGACCTTGACTGTGGTCCTCTTGTCCTTGCCGTAGGCGCCGACGCTGTAGGCGATGTCGGCCTGGTAGGTGCGCGGGGTGCCGCGGTTGGGGCCGGTCACCTCGTAGGTGCCCTTGAAGTTCTTCAGGGTGAAGCTGAAGGGGTCGAGGTCGTCCTGGTTGAAGAGGCTGCCGGACTTGAAGTCGTCGTACTGGGTGAGGGTGTTGGAGAAGCCGTCGCCCTCGACGATCAGCTTGTTGCCCTCGGACTTGAACAGCTGGCCCCAGGCGAACGCGGTCAGCAACACGACCAGCGCGATATGGAAGACGAGGTTGCCGACCTCGCGCAGATAGCCCTTCTCGGCGGCCACGGCGTCACCGGCGAGGTGCGCGCGGAAGCGGCGCTTCTTCAGCAGCGCGAGCGCGGCCTCGCGGACCTGCTCCGGTTCGGCCTCGGTGCGCCAGGTGGTGTGGGCGGGCAGCCGGGTCAGCCGCCGGGGCGCGGCCGGCGGGCGGCTGCGCAGCTGGCCGACGAACTGCCAGGTGCGCGGGACGATGCAGCCGATGAGGGAGACGAACAGCAGGATGTAGATCGCGGAGAACCACACCGAGCTGTAGACGTGGAAGAGGCCGAGCTTGTCGTAGATCGGCGCGAGCGTGGAGTGCGCCTTGCGGAACTCGGCGACCTTCATCTCGTCGATGCCGGTCTGCGGGATGAGCGAGCCGGGGATCGCGCCGAGCGACAGCAGCAGGAGCAGCAGCAGTGCGACCCGCATCGAGGTGAGCTGCCGCCAGAACCAGCGGGCCCAGCCGATGACGCCGAAGGAGGGCGGGCCGGCGAGCTCCTCGGTGGGGGCGGTGGACAGCTGGGAGCCGGCGGCGCCCAGGTCCTGGTCCTCGGCCCGGCCCGGGGTGTTGTCCGTTGTGGTGTTGCTCATCGATCAGATCCCCACAGTGAAGCCGTTGGACCAGACCTGCATCTCCTGCACGATGCGGTCCCACGCGCCGGTCAGCAGCAGCGCCCCGGTCGCGATCATCATGATGCCGCCGATGCGCATGACCCAGACGTAGTGGCGCTTGACCCAGGCGAAGGCGCCGAGGGCCTTGCGGAAGGCTACGGCAGCGAGCACGAAGGGGATGCCGAGGCCCAGGCAGTAGGCGACGGTCAGGATGGCGCCGCGGCCGGCGCTGGCCTGCTCGAAGGAGAGGGCCTGCACGGAGGCGAGGGTGGGTCCGATGCACGGGGTCCAGCCGACGCCGAACAGCGCGCCGAGCAGCGGGGCGCCGACCAGCCCGGCAACCGGCCGCTTGTGGAAACGGAACTCGCGCTGGGTGAGCCAGGGCATCAGACCCATGAAGAAGACGCCCATGAGGATCATGAGCACGCCGAGCACCTTGGACAGGACACCCTTGTTGTCCTGCAGCGTCTGACCGAAGTACCCGAACAGCGCCCCGCCGGAGACGAACACGACGGTGAAGCCGAGCACGAACAGCGAGGCCCCGGCGGCCATCCGCCCGCGCCGCGCGTCGGCGAGGTCGGTGCCGCTGACTCCGGTGACGTACGACAGATAACCGGGCACGAGGGGCAGGACACAGGGCGAGAAGAAGGAGACGAGGCCGCCGAGCACGGCGATCGGCAGCGCGAGCAGGAGGGCACCGTGCAGCACGGTGCCGTTGTTCTCCGCGGCGAGGGTGAACGCTGCGCTCACGTCACTTCTCCGCGAGCACGGGCTCGATCATGCCCCGCAGCGTCTCCTCGCCGAGGGGCTGCAGCGCACGGGCGGCGATCTTGCCCTCCCGGTCGATGACGAGCGTGGAGGGGATCAGCTGCGGGTTGAGCGTGCCCTTCTTGAAGCGGAGCATCAGCTTGCCCGTCGGGTCGTACAGGCTCGGGTAGGTGACGCCCTGCTCCTCCTCGAAGGCGAGCGCGGGCGTGGTGCTGGTGTCGCGGGTGTTGATGCCGACGAACTGAACGCCCTGGCCCTTGAGGTCGGTGTAGACCTTCTCGAAGTTCTTCGCCTCGAGCCGGCAGGGCCCGCACCACGAGCCCCACACGTTGACGACGAGGATCTTGCCCTTGTAGTCAGTGGTGCTCAGCTGCTTGCCGTCGATCGTCTTGCCGGACAACTCGGGCGCCGCGGCGCGCTTGCCCTGCGCGACCGTGGCGACGCCGTTGTTACCGGTGACGAAATTGGTGTCGCCGCCACCCCCGGACGTACCGCCCGAACTGCACGCGGACAGGGTCAGCGCGGCGACGGCGGCGCTGGTGGTGGCGAGCAGGGCGACACGGCTGCGGGCGCGACGGGCGGCACTCATGTGAAAAGTTTCGCATGCCCGTTCTGAGGATCTTGCACACCCCCCTTGCGGGCGGAAACCCGCATTTCAGGCGGCGTTTACGAGCTGGAGGAAGAGCCCGTGGAGGAACTGGTGGAGGAGCCGCTGGAAGAACCGCTGGAAGAACCGGCGGAGCCGCCCTTCATGAACGCGTTCCAGCCGCCGGCGGGCTCCTGCCCGACCTCGAGCGTGCGCAGCCTGTCGAGCACCTCCGGCTTCTGTACGTCCATCCAGTCCACGAACTGCCGGAAGGAGACGAGCCGGATGTCGGCGCCCTTCTCCTTCTCCCGCGCGATGTGCTTGAGGGCTTCCTCGACGGCGTCCATGTATATGCCGCCGTTCCACTGCTCGAAGTGGTTGCCGACGAAGAAGGGTGCGCGGTTTGTCTCGTATGCCCGCTTGAAGCCCTGGATGTACGCCTGCGCGGACTGCTCACGCCAGCCCGGGTAGTTGTGACTGGGCGCGTTGGTCGAGTTGACCGACTGGTTGGCGAGCATGTTGTAGTCCATGGACAGGACCTCGAACGAACGTCCGGGGAAAGGTATCTGCTGCAACGGCAGATCCCACAGCCCCTGCTTCTTCACCGGCCACACCTGACGCCCGCCCGGCGACGAGGCGTCGTACCGCCAGCCCAGTTCACGGGCGGTGGGCAGCAGGTTGTCCTGGCCGAGGAGACAGGGCGTACGGCCGCCGACGAGCTCCTTGTCGTAGTCGAAGGGCAGGGACGGCAGGTCGGTCCAGCCGCTGTTGGTCCGCCACTCCTTCACGAAGGCCTTGGCCTGATCGATCTCGCTGCGCCACTGCTTCGGCGTCCAGTTCCCGACCGTGCCGGTGCCGCCGCAGAAGTGGCCGTTGAAGTGGGTGCCTATCTCGTGGCCGTCGAGCCAGGCCTGGCGCACGTTCTTCAGCGTCTGCTTGATGTGGTCGTCGCTGAGGTAGCCGATGTCGGAGGCGCCGCGCGGGTTGTTCGGGGGGTCGTAGAGGCGCTTCTTCGACTCGGGCAGCAGATAGAGCCCCGAGAGGAAGAAGGTCATGTGCGCGTCGTGCTGCTTGGCGAGGTCGAGGAAGCGCGGGAAGAGTCCGTTGCCGACCTCGCCGGCGCCGTCCCAGGAGAAGACGACGAACTGCGGCGGCTCCTGACCGGGCTCCAGCGGCTCGGGCTTGGCCGGCTGGTGGGGCTGCTTGCCGGTGTAGGAGGTGGAGCCGTCGCCGATGGGGCGGGCGCGGTTGGCCTGGGTGCCGGGCTCGTTGTCCGAGCCCTTTCCGGAACCTCCACCCTGGTTCGACCCGTCTGACGACGTGAGGGTGCCGCAGCCGGCGAGTCCGACAGCTGCGGCCGTCCCTACGCCGAGCCCTATGAGTCCCCTTCGGCTGACATTGCGCATTGGTGCCCCATCCGTCGTGCTTGCCTGGTGGTCACCCAGTCAGAGGGCACGACGAACGGGGAGGTTCCTCCGGATCTCGGAGGATTCGAAACAAATGTCACAGTTGTGTCATAGGCGGCAATGTCGGCAATGTCAGGCGCCGAAGGCCTTGTCCTTCCCCTTCACCGGCTTGGCGCCGGCACGGAGATGGGCGGGCACGAGATCGATGGCGGGCTCGGTGTAGCCGACGGACACGATCCTGTCGCCCTGGTACGTGAAGCTCGTCAGGGACGCCAGCGTGCACTGCCGCTTGCGCGGGTCGTGCCACAGCCGCCGCTTCTCGACGTAACTCCGCACGATCCAGATCGGCAGCTGATGACTGACGAGCACGGCCTCGTGCCCCCGCGCGGCGTCCTTGGCGGAGTCGAGCGCGCCCATCATGCGGATGACCTGGTCGACGTACGGCTCGCCCCAGGACGGCTTGAAGGGGTTGACGAGGTGCTTCCAGTTCTCCGGCTTCTTGAGGGCCCCGTCCCCGACGCCGAAGGTCTTGCCCTGGAAGACGTTGTCGGCCTCGATGAGCCGCTCGTCGGTCGCGAGGTCCAGCCCGTGCGCCTTGGCGATCGGCGTCGCGGTCTCCTGCGCCCGCTCCAGCGGGGAGGAGCAGACGTACGTGATGTCCCGGGGGGCCAGATGCTCGGCGACCCGGTCGGCCATCTGCCGCCCCAGCTCGGAAAGGTGATACCCGGCGAGACGGCCGTAGAGGATCCCGTCCGGGTTGGCGACCTCGCCGTGCCGCATAAGGTGGACGACGGTGATGTCGCTCGCGTTGTTGTCGCTCTTACCGGTGATGTCGCCGCTCATGCCGCCGTGGCCTCCGCCGCCGCTCGGGCCGCCGCCGGGAGGGCGTCGGCGATGCGCTGTACGGCCTGCTCGTCATGGGCCGTGGACACGAACCAGGACTCGAAGGACGAGGGCGGCAGGTAGACGCCCTGCGCCAGCATCGAGTGGAAGAAGGCAGTGAAGCGGAAGGACTCCTGCCGCTTGGCGTCCTCGTAGTTCTGGACGGCCCGGTCCGTGAAGAAGACGGAGAACATGTTGGAGGCGCTCTGCAGCCGGTGCGCGACGCCTTCCTTGGTGAGGGCCTCCGTGACGAGGGACTGGACGGTCGCCGACACGGCGTTGATCCTGTCGTACGCCGCCTCGTCGAGGAGCCGCAGCTGGGCGAGGCCGGCGGCGGTGGCGACGGGGTTACCGGAGAGGGTGCCGGCCTGGTAGACGGGCCCGGCGGGCGCGAGGTGGGCCATGACATCGGCACGGCCACCGAAGGCGGCGGCCGGGAAGCCGCCCCCCATCACCTTGCCGAAGGTCATGAGGTCGGGCCTGACCCCGTCGATGCCGTACCAGCCGGCGCGGCTGGTACGGAAGCCGGTCATGACCTCGTCGGAGATGTAGAGGGCGCCGTTGCGCTGGCAGGCGTCCTTCAGTCCCTGGTTGAAGCCGGGGAGCGGCGGGACGACGCCCATGTTGCCGGGCGAGGCCTCGGTGATCACACAGGCGATCTCGCCGGGGTGCCGGTGGAAGGCCTCCTGCACGGCCTCCAGGTCGTTGTAGGGCAGGACGATGGTGTCGCCGGCCTGGGCGCCGGTGACACCGGGGGTGTCGGGAAGGGCGAAGGTGGCGACGCCCGACCCGGCCGCGGCGAGCAGCGAGTCGACGTGCCCGTGGTAACACCCGGCGAACTTGATCACCTTGGTGCGCCGGGTGAACCCGCGGGCGAGCCGGATGGCGGACATGGTGGCCTCGGTCCCGCTGGAGACGAGCCGCACCTGCTCCAGCGGCTCGATCCGGTCGACCATCTCCTCGGCGAGGGCGACCTCGCCCTCACCCGGCGTACCGAAGGAGGTACCGCGGGAGACGGCGTCCTGGACGGCGGCGATGACCTCGGGGTGGGAGTGCCCGAGGATCATGGGTCCCCAGGAGCAGACGAGGTCGACGTACTCACGTCCGTCGGCGTCGGTCAGGTACGGACCGGTGCCGGACACCATGAACCGGGGCGTACCGCCCACGGCACGGAAGGCGCGCACCGGGGAGTTCACGCCGCCTGGCGTGACGGCGGCACCGCGGTCGAACAGGGCCTGCGAGGCCGGTGCTTCGTATGGATAGGGCGATTCGCTCATGGGCCTGCGACTTCTCCGACCTTCTGTCGACTTCTCGGACTGTCGATTGCCAGTGACCTCCTCAGGGTAGGCCAGCGGGGAGTGACGGCAGCGGGCCACCGCTGACCGGGTCCTGGGGCCACCGCCGACCGGCCCCCCGGGGCCGCCGCTGACCGAACCCTGGGGCTGCCACTGACCGGCAGTGGGTCGACCGTTGCGCCGGCAACCGGCGTCCCCTCTCCCGCGATCTGCGAGACTGGACGTGATACACACAGCTCATGCGGGGTGTGATGGTCGGGGACTGAAAAGATCCTGCGGACAGGTGTTTCGACGCACGTTTCGGCGGGCGGCCGTGGGGGAGGTCACTGACACGATGATCGGGTTGCGCGGCTGGGGCCACGCGTCCTAGAAAAGCAGTCGGGTGGAGATATGCATCGCGGTGGCGGACTGGGCGAGGGGACTGATGACCTGGGTCCTCGACGTGCCCGGCGGGGAAGGCACCGGCGCGACGCGGAGGATTCGAACGAAGCACGCCAGGGACACGTAGTACCGGATATGCCTGGTACACCGAACGAGTCAGAGCGGGCCGACCGACGCATGGATCGGCTGAGGGCGAGCAGGAATGGTGGTCGGGTGGGGGTGACGTACAAGTACTTCGGCGCGCCGGACGGCGCGACCGCGGCCCGCGTCCCGATCTCGATGCGCCCCGAAGAACTCGGCGGCGACGAACTCGGCATGAACGGCATGTTCACCAAGATCAAGCCGGAGACGATGGCCGCGATGGTCCTGACGGGCATCGAAGGCGTCCCCCTGCACAAGGTGCCGCCGCTGGAGCTGGTCGTCCTGCACCCCGACTACGCGGTGGTCAAGCTGCCGATGACGGTGGTGGACCCGCTGCGGGGCATAGGAGAGGAAGCGGTCGGCGCGGCCGCGTTCATCTGGTCGACGGTGCCGGACCGGGGTGGGCCCCGGGATGCGTTCAATGTGTACCAGCTGCTGCACGAGTGGCAGGACTTCAGCCATCGGTTGCATGAGGCGGGGCATCAGCCTTATTGCCTTGTGTGGCCCTGAGCTGGGGTTTCGCGGGATTCGGGCGAGGTCTTCGGGCCTCGCCCTTTTGGCGCCGGGGAGGGGCCGTCAGGCGGCCAGGGCACATTGAGGGCACATTGGTTTCGCTGGGGGCACTGATGTGCCCTGGGTGCCGGGCCGGTCGTCCTCGCCTTCGGCCTCGGCTTCTCCTCCGGCTTCTGTGAAGGCGTCGTCGATCGCCTTGCGGGTGCAGGTCTCGCTGGACGGCAGCAGGTGCGTGTACGTCCGCAGCGTGAAGCCCGGGTCCGAGTGGCCGAGGTACTCGGAGAGCGCCTTGATGCTCTCCCCCGCGTCCAGGAGCACGGAGGCGTAGGCGTGCCGGAGGGCATGCATGCCGTCTTCCGGAGCCGCCTGGAGGTAGCGCGCCCCGCGCTCTCGGGGAGGGATCACGCCGGCAGCGGCAAGAGCGCGCTTCCAGTCGCCCATGTTGAAGACGCTGCGGTTGTAGGCCCGCCTCTTCTTGTCGACGAAGAGGAGGCGGAAGGTTTTCGGCTCGCCGTCCGGCTTGCCCCACGGCAGGGCGACATCGACCGGCGGGAACTCCTTCATGTGCGCCTTGAGGGCTGCAGCGAGCAGAGCCGACAGGGGCACTGACCGGATCCTGTTGCCCTTGGGCAGGGCGAAGACGGGCTTCGTACCGACCAGCCGCACCTGGCGGTTGACGTGGATCCAGCCGCCCTTGAAGTCGATGTCCTCGACGGCGAAGCCGAACACCTCGCCCTGCCGCAGACCGCAGCCGAAGGCGAGCTTGCCGCCGGCCTGGAAGCGCTTCGGGAGTCCGGCGATGACCGCGCGGACGCGCTCCGGCGACCAGGGGATGATCTTCTTCTTGGTCGCGGTCGGAAGCTTGACCGACTTCGCCTTGCACGGGTTCTTCGGCAGCAGCCCGTCCTCCACGGCTGCGCCAAGGATGCTGGAAAGGATGTCGAAGATGCCCTCGATCGTCGACACCTCCAGGCCGGCGTCCTGGAGGGTGCGGATCCAACCCTGGATGACCGAGGGCTGGTTGAGGGACCGCAGCTCACGTCGGCCGAGGTGCTCGACGATGTGGTTGCGGACGGTCGCCTCGTAGCGGAGCGCGGTCGTCGGGCCGACGGAGTCGGAGAACTGGCCTTCGACGGCAACCGCTACACCGACGCAGCCGCGTCCTACACGCTCGCCGCCTCCGCGAGCAAAGAAGCCCAGTCCTACGACCTGTGGGCATGCTCCCTGGTCCGACACGCATACGTCGACCTCTACGAGCCCGCTACGCAGAGGCGGCCGGCATCCTCTCGGCAGCTGAGAGGGTGGCGCGGCGAGGAGACAGCTCCCTGTCCACCCGCCACTGGGTCGCCTCCGTTCAGGCAGAGGCGTATGCCGGACTCGGGAACCTGTCCGCCTGCGAGCGCGCCTTGGACGAGGCGGAGAAAGTGACGGACCTCAGCGGCCCGGCCCACAACGGCGGCTGGCTGCGCTTCGACGGCTCCCGCCTCTCCGAGGAACGCGGCGCCCGCTATCTCCAACTCGGGCGCCTCGACCTCGCCGAGAGGGCCCTCTCCACCGCTCTGAGCCAGGACGTACTCGCCTCCGGGCAGTCCTTCCGGCGACGCGGCGCAGTCCTGACCGACCTCGCGTCCATCGGTGCCAAGCGCCGCGATCCGGACCAGGTCCTCACCTACGGGCGCGAGGCCCTGCAGCTCGCCCGGACGACGTCCTCCGGCTACGTCGCCCGTAAACTCCAGGGGCTACGAACCGACCTCGGCCCCCTCGCCCGCGACGCCCGTGTGGTCGAACTGGGCGCCGAGATCGACGCACTGAGCACGACGTGACGAGAGGGGAAGGCATGTCGCAGATCGAGGGCGCACGAGTGTTCCGCGAGGCTTGGATCACCGGCGTTCGAAAGCACTTCCCTGGCGAACCCAAGCCCGGCTACATCACCCCCTGGGAAGAGACCCCGGAGTGGGAGCGCCAGGCCGCCGGCGCGGTGTTCGACCAGGTGCGACAGTTCCTCGACCGCAGCGACGGCCACGCATCCCGGCTCACGCGCGAGCAGAAGAGCCGCTTCGTCGCCACCTGCTGGACCGCCCAGATGTACAAGCACTTCGAGGACCCCAAGCCCGGATACGTCGCCGACTGGCCCGACCTGCCCGACTGGCAGAAGGAGACCGACGCCGACATCTTCGAGGCCATCGAGGACGCCTCGAAGTAGCCACGCACCCGTTGGGAGGGAACGCCTTGACGCAGCGGGACAGTCGACAGGGACTCGGATCACTCCAGTTGTTCGTCCGACCTTGAACCATTAGGTGCTTCGAGCCGGGCGACAGCTCCGTCGACTCGTGGAACTGCGTGTCGGTCATCTGGGCTGCTGGTGCTGCAGAACCGACGCCACCCGGGGTGAGGGCCACCCACGACATTCCGTCAGCGCTTGGCGGACGCCGCGGCTCCGAACCCAGCAACGAGATCAACCCGGCCGCCATCGCCGGATGCGCCACTGCGCCGGCGGGTGACCGCGGCAACCAACAAGGTGGAGTCGTTCAACCGGTTCTCCCAGTGGATCGGCTTCGGCAACCGCGGCGTCATCGCCGACAACGACCCCATCGAGCAGGAGAAGGCGATGAAGTTCAACGCCCTGCTCACGAACGCGGTGATCTCCCACATTGCCCTGGACATCGCGGAGATCGCCCGTCAGCTACCGGAGGAAGGGTGGGAGATCGCCCCGGAGCACCTGGCCCACATCTCGCCGTACCTGACCGAGCACATCAACCGGTTCGGCGAGTACTCCACGCACGAACTCGGCATCCAGCCCGACGCATACGACCTGAAACTCGACGTCGACTTCACCGCGCTGCGCGAGCAGGACCTGACCGCCGTCGGCCTCGACCAGGCCGCCTGACGGTGACGTGCCTTCAGCGACGCAGGACGCTGACGCCTCCCTGCTCGGGATCGGGGCGTCCTCGCATCCTGAGCCTCCGGCGCCCGCCGGCGCCGGAGGGTTGGTCATCCAGCAGCGATGACGTTCAGGTAGCCCATCATTCCGGTGTCCTCGTGTCCGGTGATGTGGCAGTGGAAGAACCATTTCCCGGTGAAGTCGGTGAAGCGGATCCGGATCACCACTTTTCCGGGCTTTCCGTTGACTGCGTGGGGGACGCTCACGACGTCCATGTAGTCCGCACGGGGCTGGGCGACGCCGTTCACGCTGAGGACCTGGAACGGCGCGACATGGAGATGGAACGGATGATTCTGGTGAGCCTTGTTCGTGAGCGTCCATTCTTCGACCGTTCCGAGCGTGGCCGGTTCAGCGAAAGTCGGTTTCGTGTGGTCGAACAGCTTGCCGTTGATCCAGAAGTGGTTGCCGGCGTCGTCGTTCAGGACGATGCTTCGGGATCGGGCGATGGGTTCTTTGGACAGATCGGGGTGGGATCCGGGAAGCGGCCCGGCGATCTGGGGCGAGGTGGCCATGCCCGGCCGTCCTGCGGTGGCAGCCGGCCCCGCGTTCCCGCTGTCCTTCTGGACGTCGACCTTCATGAGGGGGGTGGCGGGGTATTCGTCGCCGGCACCGTTGAAGGGGTCGGGCCCGGTCTTGTGGTCGAGGGTTCTGAGCCAGGTCGATCCGGTGGCTCCGGCGGTCACCAGGACGTCGAAGCGTCTGCCGGGCGGCATCAGAAGGTGTTTGGCCCGGGCCGGCGCCGCGGCGGGAATCCCGTCCTGGTTGACCACGGTGAAGGTGCCGCCGTCGAGCTGGAGGTCGTAGGCGATGGCGTAGCCTTCGTTGGCGATGCGCCACAACTGGGTTTCCCCGGCCTTCATGGTCAGCGTGGGCTGGTATTGGCCGTTGACCAGACGGACCGTCGGCGATGCGGGCTCCAGGACCCCGTCGGGGTAGACGATCGAGCTGGATGAGCTGATCTGGGTGTCCTTGAGCGCCAAGGTACGAGCGGTGATCCCGCGGTAGGCCGGTGGCAGAGTTTCGCGGCTGTCCCCGACGATGATGGTTCCCGACAGCCCCGCCCCGATCTGGCTCTCAGTTCCATTGCAGCGAACGTTCGCGGGTGCGGGGCTCATCGTCATCCCCGGCATCGGACGGCCGTTCCCGTCGCACATCTCGTGGTCGTGGTACCAGTACGTTCCGGGTTCCTGGTTGGCGGGAATGTCGAGGTGGTAGGTCTGAATCTGCCCCGGCTTGACGGACAGGTCTATGTTGTCCGCGCTTCCCTCCGGGGACAGGTGCATCCCGTGGAAATGCATGTTGGTGGACGTGCCAAGATGATTGGCCAGTTTCAAGGTGACACGCTGGCCTGGAACCACATGGAGGGTCGGCCCTACGAGACTCCCGTTGTAGGTCTCCGCGAGGACCTTCTTGCCCGAGATCATCACCTCTTGCTGAACCGCCGTCAGCTGGACGTTGAGATCCTTCGGGGTCGCCGGGTTGAGGTCGGGCGGTTCCACCAGCGCAGCGCCGGGAACCATGCCGGCCGCCTGCTCTTTGGTCGTCCGCAGCAACTTTCCCTTGGGCGGCGCGGGCGGCAGTCCGGTAAACGCCGGATCTGGCGCTCCGGTAGCCGCCGAGTGCGAGTGCGGCTCTGCGCTCTGGCAGCCTGCGAGGCAGACGGACAAGAGAGCGGCCACGACAGCGACTGCTCCGAGGCGGGTGACGCGCGATCGAGGCGCGGTCGAACGTGCGGACAAAGGCTTTCCTCACTCGGCGGCGGAGCAGATGCGCTCCTCCTGAACGGGAAGAACATTGAGACCCCGAATCGGGCGCCTGGCCTTCGTGGCGGTGGCCCTTCCTGACCGTGGCCTTCCCAGGGGTTCTTTTGGGGAGTCCCCGAGGCTTGGAAGAAGGGCTGTAGGGCCCCTCATGGCGTGGTCGTCCTGGAGTCGGATTCAAGACTCGGACAGGAGACGGTGGAAAGGGATCCGACACCTGGCCGGAACCACCCCGCCGATCGGCGGGGATGAAGCGGAAGATCGGAGGATGTCCCGCCGCCCCGTCACGCATCGAAGCTGGAGTTGCACGAAGCGAAAGGAGCGACGGTCATGCAGGTCGGATTGCTGGGGTTGCGGGTGTTCTTCGGGCTGGTTCTGGCCTCGCATGGGGCGCAGAAGCTGTTCGGGTGGTTCGGGGGCGACGGGGTTGAGGGGACCGCCGCGGCGTTCGAAACGATGGGGTTTCAGCCGGGGAGGCCCTTTGCGGTGATCGCGGGGCTGACTGAAATGGGTGGCGGGCTGCTGCTGGCCGCTGGTCTGGCGTTCCCGCTGGCCACGGCCATGGTCATCGGGGTGATGATCAATGCGGTCAACGCCTCGTGGGGGTCCGGGTTCTACGAGGGGACCGAGACGCCGATGCTCTTCGCGGCCGTCGCCGTGGCGCTCGCCTTCACCGGGCCGGGGCGCTACGCACTGGACGCTGGACGCACCTGGCAGCGCACCGGCACACGGTGGGCACTCGGGTCGGTCGGGCTCGGTGTGGGGACAGCCTTGCCGACCCTGTTGATCAAGGGCTAGATCTTGGCCCCGGCCAGGTGGGCCAGGGCGACAAGCACGATCACCGACGGCAGGTCGTCGACAGCGATCTTCGATCGAATATCCACTGCTTCTGGCTCAGACCACCGCCAAGACTGTTTCATAGGACCTCGCTCGTGAAACACCCGGCCGCCCGGCGGTCCACCTGCGGCGACCATGTTTCATGACTCGTCGCAAACGACTGGACGCCTGAAACACCCTCATAAAACAGTCTGCGCTTGTGAGCGACGACTTCAAGCGCGTGGAATCGCACGAGTGCCCGATGTCCACCTGTGCCGCCCCATCGGGCTCCCCATGCCGGACCGGCAAGAACAAGCTGGCCATCAGTACCACACCGCTCGCTTCCGCCTCGTGCCCCAACTCGCCAAGGCCCTCAGCGTCCCGACCCCCGCCGTACGCAAGCCGAGCTCGGCGTGGACCGAACTGCCCCGGCCCGTGAGCACCGGCGCCGAACCGGTCGGACACGTCCGCCTCGGCTACGCCCGAGCCTCGACCACCCGGCAGTCCCTCGACGCACAACTCGACTCCCTCGCCGAAGCCGGGGTCACCCGGGTCTTCGCGGAGAAGATCTCCACCCGCGCCACCAAGCGCCCCGAGCTGGAGGCCGCTGTGAAGCTCGCCGGCAAGATCCGCTCCTCCGGCATCGCCGTCACCCTCGTCGTGCACGAGCACAAGCGCCTCGGCCGCGGCATCGAACTCGCTGTGCTCGCCGAGGAACTGAAAGCAAGCGACGTCGGCCTGGAGTTCCTCACCGGAGAGCTGAAGGGCTCGCACGACCCGTCCGGCATCGGTGTTCACCGTGCTCGCGGCCATGTCCGGCATGGCGGAGGCGGAGGCGTGGGCGTGCCGAAGGGCGCCCCTTCCTTTCCCGAGGGGCAGCCGGCAGGCCTGGTCTCCAGCAGGTCTCCCGGCCGCAGTGCGTCCCGCTGCTCGTCCGCACCCCTCGCAGGGCCCCGTCTGCCATAATCCCTCTCTGCTGACGCACCGGGAGACTGGGGGATGCGCCACGATGGGCGTGTTACGGGCGCTTCTGATCGCCGTGCCGATGACGGGTCTGGAGTTCGTCCGTGAGGACACGCAGCGGATCAAGAAGGCGCTGCTCCAGTCCGGCTACGCCGAGTCGGACGTGACGGTCCGGGACACCCTGGACACCACACGGCGGGAGCACATCTACGCCGCCCTCCATACGTTCTTCGACGAGTGCCAGGACGACGACTTCGCCCTGGTCCACTTCTCCGGGCACGGCGTGCGCATCGGTGAGCGAGAGTTCCTGGTTCCGGCGTACGGGGATCCCGCTGCGGAGGAGGAGGGACTCGTCGAGGTCGTTCCGGACGTGTTCTTCAAGCGCCTCCGCTCACAGGCCACCGTGATGATGTGCCTCGACGCCTGCCGCGACGAGCCGGACGACGAGTTCAAGTCCTTGGCCACCTTCCCGGCACCCTCACGCTCCCGCGAGAACGTCTTCGTCGTGCGCGCGTGCGCACCCGGACAGCGAGCCCTGGGCACGGAGGCGGGCAGCTTCATGAGCCGGGCGCTCGCGGAGGCCCTCGACCACGAGTCACCACAGAAAACCGTCGAGGATGTCATCACCTACGTACGAAGGCGCACCCGCGAGCTCGCCCAGCTTCACGACGGCACCCGCCGTCACCAGGTCGAGGACCTCTGGCTCGGCGGTGACATGGCACGCGCCCCTGCTCGTCACAAGAAGCTGGAGATCTGCGGGAGCGGGGCGGGCACACAGGAGTGGGTCAAAGCCGTCCACGACTCCAACCTGTGGGACAGAGTCACCGGTCACGGCGTGGACAAGGGCAGGTTGAGGAGCGATCTGAGCCGTCTGATCGACAAGGTCCTCGCTATTCGTCAGGATGCCGCCCTGCCGAACAAGGCAGGTCCTGACCCCTGGGACGATGTCGAGTTCCCTCAGCGCGTCATCAAGCGCCTCGAAAGCCTCATACCGGCAGCGCCCGAGGGCAAGCTGAGCCCGTTGGAGGCAGTCGCCTTGCTCGCGACACCGTTCGTCCGGGAGGCCGCCGTGGCATGCGGCCGCCGGGCCCTCGCCGAGCTCTATCCGCCGCAAGGGCCGCAGGAGGACCGCAGGATTGGTGACGCCCCTTCACCGAACCGGGAAGACTCGTCGAACCGTGACGACGGCAGACAGCTCCTGCGGGAGGACATGGCGGACGTCCGCAAGGCGTACAAACAAGTTGATGCCAAGCGGCGTAGGCTCCTCGACGCGCAGTCCGACTCCGCTGCGGCGGCCGTCGAAAGCTGGCTCCGTCACCGCCTGCTGGCCGACTGGGACCAGCTCTGGGCCGCGGCCGACGGTTCGGAGCCGCTCATCGGTGCCCTGGACAGCCTGCGGACGGTCATGGCACCTCTGTTGGAGGCAGCTGAGTTCGCCGTGTACCTGGGCCCGCGGCCATACCCACGGAGCCACGACGAACTGCGCTCGGCTCTTCTGCAAGTGATCTCGCAGATGCGCACGCCTCCAGCGGCCAGCGCACCGAACGGCAAGACTTGGCAGAAAGACCTGGCCACGCAGTTGGGCCTTGCCCCCCGCAGGAAGTGGTGGCGCCCCCGTGAGCTGGCGGGGCTGCTGCACGTCGCCGAACTGCTGGCCATCGATCCTCGGTCGCTGGACGGCATCGTCGTGGATCACCTCGGGGAGAGGTACCTGGAGGTGAGACCGGTGGACCTGGTCGAACAGGTCCGCGGAAGCGAGTTCCACCCCGTGGGCTACGCATCCTCGCGCGCACCCGGCACAACGACGCCGGACCAGCGCGTCGACTGGACCCTGCGGTCCCCGTGCGACAGCGCCGCCCTGCACGTGGCGCTGGAACGTCAGGCCGACGCCGCCACCACCGCCGCCCGCAACCTGTGCAAGGACCTGCCGAACGAGGAACTGCTCGACGCCCTCCCGAAGCACCTCAACACGGATGCCCTGCCGGCCGTCGGGAATCGGAGTTACGAGGCGCCACCCCCGCGCTTTCAGCTGGCCGAGGACGGCGTCAAACCCCTCATCATGGGCACGCAGCTCTACGGCGATCGTATGCTGGCCGTACGGGAGTTGTACCAGAACGCACTCGACGCGTGCCGACGCCGCTGGGCTCGCCAGAAGTACGCGCAGGCGACTGTTCCCAGCAACTTCAGCGGCCCCCGCCTCAAGGAACTGGCCGAGTACACCATCGAGTTCACGCTCGGGCGGGACCCGGAGGACCAGCGGACCTACATCGAGTGCGCGGACCACGGCATCGGTATGACCGAGGAAGAGCTGCGCGATCTCTTCGCACGGGCCGGCCGCCGCTACGAACAGTCCCCCACTCGTGTCCGAGAACTGCGCCGGTGGCGGCGCGCCCGCATCGACCCCGAGCTGAACAGCCGCTTCGGCATCGGCGTCTTCAGCTATTTCATGCTCGCCGAGCAGATCACCGTCATCACCCGTCCGGCCAGTGAGACCGGCCGCACCGCCGAGGGTCCCGGCTATCGCGTCGATGTCGTCGCGGACTCGGGGCTCATGCACATCACGAAGGCGGAGCGCGCGGACGCGGGAACCACAGTCCGGCTGTACCTGCGCCCCGAGGACTGTACCCATCCCCCCTCTCTGGTGCAGTTCCTCCGGGAGCAGATCTGGCACAGCCCTGTGACCCTTCTCGTCGAGGAGTGCCTCGACAGCCCTCGCCCGGACCGACGGGATCCGAACGTGCTGAAGGCGGCCAATGTCACGCTCGCGGTGCCGCAGGAGAAGTCGCCCGATGGCCCCTGGTGGGTCCGCGGCCGGGGTGCCCGCCTTGTGGACGGGATCTTCGTGGGAGAGGACGAGCGTCCGCACGGGTACGTCATCAACCTGCGGCGCAAACACGGGGCGGATCTCAGCGCCAACCGCAACCAGTTGCAGCGCTTCGACGAGGCCTTGGTCTACCAGGAGTTGGCTGCGGCAGTCGACGCGTTGACGCACTGGGATCCGATGCCGCTAAGTTGGCTGTGGGACCTCGTCCGGGACGATCCCCACCTGGGTGAGATGGTTGTCGAACAGCTGCTGACCACCGACGTAACCGTTTCCGTGCACGAGTGGCACGGCCGCCGGATGTCTCCGCCGGTGCGCCTCCCTCTGGCTGTCATCGGTTGTCTTCCGTTCGACAAGGAGGGACGTCTCAACTCGTCGCCGCAAATCCGCCAGAACACCGGATATCCCTACTTCCGTTGGTGGCGATCACAACTGGTGAGTGACGGCAGCAGACGCGGAGGAGGCGCGCGATGGGCGGTCGGACGCCCGCCAGGATTCCCGGAACCCGTTGCCCTTGACGCGCTGTTGTTCTCTGATTCAGGTTTGAGCGATCCACTGGCGGTAGCACTTCGGGCGTCCCTGATCTCTGGGCACAGCCTGCGAACAACGTTGCGCGCGCTGCGACGGCACGCGGTCGCCGGCGTATCCGTGCCCCCCGTGAGCGACTTGCGATGCCTCGACGGCATGGAGATCGACCCGCTCCTTCGGGGGCTGTATGAAGCGTACGTCGACCTGGGTGAAAGCCGACTGAGCCGGGGAGACCTCGCGCCGCCCGTTCACCTGGCGATACCCTTCGCCGCCGCTGAGGAGGACAGAACACTCGGGGAAATCGCCGAACTCGTCCGTCAGCTCCACTTACTCGATCCCAGCGTTCCGGAGCCCCCGGAACTCGGCGAGTTGGCACGGCACATCCCCGAGGAGCACGAACTGAGCATCCTCGAAGCGGAATACATCTCCTCGCTCGAGGGGCTGCCGGCAGTCGTGACACCGCCCGTCGCCGCCTACTTGTCGGCACACCTGGACGTGCCCGTCGCCGACGTACTGAACACCGCTCGTCGATACGAGCCGTTGGGCTTCCGCGTCACAGGAGACCTGCGCGAGGTCCACGAGGTGGATGCGGTGCATCCGGGCCTCAGCGAACCCCTTGGCCTGCCGCGACTGCTCAACAAGCCCTTCGACCTTCTCCGACTGGCCCGCTATTCGGCTGAGCGCGACGACGCCGACATCGGCACGACAGCCGCCTTCCTTCGTGAAGCCGTCATGCAGCTTGGCATGGGGGAGGTCTCGCCCGGACCACTCGCGGCGATCAAGGCGCCGGCGTGGTGGGCCAATCTTCCGTTGAGCGTGGAAGAGGCCCATCGGCCACTGAGTACGTGGACCGTCTTGTGTGCCCTGGCGGAAACTCCGCCGCGCGAGCCCACCGAGGACGTGGTCAGGTCCGTCGAAGCCCTGGCTGCCGCAGGTCTGGTGGATACCGCTGCCCCCGCGGCCGTCGGTACTTGGATGGACACACCCCAGCCGTTGCGTCCACGGCTGCTCACGGAGGACCGGCGCCACGTTCGCTTCCGAGACCGGGCACGGACCTTCTCTGTCCGGCCGCCTGCCACATCGAACCGTGTCGACACCCTGTTCCTCCTGGTACTCGCAGCCGACCACCGCCTCAGCATCGGGCAGACGGCCGACATGGTCCGCGCACAGGCCGAGCCGTACGGCATCGAGGTCGACGAGATCCCCTTGGAAACCCGTGATCTGGAACCGGACCTCACGGTGATCGACATTCTCACCACGGGGCAGGGTTCAGGGTGGAAGGCCGAGATCACTCATCCAGACATCATCGCGTACGCATCCGCGTACGACCTCAACCTGACCGAGGCGATGCGACGACTGCGTGAGTACGAGCCCCTCGGCGCAGCTCCGGCTCCATCCGCAGCGCCCGTCCCGAGCAGGCAGTGCAGAGGAGCCGAGGAGCAGGCGGCGACCGTGGAGAGACTGTTCTCGTTCGAACCCCTGAGCCGGGGGACCGTGACCCCCCTGGCTCTGACGGTGACCGCGGTCCGGTTGAACCTGGGCCTGCGCTCGACGTTTCGCACGCTGGTCCCTTACACGGCCTACGGCGTGATCGTCGAGTGCCCCGAGCCCACGGACGACGACCACGACCCCGATTGGCGGGACGTCATCCTCCTCACACAACGGCTCACCGGCCGCGAGCCCGCGCTGTCGGGGGAAGTGTCGGACGAGCACATCCAGTTGGCGGCCGAGGAGACCGGTCTCCACGTCGGCGAGGTACGGGACCGGCTGACCTATTACGCGCCTCTGTTCGGATTCGACCTGCCGACGAGGGACGCCGATGTCCCGCAGATGAGGAGCAACACACATGCCGAGTCATGACGACGTGGCGTACAAGGAGCAGAAGGTCAACCCACCCCAGGACCTGGGCTTTCACAGGAACGCCGCCGACCATCTGGTGGTCACGGGCACGTGTTCCGTCTGCCGGGGCTGGAACGAGTACGTGCTGGTCAACGTCAAGCCTGGAACCGTCGCGAAGGACTGGCCGTGGCGGCGGAAGGCCGGCGACGAGAAGCAGGAACGGCAACTGGATTGCCGCTGCCCGATCACGCATCCCGGGAACGACGACGAGTACACCGGCTGTGGTGCATGGTGGTCCGTGCGGATTCCCTCCGAGGAGGCATCCTGATGCCCCCTGTCCGGCCTCGGTCGGCTCGTTCGCTGCGGATCGAAGCCGAAGAGCGCCTCTACGCCATGTTGCAGTCGCAGTTGGAGATCGACCGCCACCAGGCGGAAGGGTGGCGCAACTTCCTGGCCACGGCCACCGCACTGCTGGCTGCGGTGCTCGTACTCAAAGGCCGCGAGAACGTGGCCGAGCTGACCTCGGACTATCGGCTGGGCACCGTTATAGCCACCGCAGTTGGCCTACTGGCTCTGTTGACGTCCGCTTTCGCGGCGGCCTCGGCCGCGCATGGACGGCCCGGCAACGCGTTGAAGAACGCGAACGGAGCCGAGCTTCTGAAGTGGGAGGCGGCGGAAAGCGAACGCGTCGCCTGCATGATCAACCGTGCTCGGTGGCTCGCTGTCGCAGGAGTCCTGGCTACGGCCACGGGCGTGATGGTGACGTGGGTGGCACCTGCGGCCGACAAGGAGGCCCTCAACGTCACCGTGCAGACCCGGGACGGGGCTGTCTGCGGGAAGCTCGTCGAGATGGACGACGAGGGCGTCACGCTGCAAGTGAAGTCCGGTGGCACCTCTGCCCAGGACAAGGCGGGGAAGGACTCTCTGCGCAGGTTCGCCTGGCGTTCCCAGGCCGTAAGTGCGAGTCCTGGGGCCACGTGTTGAACGGCAGAGCTCCCGCCCGAGCGCATCGTTGCTGCCGCCCAGAAGAACAGGACAGCCCAGACATCGAGGTGCTGGGACGCCATCCGGGCCAGGCGCAGCACGCGTTCGTGCATCACCTTCTCGTACCCCTCGATCGCAGCCGCCGGATCGTTGGGGTACTCGGCCAGGTCAGACCGACGGGGAGCTGCCTGATCTGGCGGGGCAGGAACGTGTCGTCGCATGACGGATCAGGTCGGTCAACTCCGGTGCCCAGTCCGTGAAGTGGGCCAGGAGCCCGGCACGTGCCTTGTCGGGACCAGGCGCCGTCGGCTCCGACGAGCAGGTCGCAGGTCTCGACGGTGCCGTCGGCGAAGTGCAGGTCGTGCCGTCCGCCCTACAGGGCCGGTCCATGGCGGCGTCCTGAGTGACCTCTGCACGCGGCGGAGTGCCGTGCTTGTCGAACAGCTTCGTGTCCTGACCCCCGGGGCGTACCGCCGAGAGGCCAGGGGTCGGCTTCAGGTGGTCCCGGAGGTCGGCGTCGGCTCGGTGGCCGGCTTCGGGAGGGTGGGCTTGCCGCGTAGCGGGACCTCCTTGATGAAGAGCGCGGCCACGAAGGCGGCGGCGCACAGGCACGCGGCGAGCAGGAAGATGTGCTGGGTGCCGGAGGCGACGGATTCGAGGTAGGCGTCCTTGGCCTGCGCGGGAAGCCGGTCCAGGGCCGAGGCGCTGATCTGCGTGGATTCTCCGCGGCCGGAGTCGGGGCCGGAGCCGTTGGCGGCGGGCAGGTGGCCTGCCGTGGCGTGGGTGAACAGGGAGCCGAAGACGGCGACGCCGAGAGAACCGCCGATCGTGCGGAACAGCGTGACGCCCGCGGAGGCCACCCCCATGTCCCGCATCTCGACACTGTTCTGCGCGATGGTCGTCGTCATCTGGAGCAGGAAGCCCAGGCCGATGCCGACGAGCGCCATGTAGACGCCGGCGGTGGTGCGGGGGGTGCCGGGGCCCATGGTGGCGAGCAGGGAGGTGCCGACGGTGAGGAAGGCGGCGCCCAGCACGGGGAAGATCTTGTACTTCCCGGTGCGGGACATGACCTTGCCGGCGATGTTGGAGATCACGGCGATCGGGATCATCAGCGGCAGGAGCAGCAGCCCGGAGTTGGTGGCCGAGGCGCCCTGGACACTCTGCTGGAAGAGCGGCAGGTAGAGCGTCGCACCGAACATGATCGCCCCGGCCCCGAAGACCATCACGCAGCTCAGGGTGAAGTTGCGGTCGCTGAAGACGCGCAACGGGAAGACCGGCTCGGCGGCCCGCCGCTGTGAGGCGATGAAGAGGACCAGCCCGGCCACCGCGACCACGAACAGCGTCAGGATCGGCCAGGAGCTCCAGGCGTACTGCGTACCGGCCCAGGTGGCGGCCAGCACGATCGCGCTGATCGTCGTGGTCATCAGGGCGATGCCCGGCCAGTCGATCCTGGCCTCGGCACGGGTGGTGGGCAGCTTCAGCATGACCGCGCACCAGACCAGGGCGGTCAGGCCGAGCGGGATGTTGATGTAGAAGGCCCAGCGCCAGCCCAGGTGGTCGGCGACGACACCGCCGAGAAGCGGGCCGCCGACGGTGCCGACGGCCATGACCGCGGCGGTCATGCCCTGGTAGCGGCCCCGCTCACGCGGCGACACCAGGGTGCCGATCAGTGCGAACGCGAGGGCCGCGATGCCGCCGGCACCCAGGCCCTGAACGGCCCGGAAGCCGATCAGCTGGGACATGGACTGCGCTGCCCCGGACAGCACGGAGCCGGCCAGGAAGACGCCTATCGAGACGAGGAAGACCTGCTTGCGGCCGAAGAGATCGCCGAATTTTCCCCAGACGGGAGTGGAGGCGGCGGTCGCCAGCGCGTACGCGGTGACCACCCAGGAGATGTGGGCCAGACCGCCGAGGTCATCGACGATCGTCGGCATCGAGGTGCCGACTATGGCGTTGTCGAGCATCGCCAGCAGCATCGCGAGCATGATGCCGAGCATCGTGAAGCGGATGCGGTGAGGGCGGGACTGAGCCTGGGGGTGGGACTGGGCGTGGGGGTGGGACTGGGCGTGGGGGTGGGTGTGCGCGGATGGTTCGGCCGCCGGGGGCGGCGTGGCGTCGGTGGGCATGACTGACCACTCCTTTCGAGGAGTCAGAGGGGTCGTGGAAGCAGGGGACGGCCGCGGAGGCTCGTCAGCTCGGGCCTCACCCAGAGAAACACAACCCGATTCAAAAGTGCAACCGATAGTCTTTCGCATCCGCTTGCCCGATTGACTAGAGTGGCGGGCATGAGCGAGACGACGGGGCGCCGCGAGCGCAAGAAGGCCCAGACCCGCCAGGCCCTGGCGGACGCCGCGATGCGGCTCTTCACCGAGCGCGGTTACGACGACGTGGGCGTGAGGGAGGTGGCCGCGGAGGCCGACGTGGCGGTGACCACGCTCTTCAAGCACTTCCCGAGCAAGGAGGCGCTGGTCTTCGACGAGGACGAGGACAAGGAAGCCGCGCTGGTCGCCGCCGTACGCGACCGCGCACCGGGCCAGTCCGTCCTGCACGCCCTGCGTGACCATCTGATGCGGAACTACGAGAAGGTCACCGGCGACACCTCGGCGTACGCCGCCATGATGAACCTGGTGAACGCGACACCCGCGCTGCAGGACTACATGCACCGGATGTGGCTACGACATGAGACCGCTCTGACCACCGCCATCACCGAGGCGGTCGGCGCCCCCGAAGGCGACGCCCGCGTCGCCGCCCTGGCCCACTTCGCCCTGGAAGCACCCCGACTGCTGCACGGACGCGAGGACCCCCAGCGCGCCCTGCAGGAAATCTTCGGCCTGCTGGAACACGGCTGGGGCGACGACTGACGGCGAGCTGACAGCTGCCCGCCCGGCGAGGCTCAAGCGCCCTCAGCCCCTTCAAGCGCCCAACGCGGCGCGCATCCCTCAAGCACCCAACGCGGCGCGCATCCCTCAAGCACCCAACGCGGCGCGCACCGCCTCGGCCCTCTCCTCCGTGAACACGCCACTTCCCAGCAGCGACAGAACGGACAGCACCCCACCCGAGGAGCCCCAGCTCCCCTCCTCGATCACGCGGAAGTTGACCCACCAGGCCGGCGACGGCCTCTCCATCCCGCAGGCCGTCGCCAGCGCGGCCAGCACCCGCTCGATGACCTCGGCCCGGACCTCGGACCGCCAGGCGGCATCCATGACCGCCACGTCGATCACCATCACGTCGAGCTCCTGCCCGGCGTCCGCCAGCAGCCGTCCCCCGATCGCCATCATGTCCGGCTCGCGCTCGACGAAGTGCACCTGGAACCCGACCCGAGCGACCGCTGCGAACTGGCCCACCTCGGGCACCAGCACGGCGTCCGTGAGCGTCTCGGCCAGCTCGCGGCGCTGTTCCAGGCTCAGGCGCCCCTTGGGCGTGTTCACGGTAATGATCGTCACGGCAATCTCCTATGGCAGTCGTTATAGAGAGTGAGAACAGGCAGGCTACCCGGGCTCTATAACGGCTGTCATACAGAGGTGTAGTACCGAACCGTCACACCGATCGCTCACACCGATCGCTCACGCCGAGTGGACGACCGTGATGTGGCGCTCGCGCCCGGGCGCCTCCACCTCGTCCACCACGGCGACGGCCAGATCCTCCGCGCTGATCCACGACCGCCCGTCCGCGCCGGTGAGCAGGGTGTCGGTGCCGCGTCGATAGCGGCCGGTCCGTTCGCCGGGCTCCAGCAGGGCCGGCGGGCTCAGGTACACCCAGTCCGCGTCGGCGTGGGACTGGCAGGTGCGCAACTGAGCGATCCCGGCGGCGACCGGCTTCAACTCGGCAGGCACATATACGGGGTTGTCCGCGATCCGCAGGTCCCGGTCGTCCGGGCTGCGCAGGGCGCCGGCGCCGCCGACCACAAGGACGCGCATCCCGAGCGGTGCGGCGACATCCAGCACCGAGCGGGTGGCGCCGACCAGGAACTCCTGGTCGACCGGGTCGGTCCGCACGGTCACCACGACCGCGTCCGCGCCCGCGGTGCCGAGCACCTCGCGTACGGCGTCTCCGTCGTTGGCGTCGATCGCGACCGGCGTCACGTTCGCACCCGGGGCCTCGCCGGCAGGCTTCCGGGACAGCGCCAGCACCCGATGTCCGCGCGCGCCGGCCTCGCCGATCACCCGGGCGCCGACCATCCCGGTGGCACCGAGCACGGCGATGGTCATGCCGCTCTTCATCGCCTCCGTCCGTTGCGCATCCGTCCGTCGCGCTGCCGTCCGCGGCCCATGAATCCGTAGCCCATCCATCCGGGACCCATCCATCCGTGCCCCATCCATCCGCTTCGATTCCGCCCGCATCGCACTCACCCGCGCCCCCGCCCCATCCGTCCGCTTCGCATCCGCTCCCACCTCGGGGCATTGATCGGCGCATTGAGCTGCGCGGCAAGCAGAGCGGCCAGCGCAAGCACGAACCCGACGGTCTGCAGCAGGCTCAGCGATTCGCCCAGCGCGATGCCGACCGCGGCCGCGACCAGCGGAGACAGCAGCACCAGCGGGGCCGACGCACCGACCGGCAGCCTGCCGATGCCGCGGAACCACAGCATGTGGGCGATCAGCCCGCCCACGCTGCCGAGCCACAGATAGCCGACGGCCGCTCCGGCGTCGATCCGCGGCGGCGCCCCCTCGATCGCGAAGGCGAGCGGAAGCAACAGCAGTCCCCCGGCCGTCAGTTGCCAGCCGGCCAGGGTCAGCGGGCCGACCCCCGCCTGCCGCCCCCAGCGCTTCATGAGGACGATCCCGCAGGCCATGGCGGCCGTACCGCCGAGACCGGCCAGCACCCCCACCGCATCCAGCCGCGCCCGGGGCCCGAGCACGACGAGTCCGACGCCGATCACCCCGATCACGCCCCAGCTCCACCGCCATGCCGTCGGCCGGTCGTGGAGTACGGCGATCGCCAACCCGGCGACCAGCAGCGGCTGGGTCGCGCCGAGGGTGGCGGCGACGCCGCCGGGGAGTCGTTCGGCGGCCAGGAACAACAGGGGATACAGGGCGCCGATGTTGAGCACGCCGAGGACGGCGGCCTTCCACCACCAGTCCCCGCGCGGCAGCACCCGGGTGATGGCCAGGCCGATCAGCCCGGCGGGCAGGGCACGCATCAGCCCGGAGAACAGCGCGTGCCCCGGCGGCAGCAGTTCCGTGGTCACGGCGTACGTGGTGCCCCAGGACGCGGGAGCGAGCGCGGTCAGCGCGACGACCGCCGCCTGCCGGGCCGGCGAGCCGCGCAGCGGGACCGGTGACCGCCCGGTCAAGGTCCTGGTGGTCTGTACGGTCTGCGTGGTCTGCGTGGGCTGCTGGCTCTGCTGGCTCTGCATGCGTGAAGTCTCGGACCTACCTCTCATGAAACCAACGCATGCTTGTCATCACAGCCATGCACCAGAACGATGGCTGGGTGGATCTCCAACAGATGCGCTACGTCGTCGCCGTCGCCGAAACCCGCAACTTCACCCGCGCGGCAGAGCGCTGCCTCGTGGTGCAGTCGTCACTGAGTCACCGGATCGCCGGTCTGGAACGGGAGCTCGGGGTGAAGCTGTTCGCCCGCTCCAGCCGCCGTGTCGAACTGACCAGCGCCGGTGAGGCGTTCGTCGCCGCCGCGCGCGAGTGCCTGGCCGCCGCCGACCGCGCGGCCGCCGACGCCGCGGCCGCGACCGGAGTGGTACGCGGCCGGCTCGCCGTCGGTGTGATCGTGACCGCGGCCGCCGTGGACGTACCCGAGTTGCTGCAGCGGTATCGCGCGCGGTACCCGGACGTCCGGGTCCTCCTGCGTTCCGGACGCAGTGACGAGATGGTGGGGGCGATCCGGGACGGTGACCTGGACATCGCGTTCCTCGGCCTGCCGGAGGGCGAGCGGCCGTCCGGGGTGGAGACCGTCGTCCTGGACCACGACGAACACGTGCTCGTCGTGCCGGCCGGGCACCGCCTCGCGGGCGCCTCCCGGGTCACGCTGCGGGAGATCGCCGACGAGACGTTCGTGGACTTCGCGGCCGGCACCCCCGCCCGCGCCCAGTCCGACCAGGCGTTCACAGCCGCCGGTCTGGTCCGCGACGTCGCGTACGAGGCCGGCGTCGTCGAGCTGATCTCCCGCCTCGTCGCGCGCGGGCTCGGCATCGCGCTCCTGCCGTCGGCGTACATCCGGCCGCCGGCCGCCGCCGACCCCGAACTGGCGCTGGTACCGGTCGTGGACGGGCCGCGTCGCATCGAGTATCTGGCGTGGAGCCGCTTCAACCCCAGCCCGGCCACCCGGGCGATGCTCGACGTCCTCGGGGTCGGACGACAGCCGTAGCCCTACAGATGCAGCGCCTTGTCGGCCGCCCCCCGCGCGAAGCCCGTGAAGCGCACCTCCAGGCCGTCCCGCTCGGGCGAGCAGCAGAACGGACCGGCCGTCGCCGCGGCGTCCGGAGCCAGCGGGGCCAGCCGGACCAGTCGCCAAGGGCCGTCCTCGCATCGGGCGCGCACCGTCACCGCGTCCCCGCTGCGGCTGGCCCGCACGGCCACCTCGCGTCCCTGCCAGTCCGGAACCGGCGCCACCGACCAGTCCGAGACACCCCGGGTGACGACCGCGCCCAGCTGTGGGAGGCCGTCGGACATCTCGACCCCGGCCTTGATCCATGTCCCGGCGTCGACGCGGATCATCAGGCCCGCCTGGTCGTAGAGCGTCCCGAAGTCCACGAGGAACGTCACCTCGGTGGCGCTGTCCCGCGGGAAGTCGTGGAGCAGGGCGTGGCCGTCGTCGCGTACGAAGCCGTAGCTCGTGGTGCGCCAGAAGTCGCTGCGGGCACGGGCGGTGACGAGGAGATCGGGTCCGTCGGTGCGGGCGTGCTCGGGTTCGTTGAGCCAGGTGGCCTCGTGCCAGGGAACCGTCTTCAGCTGGTCCATGTGCCCCTCCCGTGCCTGCGGATGTCAGACGTCGCGGACATCATCGCCCGGAGGAGCGGGCGGCGGGGCCGTCGTGGCCCGTGGAATGACATGGGTCGGCAGGAGTACGTGCCGTTTGTGGTCGCCGTCCGGGGCGTTGATGAGCGCGAGGGCGAGTTCGCCGGCCTCGCGGCCGATGTCCGAGGGTGACTGGGCCACGGTGGACAGGTCGAACCAGTCCGCCAGCGGCTGGTCGTCGAAGCCGAGGACGGACATCCGCTCGGGCACATCGATGCGTGTCCGGCGCAGGACCCCGATGAGGGAGGCGGCCAGCTCGTCCTGTTCGGCGAAGATGGCCGTGGGGGGCTCGTGCAGCCCGAGCAGGTGTCCCACCGCCTCCATCGCGCCGCGCTTGTCCTGGGGTGGCGCGCCCACCACCAGGTCGTCGTCCAGGGGGATGCCCGCTTCGGTGAGCGCCTGGCGGTAGCCGAGGAGCCGTTCCTGCGAGCTGAAGCTGAAGCCTCTGGCTCCCACCGTGTGGGCGAAGGCGATCCGGCGGTGCCCGAGATTGAGCAGGTGGTGGGTGGCCTTGCGGGCGCCTGCCACGTCGTCGACGTAGACGCTGGGCCGGCCGTCGACGTGCTGGCTGACATAGATGACCGGCATCCCGAGGTCGTCCAGCCGCGCGGTTTCCGTCTCGGTGAGGTCGAAGCAGAAGACCAGCAGCGCGTCGGCGTTCCGCCGGGCCGGGAGACGTTCGAAGAACGCGGTGCGCTCGGCCATGTCGGGGATCACGTAGATGTTCATCTCCATGCCGGCCGCCCGCAGCATCGGCCCCAGGCTGGTCAGGGCCGAGCCCATGAACCACGAGGTGAGCGTGGGCACCATCACGGCGACGTTCCCGGTCTTCCCCGTGACAAGGCTTGCAGCCTGCCGTGACACGGCGAAGTTCAGCTCGCGTGCGGCCTGCTCGACGCGCGTGCGGACCTCCGGAGAGACGGTGGACATGCCGCGCAGAGTGCGCGAAACGGTGGACGTGGAGACCCCGGCCCGTTCGGCTACGTCAGCCATCGTGGGGTGCCGCTGAGCTGGTGGCATGAGCGGACGGTAGCACAGATGGCACCGCTTTCAACGGCGTTTGTGACAGCGCTTTCATGCAGCGGAAAGCATCTGCCGCATCGCATTACCGCGCGGTAACGCATTGACTTCCAGCAAAAGCGCCCCCTAGCTTGCAAGCGTTGTCACGACGCGGTCGCACATCAGCCCATTGAGCCGTTCAATCAGGGTCTGACCTGCATGTTCCACTCAGAAACGCGTGTGACAACGCGGTCTCGCAACCGGGACAGACGACTACGTACGACGACGTGGGACGACGTAGACCACGCACGACCAGGAGACACCGTGAAGACCACAACCACCAGAGCGTCCCAGTGGGCGGGCGTGCTCGCCGTCGGCTCCCTCCTCCTCACCGCCTGCGGCTCGTCCGACGAGGGCGCCGCCGGACAGGGCGGGCCGGGGACCTTCGAGGGCCGCGGACCCATCACGTACGTGGCGGGCAAGGACACCACCGGGTCTGTCCAGCCGATGCTCGACCGCTGGAACAAGCTGCACCCGAAGGAGAAGGTCACCTTCATCCAGCTGCCGACGGACGCGGACGCGCAACGCCAGCAGATGATCCAGAACGCGGAGACGAAGTCCGACGCCTATACGGTGCTCTCCCTCGACGTCGTGTGGACGTCGGAGTTCGCCGCCCACCAGTGGATCGACAAGCTGCCCGAGCAGCGCTTCCCCCTCGACAAGATGCTGAAGCCGGTCGTGGAGACGGCGAAGTACCGCGACGGCCTGTACGCGGTCCCGGCCAGCTCCGACGGCGGCATGCTCTACTACCGCACCGACCTGCTGAAGAAGGCCGGGATAGCCCAACCCCCGGCCACCTGGGCCGAGTTGAAGGCCGACTGCGCCAAGGTGAAGAAGCTGCCCGAGGCCGAGGGCATGTCGTGCTACGCCGGGCAGTTCCAGAAGTACGAGGGCCTGACCGTCAACTTCGCCGAGGCCGTGAACTCCGCGGGCGGCGTCGTCACCGACGCGAACGGCAAGCCGGACGTCGACACGGCGGCGGCGAAGAAGGGCCTGGACTTCCTCGTCGACTCGGTCGAGGACGGGACGATCCCCAAGGAGGGCATCACCTACCTGGAGGAGGACGGCCGCCAGGCGTTCCAGTCCGGCAAGCTGGTCTTCCTGCGCAACTGGCCCTACGTGTACTCCCTGGCCGGCAAGAGCGACATCAAGGGCGAGTACGCCGTCGCCCCGCTGCCCGGCCTCGACGGCCCCGGCTCCTCCAGCCTCGGCGGCCACAATCTGGCCCTGTCGTCCTTCGCGAAGAACAAGGCCACGGCCCTGGACTTCATGAAGTTCTTCAGCAGCGAGGAGAGCACGGCCACCTTCCTCAAGGACGCCTCCCTCGCCCCGCCGTACGCCTCCCTGTACGACGACAAGGCGCTGGTGAAGCAGTACCCGTATCTGCCGGTGCTGAAGGAGTCGATCCTGCGCGCCGTGCCGCGCCCGCGCGTCGTGCAGTACGGCGACGTCACCTCGGCGGTCCAGCAGGAGGCGTACGCCGCGCTGACCGGGAGCAAGAGCAGCGCCCAGGCGCTGAAGGACCTGCAGGAAGCCCTGCAGAAGTCCACCGGGCAGTGAGGAGCGGGTCATGGCCGACACCAAGATCCCGCCCCCGGCGCCGGTGGTGACCCGGGAGCGCTCGGAGCCGGCGGGCCGCCGCCGTACGCGGGGGCAGTCCCGCGCGACCGCGGGCACGGCACGGATGGCCGCCCTGCTGGTCTCCCCGACGCTGCTGGTGCTGACGATCGTCGTGCTCTACCCGACGCTCATGGCGCTGAACGAGTCGCTGTACGGGGCGAAGGGCCTGGACCCGGAGACCGGGTTCATCCGCACGACCGAGCCGTTCGTCGGGCTGCGGACCTACGCCGGCATCTTCGGCGCGGCCGGGGAGCGGTTCTGGAACGCCTTCTGGAACACCACCTTCTTCACCGTCGTCACGGTCGCCCTGGAGACGCTGATCGGGGTGGCGATGGCCCTGATCATGCACAAGGCGTTCCGGGGACGCGGCCTGGTGCGGGCGGGCATCCTCATCCCCTGGGCGGTGCCCACGGCCATCTCCGGACTGCTGTGGCGGTGGATCTTCAACAGCGACGGCATCGCCAACGCGCTGATCGGCCGTCAGGTCCTGTGGACCACCGAGGGCTTCCAGGCCAAGGTCGCGGTCATCGTCGCCGAGGTGTGGAAGACCGCGCCCTTCATCGGGCTGCTGGTCCTGGCGGGGCTGCAGGTCATCGGCAAGGAGGTGTACGAGGCCGCCCGCATCGACGGGGCGAGTCCGCGGCGCCAGTTCTGGCACATCACGCTGCCCCTGGTGAAGCCGGCGCTGCTGGTGGCGATGCTCTTCCGCTGCATGGACGCGCTCCGGATGTTCGACCTGCCGTACATCCTCATCGGCGCGCAGAAGCACTCGGTGGAGACCCTGTCGATGCTCGCGCAGAACGAGGCGTCCAACGTCCGCTTCGGACCGGCCTCCGCGTACTCGGTGCTCCTCTTCCTGTACGTCTTCCTCGTCGCCCTGGCCTTCGTACGGCTGCTCGGGGCCGACCTGATCGGTGACGTCGGCGCGGGGGGCCGTAAGCGGAAAGGCAGCCGCATCCCGGCTGCCCTGCGCCGGCGTACGGAGGTGACGGCATGACGACGACCTTCACGGCGAAGTGGCGCAGCGGCCTGCTGTACGCGGGTGTCATCGCGGTCGTGGCCTACTGCATGGCCCCGTTCTACTGGATGCTGGTCTCCAGCCTGCGCCGCACCTCGGACATCTTCGACACCTCGCTCTTCCCCTCCGTGGTGTCGCTGGAGAACTACCGCGCCGTGTTCGACCCCGCGCAGGGGTTCGGCCGCGCGCTGCTCAACAGCCTGGTCGTGGCCGGGATCACGACCGTGCTGGCCCTGCTGCTGGCGACCTTCACGGCGTATGCGATGGCGCGGCTGGAGTTCCGTTTCAAGCGGCTGATCCTGACCCTGATCATCGCCACCTCGATGTTCCCGGTGGTGTCGATCGTGGTCCCGCTGCTGAAGCTGTTCACGGACATCGGCTGGATCAACACCTACCAGGCGATGATCGTGCCGAGCATGTCCTTCGCGCTGCCGCTGGCGGTGTGGAACCTGACCACCTTCTTCCGCCAGATGCCGGACGAGCTGGAGCACGCCGCGATGGTCGACGGCTGCACCCGAGGCCAGGCGTTCCGCAAGGTCATCATCCCGCTCGCGGCGCCGGGCATCTTCACCACCGCGATCATCACGTTCATCGCGGCCTGGAACGAGTTCCTCATCGCCCTGTCGATGACCAACAAGCCCGGCATGCAGACCGCACCGGTCGCCATCTCGAAGTTCACCGGCGCGACGACGTACGAGACCCCGTTCGGCAGCCAGATGGCCGCGGGCGTCCTCGTCACGGTGCCGCTGGTGGTCATGGTGCTGGTCTTCCAGCGCCGTATCGTCGCCGGGCTCACGGCCGGCGCGGCGAAGTAGACACGCCCACCCCTTCGACTCCCGAGGAGCAACACACCCGTGTCCCCCACCGCACCGTGGTGGCGCAGCGCCGTCATCTACCAGGTCTACATCCGCAGTTTCGCCGACGGCAACGGCGACGGCGTCGGCGACATCGCCGGCCTGCGCTCCCGGCTGCCGTATCTCAAGTCCCTCGGCGTGGACGCCGTCTGGATCAACCCGTGGTACAAGTCGCCGATGGCGGACCACGGTTACGACGTGGCCGACTTCCGCGAGATCGACCCGCTCTTCGGCACGGTGGCCGAGGCGGAGCGGCTCATCGCCGAGGCGCACGAGCACGGCATCCGCGTCATCCCCGACATCGTGCCCAACCACACCTCCGACCGGCACGCCTGGTTCCGGGCGGCGCTGGCCGCGGGCCCGGGCAGCCCCGAGCGCGAGCGCTACGTCTTCCGGCCGGGGCGCGGCCCCGACGGCTCCGAGCCGCCCAACGACTGGGTGTCCAGCTTCGGCGGCCCGGCCTGGACCCGGCTGCCCGACGGCGACTGGTACCTGCACCTGTTCGCGCCCGAGCAGCCCGACCTCAACTGGCAACACCCCGAGGTGCGCGAGGAGTTCGAGTCGATCCTGCGGTTCTGGTTCAGCCGGGGCGTGGACGGCTTCCGTATCGACGTCGCCCACGGGCTGATCAAGCACCCGGAACTCCCCGACCTGCCGCCCCGCCAGGACCCGGTCGACGGGCGGCCCTGGCAGCACGTCGACCACCCGCACTGGGACCGCGACGAGGTCCACGAGATCTACCGTGCCTGGCGCAAGGTGGCCGACGAGTTCCCCGGCGACCGGTGCTTCGTCGCCGAGGCGTGGGCGGACACCCCCGAACGGCTCGCCGCCTACGTCCGCCCGGACGGCCTGCACACCGCGTTCAACTTCGACTTCCTGATGTCCACATGGCACCCGAAGGAGCTGCGCACGGTCATCGACGACTCGCTCGCCATGCTCGGCTCGGTGGGCGCGCCGGCCACCTGGGTCCTGTCCAACCACGACGTCGTACGCCACCCCAGCCGCTACGGCCGCCCGACCCCCGCCCGGCGCTGGGTGGCCAACGAGGTCTACCGCCCCCAAGGCCCCCTGGACCTCGACCTGGGCACCCGCCGCGCCCGTGCCGCGGCCCTCCTGATGCTGGCCCTGCCCGGCGGCGCCTACGTCTACCAGGGCGAGGAGCTCGGCCTGCCCGAGGTCGAGGACCTGCCCGAGTCCGTCCTGCAGGACCCCATATGGGAGCGCTCCGGCCACACCCAGCGCGGCCGTGACGGCTGCCGGGTGCCGATCCCGTGGTCCGGGCGGAGCACGCCGTACGGCTTCAGCCCCGACGACGCGACCGCCGCACCCTGGCTGCCCCAGCCGGCCGACTGGGCCGGGCGCAGCGTGGCCGCCCAGACCGGCGACCCGGCCTCGATGCTGGAGCTCTACCGCACGGCTCTGCGCCTGCGCCGCGACACACCTGCCCTCGGTGAGGGAACCCTGGCTTGGCTGGACGCCCCCGACGGGGTGCTCGCCTTCCGCCGCGAGCCCGGCTTCGTGTGCGTGGTCAACCTGTCGGCCGAGCCGTACCGGCTGCCCGGCCACAGGGCCGTCCTGCTGGCCAGCGGGCCCGTCGAGGGCGGCGTACTGGCGCCGGACCAGGCGGCGTGGCTGGCGGTCTAGCGATCGGCGAGCCACGATCGGCGAGAGTCGGCGAGAAGGGGGGCGGGGTGTGCCTCGCCCCCCTGGGCCTCGGGGCGCCCAAGGGACATCACCGCGGCTTACCGCGACTTACTGCGGCTTTCTCACGGATGCCGGCATTCCGTACCATGACAGCCATGAAGGAGCCCGTCGAGCCGCCACTGCCGCCCGCGCCGGGCGCGGAGCAGTACCCGTCGCTCGCCCTCGTCAACAGCGTCATCGCGCTGCCGGGCGGCCACTACGTCGATCTGCTCGGCACCCCGGCCGCCGCGAACCGCTGGCTGGTCGGCCTCGGGCTCGCTCCCGTCGACGCCGGAATGCGGGAGATGTGCGCGGCGCAGCTGCGTGCGCTGCGGGAACAGATCCGGTCGCTGTTCGACTCGCGCGTCGCGGCGCTCCCCGCCCTCCCGGCCGCCCTGTCCGCGGTGAACGACGCGCTGACCAGGGTCCCCACGGCCCCGCTCCTCCAGTGGGACGACAAGAACGGCCCCTATCGGGCGGCGCCCCACCCCACCACCGCGATCGTCGACCACGCCCTGGCCACCCTCGCCGCCGACGCCGCCGACCTGCTCACCTCGCCCGACGCCGAACGCCTCACGGCCTGCGGCTCCGCACCCTGCAACCGCTACCTGCTCCGGCACGGCCGCCGCCACTGGTGCTCCACCCGCTGCGGCGACCGCGCCCGCGCGGCACGTGCGTACGCCCGGCGCACGCGGCCCATGCCGGACCGCCCCGACTAGACCCTCACCCGCCGCTCGCAGTTCGCGGCGATCAGGTCGCGGAGGTTGGCGACCACGGCATCGTTGCCGCCGCCGTCGCAGTCCGCCGAGTCGTTGCCGACCACGCCGTCGCGGAGGTCGATCGTGTCGTTGGCGCCGCCGGTGCGGACGAAGTCGCCGCCGGTTCCGGCGTTGATGACGGTGCTGATGGGGGCCGTGGAGAAGAAGCTGTCACCGAAGTTGCCCAGCGCGGCGTTGATGCGGGTGACGCCGCCCGTCCCGTAGGCGATGCCACAGTCGGCGGCGGTGCCGTCGGTGCCGGGCACCGCCGTGCAGCCCGGGCGGGCGAGGATGTGCGCGTCGTCCTCGACGATCAGATGCCCCTGCCGTGGTCCGTCGGTGGCGACGCTGACCCTCATGCTGTTCGCCGCGTTGGGGAAGGCCAGGATCCGCACGGTGCCGTCGACCCGGTCCACCACGGAGCCGGGAGTCTCCTGCGCGGCGGCGGGGACGGCCGGTACGGCGAACGCGGCCAGGGACACGCTCGCGACCAGCACCGGAGCGGCCGTACGCAACAGAGAACACTTCGCGATCTTCATGCTTGCGCTTCTCTCCTTGCTTCGGGAGAGGGTGCCAAGGGCGGCGCCCTCGGCTCAGCCAAACATTCGGCAATGGATCATGCGCGGTGAGTAATGCACACGGGTGTCGTCGGCGGGGGTGCGGGGGCCTTGAGGGCGAGGTCGTACCCGGCGAGCTTCGCCGGCTTCGCTTACTTCGTCCCCACCGCCCGCAACACCGTCACCGCCAACGCCCGCGCCACCCCCACCACTTCGCCCAGCGAAACCCGCTCCCCCGCACTGTGCGCCACCCGAATATCCCCCGGCCCGAACTGCAACGCAGGAATCCCCGCCCCGGCATACAGCCGCAGATCACTCCCGTACGGCGCCCCGCACTTCCGCAACCCGCCGCCGCCCACGGCGTCGGCATACGCACCCCGTATCACGCCCGGCAGCGGATGCCCCTCCGGCAACCGCCCACTCGCGAACTGCCCGCCCGGCCAGCTCACGACCGCCGGATGCTCCCGCAACCAGGGATCCCCAGCACACGCCTCCGCCACGCACCGCTCAAAGGCGGCCCGCGCCTCGGCCGGATCCTCCCCCAGCCGCACCCCCAACCGCCCCTCCGCCACCAGCAGATCGGGCACACTGCTGGCCCAGTCCCCGGCGCGCACGGTCCCCACCGACAGGGCATAGGGAATCGGATGCTCGGCCATCAACGGATGCGCATCCCGGTTCCGCTCGGCCTCCAACCGCCCCAGCGCCCGGTGCAGCGGCACATACGCATCGATCGCGCTCACCCCCTGATCCCGCGCACTGCCATGAGCCGCCTTGCCGGGCACGGCCAGACGGAAGGTCAACGCCCCGGCGTTGGCGGTGACCAGCGCGCCCCCCGTCGGCTCCGCGATGACGCACACATCACCCCCGTGCCCCCGCCGCAACGTGCCGAAGGCACCGAGCCCGCCGTCCTCCTCCCCCACCACGAAGTGCACGCCCACCCGTCCCCGCAGCCGCACCCCGGCGGCCCGTATCGCGGCGAGCGCGGCGAGGTGGGCGACCAGCCCGGCCTTCATGTCACAGGCACCGCGACCGTGTACGACATCCCCGGTCACCCTCGGCACGAACGGATCCCCGGCCCACGCCTCCGGATCCCCGGGCGGGACGACATCCACATGCCCCTGCAGGATGAAGGCGGGCCCGTCTCCGCCGTCCTCCGTCACACCCACCAGGCCCCAGGCCTCGTCCCGCTCCGCCTCCGTCCCCGGGAACTCGGGGTCCGCGCGCAGAGTCTCCAGGTCCATGGACCACAGGTCGACGTCCAGCCCGAGCCGCTCCAGCCGCCCCGCCAGCAGATGCTGCAGTTCGGACTCGGCCGCGCTGCCGATGACACTCGGCACCGCGATCAGCTCCAGCAGCGTCCGCCCGATCCGGGCCTCGTCGATCTCCGCCAGGACGGCGCTCTCCACGTCACTGAGCACGATGACGCCCCTCCCCCTCGCCCGGACGGACACGGGCCGCCGCGCGCGGCACGCCGGACCGATCGTCACCCATACCCGAGGGGAGTCGACAGGGCCTGGACGGAACCGCCCACCGTGAACCCGATCACCGTCCCGCCCCCGTCCCGCCGGAAGGCGAAGGGCGCTCCCCCGTGTGACAGCGCCACCTCCCGCACGATCGACAGCCCCAGCCCCGACCCCGGCAGCGACCGTGCGTCGGCGGCGCGGTAGAAGCGGTCGAAGACGCGGATCAGGTCGTCGTCGGCGATGCCCGGCCCCCGGTCGAGGACCTCCACCCGGACCGTCCCGGGACGGGCGGGCCCGGCGATGCTGATCTCGATCGGTGCCGTGCCGGCGCGGTCGAACTTCGCGGCGTTCTCGACGAGGTTGGTCAGCGCCCGCTGGAGCATCCCCGGCCGCCCGTCCGTCGTCGTGTCGCCGCTCGCGCGGACCTCGATCCGCCGTCCCGTGCGCCGCCGGGCGAGCCCCGCCACGTCCTCGGCGATGTCGGCGAGGTCCACCCGCTGGGCCGGCTCGGTGTCGGACTGCCCGGCCGCGAGGTCGACCAACTCGTTGACGAGGTCGGTCAGTTCGCGCGCCTCCTGGCTGAGGTCCGCCACCAGTTCCTCCCGGGTGGCGGGCGGCAGCTCGTCGATGCGGCGCAGCAGGGAGATGTTCGTCCGCAGGGACGTCAGCGGGGTGCGGAGCTCGTGGCCCGCGTCCTGCACCAGGCGCCGCTGGTCCTCCTCCGACTGGGCCAGCCGGCCCAGCATGCGGTCGAAGGCGCGGCCCAGCCGGCCGACCTCGTCGTGTCCGGTGACCGGCACCTGGATGCCGAGCCGCCGGGTGCGGGCGACGTCCTCGGCGGCGGCGGTGAGGACGACCAGGCGGCGCGTGATGCGCCGGGCCAGCCACCAGCCGAAGAGTCCCGCGAGCGTGACCACCGCCGCCATCAGCAGCAGGGTCCGCTGCTGCAGCGCCCGCAGCAGGTCCTCCGTGTCGCTGAACTCCTGGGCCACCTGCACCGCGCCCCGCCCGCCGCCGAGCGCGACGGTCGCGATGCGGTAGACGTCGCTGCCGACGCCGATGTCCTTGTACTGGACCATCCGCCCGGCCGTCGCGTCACCCGCGATCCGCCGGTCCGCGGCCGTGACCGGCAGCCCGGGACGGCCCGGGTCGGCCACGGCACCGTCCGAGGCCAGCACCTGCACATCGGTCCGGGCGGGCCGTACGAGATCGTGGCCGGGCGCGGAGGACGAGAAGTCCTCCGGTGTCATCGGACGCTGCCGCACCTCGCCGCGCAGGTCCTGCACGACCTGGTCGAACACGGACTCCTGGTCCACCCGCACCAGCCGGGCGGCGGCGGTGTACGACAGCAGACCGACCAGGACGGTGACGACGGCGGTCACGGCCGCGAACGACACGGCGAAGGTCGTGCCGAGCCCGCTTCTGCGCCGCCCGGTCAGCAGCCGCCCGAGACGGTGGCGGACGCGGCGCACTCAGTCCTCCCGCAGCACGTAACCCACCCCGCGGACCGTGTGGATCAGCTGCGGGGCGCCGGGCTCGTCGAGCTTGCGGCGCAGGTAGCCGACGTAGACGGCGAGATTCTTGGAGCCGGGGCCGAAGTCGTAGCCCCAGATGCGGTCGTAGATGGTGGAGTGGTCCAGGACGATGCCGGCGTTGCGGACCAGCAGCTCCAGCAGCTCGAACTCGGTCCGCGTCAGCTCCAGCTCCCGCGCGCCCCGCCAGGCCCGCCGCGCCTGCGGATCCATCCGCAGCCCGGCCGCCTCGATCAGCCGGCCGGACGCCGCGGGAGCGTCGGGGGCCTGCTTCGGTACGTCGACGGGGGCGTCGTTCGTCTCCGTGGTGCGGCGCAGCAGGGCGCGCAGGCGGGCGAAGACCTCCTCGACGTCGAAGGGCTTCACCACGTAGTCGTCGGCGCCCGCGTCCAGGCCGGCGATCCGGTCCTGGGTCTCCACGAGCGCCGTCAGCATCAGGATCGGGGTGCGGTCGCCCTCGGCGCGCAGCACCCGGCAGACCTGCAGCCCGTCGATGCCGGGCATCATCACGTCGAGGACGAGCACGTCCGGGGGCGTCTTGTGGGCCTGCGCGAGCGCCTCCACCCCGTCGGCGACCGCGGTGACCTGGTAGCCCTCCAGGGTCAGCGCGCGCTCCAGGGCGTTGCGGATGGCGCGGTCGTCTTCGGCGAGGAGCACAGTCTGGGGCACGGGTTCATAGTGCCAAGGCCTCCGGCGGTTCGGCCGTGTGAGGGGGCTTACGGTCACCCTTCTTACTGGGCTCTCACCGTCACAGGGCCGTCTCCGGGGGCTGCCGCCCCCAGACCCGCTTCGGCCCTGAAGGGGCCTCGTCCTCAAGCGCCGGACGGGCTGGAAAGCGCCGCCAGCTGTTCGGCGAACGGCACCACCGCAAGGTCGTCCTTCACCCTCCGCCCCGCCGACAGCCCGGCCATCAGTCCGGCCAGCTCCCCCGCCGCCCGCTCGATACGACCGTCCAGCCCCTCGGCGCCCCAGTCCTCCGAGGCGGCGTAGACACCGGTCGGGACGATCACGGCTCGCAGGTGGGCGAAGAGCGGACGCAGCGCGTGTTCCAGGACCAGGGAGTGCCGGGCCGTGCCGCCGGTCGCCGCGAGCAGCACCGGCATGCCGGTCAGGGCGTCCTTGTCGATCACGTCGAAGAACGACTTGAACAGCCCGCTGTACGACGCCGAGAACACGGGCGTGACCACGATCAGGCCGTCCGCCGAGGTCACCGCCTCGATCGCGACGGCCAGCTTCCTCCCGGGGAAGCCGTTGGTGAAGTTGTGCGCGATCTCGACCGCGAGGTCTCGCAGCTCGACGACCTGGACGTCGACCGGACCGGAGGCCTGCCGGCCGACTGCTGCGGCGAGCCGGTCGCCGAGCAGCCGGGTGGACGACGGGACGCTCAGTCCCGCGGACACGACCACGAGCCTCATGCGACGACCTCCTTCGTGGCGTCGGCGAGCAGGGACTGATGAGTCGGCGCCTCCGGCACCTCCGCCGGACGGCCGTTCGCGAACTCCTTGCGCAGCACCGGCACGACCTCCTCGCCGAGCAGGTCGAGCTGCTCCAGCACGGTCTTCAACGGCAGCCCGGCGTGGTCCATCAGGAACAGCTGGCGCTGGTAGTCACCGGCGTACTCGCGGAAGGACAGCGTCTTCTCGATCACCTGTTGCGGGGAGCCCACGGTCAGCGGCGTCTGGTCCATGAAGTCCTCCAGCGAGGGCCCGTGCCCGTAGACCGGCGCGACGTCGAAGTAGGGCCGGAACTCGCGGATCGCGTCCTGGGAGTTCTTCCGCATGAACACCTGGCCGCCGAGGCCCACGATGGCCTGCTCGGGCGTGCCGTGGCCGTAGTGGGCGTACCGGGTCCGGTAGAGCTCGACCATGCGCTTGGTGTGGTCGGCCGGCCAGAAGATGTTGTTGTGGAAGAAGCCGTCGCCGTAGTAGGCCGCCTGCTCGGCGATCTCCGGCGAGCGGATCGAGCCGTGCCAGACGAACGGCGGTACGCCGTCCAGCGGGCGCGGGGTGGACGTGAAGCCCTGCAGCGGCGTGCGGAACTTGCCCTCCCAGTCCACGACGTCCTCGCGCCACAGCCGGTGCAGCAGGGCGTAGTTCTCGATGGCCAGGTTGATGCCCTGCCGGATGTCCTGGCCGAACCAGGGGTAGACCGGGCCGGTGTTGCCGCGGCCCATCATCAGGTCCACCCGGCCGTCGGCCAGGTGCTGAAGCATCGCGAAGTCCTCGGCGATCTTCACCGGGTCGTTGGTGGTGATCAGTGTGGTGGAGGTGGACAGGACCAGCCGCTCGGTCCGTGCCGCGATGTAGCCGAGCATCGTCGTCGGGGACGACGGCACGAACGGCGGGTTGTGGTGCTCGCCGGTCGCGAAGACGTCGAGGCCGACCTCCTCGGCCTTCAGCGCGATGGCGACCATGGCCTTGATGCGGTCGCGCTCGGTCGGCGTACGGCCCGTCGTGGGGTCCGGCGTGACGTCGCCGACGCTGAAGATTCCGAACTGCATGGTCGCTCACCCTCCAGGTTGTTGACCGTTCAACTATACCCGGAGAACCGTGACCGCCCCACGACTATTCCGCTCCCGCTCACCCCTTCCAGTGCGGGTCCCGCCCGGTCTGCGCGAGCAGCCGCTCGAACGCCGACGCACCCTCCGCCACCGGCACCGCGTCGCCGAACACGCCCATCTTGCGAGCCGTCGGCGCCAGCTCGTCCACCGCGCCCGCCAGCTCCGCCACGACGGCCTCGTCGGCGCCCGGGTAGTCCTGGCCCGTCGCCCGCGCCAGGTCCCACACATGCACGGTCAGATCGAGCAGCGCCATCGAGCCGACGAGCCGCGCGGGCATGTTCATCCCGCCGGTCCTGCCGTCCTCGGCGCCGGGCGCGGACCAGGCAGCCACCAGCCGGTCCGCCTCAGCCACAAGACGCTCACGCCACTCGGAGCCCTCGGCGACCCGGTCGGGGGTCTCACCGAAGTCCGACGCCTCCTTCACGGCCAGCTTCTGGAACTGCACGATCACCTGGAAGAGGTGATTGACCAGGGCCTTCACGTCATACTCGACGCAGGGCGTGGGGGCGGCGAGCGCCTCGTCGGGAACGCCCCGCACCACCGGAACCGCCCGCTCCCGCGCCATGCCCAGCAGCTCACCGATGCCGTACGTCTTCACATCGTTCGTGTCCATACCCCGACCGTAGGGACGCACAGGCCTGCCCCTCTTGAAGAAACGCGACGTACGATCCGGCCATGGCCGCACCCCGCCACGACACCCGCGGGATCGTCGACCCGTCCGCGCTGCTGAGCCGCGTGCGGTTCCGCCGCCACGAGCCCGCCGAGCCGCTGCGCCGGTACGTCGAGTGGTACTGGCTCATCGACTGGGACCTGCCCGAGCCCTACGCCTCGCACATCGTCCCGCACCCCTCGGTCAACCTCACTTTCCAATGGGACGAGGACGAGGGCCCGCCCTACGGGGAGCTGACCGGCGTCGCGCTCGGCCTGTACACCCGCAAGCTGACGGGGCGGGGGCGGGTGTGCGGGGCGAAGTTCTGGCCCGGCGCGTTCCGGCCGTACGCGCCGCAGGCACCCGTGTCGCACTGGACGGGCCGCGCACTGCCCGCCCACGAGGCGTTCCCGCAGGCCACGCCCGACATCGCCCGGACCGTCGTGAGCCACCCGGACGACGCCGCCCGAGTGGCCGCCCTCGACGCCTTCCTGCTGTCCCTCGACCCGGCCGCCGATCCGCAGGCCGACCTCGCCAAGGGCCTCGTCCAGCGCATCCGCACCGACCGCACCGTGCGCCGCGTCGGCGACTTCGCCCGCGCACAGGGCCTGTCGGTGCGGGCCCTGCAACGGCTCTTCTCGGCCTACGTCGGTGTCAGCCCCAAGTGGTGCATCCTCCGCTACCGCATCCACGAGGCCCTGGAACTCGCCGGCACCCGGCAGAACGTCGACTGGGCCACCCTCGCCACCGACCTCGGCTACGCCGACCAGGCCCATCTCATCCGGGACTTCACGGGGACGGTGGGGGTACCGCCGACGGCTTATGCGCAGGGGGTGCGGTGAGCCGACGCGGCAGGCGCAGCGACCCCACCCAGCGCCGGCCACAACGCCGCGCACCCGGCCCGGACCGGCCCGACCCACCCACGGCACTCCGCCTCACGGCACCAGCACCAGGCGCCCCCGAATGCCACCTCCCTCAAGCCGCGCATGCGCCTTGGCCGCGTCGTCCAGCGCAAACGTCTCAGCCACCCGAGTAGTCAGCACCCCGCCATCCAGGAGCCGCACCAACTCCGCCAACCGCCCCCCATCGGCACTCACCTCAACCGCACCGGTCCGCACCCCCCGCACAGACCCAGGCTGGGTCTGCGGAATCACCCCCACGTACACGCCCCCGTCCCGCACCCACCCCAACGCCGACTCCCCCAGCACCGCCGCATCCAGCACCGCGTCCACGCTCCCCGCCCCCACCGCGCCGCTCACGAACTCCACCGCCCCCAGCGACCGTACGAACTCCTCGTCCCCCTCCCGCGCCAGTCCGGTCACCGATATCCCCCGATGCGCGGCCAGTTGGACGGCGTACCCACCGACCGCCCCCGCCGCCCCCGTCACCAACAGCGACTGCCCCGGCGCCAACTCCAGCTGATCCAGAGCCTGTACGGCGGTCAGCGCGTTCAGCGGCAGCGTCGCCGCATGGACGGCGTCCACCGTGGCCGGCGCCTTGGCCGCGGCATCCGTGTCCACGACGACGTACTCGGCATGGGTCCCGAGCGGCTTGACCATGCCGTGGTCGAGCGCCACCACCTCGTCCCCGACACTCCACGAGCTGGCCACACCCACCGCGTCCACCGTCCCGGCCACGTCCCACCCGAGCCCGATTTGCTTGCCCGCACCCCCGAAGACCCCGGCCCGCACCCCCGCATCCACGGGATTCAGCGCGGCCGCCGCGACCCTGATCCGCACCTGACGTGCACCGGGCTCCGGTACCTCGGTCTCCACGACCTCCACGGCCTCCGGCCCGCCGAACGAGTTCACCACAACAGCACGCACAGCGCTCTCCTTGATGGTCGGCATTCGGGATGCTCTCCCGTTGACTGCCAACAACCCTAGGAAGAGTTACTATCTATCAGTAAGTAGTTACCTGAGAGTGCGTACGTACCCCGGAGGTGAGCCCATGGCGACCATGACGGCGGCCCAGCGGCGCGAACAGGCCCGCGTCGAGTACGACGCGTTCCTCAAGAGCTGTCCCACCAACCAGCTCCTGGACCGCATCAGCGACAAGTGGGTCAGCCTCATCGTCTCCGCCCTCGCCCCCGGCCCCCTGCGCTACAGCGATCTCGGCCGCAAGATCGCCGGCGTCAGCCCCAAGATGCTGACCCAGACCCTGCGCTCTCTGGAACGCGACGGCCTCCTCACCCGCACCGTCACCCCCTCCGTCCCGGTCCGCGTCGACTACGAACTCACCCCGCTCGGCCACAGCCTGGCCATGCTGCTGACGGCGGTGAAGGACTGGGCGGAGACGCACTTCGACCAGGTCCGGGATGCTCGCGAGCGGTACGACGGCGAGAACCCCGACGACTGACCGCCGGCAGGCGCCGTCCGACAGGTGACTCAGGGCCCCGCCGGCCGGCGTGCGAAGCTGCCCCCATGCTCGTTCTCCGGTCCGCCGCCCTGTTCGTCGTCGCCGCGCTCTTCGAGATCGGCGGCGCCTGGCTGGTCTGGCAGGGCGTGCGCGAACACCGCGGCTGGCTCTGGATCGGCGCGGGCGTCATGGCCCTCGGCGTCTACGGCTTCGTCGCCACGCTCCAGCCCGACGCCGACTTCGGCCGCGTCCTCGCCGCGTACGGCGGCGTCTTCGTCGCCGGCTCCCTCGCCTGGGGCATGATCGCCGACGGCTACCGGCCGGACCGCTGGGACGTGGCGGGCGCACTGATCTGCCTCGCGGGCATGGCTGTGATCATGTACGCGCCACGGGGCAACTGACCCAACCCACGGACCCTACGGCTCAGGACGGCGGAAGCAGCCCCAGCTGCTCCAGGAAGTCCATCTCGTCGAAGTAGAGCCGGTACTCCACGATCTTGCCGTCCTTGACCGTGGCGAGGTCCACCCCGCGGATCTTGATCTCCTTCTGGGTCGGGGGAAGGGTCTCCCCGGTGGGCAACTGAATGGGCCCGGTGTTCCGTCCGCTGAAGAACCCCTCGTCGATGGCCGTGTCCCCGACCTCGTACGCGTGCAGCGACTCGTACGTCCCGTCCGGAATCGCGTCCGTCATCTGACGCCAGTACGCGACGATGCCGTCGCGCCCACGGATCTCACCGCCGTCGGGGGTGACGGCGACCGCGTCCTCCGCATACAGCTCGCCGAGGGTCTTCAGATCCGGGTGCGTGATCACGTCCGTGAGCCGGTCCATGACCTCACGTGCCTGTCCCATGATCCACCTCCGCTCCAGGCGATCACCCGTCTCATTGTCCCACCGCAGCGCCCGCCTATCCTGGCGAGACAGTCTCTCGACCCGACCACACTCGACTCGACCACGCAGGAGCAGCCATGCCCACCGCCGCCCCGTCCGCCGCCTCCCGCATCGCCGTCGTCACCGGTGCGAGCAGCGGAATCGGTGCCGCCACGGCACGACAGCTCGCCGCGGCCGGCTACCGCGTCGTCCTGACCGCCCGCCGCAAGGACCGTATCGAGGCGCTGGCGGAAGAGATCGACGCGAGCGGCGGATCGGCGACGGCGTACCAGCTGGACGTCACCGACCGCACCGCGGTCGACGAGTTCGCCACGGCCTTCAAGACCATCGGCGTCCTCGTCAACAACGCGGGCGGCGCACTCGGCGCCGACCCCGTCGCCACCGGCGACCCGGCCGACTGGCGCACGATGTACGAGACGAACGTCATCGGCACCCTCAACCTCACCCAGGCCCTGCTCCCGAAGCTGGAGGCGAGCGGCGACGGCACGGTCGTGGTCGTGTCCTCGACCGCGGGCCACGCCACCTACGAGGGCGGCGCGGGCTACGTCGCGGCCAAGCACGGCGCCCACGTCCTCGCCGAGACCCTCCGCCTGGAGATCGTCGGCCGGCCGGTCCGCGTCATCGAGATCGCGCCCGGCATGGTCAGGACGGACGAGTTCGCCCTCACCCGCTTCGCCGGCGACAAGGAGAGGGCGGAGAAGGTCTACCAGGGCGTCGCCGAACCCCTCACGGCCGACGACGTCGCCGACACGATCACCTGGGCGGTCACCCGCCCCCACCACGTCAACATCGACCTCCTCGTCGTCCGCCCCCGCGCCCAGGCGTCCAACACGAAGGTCCACAGGGAGTTGTGATGCCGGACAAGGGCACAGACGCCAACAAGGCCAAGAGCGAAGGCAAGGACCCGCACAACGAGCGCCAGATGTGGTGGTGGCTCGGCTACTTCCTCTTCGGCATCCACATCGTGGCGTTCGTGATGATCTACGCGGTGACGCACGCACCGAAGAAGTAGGCTCACGCAGGGTGGACAGACACATACGCTTCGACGCCCTGCGCAACTTCCGCGACCTGGGCGGCTATCCGGCCGCGGACGGCCGCCGTATCCGCCCCGGCCGCCTCTACCGCGCGGACTCCCTGGGCAAGCTGGCGGAAGCGACCCCGGACTGGTCCCGGTTCCTCTCCCTGGGCATCCGCACGGTGATCGATCTGCGCTATCCCTGGGAGATCGAGAGGAACGGCCGCATCCCGCACGACGCCTCCTTCACCTACCACAACCTCAGCATCGAGCACCGCCCGTACAACCAGGCGGCGTTGGACCCGGGGGTGGACGTCGGCCCCTACCTGGCCGAGCGCTACCTGGAGGTGGCACAGGACGGCACGAAGGAGATCCGCAGGGCCCTGGAGCTCGTGGCGGAAGCGGCGGAGGCGGACGAACCCCTGGCCTTCCACTGCGCCTCCGGCAAGGACCGCACGGGCCTGCTGGCGGCGCTGGTCCTGGCCCTGCTCGGCGTCGACGAGACGACGCTCGTCGAGGACTTCACCCTCACGGAGCTGGCGGCCCCGGCGCTCCTCTCCGACTGGCGGGCGAAGAACGGCGGCCGAGAGCCGACATGGCTCGGCTTCGGCCGGGCTCCGGCGTCGGTGATGCGCCTGTTCCTGTCGTCCCTCACCACGCACCACGGCTCGATCGAGGACTACGTCACCCAGACCCTGGGCCTCGACGCACCCTCCCTCGCCCAAACCCTCCGCACCCACCTCCTGGAACCCGCCCCGGCGACCTGGCCACCCCTGACCTACCGCAAGGCCACCCCCTCCGACGCCGCCCTCCTGGTCCACCTCCGCGACTCGGCGGCCCTGTGGCAACTCGCCCGCGGGATCGACCAATGGCGCCCCGGCGAGAAGGACGAGGCCCACTTCCGCCGGCGCATGGAGGAGGGCGAAGTCTGGCTGGCCTACGCGGATGAGCACTTGGCCGGCGCCTGGGAGCTCTGGTGGACCGACCCGGCCGCCTGGGGCCCCCGCCCACCCGACGCGGGCTACATCCACCGCCTGATGACGACCCCGCACACGGCTCCGCCAGGAACGGGCCGCCGGATGCTGGCCGAGGCGGAGAAGCGCATCGCGTCAACGGGCCGCCCCTACGCCCGCCTGGACTGCCTCGCCTCCAACCCCCGCCTGCGCGCGTACTACGAAGCGGCGGGCTACACGGTCGCCGGCGAACAGCGCGCGAAGGAGGACGGCTTGGGCAGCCCGTACGCGGTGACGCTGCTGGAGAAGCGGCTCGCGCACCTCACAGGCGATCAGTGAGACGAGTGAGGCCCCCGGTTCCCGCCGGGGGCCTCACTCGTCAGCCCTTCACACAGACGACCTGCTTCAGCTTCGCCACGACCTCCACAAGGTCCCGCTGCTGATCGATGACCTGCTCGATCGGCTTGTAGGCACCCGGAATCTCATCCACGACACCGGAGTCCTTACGGCACTCCACGCCCCGCGTCTGCTCCTCCAGGTCCTTCGTCGTGAAGCGACGCTTGGCCGCGTTACGGCTCATGCGCCGACCGGCACCGTGCGAGGCCGAGTTGAAGGCCTTCTCGTTGCCGAGGCCCTTCACGATGTACGAGCCCGTTCCCATGGAACCCGGGATGATCCCGTACTCGCCGGAGCCGGCCCGAATTGCGCCCTTACGGGTCACGAGCAGGTCCATGCCCTCGTACCGCTCCTCCGCCACGTAGTTGTGGTGACAGGAGATCTCCGGCTCGAAGGTCGGCTTTGCTTTCTTGAACTCCTTGCGGATGACATCCTTCAGGAGCGCCATCATGATCGTGCGGTTGTACTTGGCGTACTCCTGCGCCCAGAACAGGTCGTTGCGGTACGCCGCCATCTGCGGAGTGTCCGCCACGAAGACAGCGAGGTCACGGTCTACCAGACCCTGGTTGTGCGGGAGCTTCTGGGCTACGCCGATATGATGCTCGGCGAGTTCCTTGCCGATGTTCCTGGAACCGGAGTGCAGCATCAGCCACACAGATCCAGAATCACATACATTTACTTCTGCAAAGTGATTCCCGGATCCGAGCGTCCCCATCTGCAAACCGGCCCGCTCCCGCCGGAACTTGACCGCCTCAGCGACCCGGTCGAACCGCCCCCACAAGTCATCCCACCCCCCGGTGGCCACCCCATGGAACCGCCCCGGCTCAACGGGACTGTCATGCATCCCCCGCCCCACCGGAATGGCCTGCTCGATCTTCGACCGCAGCCGGGACAGATCCCCCGGCAGATCATTCGCGGTAAGGGACGTCTTGACCGCCGACATCCCGCATCCGATGTCCACCCCCACCGCCGCAGGACACACGGCCCCCTGCATGGCGATGACGGACCCGACCGTCGCCCCCTTGCCGTAATGCACGTCCGGCATCACGGCGAGGCCCTTGATCCACGGCAGGGTCGCGACGTTGCGCAGCTGCTGCAGGGCCACGTCCTCGACCGTCGCCGGGTCGGTCCACATACGGATCGGGACCTTGGCGCCCGGCATCTCCACGTACGACATATCGTCCTCTATCCCCCGGAAACAAAACACAAGTCTGAAATCGCAAAACCGGCGCCAGGTCGGCGAAATGGGACAACGGACCGGCGTCCACGGCAGTGCGTGCGATACACATTGTCTCCAGGGAGCGCCCCCGCGCAGCAAGCGAATAACCAGCGGGGACACTGGGAGACCGGCAACGCACCGGCCATACGACCACCGTCGAGAGGAGCCTGACCGTGCAGCGGAAGGCGTACGTAACCGGCGTCGCCGCGCTCCTCGCGGCGCTGCTGGCCGGCTGCACCGGCGGCTCCGACGACGGCGGCGCGACGGACGACTCCAACCCCGGCGACGCCGGTACGGCGACCGCGGCGGCCGAGCCCGGCCGGTACCGCACACTGCCCGAGCCGTGCGGGGTGATCGACGAGGACACGCTCGACGCGCTGCTGCCCGGCATCAAGCAGATCCCGGACGCGGAGCAGCAGGAGAAGGCGTACGAGGGCACGCCGACGCTGACCTTCGACACGGACCGCAAGGTCGGCTGCCGTTGGAAGGTGGAGTCGACGGAGGCGACGGATCACCTCTTCGTCGACTTCGAGCGTGTGGTGTCGTACGACAAGACGGTCAGCGACGACAGCGAGGCCGAGCAGCTCTTCGCGAAGCAGCAGGAGGCGGCCGACCTTCCGGTGCCGACGAGTTCCGTCGCCGCGGACGCCGACAGCGGCGAGGGGGGCTCGTCCGCCGGTCCGAGCGGATCGCCCTCCCCGAAGGCCTCGGCTTCGGCATCCACGTCCACTTCATCCACTTCATCCGGTTCATCCGGTTCGCCCTCTTCCTCCTCCACCTCCTCCGTTCCCTCCGCCTCCAGCTCCACCGACGGCGTGACCTCGGCCGAGCTTCAGCCCCGCGTCCTTGACGATCTCGGGGACGAGGCGTTCCTCGACGACGAGCTCGGCGGCTCCGGTTCCACGGCGCAGCAGCGCACGGTGACTGTGGCGTTCCGCACGTCCAACGTGATCGTGAGGATCGTGTACGAGGAGCAGCCGGCGACCGTCGGCGCGGTCCCGGACAGCGAGGAAATGCAGGACAGCGCCCGGAATCTGGCCGCGCAACTGGCGGACGCGCTGGCCGAGTAGCGCCTTGCGGCAGCCCTCGTGCACCCGCATGCGGCGTAACCGAAACGAGACCACACAGCTTCTTCACCGCGTACCGTGGCCCCTCGGACCCCGATCCGACCGCAGGAACCACGAGTGTCAGTCATGAGTGAAGGAACCATGCAGCGAGCAGCAGAGCGAGAGCAGCGTGACCGGCGTGAGCAGCGTGAGCGGCGGGTGAAGGGCCTTCACCGGGTCCTTGTCGGCGCAGGCGTCGTCCCCGTGATGCTGATGGCCGCGGCCTGTTCGTCGGACTCCGGTTCGGACGAGGGCACCACCGACAGCAGCGCGAAGACCTCGGCGTCGGCGTCCGAGAGCCCGTCGCCGACGGTGCAGGCGGCCGCGTACGCGGCGCTGCCGGAGCCGTGCAAGGTGCTGGCGAAGAAGACGCTGGAGGACCTGGTCCCGAAGGCGAAGTCGGGCAAGAAGGGCTCGTCGGACGACGGCCAGTCGCGTGGCTCCTGCTCCTGGAGCAGCCTCGACAACAACGGCGTGAAGGGCTCGCAGTTCCGCTGGCTCAATGTCTCCCTGCTGCGCTTCGACTCGGACGTCACGCGCGGGTCGGCCGACAAGCTGGCGCGGGACTACTACGAGACGCAGGTCCAGGACGCCCGGTCGGTGAGCGGCGCGAAGAACGTGAAGTCGGAGCCGGTCGCCGGGGTGGGCGACGAGGCGACGGCGGTGCGCTACGACCTGAAGAAGAAGGAGGGCTCCTTCAAGCAGCAGGCGGTCGTGGCCCGGGTGGAGAACGTCGTCGTCACCCTCGACTACAACGGCGCCGGCCTGGCCGGTGACAAGACCCCGAGCGCGGACACGCTGAACAAGCTGGCGCAGAAGGCGGCCAAGGAGGCCGTGGCCGCGGTGACGAAGGCCAACGGCAGCGGCGGCGGCAGCGCGGGCACGCCGAGCAGCACCCCTTCGAAGTCGGCTTCGAAGTCTCCCTCGAAGTCCCCGTCCGGCAGCCCCTCGAAGACGGCGTCCAAGTCCCCGTCCACGTCAGCGTCGAAGAAGAGCTGACCGTCACACCTGCCCCACCACTGCGTCACAACGCGCAGCTCAGCCCCGTCTGTCGCACGAGCCCGGTCTCCACCAGGGACCGGGCTCGTGCCGTACCGGCAATCCGTTCGCCGCACGGATGTGCCACTCTGTTGCGCGCAACAACACGCATTGGGAGGGGAGTACGAGTGGCCGCGCCACCGCAGCTGACTCGGATGCACCGCGTTCTCATCGGCGTGGTCGTGTTCGGCGCCGTAGTCATCGCCGGCATCGGCTTCGCCGGTTCGTACGCGGCCGTCCGGGAGCTGGCCATCAAGAAGGGCTTCGGGAACTTCAGTTATGTGTTCCCGATCGGCATCGACGCGGGCATCTGCGTCCTGCTGGCCCTGGATCTGCTCCTGACGTGGATCCGCATCCCGTTCCCCCTGCTGCGCCAGACGGCGTGGCTGCTGACGGCGGCGACGATCGCCTTCAACGGCGCCGCGGCCTGGCCGGACCCGCTGGGTGTGGGCATGCACGCCGTGATCCCGGTGCTCTTCGTGGTGGCGGTGGAGGCGGCCCGGCACGCGATCGGCCGTATCGCGGACATCACGGCCGACAAGCACATGGAGGGCGTCCGCCTGACCCGCTGGCTCCTGTCGCCGGTCCCGACGTTCCTGCTGTGGCGTCGCATGAAGCTGTGGGAGCTGCGCTCCTACGAGCAGGTCATCAAGCTGGAGCAGGAGCGCCTGGTCTACCAGGCCCGTCTGCGCTCCCGCTTCGGCCGGGCATGGCGGCGCAAGGCACCGGTGGAGTCGCTGATGCCGCTGCGTCTGGCGCGCTACGGCGTCCCGCTGGCCGAGACGGCTCCGGCGGGGCTCGCGGCGGCGGGCATCGAGCCCGCGCTGCTGCCCCCGGCACCGAAGCAGGCCCTGAGCGTGGCGCCTGCGGCCGAGATGGCCGATGCGGCCGTGGCCGCTCCCGCTGCGGGCAGTCGTGCCGCTGGGGCGGCGCCCGTCCCGCAGAGGGCGGCACCTCCCGGCGAGCAGCGCCCCCAGCTGGCCGGCAGCCAGGACGCCGAACAGCCCGAATACGTACAGGACTGGTTCAACACCCCCCGCCAGGTCGAGTACCACGGCGGCTACAACCCGACGTACGAGCCCCAGGAGCACTACGAGGACTGGTACCAGGAGCAGCTCCAGGCGGAGCAGTACCAGGACCAGTACCAGGAGGAGCCGCCGGTCCAGGAGCCCGCTCCGGAGGAGACCGGCACCTTTCCCATCCCGGTGACTCCCGGCCGCACCCGTGAGCTCGGGGAGGGCGGAGGCACTCCGGAGCCGACCGAGGAGGACTACTACCTGGTCTTCCGTGAGTCGATAAAGAGCGGGAACGGCGCGCCCACCCCGCGCGGCCTGATGGCCGACGTGGAGGCGACGTACGGCGTCACGCTCGACGAGTCCGAGGCCAAGCGCATGGTGAACCGCTTCTCCAACCGCCTCAACGCGGAACTGACGGACGAACACATCGCCTGACCGGTACATGGGAAAGGGGCCCTCGATCCGAGGGCCCCTTTCCCGTACCGCTTACAGCCTTACTCGCCGAGCAGGCGCCGCACCCGCTCCTGCCCCACCGCCAGCAGCAGCGTGGGCAGCCGCGGCCCGGTGTCCCGCCCGACCAGCAGGTGGTACAGCAGCGCGAAGAACGACCGCTGAGCCGTCTTGATCTCGGCGGGCAGCTCCTTGGGCGTCGCGTCCGCGGAGAACCCGGCCTGCACCTTGGGCACGCCGTACACCAGGTGGGTCAGCCCGTCCAGCGACCAGTGCTCGGCGAGCCCGTCGAGCAGCAGCCGCACCGACTGCTGGGACGCCTCGTCGAGGGACTTCAGCAGCTCGGCGTCGGGCTCGTCACGCACGATGGTCCGCTGGTCGGCGGGAACGTGCGTGTTGATCCACGCCTCGGCCTTGTCGTACCGGGGCCGCGCCTCGTCCAGGGAGCTCAGCGGGTTCTCCGGGTCCAGCTCGCTCAGAATCCGCAGCGCCTGGTCCTGGTGCCCGGCGGTGATGTCGGCGACGGACGCGAGCGTCCGGTACGGCAGCGGCCGCTGCGTACGCGGCAGCTCACCGGCGGCCGTGCGCACGGCACGGGAGTGCGCGGCGACGTCGGCGGGGAGGGCGGACCCGTCCGCCACCTTCGCGTCCAGCTTGTCCCACTCGTCGTAGAGCCGCTGGATCTCCTGGTCGAAGGCGATCTTGAAGGACTGGTTGGGCCTGCGCCGGGCGTAGAGCCACCGCAGCAGCTGCGGCTCCATGATCTTCAGCGCGTCGGCGGGGGTGGGCACCCCACCGCGCGAGGACGACATCTTCGCCATGCCGGAGATCCCGACGAAGGCGTACATGGGCCCGATGGGCTGCTGGCCGCCGAAGATCCCGACGATCTGCCCGCCGACCTGGAAGCTCGACCCCGGCGACGAGTGGTCGACGCCGCTGGGCTCGAAGACGACGCCCTCGTACGCCCACCGCATGGGCCAGTCGACCTTCCAGACCAGCTTGCCGCGGTTGAACTCGTTGAGCCGGACGGTCTCGGCGAAGCCGCACTCGTTGCAGGTGTACGACAGCTCGGTGGTGTCGTCGATGTACGAGGTGACGGTGGTGAGGTCCTTCTCGCAGTTGCCGCAGTAGGGCTTGTACGGGAAGTACCCGGCGGACCCGGAGCTGCCGTCGTCCTCACTGGCCGCGCCCGACCCCTCGGCGGCCTCCAGCTCGGCCTCGTCGACCGGCTTCTGCGACTTCTTGGCACCGGCCTTGGGCTTGGTGCGGTACTGGGCGAGAACGGCGTCGATGTCGCCCCGGTGCTTCATGGCGTGCAGGATCTGCTCGCGGTACACGCCGGAGGTGTACTGCGCGGTCTGGCTGATCCCGTCGAACTCCACGCCGAGCTCGGCGAGCGACTCGATCATCGCCGCCTTGAAGTGCTCGGCCCAGTTCGGGTGCGCGGAGCCCTTCGGCGCGGGCACGGAGGTCAGCGGCTTGCCGATGTGCTCGGCCCAGGTGTCGTCGACCCCTGCGATCCCGGCCGGCACCTTCCGGTACCGGTCGTAGTCGTCCCAGGAGATCAGGTGCCGGACCTGATATCCGCGCCGCCGGATCTCGTCGGCGACGAGGTGCGGGGTCATGACCTCGCGCAGGTTGCCCAGGTGGATGGGCCCGGAGGGAGACAGCCCGGACGCGACGACGACCGGTTTGCCCGGGGCCCGACGCTCCGATTCCTCGATGACCTCATCCGCGAAACGGGAGACCCAGTCGGTGGTCTCGGTGCTCTGAGCCACGATCGGCACGTCCTTCTTTCTCCAGGCAGCCGTACGGTCAACGGCTGGCGCCCCCAGTTTAGGCGGCGCAGCCGCCAACCAGGGGCGCGGGACGAGTCGATATGCGGCTCCGCCGCGTGGGCGCGACAAGCCCCCACCGTCCCGCACCCGGCCATGCACAGCACCCCCCGAGCTCGCAGCCGCAAAAACCCCTTTACCCCCCATGGGATACTGACCGTGTCTATCCATCCCCCCGAGGAGAACGGCACCCATTCCTATGGCCCCGGTCACATCCCTCAGCGACTCCGTCAACAAGCAGCTCGCCGACGCCCTCGCTTCCGCCCTCCCGGAAGCCGACGGAGTCGACCCGCTGCTGCGACGTAGCGACCGGGCCGACTTCCAGGCCAACGGCATCCTTGCGCTGGCCAAGAAGGCGAAGGCGAACCCCAGGGAGCTGGCGACGCAGGTCGTCTCCGAGGTCGTCACCGGTGACGTGATCAAGGACGTCGAGGTCTCCGGGCCCGGCTTCCTGAACATCACGCTCTCCGACCGGGCGATCACCGAGAACCTGGCCGCGCGGTACGCCGACGGCGAGCGCCTCGGCGTGCCGCTGAAGGAGAACGCGGGCACCACGATCATCGACTACGCCCAGCCGAACGTGGCGAAGGAGATGCACGTCGGCCACCTGCGCTCCGCGGTGATCGGCGACGCCCTGCGCGGCATGCTCGACTTCACCGGCGAGAAGACGATCGGCCGGCACCACATCGGCGACTGGGGCACCCAGTTCGGCATGCTCATCCAGTACCTGTTCGAGCACCCCGGCGAGCTGGCCCCGGCCGACGACGTCGACGGCGAGCAGGCGATGAGCAACCTGAACCGGGTGTACAAGGCGTCGCGCGCGGTCTTCGACGCGGACGAGGAGTTCAAGGAGCGGGCGCGCAAGCGGGTCGTCGCCCTGCAGTCCGGCGACAAGGAGACGCTCGAACTGTGGCAGCAGTTCGTGGACGAGTCGAAGGTCTACTTCTACTCCGTCTTCGAGAAGCTGGACATGGAGATCCGCGACGAGGAGATTGTCGGCGAGTCCGCGTACAACGAGGGGATGCCCGAGACCGCCCGCCTCCTGGAGGAGATGGGTGTCGCGGTGCGCTCCGAGGGTGCGCTCGTCGTCTTCTTCGACGACATCCGCGGCAAGGACGACCAGCCGGTGCCCCTGATCGTGCAGAAGGCGGACGGCGGCTTCGGCTACGCGGCCTCCGACCTGACCGCGATCCGCAACCGCGTCTTCGACCTGCACGCGACGACGCTGCTGTACGTCGTGGACGTACGTCAGTCGCTCCACTTCAAGATGGTCTTCGAGACGGCCCGCCGGGCCGGCTGGCTGAGCGAGCACGTCACCGCGCACAACATGGGCTACGGCACGGTGCTCGGCGCGGACGGCAAGCCGTTCAAGACCCGTGAGGGCGAGACCGTCCGGCTGGAGGACCTCCTCGACGAGGCTGTCGAGCGGGCCACCGCGGTCGTGCGCGAGAAGGCCGAGAAGGTGGGCCTGACCGAGGAGGAGATCGTCGAGAACGGCCGGTACGTCGGCATCGGCGCCGTGAAGTACGCGGACCTGTCGACCTCGCCGAACCGGGACTACAAGTTCGACCTGGACCAGATGGTCTCGCTGAACGGCGACACCTCGGTCTACCTCCAGTACGCGTACGCCCGTATCAAGTCGATCCTGCGCAAGGCCGAGGGGACTGCCCCGGCCGCGCACCCGGACCTCGAACTCGCCCCGGCGGAACGGGCACTGGGCCTGCACCTGGACGCCTTCGGCAACACGGTCTTCGAGGCGGCCGCGGAGTACGCACCGCACAAGCTGGCCGCGTACCTGTACCAGCTGGCGACGCACCTGACGACGTTCTACGACCAGTGCCCGGTCCTGAAGGCCGACACCCCGGAGCAGACGGAGAACCGCCTGTTCCTGGTGGACCTCACGGCCCGCACCCTGCACCAGGGCATGGCCCTGCTGGGCATCCGGACGCCCGAGCGGCTCTGAGCGCCCGAGGAAACGCGCGCGGCCCGTCCGCTCCCCGCGGGGAGCGGACGGGCCGCGGTCGGTTCGGGCCGGCCCCTCAGCAGTACTGCCTGGAGTCCGCCGCGAAGTCCTTGAACGCCGCCTTGGTTCCCGATCCGGCGATGCCGTCGATCGCGCCGGTGTATCCGTGGTATGCCTTCAGGTCACGTTGCAGGGCCTTGATGGTGTTGGGGCCGACGATCCCGTCGATGTCGTCGTTGTAGCCCCAGTTCGCCTTCAGCCAGCGCTGCAGCGCCTTCCAGCTGTTGGTGCCCAGCTGTCCGTCGAGGGCGCCGGTGTAGCCCCAGTAGTCCTGGATCCAGCACTGGACATACTTGGCCTCCGTGGTGCTCAGGCCGAGGTTGTTCACCGCGAGGACGCTGACGCCGGAGCGCCCGGAGCTCGCGGCGGGCTTCGATGCGGGCGCGGCGAAGCTGGTGCCCGCGGTCGCGATGCCTCCGGCGGCAAGGCCGACGACGGCGCCGACACTGACGAGGGTCCTCGTCCAGACATTGGGTCGCATGCGTTTCCCTCTCGCTCCGGGTCGGGTGGCGGTCCCTGCCGCCGGCTGGCGAGACGAGAGTGCGGGGCGGGCGGTGGGGGTCGCCACAGGTGCCGCACAACCGACGTCATCGCGGGACGTCCCACCCGATGAGCTGTGCGAACGCCGCCCTCCGGGACGTCACGGCGGGACGGCTGTGGCGTACGGTGGCCGATTTCTTACCCGGGCGGGAACTCGCTTCCGCTGCGGGGCCGCGGATGCTGATGCAGAATGCGACCGGGCGCGGGACCGCTGACCACGGACCAGGGGCCCGGACCGTGAACGCGAGTGGGGGGAACATGTCGCGTTGGGCAGCGCTGCCCGCGGAACTGGATCCGCGCGTACGGCAATTGGTGGTACGGCTGCGCCGGCTGAAGGACCACAGCGGGCTGAGCCTGCGCGGGCTGGCGGGGAGGACGGAGTACAGCCCGAAGTCCTGGGAACGGTATCTGGGCGGCAGGTCGCTGCCACCGAGGGCAGCCGTCGAGGCGCTGGCCCGGGTGGGGGGCGAGGATCCGACCCGGTTGCTGGCGCTGCACGAGGTCGCCGCGGAGGCGTGGTCGAGGAGACGCGGGGGCGTGACGGCGGCGGGCCCGGAGACGTTTCGATGCCCGACATGGCGGCACCGGGAACGACGGAGCCGGAACCGGCCTCGACTGGGCCGGAGCTCCTGACGGTCGAGGTCAACCGGGTGCGGATCCCTGGCGGTTCGCTGCGCGTCGCGCTCGTGGCGGGGTCCGTGGCACTGGTGCTGGCTGTCTGCACGGCGGTGCTGCTCGTCGTACGGCTGGCCGGCGGCGGGGGCCTGGGAGCGGCGGCTCCTGTCGTCGCGCCCGCCGGGCCCGTCACGTCCGCCGCGTCGGTGCCTGAGGGGGACTCGCCCTCGGAGCCGCCGTACCGGTGCCGCATCGAGCGGATCGACGGCCGCTGGTACGCGGGCAACAGCCGCACCCGGAACGCCGTCCTGGCGCACGGCCACGCCGGGCAGGAGGTGGCCGAGGTGCAATGCCTGCTGCGCAGGGCGGGCATCTCGCCGGGCGGCATCGACGGGATCTTCGGTCCGCTGACGGAACGCGCGGTCAGACAGCTGCAGGAGCGGGCGGGGCTGGTCGTGGACGGCATCGTCGGGCCGCACACCTGGAAGGCTCTGCGGCGATGACGACACCGTCACCGGAACGGGCCCGACTGGCCGCCGCGCTGGGGGAGTTGAAGGCCCGCACCGGTCTGAGCCTGGCCGGCCTCGCGGCGAAGACCGCGTTCAGCAAGTCCTCCTGGGACCGCTACCTCCACGGCAGGACGCTGCCACCGCGCGACGCGGTGCGGGAGCTGTGCCGCCTCGCCGGCGAGCCGGAGGGGCGCTGCGTGGCGCTGTGGGAGATCGCGGAGGCGGAGGGGAGCGGGCGCGGCGGACGGCCGCCGGAAGCGAGACGGTCTCCGCCCGGGACCCCGCCCGCGTCCCCGCCCGCACCTCCGCCTCCCACCGGATCTCCCCCTCCGCCCGCCCCACCGGCTCCGTCCCCCTCTCTCCTGGAGGTCACGTCTGCAAGTGGCGCTGCGCATGCCGGTGCCGTGCACCGGACCGCGGTGGCCGTGGCCGTGCTCGCGTCCGTGTGTGCCCTGGCGGTCGGGGGCGTGGCCGCGGTGGCTCTGCTGCTGCCGCACCGGGACGGCGAGCCGCGGTCGTCCCTGTCCCCGCCTCCGGCCGCGGCCGAGCCGCGCTGCCGGGGTGCGGTCTGTGAGGGCAAGGACCCGATGAGGATGAAGTGCGCGGCGGCGCCGACGACTCTCGCCGAGCACCGCACGGCGGGCGGGGCGTTGATGGAACTGCGCTACAGCGAGGAGTGCGGGGCGAGTTGGGCTCGGATGTGGGGGACGCGGATCGGCGACCGGATCGAGATGGCGGCGGTGGGGCGGGACGGGCCTGAGGATCCCGCGGGCCCCGTCCGCAGCGCGGAGGTCCAGGACGCCGTCGACGCGGACTCCTACGTCTACACCCCCATGACCGGGGCCCGCCCGGGAACCGTCGTGCGGGCCTGCTTCCGTCCCGCGGCGGGCGGCGAGGGGGAGTGCTTCGACGGCCGGGTGGCCGGGTGAGCGGGCCGCTCATTGTCAGTGGCACCGCCTAAAGTCCCCGGCATGGCGACTCTTCCCAACCCGCTGCCGAGGCTCGCGTCCCTCGGTCTGCGGCTCCCACCCGGCGGACTGGTCGATACGACGGACGACGGGCCGTGGCACGAGCCACTGCTGTGGCTGGCGGACGGCCGGGCGGCTCCCGGCGACTGGGCCGCGCTGCGGCGGACGGCACCGTCCGTCGGTCTGCTCCCGGTCGTGCTGGACGTCGGCGCCGGTCACGGCGGGCCGGAGCTGTGGGAGTTGATGCCCGGCGAGATGTCGTACCCGGGGGATCACGACGCCGAGGAGGTGCTGGAGGAGTTCTGGGACGAGTACGCGGAGGAGGACGCGGACTGGCCCGGCCTGTCCGGCACCGAGGGCGCCGGCGACGACCCGGACCCCGAATCCGCCGAGTCCGCGGCCTCCGCCGTCGTGGACTCCCTCCTCGACGGCGGCGGCCCCCTCAAGGACCCCCGTCTCGCCCTCGTCCCGGCCCGCCGCAGCGCCGACATCCCCACGGCGATCGGCTGGATGGGCCCGGCGAACCACGAGAACGACACCGGCCGTCTGTCCGCGGTGCTCCGCTCCTGGGAGGACCGGTTCGGCATACGGGTCGTGGCGCTCGGCTTCGACACCCTGCTGGTGTCCGTCGCCGCCCCGCCCACCACCCTCGCCGAGGCGGAGGCCCTGGCCGTCGAGCACTTCGCGTTCTGCCCGGACAACATCTGGCAGGGCAGCGACCCGACTCTCACCGCGTACGCCGCACACCAGCTGCTCAACCAGCCCGCCTGGCACTTCTGGTGGGACTGACGGGCACTGAGGGGCTCCCTCAGCCCCGCAACCCCTCCCCCAGCCTCCTCAGCCCCTCCGCGATCTCCTGCGGCGTCTGCGTCACGAAGCACAGCCGCAGCGTCGACCGGTCGGGCTCACCGGCGTAGAAGGGCGCGCCGGGGACGTAGGCCACGTTGTGCTGCACCACCTTCGGGAGCAGGGCAGTCGTGTCGTACGACCCCGGCAGGCGGGCCCAGAGGAACATGCCACCCTGCGGACGGTTCCACGTCGAGCCGTCCGGCAGCGCCTCGGCCAGCCCCGCCAGCATGGCGTCGCGGCGTTCGCGGTAGACGTCCCTGACGCGGGTCACATGGGCGTCGAGGCCGGTGAGGCAGCGGGCGGCGGCGAGTTGGTTGACGGTAGGGGTGTGCAGGTCGGCGGCCTGCTTGGCGACGGCACAGGCACGCCGCAGCGCGGCCGGTGCGCGCAGCCAGCCCAGCCGCAGACCGGGTGCCATCACCTTGGAGAAGGAGCCGAGCAGCACGGTACGGTCCTCGGCGCCCGGGTACGAGGCGATCCAGGGCACGCGCTCACCGTCGTAGCGGAGTTCGCCGTACGGGTCGTCCTCGACGATCCACACCCCGCACCGGGCGGCGACCTCCGCGACGGCCGCCCGGCGCTCGGCGGGGAGGGTTCTGCCGGTCGGGTTCTGGAAGGTCGGCACGGTGTAGAAGAGCTTCGGCCGCTCCCGCGCCACCAGCTCCTCCAGCGCCCGCGGATCCACCCCGTCCGCGTCCCCCGGGACCGCCACGACCCGCGCGCCGGCGAGCCCGAAGGCCTGAAGTGCCGCCAGATAGCAGGGGTCTTCGACGAGGACGGTGTCCCCGGGGTCCAGCAGCGCGGTGGCGAGCAGCGACAGGCCCTGCTGGGAGCCGGTGGTGACGAGCAGGTCGTCGGCGTCGGTGGCGAGCCCCCGCGCCGACATGCGCCCGGCGAGCCCCGCCCGCAGGCTCGGCTCGCCCTCCGTCGTGGAGTACTGCAAGGCCTGCGCCGGCGTCTCGGCGAGCACGTCACGGAAGGCGGCCGCGATGCCCTCCCGGTCGAACAGCTCCGGCGCCGGCAGCCCGCCCGCGAAGTTGATGACCTCGGGCCGGGCGGTGACGGCCAGGATCTCCCGCACGGGCGACCCAGCGACCGCACCGGTCCGCGCGGCCGGCGACGGCAGGGCGGCGGTGTGGGGGCGAGGGTGAGGATGAGGGTGGGGCGCGGGTTCAACGACGGTCATGGCACGGCTCCTTCGGCTACGACGACGAGGGGGGTGACAGCTCGTGCCGGGCAGCCTAGAGAACTACATGCCACCTACAAGCAGGTTTCCGGGATACGGACATCACCGTCCGGCGTCCCACACCGAGCCTGCGGGACATGCCAACCCCGCAGGTCAGCGACGGTCCCCCCACCCGGGCGTCCCGAATTCCCGGCAGAAGGTGGCACCCGGCACGGACGATCAAGCAGGCTGAGGACCGACCCCAACCCCACCCAAAGGAGAGGGCCGCCCCATGTCCGCGTCCGCACACCCCACTGAGCAGGTCGGACAAACGCCGCTGCACTGCCACGCCCTCAAGGGGCGCGGGGCTGTCATCGATGTGCGGCTACCGCCGCGTGGGCGCGACCAACCACAACGGCGCCGCGGTCGCCCGACAACACATCGCGGCACTTCGAATCGCGGCATCACCAGCGGAGCACCCCGGCTGCTCGCCGCCACCCTGGTGGCCATCGCCGTGCTCACGCTCACCGCGTGCGAGGACGGCAAGGGCCTGCGCGACGAGGGCCCCTCCACCCCGACCAGCCCCACGGCCACGGCGTCGGACGGACGGTGACGAGACGACGGGTACGGCCGTTACCGGCGCCCCAGCTTCTGCGCCGCCTCCGTGGCCCAGTACGTGAGGATGTTGCGCGCACCGGCGCGCTTGATGCCGGTCAGGGTCTCCAAGATCGCCCGGTCCCGGTCGATCCAGCCCTTCTCGGCAGCGGCCTCGACCATCGAGTACTCGCCGGAGATCTGGTAGGCGGCGACCGGCACGTCCACGGCGTCGGCGACCCGCGCCAGGATGTCGAGGTAGGGCCCGGCCGGCTTGACCATCACCATGTCGGCGCCCTCTTCGAGGTCGAGGGCGAGCTCCCGCAGCGACTCCCGCGCGTTCGCCGGGTCCTGCTGGTACGTCTTGCGGTCACCCTTCAGCGAGGAGGCGACGGCCTCCCGGAAGGGCCCGTAGAAGGCGGAGGCGTACTTGGCGGTGTAGGCGAGGATGGCGACATCCTCCCGCCCGATCTGATCAAGGGCATCCCGGATGACCCCGATCTGCCCGTCCATCATCCCGCTGGGCCCCACGACATGGGCGCCGGCGTCGGCCTGCACCTGGGCCATCTCGGCGTACCGCTCCAGGGTGGCGTCGTTGTCGACGCGCCCTTGCGCGTCGAGCACCCCGCAATGCCCGTGATCGGTGGTCTCGTCGAGGCACACGTCGGACATGACGAGAAGGTCGTCCCCCACCTCGGCCCGCACATCGCGGATGGCGACCTGAAGAATCCCGTCCGGATCGGTCCCCGGCGTCCCGAGGGCGTCCTTCTTCGCCTCCTCCGGCACCCCGAAGAGCATGATCCCGGAGACACCGGCCTCGACGGCCTCCGCGGCCGCCTTCTTCAGGCTGTCCCGCGTGTGCTGGACCACGCCCGGCATGGCGGCGATCGGCACCGGCTCGCTGACGCCCTCGCGCACGAAGGCCGGGAGGATGAAGTCGGCGGGGTGCAACCTGGTCTCGGCGACCATGCGCCGCATGGTGGGGCTGGTCCGCAGACGCCGCGGCCGCGTGCCGGGGAAGGATCCGTACGTCGTCATGCCACCTACGCTACGCCCGCCCCGGCAGCACCTTTGCCGACGATCCGTCGGCACCCCACGCCACACAACCAGCGACCACTTCCCAGCGCCGGCCCGCGCAATTCAGCCCGTCCGGCGTTTGAGGACGAGGCCCCTTCAGGGCCGAAGCGGGGGTCTGGGGGCCGCAGGCCCCCAGGGACCGGGGTCGAAGGGGCAGAGCCCCCTGGAGGCTGGGACGGGTAGGGGCGGCGGGGGCGAGAACCCCCACCGCCACCCCACCTACGTCGTGGACCGCCGCCGCCGAGCCCCCGGCCGCCGCTCACTCGGCCGCGTCACCGGATCACCGGCCTCCACCGCAGCCGCCCGCCGCCGCATCCCGAAGTCGGCAAGCGCCTCCGCCAGCTTGTGCACAGACGGCTCCGGCGCCATGACATCCACCCGAAGCCCATGCTCCTCGGCAGTCTTCGCGGTGGCGGGCCCGATACAGGCGATCACCGTCACGTTGTGCGGCTTCCCCGCGATCCCCACCAGATTCCGCACGGTCGAAGACGACGTGAAGAGAACGGCGTCGAAGCCACCCCCCTTGATCGCCTCCCGAGTCTCGGCCGGCGGCGGCGAGGCCCGCACGGTCCGGTAGGCCGTGACGTCGTCGACCTCCCAGCCCAGCTCGATGAGCCCGGCCACAAGCGTCTCCGTGGCGATATCGGCCCGCGGCAGGAACACCCGGTCGATCGGATCGAACACCGGGTCATACGGCGGCCAGTCCTCCAACAAGCCGGCCGCCGACTGCTCCCCACTGGGCACCAGATCCGGCTTCACCCCAAAGGCAATCAGCGCCTTGGCGGTCTGCTCCCCCACCGCAGCGACCTTGATCCCGGCGAACGCCCGAGCATCGAGCCCGTACTCCTCGAACTTCTCCCGCACGGCCTTGACCGCGTTCACCGACGTGAAGGCGATCCACTCGTACCGCCCGGTGACGAGGCCCTTGACCGCCCGCTCCATCTGCTGAGGCGTCCGCGGCGGCTCGACGGCGATGGTCGGCACCTCGTGCGGAACGGCCCCGTACGACCGCAACTGGTCGGAGAGCGAAGCCGCCTGCTCCTTGGTCCGCGGCACGAGCACCCGCCACCCGAAGAGCGGCTTGGACTCGAACCACGACAACTGCTCACGCTGAGCGGCGGCGGAACGCTCACCGACCACGGCTATCACCGGCCGCCCGCCCTCCGGCGAGGGCAGCACCTTGGCCTGCTTCAGCGTCTGGGCGATGGTCCCGAGCGTCGCGGTCCACGTCCGCTGCCGAGTCGTCGTACCGGCGACGGTGACCGTCATCGGCGTATCGGGCTTGCGCCCCGCCGACACCAGCTCACCCGCGGCCGCGCCCACGGAATCCAGCGTCGTCGACACGACCACGGTCCCGTCCGACGCCCCGACCTCGGTCCAGCACCGGTCCGAAGCCGTCCGCGCGTCCACGAACCGCACATCGGCGCCCTGCGCGTCCCGCAGCGGCACACCGGCATACGCGGGCACGCCCACGGCCGTGGCCACACCCGGCACGACCTCGAAGGGCACGCCCGCCGCGGCGCACGCCAGCATCTCCTCGGCGGCGTACGCGTCGAGCCCGGGATCCCCGGACACCGCACGCACGACCCGCCTGCCGCTGCGCGCGGCCTCCATGACAAGATGTGCGGCATCCCGCACCGCGGGTAGCCCAGCGGTCGTTGACGCGCCGTCAACAACCGCTAGTTGAGGCGTGCCTGTGCCCGGAGCGGCGTCCGAATCGGGACCCGTGTCCGTGTGCACTTCGGCGACACCGGCTCTGGCGTGCCGGCGTACGACGTCGAGCACCTCATGCTCGGCGACGAGTACGTCCGCGTTCGCCAGCGCCTCGACGGCGCGCAGGGTCAGCAGTCCCGGATCTCCGGGTCCGGCACCGAGGAAGGTGACGTGCCCGTGATCGAGGCCGGCGGGAAGGGTGGTGGGGCTCACTGTGCTCGCTCCCCCATCAGACCGGCCGCGCCCTGGGCAAGCATCTCGGTGGCGAGTTCGCGACCGAGCGCCAGCGCTTGGTCGTGCGTCTCGGGCACGGGACCGGTGGTGGACAGCTGCACCATGCGGGTGCCGTCGGTCGTGCCGACGACGCCGCGCAGGCGCATTTCCTTGACAATCTGCCCGTCGGCCAACAGGTCGGCCAACGCGCCCACGGGGGCGCTGCAACCGGCCTCCAGGGCGGCGAGCAGTGACCGCTCGGCGGTCACGGCGACCCGCGTGAACGGGTCGTCGAGTTCGCCCAGCGCGGCGACCAGGTCCGCGTTGTCCGCGGTGCACTCGATCGCCAGAGCCCCCTGGCCGGGGGCGGGCAAAACGGTGTCGACCGACAGGAAGTCGGTCACTTCCTCGATGCGGCCGATGCGGTTCAGCCCGGCCGCAGCCAGCACCACCGCATCCAGCTCACCATCGCGCACGAACCGGATCCGTGTATCCACGTTGCCGCGAATCGCAACCGTCTCGATATCGAGCCCGTGGGCGCGCGCATACGCGTTCAGCTGCGCCATCCGGCGCGGCGAACCCGTACCGATGCGCGCCCCGCGCGGCAGGTCGGTGAACTTCAGTGCGTCCCGCGCGACGATCACATCGCGCGGATCCTCCCGCTCGGGAACGGCCGCGAGGATCAGCTCCTCGGGCTGTGCGGTCGGCAGGTCCTTCAGGGAGTGCACCGCGAAGTCGACCTCGCCCCGCAACAGCGCATCCCTCAGCGCGGTGACGAACACTCCCGTGCCGCCGATCTGCGCGAGCGCCTCGCGGGAGACATCGCCGTACGTGGTGATCTCGACGAGTTCGACGGGCCGTCCGGTCACCCGGCGCACGGCGTCGGCGACCTGCCCGGACTGGGCCATGGCGAGCTTGCTGCGCCTGGTGCCGAGGCGTAGTGGCTGCTGAGTCATCGTGGGCCTCGGTTCTTCTCGGTGCTGTCCTCGGCCCGGGAGACGGAGGCCACCGTCTCCTGGTCGAGGTCGAACAGGGTGCGCAGCGCGTCCGCGTATCCGGCGCCGCCGGGCTCGGCCGCGAGCTGCTTGACCCGGACGGTCGGGGCGTGCAGCAGCTTGTCGACCACGCGCCGCACGGTCTGCGTGATCTCACTGCGGTGCTTGTCGTCGAGGCCCGGGAGGCGGCCCTCCAGACGGGCGATCTCGCTGGCCACGACGTCGGCGGCCATGGTGCGCAGCGCGACGACGGTGGGCGTGATGTGCGCGGCCCGCAGCGCCGCCCCGAAGGCCGCGACCTCGTCGGAGACGATACGGCGGACCTGGTCGACGTCGGCCGCCATCGGAGCGTCGGCGGAAGCGTCGGCCAGCGACTCGATGTCGACCAGCCGCACGCCGGCCAGCCGGTGCACGGCCGCGTCGATGTCGCGCGGCATGGCGAGGTCGAGCAGGGAGAGGACCGGCGTGAGGCGGGGCGCCTCGGCGACCGGCTCGGGCTTGCGGCGCTCGGGGATCCGGCCGACGGTGGCCACGGTCGCGGCGAGCGCGGTGATCAGCTCGGCGTCGGCCTCGGGGCTGCGCCGGGCGTCCCCCGCTGCCTTAAAGGCGTGGGAGGTACCCCCACCCCGCCGGTCGACGGCGCTGCCCGCCGCCCAGGCCGCGTGCTGCTCCAGCGTGGCCGCGTCCATACCGGCGACGGCGGCCTCCCCGAGGACAGAGAAACCTCCCTGCACGGCGGTGAGGTCCAGCGGGCAGTTCTCGTCGGTGCCGACGCTGGTGGGCGGGAGCGGAGTCTGTCGTACGTCGGCGGAGTCGGCGTTCGTCCGGGGAGCCGGCGCCTTGTCAGTCGTACGACTACCGCTCGCGGCCTCCTCGAAGGCGACCGGCCGCCCGGTACGGCCCTCCACCGCCGACGCGATCTCCTCGGCCGTGAGGACGAGGCCGGTCGCGCCGGTGCAGGAGACGGCGACATCGGCACGTGTCAGCTCGACCGGCACCGACTCCATCGGTACCGCGCGGGCGGGCACGTCCAGGTCACCGGCCTCGGTCAGGATCTGGGCGAGGCGCTCGGCGCGGTCGTAGGTGCGGTTGGCGATGACGATCTCGGCGACACCGGCACGCGCGAGCGTGGCCGCGGCCAGGGAGGACATCGAGCCGGCGCCGATGACGAGGGCCTTCTTGCCGCGGGCCCACGCCGTGACGTCCGTCCCGGCGGCCAGCTGCTCCAGGCCGAAGGTGACCAGGGACTGCCCGGCGCGATCGATGCCGGTCTCGGAGTGGGCGCGCTTGCCGACCCGCAGGGCCTGCTGGAACAGGTCGTTCATCAGCCGACCGGCGCTGTGCAGCTCCTGCGCCTTGGCGAGGGAGTCCTTGATCTGCCCGAGGATCTGCCCCTCTCCGACGACCATGGAGTCGAGCCCGCAGGCCACCGAGAACAGATGGTGGACGGCCCGGTCCTCGTAATGGACGTACAGATAGGGCGTGAGCTCGTCGAGCCCCACCCCGCTGTGCTGGGCGAGCAGCGTGGACAGCTCGGCGACACCGGCGTGGAACTTGTCCACGTCGGCGTACAGCTCGATGCGGTTGCAGGTGGCCAGCACGGCGGCCTCGGCGGCCGGCTCGGCGGCGACCGTGTCCTGCAGCAGCTTGATCTGGGCGTCCGCACTCAGCGCCGCCCGCTCCAGCACGCTGACCGGGGCGCTGCGGTGGCTCAGCCCTACGACGAGGAGACTCATGCCGGCATCACGGCGGGTACGTCCCCGTCGGGCCCCTGGTCGGCGGATTCCGTGGCGTCGGCGGCTTCCTCGCGGGTGACGGCGGCCGGTCCGGCGCCGTCGGAGGCAGCCTCCTCACCGGCCTTGCGCTGCTCGTGGAAGGCGAGGATCTGCAGCTCGATCGACAGATCCACCTTGCGCACGTCGACGCCGTCCGGGACGGACAGCACCGTCGGCGCGAAGTTCAGGATGGAGGTGACCCCGGCGGCCACGAGCCGGTCGCAGACCGGCTGGGCGGCACCGGCGGGCGTGGCGATGACGCCGATGGACACGCCGTTCTCCTGGATGATCTTCTCCAGGTCGTCGGAGTGCTGCACCGGAATCCCGGCGACGGGCTTGCCCGCCATGGCCGGATCGGCGTCGATGAGCGCGGCCACCCGGAAGCCGCGGGAGGCGAACCCGCCGTAGTTGGCGAGGGCGGCGCCGAGGTTACCGATACCGACGATGACAACCGGCCAGTCCTGGGTGAGCCCCAGCTCACGCGAGATCTGGTACACGAGATACTCGACGTCGTACCCGACACCCCTGGTCCCGTACGACCCGAGGTACGAGAAGTCCTTGCGCAGCTTCGCGGAATTGACCCCCGCCGCGGCCGCGAGCTCCTCGGAGGAGACCGTGGGTACCGAGCGCTCCGACAGTGCGGTCAGCGCACGGAGGTACAGCGGAAGCCTGGCGACGGTGGCCTCGGGAATCCCTCGGCTACGGGTCGCCGGTCGGTGAGTTCGGCCAGTTGCCACGGTGCTCCTGCGGGTAGAGCGGGACTGCCGGCGGTCAGTCGTGCTCAGACCGCCCCGTCGAATGCAGGCTATGTCTTTGTGAACGCGTGCACAAAGATGGTGTCCGATTTGCCCGCCCAACGTGACCGGGCTCACGCACGCCCGGCGCGCTCGTATGGAACCGGCGCATTCGCACCACCGTTCCTCTTCTCCTGGGGGCAAAACCGCACACTCTCCTCAACGATCCCCGCCCCCGAGACCAAGTCGCCGTCGATCCTAAGCCAGTTTCCGGCCCAGTTGGACTGGTCGGTCAGTACTTGGGACTACTCACTCAGGGCTTTGCGGAGGCGATCTTCGTTCACGCGCCAGAAGGTGTGCTGGGCTCCGTCGACGAGGACGACGGGGATCTGCTCCCAGTACTGGTCGTGCAGTTGAGGATCCTCGGTGATGTCCTTCTCCTCCCAGGGAACCCCGAGATCCCCACAAACCCTCTCGACGACGATCTGTGCGTCATCACACAGATGACACCCGGGCTTGCGGATGAGCGTGACCAGCCGGTCCTGGGGCGACTTGGCCGCGCCGCGACGAAAGAGAGGGCTCATGTCAGCCATTCTCGCGCGCCGAGGACGCCGAGGGCGTGAGGGAGATCCACAGAACCACGAGCGAACCACCAGCGAACCCCGCCAGGCCGACGGCCCGCCGGATCGCTCCTTTAACGACACGGTCGCGGAGAGTTCACAGCGTTCAAACCTCTCGACTCCGGTTGCACCGAACAAACTGGCTATGCTCACGGTCATGGCCGCTCTCGGATGGCTCACTCCCCGTAGGCGCTCCGCCACGGCGCGGAGTGTGTTGGCAGGCGAGGCCTCTGCGGAGGCAGCGCGCAAGTCGTCGCAGGAAGCGACGGCCTCGGAGGTCCCGGAGACCTCCTCGACGGAACCGGACTTCCCGGTACTCGGCGACGAGAAGGCCGCCGCCTTCTTCGACCTGGACAACACCGTGATGCAAGGTGCTGCCCTCTTCCACTTCGGGCGGGGCCTGTACAAGCGGAAGTTCTTCGAGACCCGCGACCTCGCCAAGTTCGCCTGGCAGCAGGCGTGGTTCAGGCTGGCCGGGGTCGAGGACCCCGAGCACATGCAGGACGCACGCGACTCGGCACTGTCGATCGTCAAGGGCCACCGCGTCTCCGAACTGATGTCGATCGGCGAGGAGATCTACGACGAGTACATGGCCGAGCGCATCTGGCCCGGCACGCGCGCACTCGCTCAGGCGCACCTGGACGCGGGCCAGAAGGTGTGGCTGGTCACAGCCGCCCCCGTGGAGATCGCCCAGGTGATCGCCCGCCGCCTCGGCCTGACGGGCGCCCTGGGCACGGTGGCGGAATCGGTGGACGGCGTCTACACGGGCAAACTGGTCGGCGAACCGCTCCACGGCCCGGCAAAGGCGGAGGCGGTCCGCGCCCTGGCAGCGGCAGAGGGCCTGGACCTCTCCCGCTGCGCGGCCTACAGCGACTCGCACAACGACATCCCCATGCTCTCCCTCGTCGGCCACCCCTACGCCATCAACCCCGACACCAAACTCCGCAAACACGCCCGCCAACTGGACTGGCGCCTACGCGACTACCGCACGGGCCGAAAGGCAGCAAAGGTCGGCATCCCGGCGGCCGCCGGCGTGGGCGCAGTGGCCGGAGGAACGGCCGCGGCCATCGCGCTGCACCGACGCCGGCGATAGCGGGGCGAGACTGGGGCCCACGGGCCTGCGTGACCCGCACGCCCGTCCCCACGCTTGCCTCGTAGCGCGACTGCCGAAGCGCGCGGGGAGGGGCGACGTCAGCTGCTGACCGGCACCGCAGAGCTGCGCGGGAAATGCGGGCACACCGGCACCTCGCCGTGCGGCTGAGCGGGGGACCCCTCGGCCATGCGGCTGAACAGCAGGGCGAGTGAGGGCAGGCCTCAGCCACACAGCTGGACAGCGGTGCGACTGGCGCGAGCACGCGGGCGTGCTGGCCCTCTTGGTGCAACTGAGGCCGGATGGGAATGGACGGGCAACTCTGCGGCGCCCTTCTGCGGCTGGGGGGGGTGCCGGTATGCCTACGGCGACCCAGGCAGCCGCCTGGGGGCGCACGTGGTGCCTGCGACTTTCGCCGGGGGGCAGGGGCCGAGCCCCACCATCCCTGACCCCCACCCACCCGCGAGGGCGTCCACCTCTCCACACCGGCCCAGACATCCCAGCCCGTCCGGCGTTCGAGGACGAACACAGCCATCCCGATCCCCACCCACCCACTGCGGTCGACCACTTCTCGACACCGACCCGCACCATCCAGCCCGTCCGGCGTTCAACGACGAGCACAGCCATCCCAATCCCCACCCACCCACTGCGGTCGACCACTTCTCGACACCGACCCGCACCATCCAGCCCGTCCGGCGTTCAACGACGAGCACAGCCATCCCGATCCCCACCCACCCGCTGCGGTCAGCCACTGCTCGACGCCGGCCCGCGTCTTTCAGCCCGTCCGGCGTTTGAGGACGAGGCCCCTTCAGGGCCGAAGCGGGGGTCTGGGGGCCGCCGGCCCCCAGGGACCGGGGTCGAAGGGGCAGCGCCCCTGGAGGATGGGACGGGTAGGGGCGGCGGGGGCGAATCCCTGGGGCGCCGGGTTGACCACGCCCGGCCATGCGGCCAATCCGCACCCCATACCCCCACAACCCCCTGTCCAGTCCCCTTGGCTGCACACGGCCACAACACGCCCCGGAGTCAGCCGGAACCCGGACGAATTCGATCAACAACCGGTCACCCTGCGGCACTTGATCGACCGTCAATCGGTTACAGAAGAGACGCAATCGGTGATTTGAGCAACTGGGCGTAGCAGTGCCTGCACGAAGCGTTATTCTCCTCAGACGCAAACCGGTACCCCTCCGTCGCTACGACGGGTGAACGGTCCCGCACTGCACGTGATGGAAGCTCTGCCTCTGGGAGTCCCGTGTACCCACACGTCGGGGTTGACGCCTCGGGCCTGGCTACGCTGCGCGCAACGGTCCAAGACCTGTTGCGCGGCTTCGTCCCCACCGCGTACGCCGTCCCCGCCCTCGCCGTAACCACCGTGCCCGTAGGCCCGTGCTACGCGCTCGCCGACGGCGGCGCCGCCGTCGGCAGACGCGGGCGCGCGGCCGGCGCGGCGACCGCTCGGCGGCCCGCCGCGGACAGCGACAGCGCTCGCATGATGGATCTCGTAGAACGCGCACAGGCCGGCGAGGCCGACGCGTTCGGACGGCTCTACGACCAGTACAGCGACACCGTTTACCGCTACATCTACTACCGAGTCGGAGGCAAGGCCACCGCCGAGGACCTCACCAGCGAGACCTTTCTGCGGGCCCTGCGACGCATCGGAACCTTCACCTGGCAGGGCCGGGACTTCGGCGCCTGGCTCGTCACCATCGCCCGCAACCTCGTCGCCGACCACTTCAAGTCCAGCCGCTTCCGACTGGAAGTGACCACGGGCGAGATGCTCGACGCCAACGAGGTCGAGCGCTCCCCGGAGGACTCCGTCCTCGAGTCGCTCTCCAACGCCGCCCTCCTCGACGCCGTACGACGACTCAACCCGCAGCAGCAGGAGTGCGTCACCCTCCGTTTCCTCCAGGGCCTCTCGGTCGCCGAGACCGCCCGCGTCATGGGCAAGAACGAGGGCGCCATCAAGACCCTCCAGTACCGGGCCGTCCGTACGCTCGCCCGGCTCCTCCCGGACGACGCGCGCTGACCACGCCGCCCGCCCGCCCCTCCTTGAATCAACACACTCCGCAATCGCCAACTCACCGTAAGTGAAAGTCTGTTGACTTCGCGGTTCGTTCATCCGCCGTCCGTAACCCAAGTGCCGAGCCACTCGTTGTGCGGGATGCAGGCTCCCTGTGGTCACTCCCTGGCCGACTTCGTTCACTCGATCGCGTGGATGTGGTCAGGGCGTGCAACCCTCAGGACCCCCTGGGGAGTCGACCGTCATCACGAGAGGAGGTGCCGCCAGTGATCGCGAACGTATCGGCACACCGGCGGGCGAACGCCTTCGCCCAGGCCCTGGAGGAGCTGACCGACCGGGGCTCGGCGGCCGAGCAGGCCGAGCAGCCCGATGGATCGGCACCGTCACCGGCTGCTGCGGAACAGACCGAGCAGAGGCGCCTGTTGGCCCTCACCGAGAGCCTCGGCGAGCTGCCCAAGCCCGTACTCGACCCCGAGGTCAAGGTCGTCCAGCGAGCCCAGCTCGTGGCCGCGATGGAGGCCATGCTGCAGGAGGGCGCGGTGGGAGGCGAGGCGGGCGCCGCCCTGCCCGAGCAGCGTTCGGACCGGGCACGGGGAGCCCATCGGGCCTCCCCGCTGGGGAAGTTGCGACCCCGTTCACGGCTTGCCAAGGGCCTCACCGCGGGCGGACTCAGCGTCGGTGTCGCCGCGGGAGCCTTCGGTGGAGTGGCCGCGGCGAGTTCCGACGCCCTGCCCGGCGACTCCCTCTACCCCCTCAAGCGCGGCATCGAGGACTTCAAGCTCAACGTCCTGGCCGACGGCGACGACGAGCGCGGGCGCACCTACCTCGACCAGGCCTCCACCCGGCTGAGCGAGGCCCGCCGGCTGATGGAGCGCGGCCGCGGCGGACAGCTCGACCACGAGTCGCTCGCCGAGATCCGCCGCGCACTGTCCGGCATGCAGCACGACGCCTCCGAGGGGCATCGCCTGCTGCGCGAGGCGTACCAGCGCCATCCCGACTCCCTGGGCCCCATCCAGGCCCTCTCCGCCTTCTCCCGCTCGCACCGCGCCGCGTGGGGCAACCTCCGCGAGCGGCTTCCCCTTCAGCTCGTGGACGTCAGTACCAAGGTGTCGTCGGTGTTCGACGCCATAGACGAAGAGGTCGCCCCGCTGGAGTCCCTCCTCCCGCAGCCCCCGGCCAAGGGCGGCGACGGCAAGCGGCGAGGCGGCTCCGGATCGGCGTCGACCGGCAGCTCCGGCTCCGACCGGTCGGCCGGCCCCAGCAAGGGCAGCGGCTCCTCCGACCGCAACCAGTCCAGCAGCCCGAGCAGGTCGACCGAAGGCTCCGGCAGCCAGGGCGAGGGCCTGCTCGGCGGAAACACGGGCGGCCTGCTCGACCCGCCGAAGGACACCAGCAGCACGTCCCCGTCCACATCGACCCCGAGCACCGACCCCGCCGTCACCCTTCCCCCGCTCCTCCCGGGCCTCCTGCCCGGCCTCGGCATCGAGGGCGAGGACGCGAACTAGCCGCCGCAAAGCAGCAACTCGTACGGCCATGAGTACGACGATGAGGGCGCCCCTCTCACAGGGGGCGCCCTCATCGTCGTACAAACGTTTCTTCGGTCAGCGCCACCCCGTCGGCGTCAGAAAAACACCGACCGCCGCTGCACCAGCAACTGGGCCCCTCCTGTCTGCTGCCCTTGCACTGCTTCGCAGGCCGCGGACAGCTGCGCCGGACTCCGCCCGGCGGCACCGACCGAGGAAGGCACCCCCGCGTCGTACAAACGTTTCTTCCGTCGGCGTCAGAAGAACACCGACCGCCGCTGCACCAGCAACTTGTACAGCGTGTGCTGGATCTGTTCCCTCACCTGGTCGGTCAGGTTGAACATCAGCATCGGGTCCTCGGCTGCCTCCGGCGGATAGCCGTCCGTCGGGATCGGCTCGCCGAACTGGATCGTCCACTTGGTGGGGAGCGGGATCGCGCCCAGGGGGCCCAGCCACGGGAAGGTCGGGGTGAGCGGGAAGTACGGGAAGCCCAGCAGGCGGGCCAGCGTCTTCGCGTTGCCGATCATCGGGTAGATCTCCTCGGCCCCGACGATCGAGCACGGGATGATCGGCGTGCCCTTGCGCAGGGCCGTGGAGACGAAGCCGCCGCGGCCGAAGCGCTGCAGCTTGTAGCGCTCGCTGAAGGGCTTGCCGATGCCCTTGAAGCCCTCCGGCATCACCCCGACCAACTCGCCCTCGCCCAGCAGCCGCTCGGCGTCCTCCGCACAGGCGAGGGTGTGGCCGAGCTTGCGGGCGAGTTCGTTGACCACCGGCAGCATGAAGACCAGGTCGGCGGCGAGGAGGCGAAGGTGCCGGCCCGTCGGGTGGTGATCGTGCACGGCGACCTGCATCATCAGGCCGTCCAGCGGCAGCGTCCCCGAGTGGTTCGCGACGATCAGCGCGCCGCCCTCGGTCGGGATGTTCTCGACGCCCTTCACCTCGACCCGGAAGTACTTCTCGTACACCGGGCGCAGCAGGGACATCAGGACCTGGTCGGTGAGCTCCTCGTCGTACCCGAAGTCGTCGACCTCGTAGTCGCCGGTGAGGCGGCGGCGCAGGAAGGCCAGGCCGCTCGCGATGCGCCGCTCCAGGCCGCCGTCGTCCTGTGTCTTCTGGGGCGGCTGTTCCTCACGTGTCACAGGAACATCATCCTGCGCGAAGGACCGTCCGGGGAGGGGCTGGACCTCGCGTACCAGCGCGGATTCACCGTTCTTGCGCCGGCTCCCCGCACTCCGGCGCCGCGACGGCCGTTGCACGGCGCTCCCGCGGGACCGGTCGTCGTCGAACGGAATGACCTTGGCGTCCGCCATCGTTGATGCGCTCCTCAGTTGGCGCTAGGCGTCGGGGGGTGACCGCCGCCCAGGACGGGCAGCGCGGCGATCCGGTCGACGGCCCCCGCAAGGGCCTCCGGCGGCAGCAGACCCGGTCCGCGGCTTCGCGCGAACTCCGCGAAGGTCTCCGCCGTCGTGAACTTCGGCTTGAATCCGAGCGTCTCTCGCATCTGGTCCGTCGCCACGACCCGGCCGTGCGTGAGCAACCGGATCTGTTCGGGCGAGAAGTCCGACATGCCCAGGGTACGCACCAGGGAGCCCGCCCAGGTGACCGCGGGGAGCAGCAGCGGCACAGTGGGGCGGCCCAGGCGCCGGGAGCACTGCGAGAGCAGCAGGACGCCGTCGCCGGCGATGTTGAAGGTACCGCTGTTGAGCGTGCCCCGCTCCGGCTCGTGCGAGGCGATGCGCAGCACCTCGATCACGTCGTCCTCGTGCACGAACTGCAGCCGCGGGTCGTACCCGAAGACGGTCGGCAGCACGGGCAGCGAGAAGTACGAGGCGAGGGGAGTGTCGGCACTCGGTCCGAGGATGTTGGCGAACCGCAGCACGCACACGGCGACGTCCGGCCGCCGCCGCGCGAAGCCCCGCACATACCCCTCGACCTCGACCGTGTCCTTGGCGAAGCCGCCGCTGGGCAGCGACTTGGGCGGGGTGGTCTCGGTGAACACGGCCGGGTCACGGGGAGCGGACCCGTACACATTCGTACTGGATTTGACCACGAGCCGCTTCACGGTGGGCGACTTCTGACACGCACCCAGCAGCTGCATGGTCCCGATGACGTTGGTCTCCTTGACCGTGGTCCGGCTGCCACTGCCCAGCGCGGTTCCGGTCACGTCCATGTGTACGACCGTGTCGGCGCCGCTCTCGGCCAGCACCCGCGCGATGGTGGGCTGCCGGATGTCGGCCTGGATGAAGTCGGCACCGCCCAGATGATGCTCGGGCGGGACCGCGTCCACGGCGACCACCCGGTCCACCTGTGGGTCACGCTGGATCCGTCGTACGAAACGGCCGCCCAGTTGACGGGCCACTCCGGTCACGAGCACGACCTTGCCCAAGATCAGCGCCTTCCTTCCAGCACTCGTACCCCTGCCGAGTTCCCCGTGTGTGGCCAACCTAGCGGGTCGATGTTGCGCTGTGATGACCACCCAATGCATGAAGTGACGAGAATTCCCTGCGTACGACCAGACGGGTCAGGGCTTTGTCCAGGCATACGCACAGGGTTCGCCCCCTCGTACACCACCTCGATATACATGTGGCCCCCCACCGATGTGGTGGGGGGCCACAAGCACGCCGCCGCTTCCGCGGCGTCGCTTACTTCTTGTTGCGACGCTGAACGCGCGTGCGCTTGAGCAGCTTGCGGTGCTTCTTCTTGGCCATCCGCTTGCGCCGCTTCTTGATAACAGAGCCCACGACTACCCTCGCTCACTTCTCATCACTCGGTGTTTGGGCGCCATGGGCCCACACGACCTACGAGGGGCTAGCCTACCCGCCCGAGCGCTGAGGTCGTAATCGAGGGGGCGCGGGGGAATCCTGAACAGCCCTGAGGATCCCCCCTCGCCCACGCCGTCAGGCGGTTTCCACCCCCACATAACTCTCGCGGAGGTACTCGTGAACCGCTTGCTCGGGGACGCGGAAGGACCGCCCCACCCGGATCGCGGGCAGATGACCGCTGTGCACCAGCCGGTACACGGTCATCTTCGACACTCGCATCACCGAGGCGACTTCCGCCACGGTAAGGAACTGAACCTCGTTCAGAGGCCTCTCGCCAGCTGCAGCCATGACACACCTGAACCTTCCGCACTCGACGGCCACCGGCTTCCCCTTCCGGTGACTCTTCGTCGCTGCGTGCTCACTCCCCAATGTAGGGGCGGGTGATGCGAGTGGGGAAGAGGTGCACCCATCGGCGGCCTACTGTGACAGACACGCTCGATTGAGTACGTAGCGGGTAAGCGGCCGGTAGTAAACAGACCGCACACCGTCATCAACCGGAACGACGGCGGACACGACCCCCTCCGCCTGCCCCACAAAGAGCGCGGGGTCATTCGTATCGGCGAGACCAATGGCCTCAAACCCCAGCTGACCTGCCCCGCAGACCCAGCCGTGGTCCCCGATCACCAGCTCCGGCAGCGGCCCGCCGGCCTCCGCGGCGGCGGCGAGCGCGGTACGAACCGGGAGGGGCGAGTGCGTGTGTGCGCCGGTCTCACGCCCGGTGCTCGGAGCGCCGGGTTCCCGCACCAACGCGACTCCTCGTACGTAGTCAAGGTTGTACGTACGTAGGCCGAACCGGGTCGTTATGTCGACACAGCGACCATGCGCGGGGGTGAGAACGGCACACCCCGCCGCCGACAGCGCGTCCGCCAAGGCGGCGTAGAAACCGAGCAGTCGATGGGGATGCCCGGTACCCAGCAGCACGGGTGCGCTGCGCTGGGCGGCAGCACCGATCCGATCGGAAAACGCATCCAGACCTCTCAAAGTCCGCCCAGGATCGATCACATCAAGTCCGGAAGTGCACGCCGGATCGGCCGAAACCCCACACTTGTCGGCCATCAACGCGATCAAATCCCGCTGCTCCCAGCTCCCCTCGGGATCGAGCCCCATGAGCACACGCGGATCACGAGCAGCAAAGAGCCGATAACTCCTGAGACTCTCCTCCCGAGAGGTAGCCACAGTCCCCGCAAGCCGAACGGCCACAAGATGCGCACGAAGGGCTCCGCTACTCACCACGCGAACGATGCTGACGGAGGGAACCGCAAGGGGACGCGGGAACAGGGAAACACCGCACAGTCGGGCTAATGAATCCGGGAGAACCGAGCACAGCCATCCCAATCCCCCACCCACCCACAGGAGGCGTCCGCTCCTCGACGCCGGTCCGGGTATTTCATCCCGTCCGGCGTTTGAGGACGAGGCCCTTTCGGGGCCGAAGCGGGGGTCCAGGAGGCGGCAGCCCCCTGGCGGGGTGGAATGGGCGGAGCCCCTTCAGGGATGGGACGGGTAGGGGCGGCGGGGGCGAGAAAAACCGAGCGCACCCCCACCTACGCCAACAGCCCCCGCAACGGAAACACCGCCTTACGAGTCGCCAGCACCGCCTGATCAAGCCGATCCGCGGGGTCGTACCCCGCCTCCCACCCGGCCCACCCCACAGGCCACCGCCCATCAGTCATCCGCACCGGCCCCAACTGCCGCGTCCGCGCAAAAACTTCCTGCCGCCACCCCTCCGGAATCATCGCCTCCGGCGCAATCGGCCGCCCCGCCGCAATCCCCACCAGATGGGTCCACGACCGCGGCACAACCTCCACCACGGCGTATCCACCCCCGCCCAGCGCGACCCACTTCCCCCCGGCGTACTCGTGCGCCAGATCATGACAAGCCACCTGCACAGCCCGCTGCGCATCCAACGACACCGCGAGATGGGCCAGCGGATCCTCGAAATGCGTATCGGCCCCATGCTGAGTCACCAGCACCTGCGGCCGAAAATCGGCGATCAGCTCCGGCACCACGGCATGAAACGCCCGCAGCCACCCCGCATCCCCGGTCCCGGCCGGCAACGCCACATTCACGGCCGTACCCTCCGCGGAATCGGCCCCCGTCTCCTCCGGCCACCCGGTCTGCGGGAACAACGTCCGCGGATGCTCGTGCAAGGAGATCGTGAGGACCCGCGGATCCTCCCAGAAGGCGGCCTGCACCCCGTCCCCGTGATGCACATCCACATCGATGTAGGCGACCCGCTCAGCCCCCAGCTCCAACAGCCGGGCGATGGCCAGCGACGCATCGTTGTAGATACAGAACCCCGACGCACCCCCCGGCATCGCATGATGCAGCCCACCGGCGAAGTTCACCGCATGCAGCGCCTCCCCCCGCCACACGGCCTCCGCGGCCCCCACCGACTGCCCCGCGATCAGCGCGGAGACCTCGTGCATCCCCGCGAAGGCAGGATCATCCAGCGTCCCGATCCCATACGACTGGTCCGCCGCCGCCGGATCCACCGAGGCCGCCTTCACGGCTTGGATGTAGTCCTCCCGATGGACCAGCCGCAACGTCGACTCCCCGGCCGGCTGCGCCGCCACGACATCGACGTCCTTGTCCAGCCCGAAGGCATCGACGAGCCTCCTGGTCAGGGCGAGCCGGACCGGGTCCATCGGATGGTCCCGGCCGAAGTCATAGCCCGTTACTGCCTCGTCCCACATCAGCTGTGCGCGGCCGCTCATGCCCGCCACCGTATCGGTCCGGTTGAGCGGCGAACGACCGGGCGTACACAAGCGTCACCAGCACCAACACCATCGGCACAAGCATGGCCCCGCGATAGTTCCACGCATCACCCAGCGCCCCCACCAAAGGCGAACCGATCAAAAACCCCACGTAATTGAACACATTGAGCCGCGCAATAGCCGCATCCGAAGCCCCAGGACCGAACCTCTCAGAAGCGAGCCGCCCGGCCGCCGCGAACGTCTGCGGCACCAGCACGCACAACCCCACCCCGAGCAGCGTGAACCCCAGCATCCCGACCCACGCCCCCGGCGCCCCGGCCACGACCGCGAACCCACCGGCCGCCACCAGCGCCCCCATCCGCACCACCGCGACCGCCCCGAACCGCCGCACCCCGAGGTCCCCGATGGCCCGCCCCAGCAGAGTGGTGATCATGTAGACGTTGTACGGCACGGTCGCCATCTGCTCCGAGCTCCCGAGCACGTCCTGCAGATACTTCGCACTCCAGTTGGAGACGGTCGAGTCCCCGATGTACGCGAAGGTCATCACGAGACAGAACGGCAGCAGCACCTTGAAGACGAAAGGCCCACTTCCCCCCGACGCCCCCGCCACGACATCGCCCCTGACACCCTCATCCCTCTCACTACCCCCGCCACCCCCGTCGACGTACCACCGACTCCCCACGAGCGCGGCCGGCAACAACACCACGACGACCGGCAGATACGACATGACCAGCGCCAGATCCCAGTGCGCCCCCACCCAGGCCAGCGAGGCCCCCACAATCCCGCCCAGGCTGTACGCGGCGTGAAAGCTGAGCATGATGCTCCGCCCGTACGACCGCTGCAGACTCACCCCGAGCATGTTCATCGAGGCGTCGAGCCCGCCCACGGCCAGCCCGAACGCGGCGAGCGCCACCCCCAGCTCGACCAGCCGCTCACCCGCCCCGACCCCGAGCAGCGCCAGGAGCACGACGGGCTGGGACCACCGCAGCAGCCGACTCGGCGGTATGCGCCGCACCAGCCGCTCGGTCGCCACACTCCCGACACCGGCCAGGATCGGTACGGCGGCGAGGAACGCGGGCAGCAGCGCGTCGGAGACCCCGTACCGGTCCTGAATGGCCGGAATCCGGGTCACGAGCAGCGCGAAGGCGACACCCTGAGCAAAGAAGCTGAACGCCAACGAGGCCCTACCGCGCCGCAGCACATCTGTCATGGCGGCGAGCGTAGGGCCCCGGCGTACTGGTGGGTAGATCCAGCCAAAGATGAATTCTCCTCAGCTTCTCTGACGAGCGCGTACCGACGATCGTCACGCCGCGGTGGCGACCTCGGTCCGGGTGTCCGCCTCCTCGGCGTCCGCCTGGGCCTTCACCTCGTCGCGGATCATCGCCTCCATCGGCCCGGCGGCCAGACCACCGCTGACGACAAAGGTCACCGCCATCACACCGGCCATCATGACCCCGCCGAGCCAGACCATGGTGTCCACCGGGATCGTGTACGCCCCGACGACCCGTGCCACACACTCGGCGAGCAGTGCCACGCCCCACACCACGGAGAACACCCGCTCCCTGCGCAGGAAGTCCGCCGAGGCGGCCGCGCGGCCCGACGCCAGGCGCTGCCAGGCGGCTTCCTTCGCCCGGTCGCCCTTCACCAGGAAGGGCTTCATGCCGGCGGTCATCATCGGCCGGCCGAGCGCGACCGAGACCAAGATGCCGATGCCGACCGTGCTGCTGACCGCACCGTCCTTGGCGAGCATCAGCCGTGGGTCGCCGGAGACGAAGCTCAGCAGCAGGGAGACCACGTTGACGGCGAGGATCAGCCCCGCCAGCCCGTTCGTCCTGCGCTCCTTCACCAGGCTCCAGGCGGTCCGTACCGCCGGGACGACACTGCTCCAGGCGAGAGCAGCGAAGGTGCTCATCCCGAAGGCGTCCTTGAACAGGTAATACGAACCGAGCGGAAGCGCCACATCCACGATCAGCGGACGGAAGTTGTCGAGCATGCTGGGGGTCTGGTTGCTGCTCTGGCCCTGGGACACCGTGTTCGTCGTCATGCCCTTAGCTTGTCGTCCGGGCGGGGTCCTCCAGTAGAAACGATCGTCCGGAGCTCGGCATGACAAATGTCAGTGCAGCAGACCTGACAACTCGTCCATGCCGACGAAGAGTTGAGTGGCTCCCGCGAGCCGCTCGGCGGGCGTCATGGCCGTGAACCCGTAGACGTCCATCCCGGCCGCGACAGCCGCCCGCACCCCCAACGGCGAGTCCTCCACGACCACACACCGCTCCGGCGCGACCCCCATCCGCTCGGCCGCGTACAGGAACAGATCGGGCGCCGGCTTCCCCCGCCCCACGTCCTGCGAACTGAAGATCCGCTCCTCCCCGAACCACCGGTCCAGCCCGGTGGCCCGATGTCCCACCCGAATACGCGCATGACTCCCGGAGGACGCGACACAGTACGGCACCCGGTCCGCCGCCAGCTTCTCCAGTACGTCGATGGCCCCGGCCACGGGCTTCAACTCCCGCTCGAAGGCAGCGAACACCCGCGCGTGAAAGACGTCGTCGAAATCCGCCGGCAACCGCTGCCCGGTCCGCTCCTCCACCAGGTCGTGTACGCGGTGCATGGCGGCGCCCATGTAGTCGCGCAGGGAGTCCTCGTAGGAGGTGGGGTGCCCGAGCTCGGTGAGGTAGGCGGCCAGAAGCTTGTTGGAGATGGGTTCGCTGTCGACGAGCACACCGTCGTTGTCGAAGATGACGAGGTCATAACGCATGCCTTGGAGCATAAACGCAGAAAGGCCCACGCCAAATGGCGTGGGCCTTTCTCAAGAATTGTTCGGCGGTGTCCTACTCTCCCACAGGGTCCCCCCTGCAGTACCATCGGCGCTGTAAGGCTTAGCTTCCGGGTTCGGAATG
>NZ_JBITLW010000006.1:0-540721 GCF_044465645.1 Streptomyces sp. NPDC049627 | reverse complement strand
CGCGCACCCCCACCCCACCCGCACAGGCGCCGCAGGCATCACGCGCACCCCCACTCACCCCGCACAGGCCGCCGCAGGCACCCCCGCCCAACCGCTGGAGGCCGCCGCAGGCACCCCCGCCCAACCGCCGGAGGCAACCGCATCCCCGGCCTAACCGCCGGAGGCAGAGGCACCCGCCCGACTCAACCGCCCCCCCAACTCCCCCACACACCGCACCAGTTCCTCCGGCGACTCCACCACGAACTCGCAGTCCACCATCGCCAGCCGCACCGCCATCCACTCCACGGCATCCCCGGAAGTACCCCGCAGCCGGCACCGCCGCCCGTCGTCCACCGGCTCCGGCGCCCCCAGCCACCCCGGCAACCGAGCCGCGACGAACTCCGCGGGCGCAGCGAACGTCACCGAGAACTCGTACGTCTCCTGCCGCCGCCACATCGACTGCCGCAGATACTCCGCCGCACTCCCCGACGGCAACTCCCGCGGAGCGAACCGCGCCCCGGTGGCGAACGGCTCGCTCACCCGGTCGACCCGGAACGTCCGCCAGTCCTCCCGGTCGAGGTCGTACGCGACGAGGTACCAGCGCCGCCCCGTCGACACCAGCCGGTACGGCTCGGTCGAGCGCCGCGACTGAGTCCCGTCCCCCGCCCGGTACGCGAACCGCAGCCGCTCCTGCCCCGCCACGCACGACGCCATCACCGTCAGCGTCTCGGGCGCGATGCTCGCCCCGTCCCCACTGGTCAGCGGCACCGTCGCGGCCTGCAGCGTGGACACCCGGTGCCGCAGCCGCGACGGCAGCACCTGCTCCAGCTTCGCCAGCGCCCGCACCGACGCCTCCTCCACCCCCTCGACCGCATGCCCGGCCCCGGCCCGCAGCCCCACCGCGATCGCGACGGCCTCCTCGTCGTCCAGCACGAGCGGCGGCATCGCCTTGCCCGCCACGAGCCGGTACCCGCCGTCGGCCCCCTTGGTCGCCTGCACGGGATACCCCAGCTCCCGCAATCGGTCGATGTCCCGCCGCACCGTGCGCCGGGACACCCCGAGCCGGTCGGCGAGCTCGCCACCGGGCCATTCGCGGGGCGTCTGGAGGAGGGAGAGGAGCGTCAGGAGCCGTGCCGGAGTGTCCGTCGTCATGCATTCGAGGATGCCGCACAAGTAGGACACGATCTGACCTAATGCGGGTCTACCTTCGAGCCATGACCTCCACCGAGACCCTCACCGACCGGGCGCCGGCCGCTCCGGCTCCCACCGCCGACCGACGCCGCTGGTTCGCCCTCGCCATCGTGATGACCGCGGCGTTCATGGACCTCGTCGACGTCACGATCGTCAACATCGCGATCCCGTCGATCCAGCAGAACGCGGGCGCGTCCTTCAGCCAGATCCAGTGGATAACCGCCGGCTACGCCCTGGCCTTCGCCGCCGGTCTGATCACCGGCGGCCGCCTCGGTGACATCCACGGCCGCAAGCGGCTGTTCCTCCTCGGCATCGGCGGCTTCACTCTCGCCTCCGCGCTCTGCGGCTTCGCCGCGAACCCGGAGATGCTGGTCGCGTCCCGCATCCTGCAGGGCGCGATGGCGTCGCTGATGGTCCCGCAGGTCCTGTCGATCGTGCACGCCACCTTCCCGGCCCATGAACGCGGCAAGGTCTTCGGCCTGTTCGGCGCGGTCGTCGGCCTCGGTGCGGTCACCGGCCCGCTGCTGGGCGCGCTGCTGACCGAGTGGAACCTCTTCGGCCTCGAATGGCGCCCGATCTTCCTCATCAACCTCCCGGTCGGCATCGCGGGTCTGATCCTCGGCAGCCGCTTCATCACCGAGTCCAAGGCGCCGAGGGCGCTGAAGCTGGACCTGGTCGGCGTCGTCCTCGTCACCCTCGGCCTGCTGATGCTGCTCTACCCGCTCACCCGCGGCCGTGAGCTGGGCTGGCCGCTGTGGGGCTACGTCTCGATGGCCGGCGCGCTCGTCGTGTTCGCCGCGCTGGTGGCGTACGAGAGGCACAAGACCGCCCGCGACGGCTCCCCGCTGGTCGAACTGTCCCTGTTCAAGGTGAAGAGCTTCGCGGCCGGCATCGCCGTGCAGACCGTGTTCGGCATCGCCCTCGGCATCTTCTTCCTGGTCTGGACGCTGTACATGCAGATCGGCCTGGGCTGGAGCCCGCTGAAGGCCGGCCTGACCGGGATCCCGTTCTCCATCGCCGTCTCGACGGCGGCCGGCATGTCCGTCCAGAAGCTGGTTCCGCGCTTCGGCCGCAAGGTGCTCCAGGCGGGCGCGCTGGTGCTGGCGGCGGGCGTGGTGCTCTACATGTGGGAGTCCGAGCACTTCGGCCTGACGATCGCGCCCTGGCAGATGGCCCTGCCGCTGGTCGTCATGGGCGTCGGCATGGGCCTGATCGTGGCCCCGCTGACGGACGCGATCCTGTCGGAGGTGCCGCGCGAGCACGCGGGCTCGGCGTCGGGTCTCATCAACACCGTTCAGCAGATGGGCAACGCGCTCGGGCTCGGCCTGGTGTCGGTGGTCTTCTTCGGCACGATGGGCGACCGCCTCGCCCCGGCCCAGGTGGGCCCGGCCTTCGCGGACGCCTTCCAGAACGCGCTGGGCTGGGTGGCCGCGGTGATGGCCGCCATCTTCCTGCTGATGTTCGCGCTGCCGAAGCGTCCGGCACAGCACGTCGAGGGCGCGGCGGAGGAGCCTTCGCCGGCGCCGGAGAAGGAGCCCGCGCTGGTGTCCTGAGGGAGTGCCCCTGAGCGGGCGCCCCGAGGGCGGTGCCCCGGGAGCGGGGGAGGGGCCCGGCACTTCGGTGCCGGGCCCCTTGCCGTTTCCGGTCGAGCCCGTGTTTCCGGTCCAGCCCGTTTCCGTTCCAGTCCGCTTCGGAATTCCGATCATGCCCGATTGAGCCCGAACCTGTTTACTTTCCGGAAATCCGGGCGTAGCCTCCCAGCGAAACCACAAGTTCGGGCACAGTTCGGAGGCGAACGGACATGTACGCACCGGAGCGGCAGCAGGAGATCCTCCGGCTCGCCCGGGACGGCGGCCGAGTGGACGTCCTGTCGCTGGCCGAGGAGTTCCAGGTGACGGCGGAGACGATCCGCCGGGACCTGAAGGCCCTAGACCGCGCCGGGCTCGTGCGCCGGGTGCACGGCGGTGCGATCCCGGTCGGACGCCTGGACTTCGAGCCGGACCTCGCCGAGCGGGAGGGCACGGCGGCCGACGAGAAGGACCGGATCGCGAAGGCGGCCCTCGCCGAGCTGCCCACCGAGGGCACGATGATCCTCGACGCCGGTACGACGGTGGCCCGCCTCGCCGCCGCACTGCCGCTGGAGGCGTCCCTCACGGTCGTCACGCACAGCCTGCCCATCGCCGCCCGCCTCGCGGACCACCCGGGCATCCAGCTCCACCTGGTCGGAGGGCGCGTACGGCACCGTACGCGCGCCGCCGTGGACGCCTGGGCGCTGCGGGCGTACGGCGAGATCCGCGCCGACGTCCTGTTCGTCGCGGCCAACGGCTTCTCCGCCGAGCACGGCCTGACCACCCCCGACCTCGCCGAGGCGGCGGTGAAGCGCGCTGCCGTGGCCGCCGCCCGCCGGGTGGTGCTGCTCGCCGACTCCTCCAAGCACGGCCAGGAGCACTTCGCCCGCTTCGGCCACCTGAGCGACGTGGACCTGCTGATCACCGACAGCGGGCTGAGCCCCGAAGACGCCACCGCGATCGAGCGCGGCGGCACGGAAGTAGTACGCGCATGATCCTCACCGTCACCCCCAACCCGTCTCTGGACCGCACCTACGAGGTCCCGTCCCTCGACCGCGGCGAGGTCATCCGCGCCACCGGCGAGCGCATGGACCCGGGCGGCAAGGGCGTGAACGTCTCGCGCGCCGTCGCGGCCGCCGGACGGCGCACGATCGCGGTCCTGCCCCTCGGGGGTGCGCCCGGCGCGCTCGTCGCGGATCTGCTCGACGCGCAGGGCATCGAGGTCACGGCGGTGCGGGTCGCCGGAGCCACCCGCTCGAACATCGCGCTCGCGGAGTCGGACGGGGTACTGACGAAGATCAACGCGCCGGGTCCTGAGCTGTCCCTGGAGGAAGAGGAGCTGCTTCTGGAGACGGTGCGCGAGCAGTCGCGCGGCGCCGACTGGATCGCCTGTTGCGGCAGCCTGCCGCGGGGGCTCGAGTCGTCCTGGTACGCCGATGTGGTCGCGCGGGCGCACGATGGGGGCGCGCGGATCGCGCTGGACACCTCCGGGCGTGCGCTTCTGGAAGCCCTGTGTGCCCGGCCCGACGTGGTGAAGCCGAACGCCGAGGAGCTCGCGGAGGCCGTCGGGCGCCCCCTGGCCACAGTGGGCGACGCGGTGAAGGCCGCCGAGGAACTGCGCGCGATGGGCGCGCGGGCCGTGCTCGCGAGCCTGGGCGCCGACGGGCAGTTGCTGGTGGACGGCACGGGCGCCTGGTACGGCAGTGCGCGCGTCGACGTCGTACGCAGCAATGTCGGCGCCGGCGACTCCTCCCTCGCCGGCTTCCTGATCGCCGGCGGAAGCGGCCCGGAGGCCCTGGCCTCGGCGGTCGCCCATGGCGCGGCGGCCGTACAGCTTCCCGGCAGTGTGATGCCGTCCCCGGATGACCTGGACCCGGCGGCGGTGACGGTGACGTCCGAGGTGCCGGTAGACCGTGAGCTGAAGGAGCCGGTGTCATGACGAATGTCGTGGTTGTCACAGTTCTTGCCGATCCGCTCCGCGACCGGCGAAGCTCGGCGTTACTCACCTCCTCCGCCACTCCCCACCGCAGCCCCACCACCCCCCACGGCACCCCCGTCCCCTTTTCCGCCCACCAGACTCCCCGGGCGATACGCGTGCGAAGGAGCCCGCGATGAGCGACATGATCACCGCGGACCTGGTCGATCTCGACCTGTCCGCCGACACCAAGGAAGCGGCGGCGCGCGCCCTCGCCGAGCGCATGGTGGCCCTGGGCCGGGTGACCGACCTGGAGGGCTTCCTCGCCGACGTGGCCGCCCGCGAGGCACAGATGCCGACCGGCCTCGACGGCGGCATCGGCATCCCGCACTGCCGCAGCGAGCACGTCACCGAGCCGACGCTCGCCTTCGGACGCAGCGCCGCCGGCATCGACTTCGGCGCGGCGGACGGCCCCGCGGACCTGATCTTCCTGATCGCCGCCCCGGCCGGCGCGGACGACGCCCACCTGACGATCCTGTCGTCGCTGGCCCGCCAGCTGATGAACGCCGAGTTCACGGACGCGCTGCGGTCGGTGGACGACGCGGCGTCCGCTGCGGCGCTGATCCGGGGCGAGGAGCCCCAGGCGGCCGGCACGGCCGCCTCCGCAGACTCCGTGGCGTCGTCGGTGGCGGCCTCCGCCGACGCCGCCACGGGCACCACCTCCGAGGCTCCCGCCGAGACGCCCGACGAGCGCCCCTTCCGTATCGTCGCCGTCACCTCCTGCCCGACCGGCATCGCGCACACCTACATGGCGGCCGAGTCGCTGGAGAACGCGGGCCGGGAGGCGGGCGTCGAACTCGTCGTCGAGACGCAGGGCTCGGCCGGCTTCACCCGCCTCGACCCGGCCGTCATCGCGGCGGCGGACGGCGTGATCTTCGCGCACGACGTGGCCGTACGGGAGAAGGACCGCTTCGCCGGCAAGCCCACCGTCGACGTCGGCGTGAAGGCGGGCATCAACCGCCCCGCCGAACTCATCGCCGAGGTCCGCGAGAAGGCGGCCCGCGGTGAGGTCACGGCGGCGGCCCGGCCCGGCGGCACCCCCGTCGAGCGGGCCGGCGAGCCCGGCGAGGGCTACGGCACCAAGCTGCGCAAGTGGCTGATGTCCGGCGTGAGTTACATGGTGCCGTTCGTCGCGGCCGGCGGTCTGCTGATCGCCCTCGGGTTCGCGATCGGCGGCTGGGAGATCAACAAGGCCAAGCCGGTCACCGAGCACTTCGACTGGCTCCAGGTCGACAGCTGGGCCGCGCTGCTGTTCCAGATCGGCGTCGTCGCCTTCGGCTTCCTGATCCCCGTCCTCGCCGGCTACATCGCCTACGGCATGGCGGACCGGCCCGGACTCGTACCCGGCTTCGTCGGCGGCATGATCGCCGCCAACATCAACGCGGGCTTCCTGGGCGGTCTGGCCGCCGGTCTGATCGCCGGTGCGGTCGTCCTCGCCATCCAGCGGATCAAGATCCCGCCGGTGCTGCGCGGCATCATGCCGGTGGTCGTGATCCCGCTGTTGTCCTCGATGGTCGTCGGCTTCCTGATGTTCGTCGTCATCGGCAAGCCCATCGCCGAGGCGCAGAAGGGTATGACCGACTGGCTCGGCGGCCTCTCCGGCACCAACGCCGTCCTGCTCGGCATCCTGCTCGGCCTGATGATGTGCTTCGACCTGGGCGGACCGGTCAACAAGGTCGCGTACGCCTTCGCCACCGGCGGTATCGCCGTGCAGTCGCCCAGCGACTCCGCGATGAAGATCATGGCCGCCGTCATGGCCGCGGGCATGGTCCCGCCGCTGGGCATGGCCCTGGCCACCGTGGTCCGCAAGAAGCTGTTCACCACGGCCGAGCGCGAGAACGGCAAGGCGGCCTGGGTGCTGGGCGCTTCCTTCATCTCCGAGGGCGCGATCCCGTTCGCCGCCGCCGACCCGCTGCGCGTGATCCCCGCATCCATGGCGGGCGGCGCGGTGACCGGTGCGCTGACCATGGCCTTCGGCTCCACCCTGCGCGCCCCGCACGGCGGCATCTGGGTCACCCTGCTGATCGGCAAGCCGGCCCTGTACCTGCTGGCCATCGCGGCCGGTACGGCGGTCACGGCCGGCCTGGTCATCCTCCTGAAGGGCATGCGCAGGACGGCACCGGAGGGCGGCTCTGCCGCCGAGTCCCCGGCGGCCTCGGCCACGCAGGCGAAGCAGCCGGTGGCGGCGTAACGGCGTAAGGCGCCAAGAGAGTCACTTGTCCCTTTGAGGCGCTGTGAGTTGTTCACGGCACCTGCGAGATACGTCACGGTCCGGGCCCAAAGGCCCGGACCGTGGTGTCTACTGGGGTTCATGCCTGAGCACGTCTCGTTCCTCCAGCTGCTGGGCGCGACCGTCCTGGCCGTGGCGGCCGTGCTGTGGGTGATCGGCCTGACCCGCGTCCTGCGCAGCGTCCGTGCCGAGCAGCCGTCGAGGCACTCGCGCCCGGTGCTCTCCGCGCTCCCGCATCAGCGGCAGGCGGCCCCCGAACTGGAGGCCGTCGAACTCACCCCGGCGGAACGGGACGCGTTCGCGGGACTGGTGCGGCAGCTCAACGACGGTCGCTGAGCAGCGGGACGGTCGTTGAAACAGCGGGGCGGCCCTTGAACAGCCGGGCGGTCGCTGCACGCCCGGGCCGGGCTTACGACACCTGCGCCGCCCGCCGCTCCATCGCATCGCGCGCGGAGTCCTCGTCGACGTACACCTCGCACATGTGCCGTCCGTCCGGCGTCGCCGTGTGCTCGACCTCCCACAGGGAGACCTCCCTGCCGTCGCGCAGCAGGAAGGCGTGCTCGTAGAGCGAGAAGCACAGCCCGGCGCGTCCCACTCGGCACGGGCGCCCGAACGCCTGGGTGATCTGGTGCGCGAACGCCGTGGCCAGCAGCGCGGCCGTCTCCGATCCCGGCCGGTCGGCGTTCTCCGCCCGGCGCAGCAGCCGGCGCGCGTGGTCCGGTGAGTCGTCCGGCGTGTACGCGTGCCGGGGCGCGGGGATCGGCGACAGCTGCACCGTCACCGGCAGTTCGAAGTCCGGGGCGTCCGGCGGCAGCGGCAGCCGCGCGGTCGCGGCGCGCAGCTCCTCCTCGTCGACGTACACCTCGTGCTCCGGTGCCCCGCCCCGCGCGGTGTTGTGGACGAGCTCCCACAGGGTGAGCGCCGAGCCGTCGGCGAGCAGCCAGGTGTGCCGGTACGTCTCGCGGTGCAGCCCCGCGCTGTGGTGCGCGGAGTGCAGCGAGCTGTCATGAGCCAGCGCGCAGTCGAGCCGTCGTACCGTCTCGTCGGGCAGCTCGAAGGAGTTCAGGGCGCGGCCGAGTAGTCGCGCGAGGTGCTCCTCCGGAGACTCCGGCGACTCGGGTGGTTCGTACGCTGCCGTCTCGTACGGAACGCTCAAGGTTTCTCCCGGCGTTGCTGCATGTCACCTTGTGGGTGCATACCGTAGCCCCTCGGTCGGACATCATGTCCGGGAACCGAGAAAACGTACGTCCGGTAAAACGCGCGGGCCGCGCGAGAAGTTCCCGCGCGGCCCGACGAACCGTCAAGAATCCCTGCTGGGACGGCGTTTCAGTGGATCACGCGGCGCTGCCCGCCATCCACTCGCTCCACGACATGTTCCAGCCGTTGAGTCCGTTGTCCGGCGTCACGCTCTTGTCGGGGGAGTTCTTGACGATCACGACGTCTCCGAGGATCGAGTTGTCGTAGAACCACTTGGACGGCGTGTCCCCCTGCCCGCCCTGCACGTCCTGCAGGCCGACGCAGCCGTGGCTGGTGCCCTGGCGGCCGAAGGGCGGGTTGCCCTTGTTGTACCAGTAGTTGCCGTGGATGAAGGTGCCCGACTGGGTCAGGCGCATCGCGTGCGGCACGTCCTTGATGTCGTACGCGTCGGCGAGATTGACCGTGCGGCTGTCCATGTGGAGCTGCGGGTACTTCTCGGAGATCACCATCTGCCCGTTGTAGGTGGAGAACTCCGAGCTGCCCGCCGAGATCGGCACCGACTTGATCGTCCTGTCGTCCCGCACGACCGTCATCGTCTGCGTGTTCACGTCGACCGTCGAGACCTGCGAGCGCCCGATGGTGAAGGTGACGGTCTTCTTCTGCACCCCGTAGACGCCGTTCGCGCCCTGGACGCCGTCCAGGTCGATCTTCATCGTGACCTTGGAGCCGGTCTTCCAGTACTCCTCGGGCCGGAAGTCGAGCCGCTGCGCGCCGAACCAGTGCCCGACCACCTTCTGCCCGCTGCTGGAGCTGACCGTGATGTGCGACTGCACGGCCTTCTTGTCGCTGATCGCCTTGTCGAAGGTGAACGACACCGGCATGCCGACACCGACCGTCGTGCCGCCGTCGGGCGTGTACGTCCCGACGAAGCTGTTCTCCTTGGAGACCGTCGTGAACGTCGAGTCGGCGTTGGAGGTACGCCCCTCCGTGTCCTTCGCGGCGGCCGATATCTCGTACTTCGTCCCCCGCTCCAGCTGCTCCTTCGGCTTCCAGCTGCCCCCGTCGGCGGACAGGGAACCCGGCACGGCTTCCCCGCTCCCCGTCGCCGTCATCTTCACCTCGGTCAGCTTGCCGTCGCTGACCTTCACGCCGGTCGAGTTGATCGACGCCCCCGTCGAGCCGTCCTTCGCCGAGATCACGATCTTCGCCGCGGACGTCCTGGGCGAGTCGCCGCCCTTCCCGTCCTCGTTGTCGGCGTTGGCGCTCCCGCCACAGGCGGTGAGGGTCAGGGCGCCGATCACCAGGGCGGCACAGGCCCCCAGTGCGCGCCGCGCTGCTATGTCCGGCGTTGTCACGATCTGCTCCATCTTCATGCGGTCTGCGGGATCCGTTCCGTTCCACGGTGGAAGAGGCCACCGCCACCGGACCGGGTTCCCGTCGTGCGCGGTGAATGCCGTCACGTGACAGAACCGCGACAATCGCACACACGGGAAAGGTGCCGTCCCGTCAGCTGTCGGCTCCCGCTCGGCGCACCCCCTGCAACTTCCCCAGCGACTTCCCTGCAACCTCCCCTAGAACTTCCCGTACAACTCCCCGTACGAAGGCCACGCTCCGCCCGGCCCGTCCACCGGCTCGGCCGCGCGCACGGCACGCACGATCGCGCGCGTCACCGCGTCCGCGCCCGCCGCGAGAAGGCCGTTCAGCGCGAGGGGGTGCGCGGCGTCGAGCGGGCGTTCCCCGGTGGCCAGCGCGAAGACCGTGTCCCCGTCGTTGAGCAGGTGCACCGGCCGCACGGCGCGTGCGATGCCGTCGTGTGCCGTGCCGGCCAGCTTCTGCGCCTGAGCCTTCGACAGGTCCGCGTCGGTGGCGACCACCGCGAGCGTGGTGTTCAGCGGGGGCGGTGCGTTCCTCGCCGCGGTCTCGGCGAGGCGCCGGCGTGCGGCCTCGTGGACGTGTGCCTCCGGGTAGGTCACCCGTCCCTGGAACAACTCCCCGTACAGCACGCCGGTTTCCGGATCCACCGCCGCCCCCGCCGCGTTCGCCACCACCAGGGCGGCCACCGTGATCCCCGAGTCCAGGACGGTGCTCGCGGTGCCGATACCCCCCTTGACCGGCCCCACCGTGGCCCCCGTGCCGGCGCCCACGCACCCCTCCCGCACGGGCGTGCCGGGTTCGCTCGCCGCGGCCGCCTCGACCGCCGCCCGTCCGGTCGCCGAGTCCGGCCTGGCACGGAAGTCGCCGCCCCGGCCCAGATCGAAGACGCAGGCGGCGGGCACCACCGGCACGACATGCGCCGGATCCACCCCCACCCGCACCCCCCGCCCCTGCTCCTCCAGCCAGGCCATCACCCCGGACGCCGCGTCGAGCCCGTACGCACTGCCGCCGGTCAGCACGATCGCCTCGACCTTCTGCACGAGGTTGCGCGGATCGAGCGCGTCGGTCTCCTTGGTGCCGGGGCCCCCGCCGCGTACGTCCACGGCGGCGACGGCCCCGCCCTCCGGGGCGAGCACGACCGTCGTCCCGGTGAGCCAACCGTCGCCGATGCGCGTCGCGTGCCCCACCCGCAGCCCGGCGACGTCTGTCAGAGCGTCAACTGTCATGCGCCCAGTGTCGTCCAGTGACCGGCGCCGACCCATGACCTCGTCGGCCGTTCCGCCTATCTCGGGGAGACCGGCGCCTTCACCGCCTGTCTGCTCTCCCGGGTCACCATGCGCGCCGTCAGCGTCGTCCCGGTCGCCACCGCTCCCGCCGAGACGAGGCCGGCCGCCAGTACCGCCCACTCGCCCAGGAACGTGCAGCAGATCACCAGCAGGGCCGTCGTCGGCAGCACCAGCTGCTGGGCGATGCCCACCTTGAAGTAGCGGGAGTGCAGCGCCCACACGGTGAGCAGATAGAGCGCCGTCGGCAGGGTCACCGCGGCCGACGCGGCCAGCGTCGAGATGTGCGCCTTGCCGACGGCCTGCTCGACCGCCACCTCCAGCCCCGCCCCGATCGCGGCCGCCGAGGCGAAGACGAGGTAGTGGCCGTAGCCCCACAGGAACGCCTGCTTGTTGGAGCGAAGATGGCCGTGGATCGGCACCACGAAGTAGATCCACCAGGCGGCGAAGATGATCAGCAGCCCGCCTGCGGCGATCGGCAGCAGGTCGCCCAGCGCGTCGTTCTCGTCGATGCCCGTCTTCACGGCGACCGTGGCCGCGGCGATGGTCTCGCCGAGCACGATGATCGTGAACAGCCCGTACCGCTCGGCGATGTGGCGCGGATGCCAGGACGTGGGATGGGCCTTCTCCGCATACGGCGGCACGCACATCTCCAAGGCCGCCATCACCAGGAAGACCCAGGGCCTGCCGTCCTCGGGCAGGACCACCAGCCCCAGCCAGCCGACCTGGCACAGCAGCACGCCGGCGGCGTACCGCAGGGCCATCGTTCTCTCCGGGCCCTCGCTCGATCCCGCCACGCGCAGCCACTGCGTCACGAGGGCGACCCGCATGATCACGTAGCCCAGCCACACCGCCAGGAACTCGTGGTCCTCGAACGCCTGGGAGATCCCGGCCGCCAGGACCAGCACACCGGCGATCTGAATCAGGGTGACGACCCGGTAGAGGGCGTCGTCGTTGTCGTACGCCGAGGCGAACCAGGTGAAGTTCATCCAGGCCCACCAGATGGCGAAGAACACCATCGCGTAGTTGAGGATCCCCTCGCCCGCGTGGCCCTCGGTGACCGCGTGCACCAGCTGGACGCCCGCCTGGGCGATGGCCACCACGAAGCACAGGTCGAAGAAGAGTTCCAACGGAGTGGCGGTCCGGTGCACCTCGCCACGGCCACGGGCCGTGAGCCTGCGCAGTGGGCGGGGGCGCTCTGGCGCGCCGGGTGAGTCCGGCGCGGGAGTCGAACGGGACGTCATGGGGTCAAGCACAGCAGATGAGGCGTGGAATTTCTTGCCCAGCGATTCACAAGTGCGCAAGGCTCTCACCCCCCGCCGGGAACGCGGTGGCCAGGAAGCCCGTAGAGCTGAGGGCCGTACCCTGGACGCATGAGTACCGCCCCCGCCCCCGAGCCGCGCAAGCCCGAGCCCGCGCTGATCTTCGACGACCCGCTGGACCAGCAGTCCTCGGACGACACGGACCGCGGATGGGGCGAGCGGCCGGGCACCGACGGTGACAGCGCGGCCGACCTGAAGCGCTTCCTCGACGAGAAGCCGCCCCACCACCTCTGAGCCGTTACTGCCGGCCGGCCTCCGAGCCGCGCTGAGCGACCAGGGCGTCGCGGATCTCCTTGAGCACCTCCAGCTCGGTCACCTCGATGACCTCCTGGGTGCCCTCCCTCGCCTTGCGGCGGGCCTCCACGCGGGCCAGGTACTTCGCCATGGGCAGGACCATGAGGAAGTAGACGACGGCTGCGGTGATGACGAAGCTGAGGGTTGCGCCGAGGACGGAGCCCCACAGGATCGTGATCCCCTCCTCGCCGGTGCACGTCGAGCTCAGGCACGAGCTGTAGTGATCGAGGTTCTTGGTGCCGATCGCTCCGACCAGCGGGTTGATGATCCCCTTCACCACCGCATTGACGATGTTGGTGAACGCAGCACCGATCACCACCGCCACGGCCAGATCGACGACATTCCCGCGCATCAGGAAGGTCTTGAAGCCCTGCCAGACGCTCGGTTCCTTCTTCTCGCTCACTTCGGAGCCACCCCTCGGACGCACACGTTGTGGAACAGACCGCTCCGCAACCTACGTCAGTGCCACGCCATCCTGTCCAATCGCGGATCAGCACAACGTCACCGCCAGCCGCGCCGTGGCACTCGCCCCCGCGAGGCGTGCCGCCGTGGAGCGCGGCACCGAGAGCACGACCAGGGCCCCGCTCTCGGCCGCGGCGTCCAGGGGCTCCGGCACCTTCGTCACCCGCGCCCCGCGCGCGACCACCTGGGCGTCGCCGCCCGTCGCGGTCTCCTCAGCGGCGATCACGTCGACCCGGTCACCGGGCCGAAGCAGCCGCACGGTGGCCCCGTCGGCGATCCGTACCGGCGCGGACACCCGCTCGACCGCCCGGTGCTGGCGCACCGGCTCCGCCACCGGATGCCCGCGCGCCCGGTCGGAGTCGCGAGGTCCGGCCGCCACCAGCGCCGCCGCGGTCACGGCCAGCCCGGCCGCAACGGCCCGCCTGCGATGCCGTACGAGCCGGCGCAGCGGATACCGCCCGCCCCGTACCCGCACCGGGGCGAAGTGCGGCACCTCGCACGTGGCCGGAGCGTCCGGGCCCGGCGGGAGCGGAACCGCGGGAGAGGAACAGGAGCGGGACGAGGGAGCAACGGACATGAGGACCACCACCTGCGACGACGGAACGGCTTGCGACGCCACGATGAGGCATTGCGCCGCCGCCCGCCGAAGCCCGTGGACTACCGGCCGGTTGTGGAGAACTCGCCCACCCGAACGAGGAGTTCCGCCCCCCTGTTCCGCCCCCCTGTTCCGCCCCCGGAATCCCCTACGGCAGCGCGAACCCCGGATCCATCCCGCCCAGCGCCCCGGTGCACAGACAGTCCCGCTCCTCGTTCGCCGGCAGCGCGGCCACCGCGTCGAACAGCACGCCCCGCAGCCGGTCCACGTTCGCCGCGAACACCCGCAGCACCTCGTCGTGCGAGACGCCCTCGCCGGTCTCGGCGCCCGCGTCGAGGTCGGTGACCAGCGTCAACGAGGTGTAACAGAGCTCCAGTTCACGGGCGAGCGCCGCCTCGGGGTGGCCGGTCATGCCCACCACCGACCAGCCCTGAGCCTGGTGCCACAACGATTCGGCACGGGTCGAGAAGCGCGGACCCTCTATGACCACCAGGGTGCCGCCGTCCACGGGCTCCCAGTCCCGCCCGCGCGCCGCCTTCAGCGCGGCCGCCCGCCCGGTGGGGCAGTAGGGGTCGGCCAGGGAGACGTGCACCACGTTCGGCACGGTGCCGTCGGGCAGCGGCAGCCCGTCGAAGTAGGTCCCCGTCCGGGACTTCGTACGGTCGACCAGCTGGTCCGGGACGAGCAGCGTGCCCGGCCCGTACTCGGGTCGCAGGCCGCCCACCGCGCACGGGCCGAGGACCTGGCGCACGCCGAGCGAGCGCAGCGCCCAGAGGTTGGCCCGGTAGTTGATCCGGTGCGGCGGCAGATGGTGACCGCGTCCGTGCCGGGGCAGGAAGGCGACCCGCCGGCCGGCGATCTCGCCGAGGAAGAGGGAGTCGCTGGGCGGCCCGTACGGGGTGTCCACCTGTATCTCGGTCACGTCGTCGAGGAACGAGTAGAAACCGGAGCCGCCGATCACGCCGAGTTCGACGTTCGCCTTGTTCGCCATGCCCGCACCCTAACCGCCCCTTCAAACGCCGAGGACCCCGTCGCCGTACGACGACAGGGTCCCGTAAGCAGAGGGTGCTACGCGGCGGAGCTGCTGGAGGAGGTGCCGGCGCTCGACGGCTTCGAGTCCGAGGACGACGAAGAAGACGAAGACGACGAGTCGGACGAGGAGGAGGACGTCGACGACTTCGACGACGCCGGCGAGCTGCTCGACGAGGCGCCGCGGCTGTCGTTGCGGTAGAAGCCGGAGCCCTTGAAGACGATGCCGACCGCGGAGAACACCTTCTTGAGGCGGCCCTGGCAGCTGGGGCACTCGGTCAGGGCGTCGTCGGTGAACTTCTGCACCGCCTCGAGGCCCTCGCCGCACTCGGTGCACTGGTACTGATAGGTGGGCACTGTCTTCCTCCTGGCACTCTCACTCGATGAGTGCTAACGACGAACCATAGTGACGTATTCCAGCCGCTCAGTCCACTGCCACCGGCACGCGGTGACCGACGCCACGTGCGACGGTACGGCCCCGGGGCCGCGCCACCAGCCGCGAGCGCAGCGCCACCAGCGTCACGAGGGCGAGCAGGGTCCCGCCCATCGGCACCAGGAACCCGGCACCTCCCCAGAAGCGGTCCTCCAGCTGCCCGGCGACCGTGACGGCGGCGGCCTGACCGAGCGCGACCGCGCCCGTGAGCCAGGTGAACGCCTCGGTGCGGGCGCCCGCCGGAACGAGGCCCTCGACCAGCGTGTACCCGGTGATCAGCGCGGGCGCGATGCACATGCCGACGAGGAGGCCGAGGCCGGCCAGGACGAGCACCGAGTGCGCGGCCCACAGACCGGACGCGGCCAGCGCGAGGGCGGCGTATCCGACGACGAGGCGGCGCTGCGGGGCGATCTTCCACGCGATGGCGCCGCAGGCGATGCCGGAGAGCATGTTGCCCGCGGCGAAGGTGCCGTACAGGACGCCGTTCAGACCGGGCTCGCCGATCGACTCGGTGAAGGCGGCCAGCGAGACCTGCATGCCGCCGAAGACGGAACCGATGCCGAGGAAGGTCACGATCAGCACGCGCACCCCGGGGACGCGCAGAGCGGAAGCGTGCTCCACGCGCGCGTGCCCGCCGACGGTGACCGAGGGCTGGGTGCTCTTCTGCGCGGCGAACAGCAGACCGCCCAGCAGGGTCAGCGCGGCCTCCGTCACCAGGCCCGCGGCCGGGTCGACGGCGGTGCACAGGGCGGTGGCCAGCAGCGGGCCGACGACGAAGGTCAGCTCGTCGGTGACCGACTCGAAGGCCGCCGCCGTCGTCATCAGGGGCGAGCCCTGGAGCTTCACGCCCCAGCGGGCCCGCACCATGGGCCCGATCTGCGGCACCGAGGCACCGGTCGGCACGGCCGCCGCGAACAGCGCCCACAGAGGAGCGTGGGCCAGGGCGAGCGACGTCAGGGTCACACCCGACAGCGTGTGGATCAGCACACCCGGGATCAGGACGGCGCGCTGCCCGTAGCGGTCGGCGAGGCGGCCGCTGTACGGGGCGAACAGCGCCATGGAGACGCCGGTGACGGCCGCGGCGGCACCTGCCACGCCGTACGAACCGGTGGTGTGCTGCACGAGCAGCACGATGGAGATGGTCAGCATCGCGAACGGCTGGCGCGCCGCGAAGCCGGGGAGCAGGAACGTCCAGGCGCCGCGGGTGCGCAGCAGCTGTCCGTATCCCGGGCGGGACGAGGGCGCCGAGTCCTTCGGCGCCTTCGACGTGGTGACCGTGGCCGCCACGGCCGTGCCTTTCTGCCGCCTGGTAGCGCGGCCCCTTCGGGTGGGGGGCGGCGCCGAGAGCTGTCCTCTTGCGCGGAACTGCGGTAGATACCGGCGCCCACGGTGAGGAGGGGCGTCCCGGCCGCCATACGGTCGCGCCAGCTCTGCGTCAGGCAGAGTTGGTTTGATCTGGGTGACGCCTGCATAGTACAGGGAGCAGCGCCCGCTGATCCTGTGAAACCGAGCACCATGCGGCGCCTCACCTGCGATTGGGGCGGCCGGAGGGGGCGTCAGACCGCCCCGTTCGTCCCCAGCCACCCGGCCAGCTTGCCCCCGGCGCCCACGGCGCGCAGCCGGCGCTCGGCGGCGTCCCGTACCGGGTCCGTGGCGACGACGAGCAGTTCGTCCCCGAGCCGCAGGACCGTCGTAGGCAGCGGAACGAACGATTTTCCATCGCGGACGACGAGGGTGACCGCGGCCCCGGCGGGCAGCCGCAGCTCGTTGATCTCGACGCCGTGCATCTTCGATCCCTCGGGGATCGCGAAGGACAGCAGGTGCCCGCGCAGCCGCTCCAAGGGCGCCGACTCGATGCCGAGGTCGGCGGGCTCGGGGCCCCGGCCGAGGTCCAGCGTGCGGCCGAGCCAGGGCAGCGTCGGCCCCTGGACCAGGGTGTAGACGACGACCAGGACGAAGACGATGTTGAAGATGCGGCGGCTGTCCTCGACGCCGCCCACCATCGGGATCGTCGCCAGGATGATGGGCACGGCGCCGCGCAGCCCGGCCCAGGACATCAGCGCCTGCTCCCGCCAGGGCACGCGGAACGGCGTCAGACACACCACGACGCTCAGCGGGCGCGCCACCATGGTCAGCACCAGGCCGATGAGGAGCGCGGGCACGATGTCGTCGCCCAGCTCGTGCGGGGTGACGAGGAGGCCGAGCAGGACGAACATGCCGATCTGGGCGATCCAGCCGACCCCGTCGGCGAAACCGCGGGTGGCGGGCCAGTGCGGCAGCTTGGCGTTGCCCATCATCATCGAGGCGAGATAGACGGCCAGGAAGCCGCTGCCGTGGGCCATGGCGCCCGCCGCGTAGGCGGTGACGGCGATGGCCATGACGGCGATCGGGTAGAGACCCGAGGCGGGCAGGGCCACGTGCCGCAGCCCCCAGGAGCCCAGCCATCCCACCGCGATGCCGATGGCCGCACCGATGGCGAGCTCCAGGGCTATCTCGCCCGCCAGCACGTACCAGTGCTCGATCGGGCCGTGCTGGGAGAAGGCGACCACCAGGATGACGACAGGGGCGTCGTTGAATCCGGACTCGGCCTCCAGGGTGCCCGTCACGCGCGCGGGCAGCGGAATCCTGCGCAGCACGGAGAACACCGCGGCGGCATCCGTGGAGGAGACGACCGCCCCGATGATGAGCGCCTGCCGCCACTCCAGATCCACCAGGTAGTGCGCGGCCGCCGCCGTGACCCCGACGCTCACCGTGACGCCCGCCAGCGCCAGCGCGGACGCGGCGGGAAGGGCCGGCTTGATCTCTTTCCACTTCGTGCCCAGACCGCCTTCGGCCAGGATCACGACCAGTGCCGCATATCCGATGACCTGGGTCAGCTCGGCGTCGTCGAAGCGGATGCCGCCGATGCCGTCCTGGCCCATGAGCACGCCGATGCCCAGGTACACGAGCAGGCTGGGGAGCCCGCTGCGCGAGGAGATCCGGACCGCTGCGACGGCGACGAGCAGGACGAGCGAGCAGACGAGCAGGAGCTGGTTGAGGTCGTGGACAGTCAGCGGCCGTTCCCTTTCCCTGGCCCACACGCACGCGCGCGTGGGGCACGTACATAGGACACGAAGTGGCGGTTCTCCGCACCCAACTACTTCGTTACCTTACCTAACTCTTGACGATTTCTTGACGCTCGGAGAGGCATGATCGAACGTCCGTCCGTGCTGGTTCACCACTCCGCGTCAAGTGGGACCGGGCCCTGCGCCTATGGTTGCTCCAGCGCTCATTCAAAAGGACAGCCGGCCCTGCCGCTCGCGTTAGGACAGCAAGGACAGCGATGCCCCCCAATACCACCGCCTCCACGGGTCAGCAGCCCGGCAAGTCCGGCAGGAAGAAGGGGCGCAGAGCCCGTCTGATCGTCCTCGTGCTGGTGCTGGCCGTGATCGCAGGCGTCACCGGCGGTGCCTACTGGTCCATCAGCACCGTCCGCGCCTCGTTCCCGCAGACCAAGGGCTCGCTCACGCTCACCGGCCTGTCCGGGCCCGTAGACGTCAAGCGCGACGGCTACGGCATCCCGCAGATCTACGCCTCCTCCGACGAGGACCTGTTCATGGCGCAGGGCTACGTCCAGGCGCAGGACCGGTTCTACGAGATGGACGTGCGCCGGCACATGACCTCCGGGCGCCTGTCGGAGATGTTCGGCGCGAGCCAGGTCGACAACGACGAGTTCCTGCGCACCCTGGGCTGGGACCGCATCGCGCAGCAGGAGTACGACAAGACGCTGTCGGCCTCCACCAAGAAGTACCTCCAGGCCTACGCCAAGGGCGTCAACGCCTACCTGGACGGCAAGGATGGCAAGGACATCTCCCTGGAGTACGCCGCCCTCGGCTTCACCAACGACTACAAGCCGGAGAAGTGGAGCCCGGTCGACTCGATCTCCTGGCTCAAGGCGATGGCCTGGGACCTGCGCGGCAACATGCAGGACGAGATCGACCGCGCCCTGATGACCAGCCGTCTCGGCCCCAAGGAGATCGCGGACCTGTACCCGCAGTACCCGTACAGCCGCAACAAGGCGATCGTGCAGGCGGGCCGGTACGACGAGATCACCAAGACGTTCGAGCAGGGCGGCTCCGCCTCCACCGCGGGCTCGTCCGCCGCCGGTTCCACGGGCGGCACGGCGGGCACGGCCTCCTCCTCGGGCACGGCCGGACTGCAGAGCCAGCTGGCGGGCCTGCAGAACGTCCTGGACGGCCTCCCCACGGCCGTCGGCGTGAACGGCAACGGCATCGGCTCCAACTCCTGGGTGATCTCCGGGAAGCACACCATCACCGGCAAGCCCCTGCTGGCCAACGACCCGCACTTGTCAGCGTCGCTGCCGTCCGTCTGGTACCAGATGGGCCTGCACTGCCGCAGCGTCTCCAGCAAGTGCCAGTTCGACGTCACCGGCTACACCTTCGCGGGCCTGCCCGGCGTGATCATCGGCCACAACCGGAACATCGCCTGGGGCATGACCAACTCCGGCGTCGACGTCACCGACCTCTACCTGGAGAAGCTCTCCGGCGACGGTTACCAGCTCGACGGCAGGACGGTGCCCTTCAAGACGCGCGAGGAGACCGTCAAGGTCGCCGGCGGCGAGCCCAAGAAGATCGTCGTCCGCGAGACGAACAACGGCCCCCTGCTGTCCGACCGCAGCTCCGAGCTGGTGAAGGTCGGCAAGAAGGCCACCGTCGACACCGCCGCCCCCGACCGCGGTGACGGCTACGGCATCGCGCTGCGCTGGACCGCGCTCGACCCGGGCACCTCCATGGACGCCGTCTTCGCCATGGACAAGGCGGCGGACTGGAAGGACTTCCGCGCCGCGGCGGCCCTGTTCGACGTGCCCTCGCAGAACCTGGTCTACGCCGACACCGAGGACCACATCGGCTACACGCTGCCCGGCAAGATCCCCACGCGCGCGCAGGGCTACGACGGCTCGGTCCCGGCGCCGGGCTGGGACTCCAAGTCCCGCTGGACCGGCTACATCGACGACGACGAGCTGCCGTACGAGTACAACCCGGCCCGCGGCTACATCGTCACCGCCAATCAGGCGGTGATCGACAAGACCAAGTACCCCTACACGCTCACCACGGACTGGGGCTACGGCACCCGCAGCCAGCGCATCACCGACCTGATCCAGTCGAAGATCGACGACGGCGGCAAGATCTCCACCGACGACATGCGCCAGATGCAGCTCGACAACAGCAGCGAGATCGCCAAGCTGCTCGTGCCTCAACTGCTGAAGATCGACATCGCCGACAAGGACGTCCGGCACGCGAAGGACGTCCGGGACGCACAGGAGCTCCTGGAGGGCTGGGACTACACCCAGGACGCCGACTCGGCGGCGGCCGCGTACTTCAACTCGGTCTGGCGCAACATCCTCAAGCTCGCCTTCGGCAACAAGCTGCCCAAGGAGCTGCGGGTCAAGGGCCAGTGCCTGTGGGTCGACCCGGTCAACACCACCGGGCCCGCGGACGAGACGGAGAAGGTGCGCGAGTGCGGCGAGCGCGACGCCGACCAGGCGCAGCCGGACGGCGGCGACCGCTGGTTCGAGGTCGTGCGCAGCCTCATGGACGACGAGAAGAGCGACTGGTGGACCACCCCGAAGTCGGGCAACCGCCCCGGGGCCGTCAACCGGGACCAGCTGTTCAAGCGGGCCATGATCGACGCCCGCTGGGAGCTGACCGCCAAGCTCGGCAAGGACATCGACACCTGGAGCTGGGGCCGGCTGCACCGCCTGTTCCTGAAGAACCAGACCCTCGGCACCGAGGGGCCCGGTTTCCTGCAGTACATCCTCAACCGCGGCCCCTGGAAGCTCAGCGGCGGCGAGGCCACGGTCAACGCCACCGGCTGGAACGCGGCGGGCGGCTACGGCGTCGTCTGGGTGCCGTCGATGCGGATGGTGGTCAACCTCGGCGACCTCGACAAGTCGAAGTGGGTCAACCTCACCGGCGCCTCCGGGCACGCCTACAACGCCCACTACACCGACCAGACGGACAAGTGGGCCGACGGCGAACTGCTCGACTGGTCCTTCTCGGACGGCGCGGTCGGCGAGAGCACGAGCGACACCCTGGTGCTCAAGCCGTGACCCCCTGACGGCGAACGGCCGAAGAGGCCCTCCACGCGCGCGTGGAGGGCCTCTTCGCCGCAAGGGCGTGGCTCAGGCCTCCCCGAAGCGGCGCACACCCGACGGCGTCACCACCGCGTGCACCGGCCGGTCGTGCGGCTCCTCGGGAACGTGCTCGACCACCTCGGAGCCGTACAGCAGCACCACCAGCGCGGGACGGACGCCCGCGCGTTCCAGCCGGGCCAGGACGCGGTCGTACGACCCCCCGCCGCGCCCCAGGCGCATCCCGCGCGCATCGACCGCCAGGCCGGGCAGCAGCACGACGTCGGCGCCGGTCACGGCGTCCGGGCCGAGGCGCTCGCCGCTCGGCTCGAAGAGGGCCATCTTTCCGCCGTGTTGGACCCGGGCGAGGGAGTCCTCCCCGGTGTAGGCGCCCCAGTCGAGGTCGTTGTCGGGAAGGAGCGCGGGAAGCAGGACGCGCACGCCCCGCGCGCGCAGTGCGTCCAGCAGCGCGAGCGTGCCGGGCTCGCTGCCCACGGAGACGTACGCCGCCACCGTGCGTGCCTGCGCCAACTCGGGCAGCTGAAGTGCCCGCTCAGCCAGCGCGGCCGCCGATGCCCGCACGTCATCCGCCGTCAACCTGCTTCTCACCGCGAGGAGCTCTCGCCGCAACATTCGCTTGTCAGTCTCGCCCGGACGTCCGATGTGACTCACCAGTCGCTTCCCGTACCCTTCCCAATGCGCTCATATGAGAGCCAAATAACCGGAGCCTCAGATTCCCTACAAAGGCACCGGATAAGGTGGCGGGCATGACTCAGTCGCACCCTCGGATCAGCAAGGCTGTCATCCCCGCAGCGGGCCTCGGTACCCGCTTCCTGCCGGCCACCAAAGCCACTCCCAAGGAGATGCTGCCGGTCGTCGACAAGCCGGCGATCCAGTACGTGGTCGAAGAGGCCGTCTCCGCAGGCCTCGATGACGTCCTCATGATCACGGGTCGCAACAAGCGCCCCCTGGAGGACCACTTCGACCGCAACTACGAACTCGAGTCCGCCCTGGAGAAGAAGGGCGACGGCGAACGGCTCGCCAAGGTCCAGGAGTCCAGCGACCTCGCCACCATGCACTACGTCCGCCAGGGCGACCCCAGGGGCCTCGGCCACGCCGTGCTGTGCGCCGCCCCGCACGTCGGGAACGAGCCCTTCGCCGTCCTGCTCGGCGACGACCTGATCGACGCCCGTGACCCGCTGCTCAAGCGGATGATCGAGGTCCAGGAGCGGCACGGCGGCAGCGTCATCGCGCTGATGGAGGTCGCACCCGAGCAGATCCACCTCTACGGCTGTGCCGTCGTCGAGGAGACCGAGGACAGCGACGTCGTCAAGGTGAGCGGCCTGGTCGAGAAGCCGGACGCGGCGGACGCCCCGTCGAACTACGCGGTCATCGGCCGCTACGTCCTCGCCCCGCAGATCTTCGACATACTGCGCAAGACCGAGCCCGGCCGCGGCGGTGAGATCCAGCTCACCGACGCCCTCCAGCAGCTCGCCGCGGACGAGAAGGTCGGCGGCCCGGTGCACGGCGTCGTCTTCAAGGGCCGCCGCTATGACACCGGTGACCGTGGCGACTACCTGCGTGCCATTGTCAGACTCGCATGCGAACGTGAAGACCTGGGCCCGGAGTTCCGGACCTGGCTTCGCAGTTACGTAGCCGAGGAGATGTAGCGATTTGAGCACCGCCGCGCCCCGCCCCGCCGACCAGGACCAGCTGTGGTCGGTGGACGAGCACCTGGAGGACATCCTCACGACCGTCCGCCCCCTCGAACCCATCGAGCTGCAACTGCTCGACGCCCAGGGCTGCGTCCTGGTCGACGACATCACGGTGCCGGTCTCCCTGCCGCCGTTCGACAACAGCTCCATGGACGGGTACGCGGTACGGGTCGCGGATGTGGCGGGCGCGAGCGAGGAGTTCCCCGCCGTCCTGGAGGTCGTCGGGGACGTCGCGGCGGGGCAGGCCGAACTGCTCCACGTGGGCCCCGGCCAGGCCGCCCGCATCATGACCGGTGCCCCGCTGCCGCCCGGCGCCGAGACCGTCGTTCCGGTGGAGTGGACCGACGGCGGCCTCGGCGAGGGCCCGGTGACCGGCATGCGCGCCCGCAGCCTGGCCCCCGAGGGCGCCGACGGCGAGGTCCACGTGTACCGGCCGGCCGAGGCACGCGCGCATGTGCGGGCGAAGGGCAGCGACGTGAAGGCCGGCGACCGGGCGCTCGAAGCCGGCACGGTCCTCGGCCCGCCGCAGATCGCCCTGCTCGCCGCGATCGGCCGCGGCACGGTACGCGTACGCCCGCGCCCGCGCGTGGTCGTCCTGTCCACCGGCAGCGAACTCGTCCAGCCCGACGAGGACCTCGGCAGCGGACAGATCTACGACTCCAACAGCTTCGCCCTCACCGCCGCCGCCCGCGACGCCGGCGCCATCGCCTACCGCGTGGGCGCCGTCGCCGACGACGCCGAGACTCTGCGCTCCACCATCGAGGACCAGCTCGTGCGCGCCGACCTCATGGTCACCACCGGAGGCGTCAGCGTCGGGGCGTACGACGTCGTCAAGGAGGCGCTGTCGTACGTCGGCGACGAGGACGAGGCCGGCGGCGGCATCGAGTTCCGCAAGCTCGCCATGCAGCCCGGCAAGCCCCAGGGCTTCGGCTCCATCGGCCCCGACCACATCCCGCTGCTCGCGCTCCCGGGCAACCCGGTGTCGTCGTACGTCTCCTTCGAACTGTTCGTGCGCCCCGCGATCCGCACGCTCATGGGCCTGCAGGACGTCCACCGGCCCCGGACCACCGCGACCCTCACCGCCGAGAAGGCGCTGACCTCGCCGAAGGGCCGCAGACAGTTCCTGCGCGGCACGTACGCCGACGGCGAGGTGCGGCCGGTCGGCGGCGCCGGATCACATCTGATCGCCGCCCTCGCGCACGCCGACGCGCTGATCGTGGTCCCCGAGGACGTAGAGAGCGTCGAGCCCGGCACCGAGGTCGAGGTGGTCCTGCTCGGCTGAGCACCGCTGGGTGGGGGTACCGTGTCGCGCACAGCAGGCCCGTGCGCCGCACCGCGACGGGCCCGGACCGGGAGCGCCACACGAGCATGAGCACGCAGGACCCACCTCCGCAGAACCGCCTCACGCACATCGACGACGCGGGCGCCGCCCGCATGGTCGACGTGTCCGGCAAGGACGTGACCGCCCGCACGGCCCGCGCCAGCGGACGCGTCCTCGTCTCGCCCCGCGTGGTCGAGCTGCTGCGCGGCGAGGGGGTCCCCAAGGGCGACGCCCTCGCCACCGCACGGATCGCGGGGATCATGGGCGCCAAGCGCACCCCGGATCTGATTCCGCTGTGCCACCCGTTGTCGGTGTCCGGTGTGAAACTGGACCTGTCGGTCGCGGACGACGCGGTGGAGATCCACGCCACCGTGAAGACGACGGACCGCACGGGCGTCGAGATGGAGGCCCTCACCGCGGTCTCCGTCGCCGCGCTCACCGTGATCGACATGGTGAAGGCGGTCGACAAGGGAGCGGTCATCACGGACGTACGGGTCGAGGAGAAGACGGGCGGCAAGTCGGGCGACTGGAGCCGGGCATGACTCTCGACGCTTCGGTCGGCGGTGCGCTGGTCGCGCCGTACGCCGCCTTGGTCATCACCGCCTCCAACCGGGCCGCCGCCGGGGTCTACGAGGACAAGGGCGGCCCGCTGATCGCCGACGGCCTCAAGGGCTTCGGCTTCGCCGTCGACGGTCCGCAGGTCGTGCCGGACGGCGACCCGGTGGAGACTGCCCTGCGCGCCGGTGCCGACGCCGGGTACGACGTCATCGTGACCACGGGCGGCACCGGTATCTCGCCGACCGACCGCACGCCCGAGGCCACCCGTGCGGTGATCGACTACGAGGTGCCGGGCATTGCGGAGGCGATCAGGGCGTTCGGACGGGACAAGGTGCCCACCGCGGCGCTGTCCCGGGGGCTCGCCGGAGTCGCCGGAGGCACGTTGATCATCAACCTGCCGGGCTCCAGCGGCGGGGTGAAGGACGGCCTGGCCGTCCTGGAACCGCTCCTGACCCACGCCGTCGACCAGATCCGCGGCGGCGACCACCCCAGACCGAGCAGCGGGGGTGCGAGCTGAGCAGCCCATCCTGGCCCGTCGTGCTGAGGGACGGCGATGTCGTCCTGAGGCCGATAAAGATGCGCGACCAACGGGCCTGGCGCGAGGTCAACAGGCGCAACCGCGACTGGCTGCGCCCCTGGGAGGCGACGATTCCGCCGCCCACGCCCAGCGGGCCGATCGCGCACCGGCCGACCTACCGCCAGATGGTCCGGCATCTGCGGTCCGAGGCGAACGCGGGCCGGATGCTGCCGTTCGTCATCGAGTACCAGGGGCGGCTGGTCGGGCAGTTGACGGTCGCCGGGATCACCTGGGGCTCGATGTGCTCGGGGCACGTCGGTTACTGGGTGGACGAGGCGGTGGCGGGGCGCGGGGTGATGCCGACCGCCGTGGCGCTCGTCGTGGACCACTGTTTCCGGACCGTCGGTCTGCACCGGATCGAGGTCTGCATTCGCCCCGAGAACGCGCCCAGCCGCCGGGTCGTGGAGAAACTCGGATTCCGCGAGGAGGGGCTGCGGCCGCGTTATCTCCACATCGACGGAGCCTGGCGCGACCATCTCGTCTTCGCGCTCACGGCGGAAGAGGTGCCGGAAGGGTTGCTGAGCCGCTGGCAGCGGGCACGATCCCGGAAGACGCTGCCGGGGAATGCCGGGTAGCCCGGAAATTGAATAAGTGTTCGAAATTGATCGCCAGGTGACCGCCTCGGGGCATTAAATTCGCGCCCTCGGTGGGCTGCTGATCGCATCGGTCACAAAAAAAGTTCGAAATATCAGCCAGATCGTGCGACACACCGGCTCAATTGGCAGATGGCCTCACGCAAACCCCTCTACCGTGTGAGGCGTGAGCAGCAGCGGCCTCATCTACGCAGTCATTGTCGGGGCCTGGGCCGCCTACTTGGTGCCGATGTGGCTCCGTAGGCAGGACGAGCTGAACGAGGCCCGTCCGACGGAACGCTTCAGCACAGCCATCCGGTTGCTGTCCGGACGGGCGGGGATGGAGCGCCGGTACGCCAAGGACCTGCGCGCGCGCTCCACCGACGAGGGGGAGCCCAGCGCCGTGGACCCGGGCGACGTCACCGAGTCGGTGGACGTCCGGGCCTTCGCCATGCCTCCGACCCGCCCGCAGACCCAGGCGCCGGTCCAGGCACAGGCACCCGTCCAGGCGCAGGCCAAGGGACGCCCGGAGTCGGTGCCGGAACAGGCGTCCAGGCCGGCACCCGAACGCGGCACCGCGTCCGCGCCCGAACCGGGCTCCGGCTCGGCGCGCAAGGCGCGGGAGCGCGTGCCCGCCGCCCGGCGCTCGCCCTCGGACGAAGCGGCCGCGGCGCGCGCCCGGCGCTCCAAGGTGCTCGCCCGCCGTCGGCGCACCACCGTGGTCCTCTTCCTCGCCTTCACCCTCGGCGCGATCGTCGCCGCGGTCGGCGGACTCGCGTTCCTGTGGGCGCCCGGCGTTCCCGCCGTGATGCTCAGCGGATACATCGCCTACCTGCGCTCCCAGGAGCGCCGCCGCTTCGCCTACCAGATGGACCGGCGCCGTGCCGAGGCCGCCGCCCAGCGGCTGCGCGAGCACGCCCGCCAGTCGCGCCGGCGCGGCGGTGCCGACGGCGGCGACGGCATCGAGGAGCCCGACGAGAGGCCCGAACCAGGCACCGACACCGGGCTGTCCGCCCTCGCCGCGGACCGGCGCGCCCTCGTCGAGCAGACCGATCACGCCGAGTGGGTCGACCAGCAGCGCGAGCGGCAGCGACGCCCGGGCCAAGGAGACAGCTGGGACCCGGTCCCCGTGCCGCTGCCGACGTACGTGACCGCGCCGGTCGCCCCGCGGGCCACCTCCGACGTGGATCTCGGGGCGCCGGACGCCTGGAGCTCCGCCCGGTCGAGCGCCGTCGCGCGGGACCGGGACACGGACGCCGGGGACGGTGCCGCGCGGGGCGCGGAGCCGGCGGACGCGGCGCGCGGCGAGGAGAGGCCCGAAGGGGACGGCCGCGGCGACGCCCGCCCCCAGGGGCGAGCCCGCTCGCGCGGGGGCAGCTCCAGCGCCGCTTCCGCCCGCCGGGCCCGTGAGCGGGGCCGTACGCCGCTGTTCGACCAGTACGAGGACGGCGACCGGCCGCGAGCGGCGAACGAGTAGCCGCCCGGCCCCGTGGTCGGCCGGGCGGACCTCGCGGCCACCTCGGCCGACCAGGGAACGGATTTCCAAGCAGGCCGATCGGGGTGCTAAAGTTTCACTCGTTGCAAGGGCCTGTGGCGCAGTCCGGTAGCGCACCTCGTTCGCATCGAGGGGGCCAGGGGTTCAAATCCCCTCAGGTCCACCGCAACGACTTTCCAAGGAAACTTGGGGAGTTGGCGAGATCCCGTCCGATCATTGATCGGGCGGGATCTTTCGTTGCGCCCAAGGCGCGGCGGCCTGAGGGGGAGTGTGGAGAAGGTCACCACAGAGTTACCGTCGCGGCGCGCGGCACCTCTGCGGAACGCGGCCTTCCGGCGGTTCGTGACCGCCAGTCTGATCTCCGCCACCGGATCGGCGATGGCGCCCCTCGCTCTCGCATACTCCGTGATCGACCAGGGCGGAGGGGCCCGGGCCCTCGGTGTGGTGCTCGCCACGAACACCGTTCCGATCGTCGTCTTCCTCCTCGTGGGCGGGGTGCTCGCGGACCGTGTGTCCCGGAGCCGGCTGCTCTTCCTCGGCAACCTGCTGGCGGCCACCGCCCAAGGGGCGCTCGCGGTCACCCTCGCCACCGGCCACGCCACCACCGCCTCCATCGCGGCCTGCGGTTTCGTCTCCGGGACGGCGGTGGCCTTCACCGTGCCCGCCGCTCACGGGGCCGTGGCCCAGATCGTGCCCGCGGAGCAGTTGCAGCAGGCCAACGCCCTGCTCAGGCTGCCGGACAACGCCGTCAAGGTGCTCGGACCCGCCGTCGGCGGAGTCGTCGTCGCGGTCGGTGGGCTGGCCTGGGACGCGGTCACCTTCGCCGTCGCCGCCGTCCTGCTGCTCGGGCTGCGCCTGGACGCGCCCGCCGCTGTCAGCAGTGTGCTGGGCGACCTGCGTGAGGGATGGAGCGGCTTCTGGTCGCGGACCTGGCTGTGGACCTATACGGCGGCCGGAACCGTCCTCGTCGCCGCCTGGCTGGCCGGGTTCCAGTTGCTCGGACCCGTCGTCGCGGCTGAGCGGTACGCGGGGGCGCGTGACTGGGGGCTGGTGCAGGGCGCGTTCGCGGCGGGGCTGCTGGCCGGGACGGTGGTGTGCCTGCGCTGGCGGCCGTACCGGCTGCTGGCGGTGGCCGTCGTGGCCTGCCTGCCGCTCGCCGGCCCGTTGCTCGCCCTGGGATACGGACTGCCGCTGCCCTGGGTGCTGTTGGCCACGCTGCTCGCGGGCGTCGCACTGGACGTCTCGGTCGTCGCGTGGACCTCCGCTTTCCAACAGCACGTGCCGAAGGGCGAGTTGGGGCGCATGAGCGCGTTCAACGGCGTGGGGGAACGGCTGGCGATCCCCCTCGGCTACCTGCTGACCGCCCTCGCGGCCGGCACGTGGGACAACCGGGCGGTGCTGGTCGCCTGCGCCGTTCTGATCGTGGCCGCAGCCGTCCTGAACCTCCTCGTACGGGACGTGTACCGCATCAACGCCCTGCGGAACTGACCGCTCACAGCGCCTTGGCGTAACACAGGCTCAGCTCATGGAAGCGGTAGTAGCCGAACTTCTCGCACGGCTCGTACCCGCTGGAGGTGTACAGCGCCACCGCCTCCGGCTGCTTGGACCCCGTCTCCAGCACCATGCGCCTGCGGCCCGCCGCCCGCGCGTCCTCCTCCAGCGCGGCCAGGACGCGTCGGGCCAGGCCCCGCCCGCGCATCTGCTCGACGACGTACATGCGCTTGATCTCGGCGTCCCCGTCCCGGTTGCCCTCGCCGTTCTCGTCCTGTGTACGCCAGCCGCCGGAGGCGACGGGGACGCCCGTCTCGTCGTAGGCGATGAGATACAGGCCCTTCGGCGGCTCGAAGTCCGCCGCGTCCATGGGAGTGGCATCGCCGCCGTCGCCGTAGCGCACGCCGTACTCGGCCTGGACCTGGTCGTTGAGCTTGACGGCGTCGGGGTGGTCGAAGGAGACGCGGCGTATATGCATGCTGGATACCGTATATCAATCCAAGATCAAGGACTTCCAGAATCGGACAACGTCCAGTGTGCCGGTATCGTGCCCGGGTGCTCACTGTGACCTCTGTGAATGTGAACGGGCTGCGTGCCGCCGCGAAGAAGGGCTTCGTGGAGTGGCTCGCCGGTACGCAAGCCGATGTGCTGTGCCTGCAGGAGGTGCGCGCGGAGCCGCAGCAGCTGCCCGAGCACGTCCGCACGCCCGACGGCTGGCACGTCGTGCACGCGCCCGCCGCCGCCAAGGGCCGGGCCGGCGTCTCCCTCTACACCCGCCGTGAGCCCGACCGCATCCAGGTCGGCTTCGGGTCGAGCGAGTTCGACGGCAGCGGGCGGTACGTCGAGGCCGACCTGCCGGGTGTGACGGTCGCCTCCCTCTACCTCCCCTCCGGCGAGGTCGGCACCGAACGCCAGGACGAGAAGGTCCGCTTCATGGGCGAGTTCCTGGCCTACCTGAAGGACCTGCGCGAACGCGCCGCCGCCGACGGCCGCGAGGTCCTCGTCTGCGGCGACTGGAACATCGCCCACCAGCAGGCCGACCTGAAGAACTGGCGCGGCAACACCAAGAACTCCGGCTTCCTGCCGGAGGAGCGGGAGTGGCTGACCCAGGTGTTCGACCCGGCCGCCGGGGGTTACGTGGATGTCGTGCGGGCGCTGCATCCGGATGTCGAGGGACCGTACTCGTGGTGGTCGTACCGCGGGCGGGCGTTCGACAACGACACGGGCTGGCGCATCGACTATCAGGTCGCGACTGCGGGGCTCGCCGCCAAGGCCCTCAAGGGGTACGTGGAGCGTGCGGCGACGCATGAGGAGCGGTGGTCGGACCACGCGCCGGTGACGGTGGTCTACGGCCGCTAGCCTTCGCCGGTCCCGCGCTGGTCTCGCTCGCTCTGCTTGCGCAGCCTCCGGTCCAGTGCCAGCGAAAGCTCCGCCTCCACCACGCTCCGCGCCAGCGGGCGCAGGCGCTGGAGGTCGTCCTCGCCGGTGTGGCGCAACACCAGCTCGGCGAACATCTCCGCCAGGTCGTCCACGTGTTCGCGGACCCGCTTGCCCGCTGCCAGGACCTCCGCGAGCGGGATGCCCTCACGGACCAGGGCCGCGGAGACGTCCAGCAGACGGCGGCTGATGTGGACGATCTCGTCGCCGTCGGTGCCGAGGTAGCCGAGGTCCAGGGCGGCGGCGAGGTTCTCCGGGGTGACCTGGCCCTCGAAGCGGGCGGCGAGTTCCTCGGGGGTGAGGCGGACGGGCTCTTCCTCCGAGGGGGGCTCCACCCCCAGGAGGTCGGCGACGTCCCGGCCGTGGTCGAGGGCCTCGGCCAGTTCCGCGATGCCCGTGAGGGTGTGACCGCGTTCCAGCAGGGCCGCGATGGTGCGCAGGCGGGCCAGGTGGTGGTCGTCGTACCAGGCGATGCGGCCCTCGCGGCGGGGCGGCGGGATCAGCTTGCGTTCGCGGTAGAAGCGCAGGGTGCGCACCGTGATGCCGGCCAGGCGGGCCAGCTCTTCCATGCGGTACTCACGCTTCTCGGTCACCCCGGCACCTTAATTCGTACTGGCGGTAACTTTCCTCGATCGACCCCTACCGGTCGGTACGGACCTCCTCTACTCTCCCCATTGTGCCAGTGTTCACTGGCGCGGTTCCGGGTTCCGGGTGAAGCATGGAGGCACAGGCATGGCCGAACGCGAACATGTGCGGGTCGCGGTGGTCGGGTCCGGGTTCGGTGGGCTGGGGGCCGCCGTTCGGCTGCGACGCGAGGGCGTCACCGACTTCGTCGTCCTGGAGCGGGCCGGCAGCGTCGGCGGCACCTGGCGGGACAACAGCTATCCGGGATGTGCCTGCGATGTGCCGTCCCATCTGTACTCGTTCTCCTTCGCGCCCAACCCCGCCTGGCCGCGCACCTTCTCCGGCCAGGAGCACATCCGCGCGTACCTGGAGCACGTCACGGACGTCTTCCGGCTGCGCCCGCACATCCGCTTCGACTCGGAGGTGAAGCGGATGACCTGGAACGGCGAGCGGCTGTGCTGGGACATCGAGACGGCGAGCGGGGAGCTGTCGGCCGACCTCGTCGTCTCCGCCACCGGGCCGCTGTCCGACCCGAAGATCCCTGACATTCCGGGGCTGGACTCCTTCCCCGGCAAGGTCTTCCACTCCGCCCGCTGGGACCACGACTACGACCTGCGCGGCAAGCGCGTCGCCATGGTCGGCACCGGCGCCTCCGCCATCCAGATCGTGCCGTCCATCCAGCCCGACGTCGAGCGGCTCACGCTCTTCCAGCGCACGCCGCCCTGGGTCATGCCCCGCATCGACCGGGCGATCACCGGCGCCGAGCGCGCCCTGCACCGGGCCCTGCCCTTCATCACCCAGCTGCGCCGCGGACTGCTGTGGGGCATCCGGGAGTTGCAGGTCCAGGCGTTCACCAAGCACCCGGGCGAGCTCGGGTTCGTCGAGCAGCTGGCCAAGCGGAACATGGGCCGGTCCATCAAGGACCCCGCCCTGCGCGCCAAGCTCACTCCCGACTACCGCATCGGGTGCAAGCGGATCCTGCTGAGCAGCGAGTACTACCCGGCGCTCGCCCGGCCCAACGTGGACCTCGTCGCGAGCGGTCTGAGCGAGGTCCGCGGATCCACGCTGGTCGCGGCCGACGGCAGTGAGGCCGAAGTCGACGCGATCGTCTTCGGGACCGGGTTCCATGTCACCGACATGCCCATCGCCGAGCGGGTCGTCGGCGCGGAGGGGAGGACGCTCGCCGAGGTGTGGAAGGGCGGGATGGAGGCCCTGCGGGGTGCCTCCGCGGCCGGGTTCCCGAACTGGATGACCATCATCGGGCCCAACACGGGGCTCGGGAACTCGTCCATGATCCTCATGATCGAGTCCCAGCTGAACTACATGGCGGACTTCGTACGGCAGTTGGCCGTCCTCGGCGGCCGGGTGGCGCTCGACGCGCGGCCGAGCGCCGTGGCCGCCTGGAACCGGCGGGTGCAGGAGCGCATGAAGCGGACGGTGTGGAACACGGGCGGCTGCACGAGCTGGTACCTCGACGCGAACGGCCGTAACACCACCATCTGGCCCGGTACGACGTCCGAGTTCCGGCGGGCGACGCGGCGGGTGGATCTCGCCGAGTACGTCGTCGTCCGACCGTCCGTCAGGAACGGCAAGCAAGACATCGGGAAGAGCAACGAAGACAAGGAAAGCGCCGAGGTGACCGCGTGAGCCGTCTGACGCATGTGAAGTCCGGGCCGTACGCCCCGCCCGTCCCCGCCCGTGAGCTCACCGCCGTCTCCGCCGACGGCGCCCCGCTGCACATAGAGGTGCACGGCCCCGTCGACGATCCTGCCGCGCCGGCCGTCGTCCTCGCGCACGGCTGGACCTGCTCGACCGCCTTCTGGGCGGCGCAGATACGGGACCTCGCCGCCGACCACCGGGTCATCGCCTACGACCAGCGCGGCCACGGACGCAGTCCCGCGAGCCCGGCGTGCAGCGCCGACGCGCTCGCCGACGACCTGGAAGCCGTACTGAAGGCGACCCTCGCCCCCGGCGAGAAGGCCGTGATCGCCGGGCACTCCATGGGAGGCATGACGGTGATGGCCGCCGCCGCGCGCCCGGGGTTCCGGGAGCACGCCGGCGCCGTTCTGCTGTGCAGCACGGGCGCCTCGCGGCTGGTCGCCGAGTCCACGGTCGTACCCCTGCGCCCCGGGCGGCTGCGGACCTGGCTGACCAAGCACATCCTCGGGTCGCGTGCGCCGCTCGGGCCGGTCACACCGGTCGCCCGGGCGATCCTCAAGTACGCGACGATGGGCCCCGGTTCGGCCCCGCACATGGTCGAGGCGTGCGCGCGGATCGTGCACGCGTGTCCGCGCAAGGTGCGGTACGCCTGGTCGCAGGTGCTCGACCTGCTCGATCTCGACCACGGCGTACGGCAGCTGGCGGCGCCGACCGCGGTCGTCGTCGGCACCGCCGACCGCCTCACCCCGCCGGTGCACGCCCGCTCGCTGGCCGCCGCACTGCCGAACTGCCTCGGCGTCACCGAACTGCCCGGCCTCGGGCACATGACGCCGGTCGAGGCGCCGGAGCTGGTGACCCGGCGGATACGGGAACTCGTCACGACGTACGCGCAGAACCGGGCGTACCCGCAGGCCGACACGTACACGCAGGTCAAGGAGGGTGCATGAGCAGGGTGAGCCTCGAAGGACAGGTCGCCGTCGTCACCGGGGCGGCACGGGGAGTCGGTGAGCTGCTCGCCCGCAAGCTCTCCGCGCGCGGTGCGAGCGTGGCGCTCGTCGGGCTGGAGCCGGACGTGCTCAAGCAGGTCTCCGAGCGGCTGCACGGTGACAGCGACCACTGGTACGCCGACGTCACGGACCACGAGGCGATGGCGCAGGTGGCGCGGGAGGTGAAGGAGCGGTTCGGAAAGGTCGACATCGTGGTGGCCAACGCCGGTGTCGCCACCGGCGGGCCGTTCGTGGACTCCGATCCGGAGGCGTGGCGGCGGGTCATCGAGGTCAACCTCATCGGGTCGGCGGTGACGGCACGGGCGTTCCTGCCGGTGCTGATGGAGAGCCGGGGGTATCTGCTGCAGATCGCCTCGCTGGCCGCCATCACTCCGGCGCCCATGATGACCGCGTACTGCGCGTCCAAGTCGGGTGTGGAGGCGTACGCGCACAGCCTGCGGGCCGAAGTCGGCTACAAGGGCGTGCGGGTGGGGGTCGGCTATCTGTCGTGGACCGACACCGACATGGTGCGCGGGGCCGATCAGGACGACGTCATGCGGGAGTTGAGGCAGCGGCTGACCTGGCCGGCCAACAAGACGTATCCGCTGGGGCCGACCGTCGACCGGATCGTGGCCGGCATCGAACGGCGGTCCAGTCATGTGTACGGGCAGTGGTGGCTGCGCGGGATGCAGGGTGTGCGCGGATATCTGCCGGGGCTCATCGGGGCCGTCGGGCAGCGGGAGATGCGGCGGTTCGCGGACCGGCTGGAGGGCATGCGGAAGGGGCTGGTCGGGGCGGGCGGCACCGCCGATGAGCAGCAGCGGACTGCGCGAACTGCGCGGACTACGCGGCGTAACTGATCGACATGCGTGGGGTAATCACCCGTGTGAATCTGGTCGAGGCCCCACCGAGGGGCCAATCCCCGACCCACTACGGGAGTGAACCCACATGGGCATGAAGGACCAGTTCCAGGAGAAGTCCGAGCGACTGCAGGAGCAGGCGCGGCAGAAGGCGCAGCAGGCCCGCGAGCGGGGGCGCCAGCGGGAGCGCGAGGAGGACCCTGAGCGGTCGTCGATCCGTGAGGATGAGGAGCGCTTCGACCAGGACTACGACCGGTAGCCTGCCGCTGCGTTCGGCTTGAGCCGATGAACGCGGGGTGCCCCCTGGCGGGTGCCCCGCGTTTTGGCTTGTGTTGAGGGGTGCGTTGTCGGGTGCGGCTGTGTGGGGGCTGGTCGCGCCCGCGCGGCGGAGCCGCATATCGATACAGGCCCGCGCCCCTTAGGGCGTTGGCGTTGCCCTTTCTCAATTCCTCGGCGGCAATTGTGGCCTTGAGCGGTCCGGCACGTGGGAGTAGTCCGGGGGCGTTGCCGGGGGGTTGTCCTCCAGCATCTTCAGGGCCAGTTCCACCGCGTCCGTCAGCTGGGCGTGGCGGCCCTCCGCCCAGTCCAGCGGCGTGCGGAGGACCTCCACGTCGGGAGTCACGCCCTTGTTCTCGATGCTCCAGCCGTACGCGTCGAACCACGCCGCGTTCATCGGGACCGTGATCACCGTGCCGTCGCCGAGGCGGTGGCGGCCGGTCATGCCGACGACTCCGCCCCAGGTGCGCTGGCCGACGACCGGGCCCAGCTTCAGCAGCTTGAAGGCCGCCGTGATCATGTCGCCGTCGGAGGACGTCGCCTCGTCGGCCAGGGCGACCACCGGACCCCGCGGGGCGTTGGAGGCGTACGACACCGGCTGGGCGTTTCTCGTCAGGTCCCAGCCGAGGATCGTGCGGGTCAGTTTCTCCACGACCAGCTCGCTGATGTGGCCGCCCGCGTTGCCGCGTACGTCGACGATCAGTGCGGGGCGTGACATCTCCATGCGCAGGTCCCGGTTGAACTGGGCCCAGCCCGAGCCGCCCATGTCGGGGATGTGCAGGTAGCCGCAGCGGCCGCCGCTCAACTCCCGTACGACGGCGCGGCGTTTGGCGACCCAGTCCTGGTAGCGCAGGGGGCGTTCGTCGATGAGGGGGACCACCGCGACCCGGCGTGACCTGCCCGCCTCGCCCTCCGCCGGAGTGAAGGTCAGCTCCACTGTCGTACCGCCGGAGCCGGCGAGGAGGGGATAGGGGCCCGCGGTCGGGTCCACGGGGCGGCCGTCGACGTGGGTGAGCACCGCGCCTTCGCGGATGCCGGTGCCCGCCAGCGGGGAGCGGGCCTTGGAGTCGGAGGACTCGCCGGGGAGGATGCGCTTGACCATCCAGCCCTCGTCCCTGCGGACGAAGTTGGCGCCGAGCAGGCCCTGCCAGCGCTGGTAGTGCGCCGGCCCCTCGTTGCGGCGGGCGGCCGAGACGTACGCGTGGGAGGTGCCGAGTTCGCCCAGCACCTCGCGCAGCAGGTCCGCGAACTCGTCGGGGGAGGCCACGCGGTCGACGAGGGGACGGTACTGGGCGAGGACCGCGTCCCAGTCGATGCCGCACATGCCGGGCTCCCAGAAGTACGCCCTGATCAGCCGGCCCGCCTCCTCGTACGCCTGGCGCCACTCCGCCGCCGGGTCCACCTCGTGCAGGATGCGGCGCGCGTCGATCCACACCGTGGTGTCGCTGTCGCCGGACTCGGTGGCGGGCACCGCCCGCAGGTCGCCCTCGTCGAGCAGGACGAGGCGGGTGCCGTCGCCGCTCACCGCGAACCAGTCCAGGTGGTCGACGAGTTCGGACTTCTTGGCCTTGCTGATGGTGAAGTGTTCGAGGGTCGGCCGCCCGGTCATGTCGTCCGGGTTGGCGAACGTCTCGCCCAGCGCGCCCGAGATCGGCCAGCGCAGCCAGACCAGTCCGCCGCCCGCGACCGGGTGCAGCGCGGAGTACTTGGAGGCGGCGACCGGGAAGGGGGTGACCCGGCTCTCCAGTCCCTCGATCTCCACGGTCGTCGCGGCGCCCTCGCCGCCGTCCTCGTCCTCCACCGGGTCCAGGCCACCGGCGGCCGGGCGGCCCTCCGGGTTCAGGGCGAAGGGGGAGGGGGTCGCGGAGGACAGGGGGACCAGGTAGGGGCGGCAGCCGAGGGGGAAGGAGAGGTCGCCGGTGTGGACGTCGTAGACCGGATCGAAGCCGCGCCAGGAGAGGAAGGCGAGGTAGCGGCCGTCCCGGGTGAACACCGGGTTCTCGTCCTCGAAGCGGCCGTTGGTGACGTCGACGATCAGGCGGTCCTTTATGCGGGCCAGCTTGATCTGGCGGAGGGAACGGCCGATTCCGGGATGGGACCAGGTCAGCCAGGTCCCGTCCGGGGAGAAGGCCAGGTCCCGTACGGGGCCGTTGATGGACCGGATCAGCTCGGTCACCTCGCCGTTGGAATCCTCAGTGGCGTCGATGAGGAGCAGCCGTCCGTCGTGCGAGGCGAGGGCGAGGCGCTCGCCCTCGGGGTCGGCGACCATCTCCAGCACGCGGCCAAGTTCGCCCGAGGCCAGCCGGCGGGGTTCCCGGTCGCCGGTCGCCCGGGGCAGATACGCGATCTCGATGGCGTCCTCGCCCTCCGCGTCCGTCACATAGGCGACCTGCCCGGACGAGCCGAGCATCTCCGGGAGCCGGATCCGTACGCCGGGCGTGTCGGTGATCGTGCGGGCCGGGCCGTCCCGGTGGGTGAGCCAGTAGAGGCTGCCCCGTACGACCACGGCGCTCGCGCGGCCCGTCTCGTCGACGGAGACGCCGTCGACGTGCTGGGCGGCCGGCACCTGGTACGTACGGCGGCCGGCGCGCGGCCCGCTCAGCCGTACTTCGAGTTTGCGCGGCTTGCTGTCCGCGGCGAGGTCGTCCACGATCCACAGGTCGCCCGCGCACTGGTACACCACCCGGGTGCCGTCACTGGAGGCGTGCCGGGCGTAGAAGGCGTCGTGGTCGGTGTGGCGGCGCAGGTCGGAGCCGTCGTAGGCGCACGAGTAGAGGTTGCCGACGCCCTCGTGGTCGCAGAGGAACGCGATCCGGCCGCCGACGAACATGGGTGAGTGGAAGTGGCCGCCGATGTCCGCCAGCAGGCGCTCGCCGTGCAGCCAGAGGCGGCCGGTGGCGCCGCCCCGGTAGCGCTTCCAGGCGGCCGGTTCGTGCGGTGGGGTGCCGGTCAGCAGGAGCGTCTTGCGCTCGCCGTCGAGGTCGGCGACCTGGATGTCGGAGCACGGCCCCCAGGGCAGCTTGCGGCCGGGGTCGCCGCCGAGGCTGACCTTGTAGGACCAGGTGAAGTGGGAGAAGGGCTCGCCGTGGGAGGCGACGGCCAGGATGATGCCGTCGGGTGTGAAGCCGCACACCTGGGTGTCCGGCGACCCCCAGTGAGTCAGCTGTCTGCCCGGGCCGCCGTCCACGGGGACCAGGTGGATCTCGGGGCCCAGGCTGCGCCAGCTCGTGTACGCGATGTGGCGGCCGTCGGGGGAGAAGCGGGGGTGGCCGATCTTGGTGCGGTCCACGGTGAGCCGCCAGGCGCGGCCCGGCCGGTCCAGCGGGGCCAGCCACAGGTCGTCCTCGGCCACGAAGCACAGCAGTTCGCCGCTCAGATGCGGTAGGCGCAGGTAGCTCACCTCCCCATGCTTTGCCCGGGGGCGGATGGGGGCAAGTCGTGCCATAACAGGTCGGCCATCGGGGGCGCGGGTCGGCGCGTGACCCAGGACACGAACGAAACCGTTTCGTTTCGCTAGAGGGTGGGGTACATTCGTCGTGTACGAAACCGTGTCGTTCGGAGCGGGAAGGCGGAGAGGGTCATGACTGAGGTCGCAGCGCCGCGTCGCAGTCGTATCACTCCCGAGCGCGAGGCCGAGTTGTACGAGGCCGTGCTCGACCTGCTCCGAGAAGTCGGCTACGACGCCCTCACCATGGACGCCGTGGCCACCCGCACCCGGTCCAGCAAGGCGACGCTCTACCGCCAGTGGGGCGGCAAGGCCGAGCTGGTGGTGAAGGCCATCCGGCACACCAAGCCCGGCAAGGACATCGACGGGGTCGACACCGGGTCGCTCCGCGGCGACTTCCACGCGCTCATGGCGCATGTGGACGACGCCGAGATGGAGCAGAACAGCGCGCTGATGCGCGGGCTGGCCATGGCCATGCACGCGAACCCGGACCTGCACCGGGAGTTCCGGAGCCAGATCGTCGAGCCGGAGATCGCGGCATTCCGCCATGTGCTGCAGCGCGCCGTCGACCGGGGCGAGGTCCGGCCGGACTGCCCGGCGCTGGACTTCGTGGTGCACATGATGCTCGGCGCGTTCGTCACCTGCACGATCCTCGACGAGAGGCCGCCGACGCGGGCCTTCCTCACCTCGTACATCGACGCCGTGGTCCTCCCCGCCCTCGGCGCACCCGTCAGCTGACGAGTCCCCTCGTCCCCCCGGCCGACGGTTCCCTCAAGCAAGCCCTCCACCTGACGTAACCGCTCACGTCGTCGGGCTGATCACCCCTGCCCTGAAACAACCCCACGACTGACCGGGAGACGCCCTCGTGGCCACATTCCTGTACAAACTCGGCAGGCTCGCCTTCAGGCGACGCCATTTCGTCGCCCTGATATGGGTCGCGCTGCTCACCCTGGCCGGTGTGGGCGCGGCCGGCGCGCCCTCCGCGGGGTCCACGTCCTTCTCGATCCCCGGCACCGAGGCGCAGAAGGCCTTCGACCTGCTGGAACAGCGCTTCCCCGGCATGAGTGCCGACGGCGCCACCGCCCGGGTCGTCTTCAAGGCGCCGCAGGGCGAGAAGATGACGGACGCCGCCAACAAGGCGACCGTCGAGAAGACCGTCGACGAACTGTCCGACGGCTCCGAGGTGGCTTCCGTCGCCGACCCGTACACCGCGAAGGCCGTCAGCAAGGACGGCACGATCGCGTATGCGTCGGTGCGGTACGACGTCTCCGGCATGGAGCTGAAGGACGCCTCCCGCGAGGCCCTTCAGGATGCCGCGCAGGACGCGCGGGACGCCGGGCTGACCGTGGAGGTCGGCGGTGACGCCCTCCAGGCGGCACCCGAGACCGGCAGCACCGAGATCATCGGCATCGCGGTCGCCGCGGTCGTGCTCGTCATCACCTTCGGCTCACTGATCGCGGCAGGGCTCCCGCTGCTGACCGCCCTGATCGGCGTCGGTATCGGCATCTCGACGATCACCGCCCTGGCGAACGCGCTGGACCTGGGCTCCACGACCTCGACGCTGGCGATGATGATCGGCCTCGCGGTCGGCATCGACTACGCCCTGTTCATCGTCTCGCGCTACCGCGCCGAGCTGGCCGAGGGCCGTGAGCGCGAGGAGGCGGCCGGCCGGGCCGTCGGCACCGCGGGCTCGGCGGTGGTCTTCGCGGGCCTGACGGTCGTGATCGCGCTGGTCGGCCTGTCGGTCGTCAACATCCCGATGCTGACGAAGATGGGCATCGCGGCGGCCGGCACGGTCGTGATCGCGGTGCTGATCGCGCTGACGATGATCCCGGCGCTGCTCGGATACGCCGGCAGGAAGGTGCAGCCCGCCGGGAGGAAGAGCCGGTGGATGGGCGGCAACCGGGCCGCGAGGAAGGCGGCCTCCGGCAGGGCCAGGCCGAACATGGGCACGCGCTGGGCGAGCTTCGTCGTGCGCCGCCCGATCGCCGTGCTGATGCTGGGTGTCGTGGGCCTGGGTGCGGCCGCCGTCCCCGCGGCCTCCCTGGAACTGGGCCTGGGCGACGACGGTTCGCAGCCGACGTCCACGACCCAGCGCCGCGCGTACGACCTGCTCTCCGACGGCTTCGGGCCCGGTTTCAACGGCCCGCTGATGGTCGTCGTCGACGCGAAGGGCAGCGGCGACCCGGACGCCGTGTTCAGCCAGGTCGGCGACGACATCGAGGACCTGAAGAACGTCGTGACCGTGACGCCCGCGGCGCCCAACAAGGCGGGCGACACAGCGACGATCACGGTGATCCCGGACGCCAAGCCGTCGTCGGTGACGACGGAGGACCTCGTGCACGCCATCCGCGACAAGGGCGCGCAGGTGAAGGCCGACACGGATGCGAACGTGCTGGTCACCGGCACGACGGCGATGAACATCGACGTCTCGCAGAAGCTGAACGACGCGCTGCTGCCGTATCTGGCCCTGGTGGTCGGCCTGGCGTTCCTGCTGTTGATCGTCGTCTTCCGCTCGATCCTGGTCCCGCTGAAGGCGGCGCTCGGCTTCCTGCTGAGCGTGATGGCGGCCCTCGGCGCGGTGGTCGCGGTCTTCCAGTGGGGCTGGCTCGCGGATCTCATGGGCGTGGAGGAGACCGGCCCGGTGATGTCCATGATGCCGATCTTCATGGTCGGCGTGGTCTTCGGCCTGGCGATGGACTACGAGGTGTTCCTCGTGACGCGGATGCGCGAGGCATACGTCCACGGAGAGAAGCCGAGCCAGGCGGTGGTGACCGGCTTCAAGCACGGCGCCCGGGTCGTCACGGCCGCTGCGGTGATCATGATGGCGGTCTTCGCCGGCTTCATCGGCTCGTCCGAGTCCATGGTCAAGATGATCGGCTTCGGCCTCGCGATCGCGGTCTTCTTCGACGCGTTCGTCGTGCGGATGGCGATCGTCCCGGCGGTCCTGGCACTGCTGGGCAAGCGGGCCTGGTGGCTGCCGAAGTGGCTGGACCGCGCCCTGCCGAACGTGGACGTGGAGGGCGAGGGACTGCGCGCGGAGGCGGACGGCAGGGGCAGGAACAAGGGCTCGGACCAGGACCGGGAGGTGGTCCGGGTCTGAGGACGCGTCGGATGCCGAACTGATGGTGAAGGGCGCCCCACTGCGCGTGGGGCGCCCTTCGGTGTGGTCGGTCGTCGGCAGGTCAGGCCGTCGCCGTCACGGTCAGGCAGTTGTGGATCTCCCCGCTCTGCCGCTGGCAGGCCTTGACGGTGACCTTGGTGCCCTCGGGGATGTCGAGGTTGGCGGAGTCGACGTCCCCCGAGCCGTTGACGGCCGCGACCTCCCTGGAATGGGAGGTTCCGCCGGATGTCCAAGAGGCCTTGACGTAGACGCCGAGCCCGTCCTTTTCCTGGTCCCAGGCGGTCAGGATCTCGTCGTAGGCGTAGAAGGACGCCACCCCGGCGTCTACGAGGTAGGAGTTGTCGGTATAGAAGCGGACCGCGCAGTCGACGCCACCCGCGTCCTTTTCCGAACCCTCGCAGAGATACATCGGCATCGTCCACGCGAACGACGTCCCGCTCATGGCTCCGAGCAGCATGGCCGCACTGGCCCCGACAATTCCCAGACGGGCGAATTTGCGCACGTAAGCCTCCCCGTTTTGTTTTGAGTGGTATTTGAGTAGCAGCAGTGCTGAAGCAGTGGCAGTGCTCAAGCAGTGGCAGTGCGTGAATGGCAGTTGTAGAGGCCGCCGTTGTCCGTCTGGCAGGCCTTCAGGGTGACCCTGACTCCCTCGGGGATGCTGAGGTCCTTGGTCTTCAGGTCGCCCACGCCGCCGGTGGCGTACACCTCGGCCGTGTGCGTCGTGCCGCTGACGGTCCAGGTGGCCTTGGAATAGGAACCGCGGCCGTCCGTGGCCTGGTCCCAGGCGCCGAGTTCCTCGCCGTAGGCGTCGAACCAGCTCAGGGCGGAATAGACGTTGTAATTGCTGTCCGTGTAGAACTGCACCCGGCAGTCCACACCGCCCGCGTCCTGCTCCGAACTCGCGCAGCTCGACTTCGGGTCGACGTATCCGGCGGCATACGACACGCTGGACATCGCCCCGAGCAGAAGGGCCGCGCCGGCCCCCACCGTTCCCAGCCTGGCAATTCTGCGCATGGCTCTTCCCCCTGTTTTTCTGGTGAGTGATTCCGAACTTCGCTGATCCTATAGAGGGTCCGGTTTCCCCGAACCGCCCTTCTCTGACCTGGCGCAATGACGCCACAATCCGCTCGCGTGCCTCCTGCACGTACCGCTAGCGTGCCGTGCATGACTGCGACAGCCGCCACTGACGCCGAGGGCTCCGGAGCCCACCCCCGTTTCGCCGCCGCCCTCGAAGAGCTGGGGCTCGGTGAACTGCACGCGGAGATCCGCCGCTTCCCGGACGCGACCCGTACCGCCGCCGAGGCCGCCGCCGCGATCGGGTGCGAGCTCAGCCAGATCTGCAAGTCGCTCATCTTCGCCGCCGACGGGGTGCCGGTGCTGGTGCTCATGGACGGGGCCTCCCGGGTCGATGTCGAGCGGGTGCGGCAGGAGCTCGGGGCGCAGAAGGTCACGCGGGCCAAGGCCGATGTCGTACGGGAGACCACCGGGTACGCCATCGGGGGCGTACCGCCCTTCGGGCACCGTACGAAGACGCGCGTGCTCGCCGACCGGTCGCTGCTGGACCACGACGTGGTGTGGGCCGCCGCCGGCACGCCGCACACCGTCTTCCCCATGGAACCCAAGGCACTTGCCGCGCGCGCCGGTGCCGCCCTCGTGGACGTGCGCGAGCAGACTTCGTGACGCCGCTCGTCACCACCGCCGTCCTGCTGGCGGCCGTCACGCACGCCAGTTGGAACGCCATCGCCCACAAGATCACCGACAAGCTGGTCGCCTTCACGCTGATCGCGGGCGGCGGAGCGCTGATCGGCGCCGTCCTCGCGCCGTTCGCCGCGTTCCCCGCGGCGCGGGCGTGGCCGTATCTCCTCGCGTCGGCCCTCGTCCACGTCGTCTACTACGTGCTGTTGATGAAGTCGTTCCGGCTCGGCGACTTCGGGCAGGCCTACCCCATCGCGCGCGGCACCGCGCCGCTCGTCGTCGCCGTACTCGCCGCCTTCGTCGCGCACGAGGTGCCGGACGGGTGGGCGGCCGCGGGGATCGCCCTGTCCTGCGCGGGCCTCACCGGCGTCGCCCTGTGGGGGCTGCGCGGGCACCGGCCCAACTGGGCGGCGATCGGCGCGGCGTTGGCGACCGGGCTGAGCATCGCGGCGTACACCGTCCTCGACGGGCTGGGCGTACGGGCCTCGGGGTCGTCCCTCGGCTATGTCGCCTGGCTGATGATGGCCGAGGGCCTCGTGATCCCGGCGTACGCCGTCCGGCGCCGGCGGCGGGAGACCGTCGCCGTGCTGCGGCCGTTCGCCGGCGTCGGGCTGCTGGGTGCGGCGTTGTCCGTCGCCGCGTACGGGCTCGTCCTGTGGGCGCAGACGAAGGCCGAACTGGCCCCGATCGCGGCCCTGCGGGAGTCGTCGATCATCGTGGGGGCCGCGATCGGGGCCGTCTTCTTCAAGGAGAGCTTCGGGGCGCCCCGGATCGCTGCCGCGGCGCTGCTGGTCGTGGGGATCGGCATGATGCTGCACGCGAGTTAGGAAGCCCCGGCCGTCGGCCGGGGCTTCCTCGCCGGTCAGGCGCTCATGCGCTCAGGTGGTCGGACGTCAGCGGTCGAAGGCGCTGTTGTTGCAGCCCATCGTCGAACCGAGGTGGTTGGCCTGGCCGCCCGAGTTGCCCTCGCCGTTGAGCCCGTTGCCCAGGACGCCGTTGAGGACCCCGACGATGCCGAGGACGTCGAGGTTCAGGTCGTGGGACTTGCAGCTGGTGCTCTGCTGGACCTTGACGTCGTTGCCCCCGCCGTGGGCGTGGGCCGAGCCCGCGCCCACGAGCGCGACACTGCTGAGGGCGGCGACCAGGACAGCGGCCTTGCGAAGCTTGTGCATGTCATCTCCGGTGGAGTGAGGTGGATGCAATGCGTGAGGGGTGAGCCCTTACGATTAAGGGGGATTATGTAAGAAATGCCCCAAATCATCCCGCGGCGCGCCGAGTTTTGCGATCTTTGCCGACCCGGAAGGCGAACTGACCGCAGTACGTGAGCTTCCGCAGGTTCACCAAGGCCGTTCTGCGGCGCTCCTGTTTCCCCCACCGGTCGATCTCGGTGTTCAGCGGGGACTGTTCGTCCCAGTAGCGGCTGTACTCGGCCGGCCGGCCCAGGTAGCTCCGCATGACCAGGGCCACTCCGTCGAGCGAGGGCCGGATCTCCTCCAGCGTGAGCCCCGCCTCCTCGACCAGCACGCGGAAGCCGTACGGGGTGTAGTTCCACAGGCTGAAGGAGTGGTACGGCTCCAACTGGGATGTTGATCCGATGAAAAGCCCACCGGGCTGCAGCACCCGGGCGATCTCCGCGAGCAGTTCGCGCGGGCGGGCGACATGTTCGAAGACCTGGTGCGAGTAGATCAGCGGGAGCGAGTCCGAGCCGAGGGGCAGGTGGACGCCGTCGTAGTGCAGCACGGGGGCACCGCCGGGCGGGCGCTGTCCGGCCTCCGGTGAGTCGCGGATGTCCACGCCGAGCCACCGCACCTGCGGGTCGTGCTTGCGGAAGAGCTCGGCCGAGGTGCCGCGGCCGCATCCCAGATCGACGACCAGCCCGGGGGCGCCCGGGGCGCCCATCACCTCGTCGAGGTAGTAGCGCGAGGTGACCTGGCGGGCGTGGTCGTCGGGGATGCAGTCCCGCATGAGCTCCCAGAGGGTCGCCATGCTCCGATGCTACGGTCACTCAAGGTCGCGCGCTCATCACGGCCTGTAGTTCCCGCTGGGCGACGCCCGACAGGTCGTGCACGCTCATGCTGTTGCGGTCGGTGACCGAGCGGCCCAGGGCGTGGTGCGGCCACAGGCCCGCGGCGACCCGGCGGCTGCGCTCGTTCCACTGACGGGCCGCCGGGGCGTCGGCCTTGTAGTGGTTGAGGGCGTAGCCGCCGGAGTGGATACGCAGGAGAGCGAAGCCGCCGGGGTACTCCTTGGCGGCGGCGACCTCCTGCTGGGTGACGTGCGGGGCCCGCGGCAGCACGGTGCGCTTGTTGCGGTGCGTGTGACCCGCGTGGTGGAGGAAGACGCCGGGGGCCTGCGCATAGGCGTCGAGCAGCGCGCGAGCCTGACGGCGCTCCAGGCACTGGCCGCGGGTCACCGGGAACACCGAGTCCCTCACGGTCAGCGGATGGTGGCCGAACACCAGCGTCGGCTGGTCCGGCGCCTCCCTCAGACGCGCCCGGAACCACGACAGTTGCTCGGCCCCGAGCCCGCCCGCGTCGGCGCCGTTGCCGGTCTTGACGTAGGTGTCGAGGCCGATGATCCGCAGCCCGCCGAGGTCGTGGGCGAAGTATCCGGGGCCGTCACCGCCCTGGAAAGCGGCGTGGAAGGCGGTGCGGAACGTGTTGTGGAAGGTGTCGTGGAAGGCGTTGTCCCCGTCGAGATCGGTCCCGGCGCGGTCGTGGTTGCCGCGTACGACGAAGTAGTCCCGCCCGTGCGTGCCGAAGCCGTCCAGGATCCGCCGGGCCTCGCCGAGGTCGTGGGCCGCCCCGCCGGCCGAGATGTCGCCCCCGGCCAGCAGCACGTCCGCCCCGCGCCGCCGGGCCTCCTCGACCAGCGCCCGGCTCATGATCTCCGGATACGGGGCGCGCCCCGGCTGCTGCGAGACGCCGCGCGGCAGGGGCAGGCCGCCGACGAGGCCCGCGGTGGTCTCGCCGAGGTGCAGGTCGTTGCAGAGCGCGATCGACAGCAGATGCCGGCCGGGCGGCGGCTGCGGGGTGGTGAAGGAGTAGGGCCCGCCGCTCGTGCCGAGGCCGAACGTCGACGTGCCCACGGCGTTGCCGCGCACCAGGTGGAGCGGGGTGGGCGTGGCGGCCACGCCGCGTGAGCGGGCCTGGTAGTAGTACGTCTGCCCCGGCTCCAGGTCCGTGAGCTCGACCTGGTGGTGGGCGGTGGGCCGGCCCTCGGAGGCGGTGCGGTTGAGCCGGGAGGGGTGGGTGCCGTAGACGACCTCACCCTCGGTGATCGCGGGGAGCGGGTGGCCCAGCCCGTCGTTGGTGCCCGGGATGCCGGTGTACCAGGTGACGACGGCGCTGTCCTCGGTGAGCGTGACCAGTTCCAGGTTGACCGCGGTCAGGTCGTCGGGGTGATGGGAGCGCGCCCGCTGCACGGCGGCGGAAGCGGTGCGCAGCAGGGCGGGGGCGAGGCGGGCACCGGAGCGCAGCACCTCGCAGGGGCCGGGGAAGGCCGACAGGGCCGCGAGGGCGGGGAGGTGGGCGGAGAAGCAGCAGCGCATGTCCTCGATGTGGCCCAGGGCGGTGAACGGGAGACGTGGCGGTGGCGGCGGGGCCAGGTCCGGCGCGCGACATCTCCGCGGAACGCGACATCTCCATGGAAGCAGGGCGAAGGCGGTCACCGAAGCGAGTGTGCCGAGTCTCACTGATCCCGAGTTGTGGTCTTTGCGCCCGCACTATGATCGTTGCGGCGACAGTGCACCGAGGGGGCAGGCCTGTGACGGCGCTGAGCGAGGGGTCGGACGCGGAGGCCGGCGGCAGGGTGCCGCTGGACGCGGACCGGATCAAGCAGCTGGAGTTCATCCAGGCGACCGTCGCGCGCCTCGGGACCAACTCGTTCCTCGTGAAGGGCTGGTCGCTGACCCTGGCCGCAGGGCTGCTCGCGCTCTCCGCCGGCCGGTTCAGCTGGCAGCTCGCGACCGTCGGCGTGGTGCCGCTGCTCTGCTTCTGGTACCTGGACTGCTTCTTCCTGCGCCAGGAAAGGGCCTACCGCCGGCTCTACGACGACGCCCGGCGCCCCGGCAGCACGGTCGAGGTGCTGTCCATGGACGTGGGGCCGTATCTGGCGCGGATGCCCTGGCCGGAGGTCTGGCTGACGCCGACGCTGCTGCTGTTCTACACGCCCCTGCTGCTCGCCGACCTCGCCGTCGTCGTCCTCACCCGGTGAACCCGCGAACTCACCGCCGCGCCCGCTGAACTCACTGCTCCGAGCCGCCGATCGCCGCGCAGAGACGGGCGGCGAGCGCGTCGGCGGAGGCGTCCTCGCCCGGGGAACCCGCACGGAAACCCGTGCCTTTCGCCGGCCAGATGGGACCCATCGCGTCCCCGGGCCGGCGCGGCACGAGATGCACATGGGTGTGGAACACCGTCTGGGTGGCCGCCGCGCCCGCGGAGTTGATGACGTTCATGCCGTCGGGCCCGAGGACCGTGCGCAGCGCCCTGCCCACCACCATCACGGTCCGGAACAGGTGTTGGGCATCCGTCTCGCCCATCGCCCACAGGTCCGCCGCGTGCGCCCTGGGCACGACCAGCGTGTGCCCCCGCGTGGCGGGCGCCAGCGGGAAGAAGGCGAGGGTGTGCGCATCCTCGTAGACCATCCGCGCCTTGCCGGTGCCGGCGGCGATCTCGCAGAAGGGGCAAGCCTGTTCACGGGCGTTCATGCAGCCTCCCGGTCGCTCCGGACAGGTCCTAGGGTGTGCGGCGTGGGCGGCATCTTCATCAACTACCGCAGGGGCGATCACGAAGACGTCGTGCGGGAACTGTACGACCGACTCGAACATCATTTCGGCGAGGACCAGGTTTTCCGGGACGTTGTCTCGATCGTGCCGGGGCAGCGGTACCCGGACACACTGCGGGAGCGGGTGGCGGACTGCGAGGTGCTGCTCGTCGTGGTGCACCGGGGCTGGGCGGACGCGCGGGGCGAGGCCGGCGAGCGGCGGCTGGACGACGGGACGGACTGGGTCCGCCGGGAGATCGACCAGGCCCTGCACACCGGCAGGACCGTCATCCCCCTGCTGCTGGACGGTGCCACCCCGCCGAGACCCGACCACCTCCCCGAACCCATCCGTGACCTGGCCCACCGCAACGCCCAGTTCCTGCGCACCGCCCGCTTCGACGCCGACCTGGCGGAGCTGACTGCTGTCCTGGAGACCGAGGTGTCCCGGACCTGGCGGCCCGTCCCGCCGCCGCAGCCGGGGTACCGGCCGGGCCGCCGGCCGGCCGCGGTCACGGCGCTGCTCTGCTGCGCCCTGCTGCTCACGGTCCCCGCACTGCCCATCGACCAGGGCTGGTACCGACGGGGCGACCTGCCCTGGACCCTGTACGGCGCGCTGGCCTGCTGTCTGGTGCTGTGCGCGGCGCTCGTCGGCGTGGCCATGGTCCGCTTTCCGCTGCGGCGTTCCGTCGACCGGTGGGAGCGTGAACTGCACACGGTCAAGCACCGTACGTACATCCGGCAGACCTGGCCGGTGATCGCCGGGCTCGTGGTCTTCGCCCTGTTCTGCGCGGTGTCCGCGTGGGGCGACGGGGGCGCGTTCGCGGCCCTCGTCCTGCTGCTGGTGCTCGGGCTGGCCGGCGGGCGCACGGCCGCCGCTCACGTCCGGATCACCCGGCGGGAGGCCGACCTGTGGGCACGCTGGCCGCAGACCCTGCCCACGCCGGTGACCCGGGTCGAGCTCCGCCGGGCGATCGCGCGGCTGGACCTGCGGCTCGCCGGGGCGCGGGCGCCGCTCTCGCGCGAGCAGCGGGAGAAGGCGCGGTGGGAGCTGGACGACCTGCGCGCGGCGGTGCGGCGGGTGGGGGACGAGGCCGGGCGCTCCCGGTCGGCGTGGCTGCGCGAGGACCACCCCTGGCTCCTCGGCGGCTACGCCGTGGGCCTGACGCTGATCGGGGCCCTGGCCCTGGCGTCCGGGGCGGCCTTCGACGCGGTCGGGGACGGCAGGCCCCGCGTCCACCTGACACTGACCGCCATTGTGCTGATCGGCGTGGGCTTGGCGCTGGCCACCCTGGAGCTCGGCCACCGCCGCCAGCGCATGCTGCGCGCCGAGCTGGTGACGGAGGCGACCGAGCGGATCGCCGCCCTGGCCGACCGGGTCACCGCCCTGAGCGCGCCCGCCCGCACCAAACGCTCCACCCCGGCCCCGCGTCCCGAGGAGTTCGCCGAGCCCGACTAGTCGGCGGCGCCCTCCGAGGCGCACCCTGGAAGCAGTACTTCCGGAGGTGATCGTCATGATGCGAACCACAGTGGGATGGCACGTCGAGATGGAGTTCCAGGAGGACGAGACGCACACCAGGGCGGTGGCGCTGGTACGGCTCCCCGACGGCACCGAGGTACGGGCCCACGGGCACGCCACACGGCACCACACCGACTCCAATCAGCCACGCGTCGGTGAGGAGATCGCCGGCGCCCGCGCACTGAACGAACTGGCGATGCAGATGCTCACCAAGGCACACGGAGAGATAGACCAGGCGTCCGGCCGCACATCCCACCCGATCCACATCTGACAGCCCGACAGCAGCCCGCGTCGGCCCACGGCGACGAGCAGGCACGTGGCTCCCCACCCGCCTCGGCCGACGCGGCGACCACCCCGGTGACCCGACGCACCGACCGCACCGCCTGTATCGACCCCCGCGCCCTCGTCCGTGCGACCGGTGCCGCGTCTATGCCAGTGCCGTTCGCACGGCCCGAATGAGCCCTTGCGCGCGGGGGTCCGCCGTGACCGTCCTGCGGAAGCCGTTCGTCACGTAGCCGAACGCGATGCCCGTTTCCGGGTCGGCGAAGCCGAGGGCGCCGCCGCGGCCGGGGTGACCGAAGGAGCCCGGGCCCAGCAAGGGGGACGCGGTGCCGTGGAGCATGTAGCCGAGGCCGAAGCGGGTGCCCACCACCAGGACGCGGTCGGGCCCGGCCGACTCCTCGGTCCGGGCCAGTTCCAGCGTCGCCGGGTCGAAGAGCCGTACGCCGTCGACCTCGCCGATCAACGCCGCGTAGAAGCGGGCCAGGGCGTCGGCCGTCGCGATGCCGTTCGTCGCGGGGAGGGCGGCGGCGCGGTAGGCGGGGTCGTTCTGGTCGGGGAACGGGGTGATCGCGGCGAACGCGCGGCGGGTGAGGGAGTCCGGGTCGTCGTAGGCCGCGGTGACCGAGCGCTTCGGGCGCGAGCGCAGTCCGCCGACGGGCTCGGGCCCCTCCACCCGGCCGGTCCGGCCCACCCTGCCCGCCTCCGACTCCGGCAGCCCCAGCCACAGATCCAGGCCCAGCGGACCGGCGATCTCCGTCGCGAGCCACTCGCCGGCCCATCGCCCCGTCACCCGGCGCACGAGCTCGTCCAGCAGCCAGCCGTACGTCAGCGCGTGATAGCCGTGGTCGGTGCCCGGCTCCCACGCGGGCGCCTGCGCCGCCACCGCCTCGGGGCCGCGGTGCGGATCCAGCGCCTCCTCGGGCGTGAGCGGGCGGTCCAGGACCGGCAGCCCGGCGCGATGGTTCAGCACCTGCCGCACCAGCAGCCGCTCCTTGCCGTGCGCCTTGAACTCCGGCCAGTACTCGGCCACCGGCGCGTCCAGGTCCAGTTCCCCGCGCTGGTGCAGCAGGAGGGGTACGGCGGCGGCGACGCCCTTGGTCGCCGAGCGCACGACCTGCGCGGTGCCGTGCCGCCACGGCTCCGTGCCGTCGACATCCTTCGTCCCCGCCCACAGGTCGACGACCTTGCGTCCGCCCCGGTACACGGCGACGGCCGCGCCCCGCTCCCCGAGCGTGGCGAAGTTCCGTACGAACGCCTCCCTGACCGGCTCGAAGCCCTCGGCCACTGTGCCGTTCACGTCCACGCCCGTGCTCCCTGCGACTGTCTCGTTGCGGCGACCGGCTCGTTCGCCTTCGACAGCCATCCCAACACGGGTGCGCGGCCTTGGATTCCGTTGTGTGGCCGACGTCTCGCTACCCGAGCACGATCGTGACGTCGATGTTGCCGCGGGTCGCGTTGGAGTACGGGCAGACGTCGTGCGCCGCGTCGACCAGCTTGGCCGCGATGCCGGCGTCCAGCACCGGCAGGGAGACGCTGAGGGCGACCGCGAGGCCGTAGCCGCGGTGCCTGTTGGGGCCGATGCCGACCTTGGCGGCCACCGTGGATCCGGTGAGGTCGTAGCCCTCGCGGTTGCCGACCAGGATCAGCGCGTTGTGGAAGCAGGAGCTGTAGCCGGCGGCGAAGAGCTGTTCGGGGTTGGTGCCGTTGCCGTCGCCGCCCAGTTCCGGGGGCATCGCGACCTTGAGCTCGATCTGGCCGTCCTGGCTGGTGACATAGCCGTCGCGGCCGCCGTGCGCTGTGGCCTCGGCGACGTACATGATCTTCGTCGGACGGGTGTCCACGGCGGTGCCCTCTTCGGTCATGGCTGGCCCTCCCCCAGAAAAGACGCGCACAAGTACATCGTGCACAAGGTACTGGCTGGTAGGGGGACTTCCGTTACCAGGGGGTGGCAACCGGGGGTAACCCGAGATCAGCGGGGGCGGTCCGCAGCCGTGTGCGCTCTTTGCGCGAGCTCCCACAGCTCCGCGCGCAACCGCGCGATCCCCGGTTCGTCGAGCCCCGTCGCGGTGAGCAGTGCGCCGGGTACGCACTTCGCCCGCTCCCGCAGCTCTTTCCCGCGCCCGGTGACGGCCACGAGCACGGACCGCTCGTCGCGCGCCGACCGTTCACGGCGCACCAGCCCGGCCGCCTCCAGCCGCTTCAGCAGCGGGGAGACGGTGCCGTAGTCGAGCCGCAGGGCCGCGGCCAGCTCCTTCACCGTCGTCTCGCCGCGTTCCCAGAGGACCAGCAGGACGAGGTACTGCGGATAGGTGAGCCCGAGGTCGTCGAGAAGCGGACGGTAGGCGGCCGTCACGGCACGCTGGGCGGCGTACAGCGCGAAGCACAGCTGCTCGTCGAGCAGCAGGGAGGCGCCGTCGTCGGCGGGCTTCTCGTTCGTCACGCGCCCACCCCCACGCTCGAACCGGCTTCGCCCGGCTCGCGCGGGGGCACCCCCATCACGGAGCGCGGATCGAAGCCGAAGGGCAGCTCCAGGCGGTGGGCGCGCATCAACTCGTCGTCCGCGAGGAGTTCGCCGGTCTTCCCGTCCGCCGCGATCACGCCGTCGCTCAGGATCAGCGAGCGCGGGCACAGCTCCAGGGCGTACGGCAGGTCGTGCGTGACCATCAGGACGGTGACGTCCAACGAGCGCAGGATGTCGGCCAGTTCGCGCCGGGAGGCCGGGTCGAGGTTGGACGACGGCTCGTCCAGGACCAGGATCTCCGGTTCCATCGCGAGCACCGTCGCCACCGCTACCCGGCGCCGCTGGCCGAAGGAGAGGTGGTGCGGCGGGCGGTCCTTGAAGTCCTGCATGCCGACCTGCCGCAGGGCGCGGTCGACCCGCTCCTCCAGCTCGGGCCCCTTGATCCCGGCCGCCGCCGGCCCGAACGCCACGTCCTCGCGCACGGTCGGCATGAAGAGCTGGTCGTCCGGATCCTGGAAGACGATGCCGACCCGGCGCCGGATCTCGGCCATGTTCTTCTTGTCCACGGGCAGCCCGGCCACCCGCACGCTGCCCACCCCGCCGCTCAGGATGCCGTTGAGGTGCAGCACGAGCGTCGTCTTCCCGGCGCCGTTCGGCCCGAGCAGCGCGACCCGCTCGCCGCGCGCGACGCGGAAGTCCACGCCGAACAGGGCCTGGTGGCCGTCGGGGTAGGCGAAGGCGAGGCCGGAGACCTCCAGGGAAGCGGTGCTCACAGGATCGCTCACAAGGTCGCTCACAGGGTCCATCCCAACACGCAGACGACGAGGGCGGCGAAGGGGAGCGCGAGGGCGTACGACCACTGCGCCCGGGACGCGGTCACCTCGTCGATCACCGGCATCGAACCGGCGTACCCGCGGCTGACCATGGCCAGATGCACGCGCTCGCCGCGCTCGTAGGAGCGGATGAACAGCGCGCCCGCCGACTTCGCGAGGACGCCCCAGTGCCGCACGCCCTTCGCCTCGAAGCCGCGCGACTCGCGGGCGATGCGCATCCGCCGCATCTCGTCCGTGATGACATCGCCGTAGCGGATCATGAAGGACGCGATCTGCACGAGCAGGGGCGGGAGCTTCAACCGCTGCAGGCCGAGCAGGAGTTCGCGCAGCTCGGTCGTGGCGGCGAGGAGGACGGAGGCGGCGACGCCCAAGGTGCCCTTGGCCAGCACGTTCCAGGCGCCCCACAGTCCGCCGGCGCTCAGCGACATCCCCAGCACCTCGACCCGCTCGCCCTCCGCCACGAACGGCATCAGCACGGCGAACGCGACGAACGGCACCTCGATCAGCAGCCGTTTGAGCAGGAAGCCGGCGCTCACGCGCGCGACGTACGCGACGAGCGCGAGCAGGACGGCGTACAGGCCGAACGCCCACATCGCCTCCCGCGGTGTCGACACCACGACCAGCACGAACGCGAACGTCGCGGCGAGCTTGGTGTGCGGCGGCAGAGCGTGCACGGGCGAGTGGCCGTGGCGATAGAGCTTGTGTGCGTGTCCGGCGCCCATGACGTCAGACGTTCTCCACGGCCGTGGGCGACACGTCGCCCGTACGGCGCCTGCGCACCGCCCAGAAGACGCCGGTGCCCGCCACGGCGGTCGCGCCCACGCCGATCACGCCCGCGAGACCTCCGGAGAGGCGGGCGTCGGCGATGTCCCTGACGCCGTAGTCGGCGAGCGGGGAGTCCGCGCTGGCGTGCTTCTCGGTCCTCTTGTCGATGCCCTGGTCGGCGGCGACCTTCTCCAGACCGTCGGGGCTGGAGGAGGCGTAGAAGCTGACGAACCCGGCCAGGACGAGGGACGTCACGAGGCCGGAGATCCACAGCGCGCGGCGCGAGGTGCGTGCCGCCACGGGCGCCGCCGCAGGGGCGGGCGCGTCGATCAGCTCGCCGTTCACCCGCAGCTTCAGGCGCTGGCGCAGGTCGCGGGCGCCGTACACGAGATCCGGGCGTACGGCGACGACCGCGCCCACGGTCAGCCCCGTGATCGCGGCCTCCCCGATGCCGATCAGCACGTGCACGCCGACCATCGCCGTGGCCACCTTGCCGATCGAGACGTCGGTGGTGCCGCCGACGGCGTAGATCAGGGTGAAGGCGACCGCCGCGGCCGGCACCGAGACCAGTGCGGCGACGAAGGAGGCGACCGTGACCGAGCGCCGCCTCCGCGGCAGCACCTTGACCAGGCCGCGGAAGACGGCGTACGAGACGACCGTCGTGACGACGGCCATGTCGGTGATGTTCACGCCGAGCGCGGTCAGGCCGCCGTCCGCGAAGAGGATGCCCTGCATGAGCAGGACGACGGAGACGCACAGCACGCCCGTGTACGGGCCGACGAGGATCGCCGCGAGCGCGCCGCCCAGCAGATGGCCGCTGGTGCCCGCCGCGACGGGGAAGTTCAGCATCTGCACCGCGAAGATGAACGCGGCCACCAGACCGGCCAGCGGCGCGGTCCGCTCGTCGAGCTCGCGGCGTGCCCCGCGCAGGCTCACGGCGACGGCGGCAGCGGCGACCGCTCCGGCCGCGAGTGAGGTGGGCGCGTCGATGAATCCGTCAGGTACGTGCACCGTTCGATGATAGTGGCTTACTGCGAATGAGTTGCAAGAGCGAGGGACTTGTGTAGTGCACAGCTGACATATGCCTGCTCCCGCGGGCGCATTCGGGAAGATATGCGACATTGGAGGGGGAGCGGAAGCACAGCTTTCGCATAGGTCACGCAGCGTAAGGGGCCGTCCGATGTCTGTAGTCGAGCAGTACGCGCGAGCCCACATCGTCACGGACGCGGACATCCTGGCGGAGGAGCAGGACGCCGTCCCGGTGGTCCTGCGCTACGACCCCGATACCGACCCGCGCTCGGTGCGGGTGCGGTTGCCCGGGCGTGAGGCCCATGAGTGGACGTTCTCGCGGTCCCTGCTGGAGCAGGGGCTGCGGGCGCCGGCCGAGAGCGGCGAGATACGGGTGTGGCCGTGCGGGCGGGTGCAGGCGGTGGTGGAGTTCCACTCGGCGGACGGTGTGTCCGTGGTGCAGTTCGAGTCGAAGGCGTTGATGAGGTTCCTGCGGCGGACCTATCTGGCCGCCGCCGCACCCGTGAGCCGCTGAGAGCCTGTGGCACAGGCTCCGCTGCTCAGCCGCCCATCTTCAGCAGGGCCGCCACGATCGGACCCGCCGTCTCCCCGCCGTGGCCGCCCGACTGGACCACGCCGGCCGCAGCGAGGTCGTTGCGGTAGGCGGTGAACCAGCCGTTCGGCTTCTTCTGGCCGTCGACCTCCGCCGAGCCGGTCTTCGCGCCGACATCGCCGGTGACCCCGGACATCGCCTCGGCCGCGGTGCCGTAGGCCGCCGTGTACGACATCAGCTCGCGCAGCTGGGCGAGCGTGTCCGCCGACAGGGTGCGGGAGGCGGTGGCGAGGGTGCGGTTGTCGACCGTCGGAGCCACCAGGTAGGGCTGCTTGAAGGTGCCCGTCCTGACGGTCGCCGAGACCGACGCCATGTTCAGCGGGTTCATCCGCACCCCGCCCTGGCCGATGAGCTCGGCCGCCATCTGGGCCTGCGACTGGACCGGGACGGAGCCGTCGAAGGTCGGGACGCCGACGGACCAGTTGTTGAGGGAGAGGCCGAAGACCTGCTGGGCCTGCTTGGTCAGGCTGTCGTTGTCCAGCTTGCCGGCCTGGCTGATGAAGGCCGTGTTGCAGGAACGGGCGAAGCTCGCCTTGAACGTGCCGCCCTTGATCTCGAACTTGTCGTCGTTCTGGAACTTCCAGCCGCCGTACGTGAAGTACTTCGGGCAGGGGTGCAGCTTGTCCGGCGACGCGAGCCCCTTCTCCATCAGCAGCGAGGAGGTGATGACCTTCATCGTCGAACCGGGGGCGAGGGAGCCCTGGAACGCCGTGTTGAAGCCGTGCGAGGAGTTCGCGACCGCCAGGATCTCGCCGGTCGACGGGCGCAGCACGACCACCGACGCCTTCGGCCTGGTGGCCACCTGCTGCTCCGCCGCGGCCTGCAGCGCCGGGCTCAGCGTCGTCCTCACCGTGCCGGGCGTGCCCTTGCTCAGCTCCACCAGCGTCTTGTCGGACAGCTCGGCCTTCTTGGACTGCGTGCCCCGGATCACCTGGAGCTCGATGCCCGCCTTGCCGCCGGCCTTGTCGCCGTACTTCTCGCGCAGCCCGTCCAGGACCGAGCCCAGCGACGGGTACTTCTTCTCCGTCAGCTCGTTGCCGTCCCGGTCGAGTGCCTTGACCGGCGGGGTGCCGGACTCGCCGGTGACGAGGGTGTCGCCGTCCTTCAGGTCGGGGTGGACGACCGCGGAGTGCCAGTCGACCAGCGGCTTGCCGTCCTCGGCGCGCCGGACGACGGTCAGCGAGCTGTCGTAGGTGAGCGGCTTGCTGGTGCCCTGGTACGACACCGTGCCCTTCACGGAGAAGGGGACCTTGCCGCCGGTGCGGGGGCCGGCGGTGAGGGTGACGTCCTTGATGTGGGCGTCCTTGGTGTAGCCGGTCAGCAGGGCCTGGGCGGCCGCGCTGTCGTCGGTGGCGGCGGCGGCCTGGGGCACCTTGCCCTGCTGCCAGGCGGTGAGGAACGTCTCGGCCGCGGTCGTGACCTCCTTGGCCGACAGCGGGCCGGTCTTGACCTTCGGCTTCTGGTCGGCGGCGGAGGCCGCCGTCTCCGTACGGCTGTCGGCCACGGCTCCGCCGCTGTACAGGGCGTAGACGCCGAATCCGGCGCCGCCGACGACGACGGCGATCATCCCGCCGAGCACGGCGGGTCTGGTCTTCCGTCGCTCGGCGACGCGCCTTCTGTTACCCACTGCTTTCCGTTTCCCTCGCGTATCCCAGGGGCCCCCGCCGCCCCGCCGACCTCACGCATACCAACGACGACGACCACCCTAGAGTCCCGTCCTGTGGGGGTTAACTTCACCGGGACGCTCGTAGCACTTCTGCGACAATCGGCCCGGCCGCGTCGCTGCCGTGGCCGCCCTGCTGGGACATGGCGGCGGCCGCCACGTCGTCGCGGAAACCGGTGAACCAGCTGTCGGAGGTGGCGTTTCCGTCCACCTCGGCGGACCCCGTCTTGGCGCCGATGTCGCCGCGGAGCCCGGACATGGCCCGCACGGCGGTGCCCTGGGGTGCGGTCGCGGCCAGCCGCATCATCTGCTTCAGCTGGGCGGCGGTACTCGCCCGCAGTCCCTCGGCGGTGGCCAGTTGCCGGTCGTCGAGCCCGGGCGAGACCAGATACGGCTGCCGGAACGTGCCGGTGATCGCGGTGGCCGTCACCGACGCCATGGTCAGCGGGTTCATCTGGACGTCGCCCTGGCCGATGGCGTTGGCCGCGCGGTCCGGGCCGGGGGAGGCCGGGACGCTGCCGTCGAAGGAGGTGATGCCGGTCTTCCAGTCGCGGCCGAGCCCGAACCGCTCTTCGGCCTCGGTCGTCAGCGAGGCGTCGGTGAGCGGCTCTTCGTCGACGAGCTTGATGAAGGCCGTGTTGCAGGAGCGCAGGAAGCCGTCGGCGAGCGTGGCGCTCGCGGTCTCGTTGGGCTCCAGGCCCTTGAGGTTGGTGAAGGTCTGGCTCTTCCAGGTGGCGTTGGGCGGGCAGGGGGCGGGGCCGTTCATCGAGGTCACGCCGTTGTCGATGAGCATCGCCGCGCTGACGATCTTCATCGTGGAGCCGGGTGCCACGCGCCCCTCGAAGGCCGCGTTCCAGGCGTCGTCGCGATGGTTGGCCACCGCCAGCACCTCGCCGGTGCCCGTCCTGAGGGCCACCACCGAGGACTGGGCGTGACTCTTCACGGCCTTCTCGGCGGCCGCCTGCACCCTCGCGCTGAGCGTCGTCTCCAGTCGGCCCGCCCTGCCCTTGGCGAGGGTCAGCAGCGAGGTGTCCGGTGACTCGTCGGCGTGCTGGATCGCCAGCTCGATACCGGGCGAGCCGCCGGCCTTGTCGCCGTACCGCTCGCGCAGCGCGTCCAGGATCGGGCCGAGGGAGGGGTACTTCTCCTTCGTCAGTACGGTGCCGTCGCGGTCCACGGCCTCGATGGGCGGGCTCGCGGCCTCGCCGGTGACGAGGGTGTCGCCCTTCTTCAACTGCGGGTGGATCACGGCCGGTTCCCAGTCGACGAGGGCCTTCCCGGTGGTGCGCCCGCGCACGACCGTGAGTTCGCTCTTGTAGGAGAGCGCCTCGGACTTGCCCTCGTAGGACACCTTCGCGCGCACCGTGAAGGGGACGGTGGCGCCCTTCGCCTCGCCGGGCGTGATCTTCACGCCGGTGATGTGCGCCTTCTCGCCGTAGGACGTCAGCACCGGCTCGGCGACCGCGTCGTTGTTCGTCAGCGCGGCAGCCTGCGCCGCCTGCCCCTTCTCCCAGGCCGCGAAGAACTTCGCGGTCGTCTCCTCGACCTCTTCGGCGCTCGGCGGCCCGCTCTTCGGCGACGCCGCCCCCGTCGCCCCGCCGCCGTTCAACGCCGACATGACGTTGTACGCGCCGTACCCGGCGCCGCCCACCATCACGGCGAACACCCCGCCTATGACAGCGGCTTTGACCCCCTTGGACATGGTCCCCTCCCCGTTTCGGTCTCCCGCACTGTAAGTGGCGGGAGGGAAGCCCGTGGCGGGGTTTTCCGTTGTTGGCCATTTCAGCGGTGCCGCTCGGATACGACTGAGCGCTGCGGTCGGCCCGACCGGCCGGCCACAGCGCTCAGCGGGAGGCGATCCTCACACGACGCTGAAGGGATTGACGCCGAGGAGGGCGGCCGTGGGCACGGCGGCCGCGAAGGGCAGGAGCCCCGGCGGGTAGGTGCCCTGGTACGGGTACACCAGGTACGAGACCGACTTCTGCGGCTTCGGGTCGAGGGTGTCGGCGTGGGCCACGGCGGAGGTCGACAGGGCCGCGGCCGCGAGGGCGACGACAGCAAGTGTCCGTTTAGTTACGTTCATGCCTGAATGAACGATCACGGACTCTCCCTGTTACGCACCTCTGTCACCCACGTGTGGTGCGCGGTCAGACCCAGGTGTCCAGCCACATCCGCGACCGCCACTGGTCCACCGGGATCGCCGTGCCCGTGTGGATCGGCCAGAAATAGATGAAGTTCCAGGCGATCAGCAGCACCAGCACCCCCGCCCCCGTGGCACCCGCCACCCGGCGGGTGTCGCTGGAGCGCGGTGGGCCGATGATCGCGCCGAGGAGCATCGCGACGGCCAGACAGAGGAACGGCAGGAAGACGACGGCGTAGAAGAAGAAGATGGTGCGTTCCTGGTAGAGGAACCAGGGGAGGTAGCCGGCCGCCACACCGCAGGCGATCGCCCCGGCCCGCCAGTCGCGGCGGAAGAACCAGCGCCACAGGATGTACAGCACCGCGAAGGCGGCCACCCACCACAGCAGCGGCGTGCCGATCGCCAGGACCTCGCGGGCGCACTTCTCGCCCGCGTCGACGGGGCAGCCGTCCTTGCCGGGCAGCGGGGACTCGTAGAAGTACGACACCGGGCGGCCGTCGACGATCCAGCTCCACGGGTTGGACTGGTAGGTGTGCGGGGACGACAGGCCGACGTGGAACTCGTACACCTGGTGCTCGTAGTGCCACAGGCTCAGCCACCAGTCGGGGAACAGCCACGACCAGCTGCTGGTGCGGCCGTTCGCCGTCGCCCAGTCGCGGTAGTAGCCGCCGGTGCCGTCGGTGGGGGAGAGGATCCAGCCGGTCCACGACACGATGTAGGTGACGATCGCCACCGGCACGGTCGCCAGGAAGGCGAGGCCCAGGTCGTGCTTGACGACGGCCGTGTACGGGTGGCGGGCGCCGGCGACCCTGCGGGCGGCGACGTCCCAGAACACCGTCAGCAGGCCGAACGCGACCAGGAAGTACAGGCCGTTCCACTTGGTGCCGATGGCCAGGCCCAGCATCAGACCGGCCAGCCAGCGCCAGGGGCGCCACCCCAGGCGCAGGCTCTCGGCGGTGTGCGTGTCGGGGCGGACCCGGCCGTCGGGGCCGGCCGTGAGCGCGGCGGCGAGTTTCGCGCGCGCCCGGTCCCGGTCGACGACCAGGCAGCCGAACGCCGCCAGCACGAAGAACATCAGCACCCCGTCGAGCAGCGAGGTGCGCGCCATCACGAACGCCAGCCCGTCCACCGCCATCAGCGCGCCCGCGAGGCAGCCGAGGAACGTCGAGCGGAAGATACGGCGGCCGATGCGGCACAGCATCAGCACGGCGAGCGTGCCGAGCAGCGCCGTCATGAACCGCCAGCCGAACGGGTTGAACCCGAACATCAGCTCGCCGAGCCCGATGACGTACTTGCCGACCGGCGGATGCACGACGTACGCCGCGTCCGTCGGGATCGGGATGTGGTCGCCGATCTTCAGGATGACGTCGTTGGCGTTCTTGTCCCAGCTGACCTCGTAGCCGCGGTGGACGATCGCCCAGGCGTCCTTGGCGTAGTACGTCTCGTCGAATATCACGTCCTTCGGGCTGCCGAGGTTCCAGAACCGCAGCACCCCCGCCAGCAGCGTGACCAGCAGCGGACCGCCCCAGCCCGACCAGCGCACCATCCGCTCGGCGAGCCCCCGCGGGACGCCGAGGAACTGCCACATCCGCGGGCTGGGCCGGACGTACGGCGGCACCAGGCGGTCCCGCACGTCGCTTCTCGGCGTCGCCGTGTAGCCGAATCGGCGCAGCCGCTGCTGCCACGACGGCCGCTGCTCGTGCGGTGCCTGGTCCTGCCGGGTGTCCATGGAGGACGCGGTACTGGTCACCGCGCCATCGTAGGGAACCCGTCTGTGGGAGTCCCGCGGATGCGCCCTGCGAGGATGGAAACGTGACAGGAACCCTTGTTTTGGCAGGCACCCCCATCGGCGACATCAAGGACGCCCCGCCCCGGCTCGCCGAGGAGCTGGCCGGCGCGGACGTGGTCGCCGCCGAGGACACCCGGCGGCTGCGGCGGCTCACCCAGGCGCTGGGCGTGCAGCCGACCGGGCGGATCGTGTCGTACTTCGAGGGCAACGAGACGGCCCGTACGCCCGAACTGGTGGAGGCCCTGCTGGAGGGCTCGCGCGTGCTGCTGGTGACCGACGCGGGGATGCCGTCGGTGTCCGACCCCGGGTACCGGCTGGTCGCGGCAGCAGTGGAGAAGGACATCCGCGTCACCGCCGTACCCGGGCCGTCCGCCGTGCTCACCGCGCTGGCGCTGTCCGGGCTGCCGGTCGACCGGTTCTGCTTCGAGGGGTTCCTGCCGCGCAAGGCGGGGGAGCGGCTGTCGCGGCTGCGGGAGGTGGCCGAGGAGCGGCGCACGCTGGTCTACTTCGAGGCGCCGCACCGGCTCGACGACACGCTCGCCGCGATGGCCGAGGTGTTCGGCGGCGAGCGGCGGGCCGCCGTGTGCCGGGAGCTGACCAAGACGTACGAGGAGGTCAGGCGGGGCGGGCTGGCGGAGCTCGCGGCCTGGGCCGCGGAGGGTGTGCGCGGGGAGATCACCCTCGTGGTCGAGGGGGCGCCCGAGAAGGGGGCCGAGGAGGTCGACGCCGCGGAACTCGTGCGGCGCGTTCGCGTGCGTGAAGAGGCGGGGGAGCGGCGCAAGGAGGCCATCGCGGCGGTGGCGGCGGAGGCCGGAGTACCCAAGAGAGAGGTCTTCGACGCGGTCGTGGCCGCTAAGAACGCCGGGGCGTGAAACACCGTGTGAGCAGGGCGTATCTCGGATGGGCGCGCGCCCCATGCCGGGGTAAAGGGAGCCGGGCCTTTCGGCAAGGAACGCCCAAGTCGCCCCCAATACTGGGCAGATGACGTGCGTTCGCTCCTGCGGAGGAGTCCACTGGACGAAGGGACGCAACCCGTTCCACCAGCGGACCACAGGAGCTGGCATGAGCGAGATCGCACAGCAGACCACGGGCCTTCGCAGCGCCGCGACCGCCGTCGTCCACGAGTCCTACTCCTTCGCCTGCATGCGATGCGGGCACGGCTGGGAGCAGTCGTACGAGATAGAGCACCACATCGACGGTGACGGCCACGAGTTCGTCATGTACGTCGCGAACGGCGAGGTCGTACCGTCGCCGCTGAGCCGGCCCACGTGCGAGAACTGCGACAACCACGTCGTACGGATCATGCGGCCCGGGCAGGTGTCCTCCGTGCAGAACTCCCTGCACCACCCCCGCCCGGTCCCGCGGCAGGGGGAGCAGGAGTCCCAGCCGGCGGCGGGCGGGACCGACCACCACTGGCATCTGTCCGATCTCCTGCACGTCTTCCACCGCAAGGCGAGCTGAGCCGCGTCGGCCGGCCGGGCATGCCCCTTTCGTAGGATCGGGGCATGCCTTCGAACGCCTCCGACAAGCACGCGGCCCCGCCCCTCCCGGAACCGCTCCGGGTTCCGGTCGCCGACTCCCACACCCACCTCGACATGCAGTCCGGCACGGTGGAGGAGGGCCTGGCCAAGGCGGCGTCGGTGGGCGTGACGACGGTCGTCCAGGTCGGCTGCGACGTACGCGGCTCGCAGTGGGCGGCCGAGACGGCGGCGCGGTACGACGCCGTGCACGCGACCGTCGCCCTGCACCCGAACGAGGCTCCGCGCATCGTGCACGGGGACCCCGACGGCTGGTCGCGGCAGGGGGCGCGCGAGCCCGGCGGTGCGCGGGCGCTCGACGAGGCGCTCGCGGAGATCGACCGCCTCGCCGCACTCCCTCAGGTGAAGGGCGTCGGCGAGACCGGCCTCGACTACTTCCGCACCGGGCCCGAGGGCAAGGAGGCGCAGGAGGCGTCCTTCCGCGCCCACATCGAGATCGCCAAGCGGCACGGCAAGGCCCTGGTCATCCACGACCGTGAGGCCCACGCGGATGTGCTGCGGGTGCTGAAGGAGGAGGGCGCCCCCGAGCGGACGGTGTTCCACTGCTACTCGGGGGACGCCGAGATGGCCCAGGTGTGCGCCCGCGCCGGCTACTACATGTCCTTCGCCGGCAACGTCACCTTCAAGAACGCCCAGAACCTGCGGGACGCGGTGGCGGTGGCCCCGTTGGAGCTGCTCCTCGTGGAGACCGACGCGCCCTTCCTCACGCCTGCGCCGTACCGCGGACGGCCCAACGCTCCGTATCTCATTCCGGTCACGGTGCGCGCCATGGCGGCCGTACGGGGGATCGATGAGGACGTGCTGGCGGCGGCCCTGGGCTCGAACACGGCACATGCCTTCGGCTACTGATCGATAACTCCCGGATAACGCTCGCGCGGCTACTCGCCGTGCCTGGCGGTGACTTTGGGTAGTCGAGTCGCTTTGGAGAGTCACCACCCCTCCGCTAGGTTCTGGGGCTCCGATCCGGACTCCTCCGCTGGAGCGTGTCGTCGTGAGCAACGCGCAGTTCGAGACGTATGGCCCGAGCCCGGCCCACGAGCCCCCGGCGTACGGCGGCTTCGACCCGTACAGCGCTCAGACGCTGGCGTACGGGGTGCAGGGAGCGCAGGGGGCGCTGGGGGTGCACGGGGCCCACGCGGCATACGGGGCTTACGCGGCGCGTGCCGCTACGGACACATACACGCCCGCGTACCAGGCGCACCAGACGTACGGCACATACGAGCCCTACGGGTCCTCCGCAGCCTCGGGAACCTACGGAGCTCACGGAGCTCACGGGGCTCACGGCGGATACGAGGCGAACGGGGCGCGCGAGGACACATACCGTCCGGCGTACGAGGAGGCGTCCGAGGCGGCGGCGCGCACACCCGTCGTGCGCCCCAGGAGCGGTCGGCGGGCCGCGCACCGGCGCAGGGCGCGCGCCGCCGAACGGGGGGACGGGACCATGCGCCGGCTGGTGCCGCAGGCGCTGGTCGTCGCGTTCCTCGCGGGTGGGACGACCGCCTTCGTCGCCAAGGACAAGGCGGTCGAGCTGAGCATCGACGGCAAGCCGCGCACCCTGCACACCTTCGCGGACGACGTCACCGAACTGCTGGCCGAGGAGGGTGTGGAGGTGGGGGCGCACGACGTGGTCGCGCCCGCGGGGGATGCCGCCCTGTCCAGCGGTGACGAGGTCGCGGTGCACTACGGGCGTCCCGTGCGGCTCACGATCGACGGCCAGCGACGCGAGGTGTGGACGACGGCGCACACGGTGGAGGCGGCGCTCCGGCAGTTGGGGGTGCGCGCGGAGGGGGCGTATCTGTCGACCTCGCGCTCCCGGCGCATCGGCCGCGAGGGGCTTGCGCTGGACGTACGCACCGAGCGCACGGTGACGATCATGGCGGACGGCCTGGCGCGCACCATCCGCACGAACGCGGCGACCGTGCGCGAGGTCGTGGAGCAGGCCGGCATCATCCTGCGCGGCCAGGACACCACGTCCGTCCCGCTCGAGACGTTCCCGCGCGACGGGCAGACGGTCACGGTCCTGCGGATCACCGGCCGCAAGGAGATCCGCGACGAGGCGATCGCGTTCGCCGTGGAACGCGTCGAGGACCCCTCGGTCTTCCGGGGCACGGAGATCGTCGAGCGGGCCGGGGTGCCCGGCCTGCGGCGCGTGACGTTCTCCTTCCGCACGGTCAACGGCGTCCGGCAGAAGCCGCGCCGGGTCAGGTCCGAGGTGGTGCGCGAGCCCCGGACCCAGATCGTGAAGGTCGGCACGAAGCCGCTGCCGACGTCCGTGCGCGGCGCGGACCGGCTGAACTGGCAGGGCCTCGCGGCGTGCGAGTCCGGGGGGCGGCCGGACGCGGTGGACTCCTCGGGGACGTACGGCGGCCTGTACCAGTTCGACACCCAGACCTGGCGAAGCCTCGGCGGCAAGGGGCGGCCGCAGGACGCACCGGCGGCGGAACAGACGCAGCGGGCGAAGAAGCTGTATGTGCGGCAGGGGGCGAGTCCTTGGCCGCATTGCGGGGGGCGGCTGCACAGGTGAGGCACGCGAGCCGGGGGCAGCGATGCGGCGTCCGGCGTGGGCGGCTCCCGACCGGAAGAAAGGCGGCACCCGGTAGCGGCGGGCGGCGCGACCCACCCCGCCCAGCCCAGCGCCCGGAACCCACAGCCAGGGCAGGCTGCACCGACGCCGCCCCGCACCCCCGTACCCTTGTCGGGTGAGCAGCCCCACCCCCGACGCCCTGCTGGGCCCCGCCGACATCCGTGAGCTGGCGGGGGCCCTCGGCGTCCGCCCCACCAAGCAGCGCGGCCAGAACTTCGTGATCGACGCGAACACGGTCCGCCGTATCGTCCGCACCGCGGAGGTCCGCCCCGACGACGTGGTCGTCGAGGTCGGCCCGGGGCTCGGCTCCCTCACCCTCGCCCTGCTGGAGGTCGCCGACCGCGTCACCGCCGTCGAGATCGACGACGTACTGGCCGCCGCGCTCCCCACCACCATCGCCGCCCGTATGCCGGAGCGCGCCGACCGTTTCGCGCTGGTGCACTCCGACGCGATGCACGTCACCGAGCTGCCGGGCCCGCCGCCCACCGCCCTGGTCGCCAACCTCCCCTACAACGTGGCCGTTCCGGTCCTCCTCCACATGCTCGACACCTTCCCGAGCATCGAACGCACGCTCGTCATGGTGCAGTCGGAGGTCGCCGACCGCCTCGCCGCCGGGCCCGGCTCCAAGGTGTACGGCGTTCCCTCCGTGAAGGCCAACTGGTACGCCGAGGTCAAGCGGGCCGGTGCCATCGGCCGCAATGTCTTCTGGCCCGCGCCGAACGTCGACAGCGGCCTGGTCTCCCTGACCCGGCGCACCGAACCGATCAAGACCACCGCCTCGAAGCGCGAGGTCTTCGCCGTCGTCGACGCGGCCTTCGCCCAGCGCCGCAAGACGCTGCGGGCCGCGCTCGCCGGCTGGGCGGGCTCCGCGGCGTTTGCCGAGGCGGCGCTCGTCGCCGCCGGGATCTCGCCGCAGGCACGCGGAGAGGCGCTGACCGTCGAGGAGTTCGCGCGCATCGCGGAGCACAAGGAAGCCGGCGCCCAGCACAAGGAGTCCGAGTAAGTGAGCGCGAGCGTCACCGTACGGGTCCCCGCCAAGGTCAACGTCCAGCTCGCGGTGGGCGCCGCCCGTCCCGACGGGTTCCATGACCTGGCCAATGTCTTCCTCGCCGTAAGCCTGTACGACGAGGTCACCGTGACCCCCTCGCCCGACGGCCTGCGCGTCACCTGTGAGGGCCCCGACGCCGACCAGGTCCCCCTGGACCGTACGAACCTCGCCGCCCGCGCGGCCGAGGCGCTCGCCGCGCGGTACGGCCGTACGCCCGACGTGCACCTCCACATCGCCAAGGACATCCCCGTCGCCGGCGGCATGGCGGGCGGCAGCGCGGACGGCGCGGGCGCGCTCCTCGCCTGCGACGCGCTGTGGGGCACGAACGCCTCCCGCACAGAACTCCTCGACATCTGCGCCGAGTTGGGCAGCGACGTGCCGTTCAGCCTGGTCGGCGGGGCCGCCCTCGGCACCGGGCGCGGCGAGAAACTGCGGACGCTCGACGTGGGCGGCGCCTTCCACTGGGTCTTCGCGATGGCCGACCGCGGGCTGTCCACACCCGCCGTCTTCCGTGAGTTCGACCGGCTCGGCGAGGGCACGGACATTCCCGAACCCGTCGCCTCCCAGCCGCTCCTCGACGCCCTCGCCAAGGGCGACCCCGACGCACTCGCCGCCGCCGTCTCCAACGACCTCCAGCCCGCCGCCCTCTCCCTCTTCCCGCAGCTCGCCGACACCCTTGCCGCGGGCAGCGCCGCAGGGGCGCTCACGGCGCTCGTCTCCGGCTCGGGCCCGACCACGGCCTTCCTCGCCCGCGACCCGGAGTCGGCGGCGAAGGTGGCCGATGCCCTGCGGGCGTCCGGCACTTGTCGCGCGGTGCGCACGGCGTCCGCGCCCGCGCCCGGTGCCACGGTCTTGGACGGCGCCCGCGCGTGACCCGCCGGTCACGAGTGGCGGTAAGCGGTACTCGCAAGTAGGCATTCTTCGCTCGATCTCCACACGGATGTACTGCAATCGCAGTACCCGTGGGACGGGTGGGGCGATTAGGGTCCCTTGACATTTCAAGCGCCGTGCCCCGGTCTGCCGGCGCGCCGTCAAGTGCACTTCTGGAAGGGGACACCCCCGTGTCCGAATCCCCCACCCCCACCCAGCCGACCCACCGTAGAAAGCGCTCCCTGTCCCGGCGTGGCATGATCGCCGCCGGTGGCGCGGTGGCCGCCGGAGCCGCGCTCACGCCGATGGTGTTCGCCTCCACCGACTCCGGCGGCACGGACAGCTCCGCGTCCGGCTCCGGCTCCGGCGACTCCGGTACGACGGACTCCGGTACGACGCCGGAGAAGTTCCCCGCCACCCGCTCCGAGGCCGCCACCGGCACCGGCGAGGCCACCACCGCCTTCGCCGCCTCCTACGTCGGGGTGCGCTGGTCGGGAGCGAAGGAGGGCGCCGCCATCCGGCTCGCGGACGGCGACTGGCAGACCCTCAAGAGCGGCTGCGCGAACCTTGAGGACGGCGGCACGGCCCTGGTCGCCGCCCGGAACACCACCGCGTACGAGGTGAAGGCGTCGAGCGACATCGACGGCGTGCTCTCGCTGGCGATCGACACCACCGACGGACCCGACCGCACCTTCCATGTGCCGAGCGAGCCCACGCGCGTGCGCGGCGTGCGCTACCTCTCGCGGCCGGCCTGGGGCGCCGACGAGTCCAAGCGGTACAAGGACGGCAAGGTCAACTCGCCCGAGAAGTACTACCCGCTCCAGATCATCACGGTCCACCACACCGCCACGCCGAACGACGATCCCGACCCGGCCGCGACGGTGCGCGCGATCTACGAGCTGCACGCGATCACCAACGACTGGGGCGACATCGGCTACCACTTCCTCATCGACGAGGCCGGCAACGTCTACGAGGGCCGCTACTCCGGCGACGACGGCATCCCGGCCTTCAACCCGGACGGCGACCTCGTCACCGGCTTCCACTCCGTGGGCTACAACTCGGGCGCCCTCGGCATCGCCCTGCTCGGCACCCTCAACGAGCAGCCCCCCACGGACGCGGCCAAGGCGTCCCTGATCCGGCTGATCAAGGTGATATCCCGGTTCAAGGGCCTGGACCCGCAGGCGCGGGTGACGTACACCAACCCCGTCAACGGCGCGAAGAAGGACACGAACACGGTCGGCGGTCACCGCGACTACTTCGCCACCGAGTGCCCGGGCCAGGTCATGTACGACCTCCTCGCCGAGGTCCGCGCGGCGGCCGCCCGTCGATGATGCGCCGCTGACCTGTGCGGGGATCAGCCACCGGCCGGCGCACATTAGGCTGGGAGGCTGACCCCGCGGCGGAGCCGCATGTCGACACAGCCCCCCGGGCAGGAGAGCAATGGCCGTCAACCTGGTCAATGTCGAGAACGTCAGCAAGGTGTACGGCACCCGTGCCCTGCTCGACGGTGTCTCGCTCGGCGTCTCCGAGGGCGATCGCATCGGCGTCGTGGGGCGCAACGGCGACGGCAAGACGACCCTGATCCGGATGCTGGCCAAGCTGGAGGAGGCCGACACCGGCCGGGTCACGCACTCCGGCGGGCTGCGCCTCGGCGTGCTCACGCAGCACGACTCGCTCGACCCCGAAGCCACCGTCCGGCACGAGGTCATCCGGGACATGGCCGACCACGAGTGGGCCGGGAACGCCAAGATCAGGGACGTGCTCACGGGGCTGTTCGGCGGGCTCGACCTGCCCGGGTTCCCGCAGGGCCTCGACACCGTCATCGGCCCCTTGTCCGGCGGTGAGCGGCGGCGCATCGCGCTCGCCAAGCTGCTCATCGAGGAACAGGACCTGATCGTCCTCGACGAGCCCACCAACCACCTCGACGTCGAGGGCATCGCCTGGCTCGCCCAGCACCTGCGCGAGCGGCGCTCGGCGCTCGTGTGCGTCACCCACGACCGCTGGTTCCTCGACCAGGTCTGCACCCGCATGTGGGACGTACAGCGCGGCACGGTCCACGAGTACGAGGGCGGCTACTCCGACTATGTCTTCGCGCGTGCCGAGCGCGAGCGCATCGCGGCCACGGAGGAGGTCAAGCGGCAGAACCTCGTCCGCAAGGAGCTCGCCTGGCTGCGGCGCGGCGCGCCCGCGCGCACCTCCAAGCCGCGCTTCAGGGTCGAGGCGGCCAACGAGCTCATCAAGGACGTACCGCCGCCCCGGGACAGCAGCGAGCTGATGAAGTTCGCCTCCTCCCGCCTCGGGAAGACGGTCTTCGACCTGGAGGACGTCACCGTCCAGGCCGGCCCCAAGATGCTGCTCAAGCATGTGACATGGCAGCTCGGGCCCGGCGACCGCATCGGTCTCGTCGGCGTCAACGGCGCCGGGAAGACGTCGTTGCTGCGCGCCATGGCGGAGGCCGCGCGCACCGAGGGCGAGGCGCAGCCGGCGGGTGGCCGGGTCGTCGTCGGCAAGACCGTCAAGCTCGCCTACCTCTCCCAGGAGGTCGCCGAACTCAACCCGAACTGGCGGGTGCTGGAGGCCGTCCAGGCGGTGCGCGAGCGCGTCGACCTCGGCAAGGGGCGCGAGATGACCGCCGGGCAGCTGTGCGAGACGTTCGGCTTCAGCAAGGAGAAGCAGTGGACGCCGGTGGGCGACCTGTCCGGCGGTGAGCGGCGCAGGCTGCAACTGCTGCGGCTGCTCATGGACGAGCCCAACGTCCTCTTCCTCGACGAGCCCACCAACGACCTCGACATCGAGACCCTCACCCAGCTCGAGGACCTCCTCGACGGCTGGCCGGGCTCGATGATCGTCATCTCCCACGACCGGTTCTTCGTCGAGCGGACCACGGACCGCGTGTTCGCCCTGCTCGGCGACGCCACCCTGCGCATGCTGCCGCGCGGCATCGACGAGTACCTGGAGCGGCGTCACCGCATGGAGGCGCAGGTCGCCGTCGCGGCCGCCACTCCGGCCGCCGAGAAGGCCGAGCGGAGCGCGGCCGATCTGCGGGCCGCGAAGAAGGAGTTGCAGAAGATCGAGCGGCAGCTCGACAAGATCTCCGAGAAGGAGACCACGCTGCACGCGCGGATCGCCGAGAACGCCACCGACTTCGCGAAGGTCGCCGAACTCGACGCCGAACTGCGCGACTTGGCAGGTCAGCGGGACGAACTGGAGCTGCGCTGGCTGGAACTCGCCGAAGAGGCGTAGGCGCTCCGCCGGGTGCCGCCATGTGGGGAGTGCCGCGATGGGTCGTCGTTCGGGTGCGGCGCCGTTGTGGCTGGTCGCGCCCACGCGGCGGGAGCCGCATATGGACAACAGCCCCGCGCCCCCAGGGGCGTTGGGGGACCGCCCTCGTGAAGGGGCTGTGAACGCGGATAACAGTGGCATCACGGGCCGGTCCTCCCTTGGGAACAGGGGCGGATGCGGCCCGGTGTGCTGTCGGTGGCGGGTGATAGAAAGGGCCGCCTGAGAACAGTCTGAGAAACGCTGGTGTGGCGGAAACGCGACGGCACAGGACGTGGCACCGCACCGGTCACAAGGGGGAACCGCTCATGAGCCAGCCGCCCAACCAGCCGCCGCAGGGCGGTTTCGGGGCACCGCAGGACCCGCGGCAGGGTGGCTTCGGAGCGCCGCAGCCCCCGCAGCCGGGTGCTGCGCAGACCCCGCCCCCACCGCCGGGCGCCCCCCAGACACCCCCGCCGCCCCAGGGCCCGCCGCAGACGCCGCCGCCCCCGCAGGGCCCGCCGCCGGCCGCCCCGCAGCCCGGTTACGGCTACCCGCAGCAGCCGCCGCAGCCCCAGCAGCCGGGGCAGGCCAACCCGTACGGTCAGCAGGGGCCGTACCCCTCCGGCCCGTACGCCCAGCCGCAGCAGCAGCCGGGGCCGTACGGCCAGCCGCAGCAGCCCGGCCCCTACGGCCAGCAGCCCGCCCAGGGTTACGGCTACCCGCCCCAGCCGCAGTACCCGGGCGCGCCCGGCTCCGGCTCGGGCAACCCCTTCAAGGGCAAGCCCGCCCTCGTCATCGGCGCGGCCGTCGCGGCGCTGCTCGTCATCGGCGGCACGGTGCTCGCCGTGACCCGTGGCGGCGACGACGACCCCAAGAAGCCGGTCGCGCAGGGCAGTGACGACCCGAAGGGCTCCGAGTCCCCGAGCGCGTCCGAGGACAGCGGCGGCGGTGCCGACCCGGAGAACCTCAACGGCGGCCGCCAGCCCGGCGAGGCGAAGGTGCTCTGGTACAAGCAGGCGCCCGACGCCCCCAAGTCCGGCGCCGACGCCCCCGGCCTGTGGATCACCGACAAGGCCGCGGTGAAGGCGGCGTACAAGCAGGTCTTCGCCTACAACATCACCGACGGCGAAGAGACGTGGGCCCCGATCAGCCTCCCGCAGAAGATCTGCGCGGTCACCCCGCAGAAGTCGGCCGACAACAAGATCGTCGTGGCGTACGAGAGCGGCACCAGCGACCGCGCCAAGTGCAACCAGCTCCAGCAGATCGACCTCACCACCGGCGCCAAGGGCTGGAAGGACACCGTCTCCAACGGCGAGTTGTTCGACAACACCATCAAGATCGACCTGTCCATCACCGGCAAGACCCTGATGGTGGGCCGCGCCCAGTCCGGCACGGCGTACGACGTCAACAGCGGCGGCAAGCTGTGGGAGAAGAAGCGGTACGGCGACAAGTGCTTCCCGGACGCTTTCGCGGGCGGCGAGAAGCTGATCGCCGTGGCGTCCTGCGACGCCACCGGTAGCAACGAGCACGACGAGATCCAGGAGCTCGACCCGGCGACCGGCAAGGCCAAGTGGACCCAGAAGTACGACAAGGGCTGGCAGATCGCCCGCGTCTTCTCCATCGACCCGTTGGTCGTCTACAGCACCAACGAGGACAAGAAGGCCTGGAACATCTCCACCCTCGGCTCCGGCGGCAAGTTCCGCTCGGAGGTCGGCGTCGACCTGAAGATCGGCGTCGAGTGCGGCTGGGCCATCCTCGAACGCAACCTGCGGGGCTGCTCCGGTGTGGCCGCCGACGCGAACACGCTCTACCTGCCCACCGAGTCGACCAGCAGCGCCAACGAGATCGTCGCGATCGACCTCTCCAACGGCAAGGAGAAGTGGCGCGTGAAGTCCCCCGTGGACGAGCCGATGCTGCCCATCAAGGTCGAGGACGGCAAGCTCATCGCCTACGCCAAGCCGTCGTACGACGCGGGCGGCCAGGTGCTGTCGATCCCGGTGACCGGCGGCAGCCACCAGCCGGCGAAGCTGCTGCAGAACCCGGCGAGCACCGTAAGCGTCGAGAACAGCTTCTTCTCCCGGGCGTACGACTGGGTCGACGGGCGCTTCTACCTCGCGAGCACCCGGCTGAGCGGCAACGACGAAGCGAAGGAGAAGCTGATCCTCGCCTTCGGCAAGTGAGGCGAGCGCCCGTCCCGTTCTCCCCTTCCGCCGTCCCCACCGCGTCCGTCGCCCTGTCCCCCGAGGTACCCACGCCATGACCCAGCCGCCTCCGCCGCCCCATCAGCCCCCGCCCGGGGGAGGGTTCGGCCCGCCGCAGGACCAGCCGCCCCAGCAGCCGGGTGGTGGCTTCGGCGCGCCCCAGCAGCCGCCCGCGCAGCCTCCGCAGGCGCCGCAGCCCGCAGGGGCGCCGGGCTACGGCTACCCGCAGACACCTCAAGGTCCGCCCACGCCGCCGCAGCCCGCGTACGGCTACCCGCAGGCGCCCCAGGGCGCCCCGCAGACACCCCCGCCCGCCGCCCCGCCCGGGTACGGCCATCCCGGCCAGCAGCCCGGTGCGTACGGTCAGCCGCAGAACCCGTACGGGCAGCAGCCGCCGGGCTACGGCTATCCGCACGCGACCACGCCGATGCACCCCCAGTCCGGCGGGCCGGGCGGCGGCGGCCGGAAGGTCAACACGCAACTCGCCGTCATCGTGGCGGCCGTCGTCGCGATCGCGCTGGTCATCGGCGGTGTCGTGCTGTACAAGCAGTCCGGTGACGAGGGCGGCAAGGACGACACCGCCAGCTCCAGCGGCGGCACGGGCGGCGGGGACAACGGCAACGGCAGCGGCGGCGGGAGCACCACCCCCGGCAAGGAGAAGGTGCCGTCCGACCCCAACTCCCAGGTCCTCTTCCAGATCCCGGCGCCCGCTGTCCCCGACGACAGCAGCATCACCGTGTCCGGCTCGTGGCTCACCGACCGGACGTACGTCAAGAGCGGCGTCTACGAGATCGTCGGCTACGACCCCGACAAGGGCACCGAGTTGTGGACGATCCCGCTGCCGGGCCCCGTCTGCCAGGCCAGCAGGCGCACCACCGAGGACAACCTGACGGCCATCGCCTTCGAGCCCGCGAAGCCGACCAAGGACAAGCCCTCGCACGGCTGCACCCAGGTCGCGGCGATCGACCTGGACGCCGGCAAGAAGCTGTGGACGAAGACCGCCAAGGTCGAGGGCGAACCGATCCGGTACGACAACCTCACCGTCAGCGGCGGCACCGTCGCGGCCGGCGGCACCAGAGGCGGTGCCGCCTTCGACATCAGGTCCGGCAAGCAGCTGTGGGTCCCCAAGCCCGAGAACGCCTGCTACGACCTCGGGTACGCAGGCGGCGAGAAGCTGGTCGCGGTCGCCAAGTGCGGCGGCTACGACAATCCCCAGCTGCACATCCAGACGATCGACCAGAAGACGGGGCGGGTGATCTCGGAGTACAAGATGGCCGAGGGCGTCGAGTACGCCAGCGTCATCTCCACCGAGCCGCTCGTCGTGGCCGCCGAGGTCGGCCAGTCCAAGGACGCCATCGGGATCACGGACGTCTTCTCGATCGACAACAAGACCGGCAAGCTGCGCATCCGCATCTCCGTGCCGGGCGACCAGTTCGCGGCCCGCTGCTCCGGCGTCACCGCCATCGAGTCCTGCACGGGAGTCGTGGTGGGCAACGACCGGCTCTACGTGGAGACCGAGGAACACCAGGGCGGCGGCGAGTACGGCCGGACCAACGAGATCGTCGCGTTCGACCTGACCACCGGCAAGCAGACCGGGCAGCGTGCGGATGCGGGCGACCGGTACACGATCACGCCGCTGCGCATGGACGGCGGCAACATCATCGCGTACAAGCGTCCGCCGTACGACAAGGGCGGGCAGATCGTCAGCATCGACGGGGGCAGCTTCAAGGAGACGAAGCTGCTGGAGAACCCGGCCGCGAGGACGGTGCGCGATGCGGAGACGCGTATGTCTCCGGAATACGCCGAGATCGTCTATGCGCAGGGGCGGCTGTACATGGCGGAGAAGTTCGCCAGCGATCTGGGCAGTTCGTTCCAGAAGAAGTACCACGTGATCGCGTTCGGCCGTACGGCGGACTGAGGCGGACCGACGCGGACTGACGAATCGGTCGAGAGGTGACGGCCCCGTTCCTGGTCAGGAGCGGGGCCGTGCGCTTACCGTTCATCGTCCTCGAATGCGGGAAAAGCCAGAAATTCCGCCGTTCCGGGGCACTTCTGCCCGGGAGGGGGAGCGCAATGTCGAACAAGCGTGTAGCTTCCGGGGGCATGAAAGGCGGGGGAGCCGGGAGGGGGCTTCTGTCCGCGTGGACCAGTGGGCATCCATAGCGGGGCCTCCGCAGTGAGGCATCCGGACCGGCGCGGCCGGTCCTGGGCAGTGATGGGGATCCATTGGGGGGACTGGGGGGTTGCTCGATGGGAGTGCGGCTCATGGTGGTCGACGACCACCGATTGCTCGCCGAGGCACTGGCTTCGGCGCTGAAGCTGCGGGGGCACCGGGTGCTGGCCGCGGCGGCGCCTGCCGCGGGGGCGGCGGAGCTGGTGATCACGCGGGCGCCGGAGGTGTGCCTGCTGGGGACGGCGACGCCGGCGGAGCCCGGGATATTCGACCCGGTGCTGAAGATCAAGCGGGAACGCCCTCAGGTCGCGGTGCTGGTACTGGGCCCTGTGCCGAGCCCGCGCGGCATCGCGGCGGCGTTCGCGGCGGGGGCCTCCGGCTATGTGCGGCACGACGAGCGCATCGAGGGTGTCGAGCGGGCGATCATGAAGGCACGGGCGGGGGAGGCGGCGGTGGCGCCACAGCTGCTGCAGGGGGCGTTCAGTGAGCTGCTCAACCCCGCGGCTCAACCGGACGACGAGGGGCAGCGGCTGCTGCAGATGCTCACGCCCCGGGAGGTCGAGGTCCTGGTCCGCGTGGCCGACGGCGAGGACACCCGCCTGATCGCCGCGGGCATGGGCATCGCCCCCTCGACGGCACGCACCCATGTCCAACGGGTCCTGATGAAGCTGGGAGTCGGTTCAAGACTGGAGGCGGCGGCGCTGGCGGCCCGGACGGGGTTGCTGGACCGGGCGGGGCCGGTGCCGTCGGGGGAGGGCGGGCCGCTCGGGTGACGGTTGCCGTTGCCTCCGGCGGTTGGGCGGGGGTGCCTGCGGCGGCCTGTGCGGGGTGAGTGGGGGTGCGCGTGATGCCTGCGGCGCCTGTGCGGGTGGGGTGGGGGTGCGCGTAGCGCCTGCGGGCGGTGGGGGGTCGGGGCCGCGCCGGGGGGTGTCCGTCCTCGGTCGGGCGGTTGCCGTTGGGCAGAGAGGTGCTCTCTTTTGACGCCCGCCGCTGCGGGCGAACACCCCCCGGCACGTCCCCTTCCCGCCGCGGGCGACTGCGGGCCCGTGGGGGTACGCCCCGCTTCTCGAGCGCCGGTCCCGACGTTTCAGCCCGTCCGGCGTTCGAGGATGAGCGAAGCAGTCCCGATCCCCCACCCACCCGTAGGGGGCTCCGCTTCTCGACGCCCGTGTTGGCATTTCGGCTGGTCCGGGCGTTTGAGGGTGGGTGGAGCCGTCCCGATCCCCACCCACCATCAGGGGGCTCCCCCTCTCGACGCCGGTGCCGGCGATTCAGCCCGTCCGGCGTTTGAGGACGAGGCCCCTTCAGGGCCGAAGCGGGGGGCTGGGGGCCGCAGGTCCCCAGCACGGCCCGCGCCGGCCCCTCACGGCACCGCAATGTCCTCCCACGGGAAATCCCTCAGGGCCCCCAGATTCCGCATCGCCAGTGCCGCCGGACCCTCCGGCCCCTCGGGCGGCGCCTCGCCCGACGCCCAGGTCTCGACGGCGACGCGTACGGCCGCGGCGGCCACGGTGGCGGCGAAGCGGAGGTCGGGGGACGAGGGGACGGCAACGTTGTCGGGGGCGTCCGAAGGGGCGGTGGTTCTCTCGGACAGCACCGCCGCCAGACTGGCCTCCCCCTCATGGCACACCTGCGCCCACACCTTCCGCAGCGCGGGGCTCGTCGTGGCCAGGCGGACCAGGGTGCGGATCCACTCCCAGGAGGACGCGGACACGCCCGCGCCCGGCGTCAGGGTGTACCGGACGGCGTGTTCCAGAGCCTCGGGTACGGACAGGTCGGCGGGGGCGTTCCGGACCGCGGCCGACCAGCGGTCGGCGCCGGCCGCGTAGAGGGGGGCCACCGCCTCCTCCTTGGTGGCGAAGTAGCGGTAGAAGGTGCGCGGCGCGACTCCGGCGGCCTGGGCGATGTCCTCGGCCCGGGTGGCCCGCAGACCCTGTTTGACGAAGAGGCCGGCCGCGGCGCGGGCGATCTCCATGCGGGTCGCCGCCTTGCGTCGCTCTGTCAGCGAGGGGGGCGTGGCGGCGGAGGGCTGTGCGGGGGTGGAGCTGCTCACGTCCGGCAGGCTATGCCCATGTGGCACAATCTGCCATCCGGGTGGGCCACCCCGTGGTTCAGGTACGGGGTGGCCCACCCGTCCGGCCTGTCCGGGCTCCGGAGCCCAAGGAGCCGGGCCCCGGCACCCAGGGGGGATAGGCGCCGAAGCCCGGCTCGGGGAGAGTCCCGGCGCCGGGGGGAGTGCGTCGGGACTTGGCTTGTTGGTGGTCGGTCAGGTCTGTGGTGAGGGGACTGACGGGTCCGTGATGCGTCCGTCGGGGCCGGTCCGGGGTCCAGGACCGGTGACCTCAGGGCTCGAACTTCCTTGCCCTGAGGTCTTGTTCCCGGGGGCCAGTCGGTTGAAGCGGCGTTACATCGCCATGTTTGCGCGGTCTTTCGCCACCCGGCGTACGCCGTTACGCCGCCGCGTCGAAGCCGGTGCTGCGCGCCAGCTTCTTCAGCTCCAGCAGGGCGTGCTTCTCGATCTGCCGGATCCGCTCGCGCGTCAGTCCGTGCTCCTTGCCGACCTCGGTCAGGGTGCGCTCCCGGCCGTCCTCGATGCCGTACCGCATCTTGATGATGGACGCCGTGCGCTGGTCGAGGCGGCCGATCAGGTCGTCCAGTTCCTCGCTGCGGAGGAGGGTCAGGACGGACTGTTCGGGAGAGACTGCCGACGTGTCCTCCAGCAGGTCGCCGAACTGGGTCTCGCCCTCGTCGTCCACCGACATGTTGAGGGAGACCGGGTCACGGGCCCAGTCGAGGACGTCCGAGACGCGCTCCGGGGTCGAGCCGAGCTCGGCGGCGATCTCGGCGGGCTCCGGGTCCCGGCCGTTCTCCCGGTTGAACTCGCGCTGGACCCGGCGGATGCGGCCCAGCTCCTCGACCAGGTGGACGGGGAGGCGGATGGTGCGGGACTGGTCGGCTATCGAGCGGGTGATGGCCTGACGGATCCACCACGTCGCGTACGTCGAGAACTTGAAGCCCTTGCGGTAGTCGAACTTCTCCACCGCGCGCACCAGACCGGCGTTGCCCTCCTGGATCAGGTCGAGCAGGGGCAGGCCGCTGCGGGGGTAGCGGCGGGCCACCGCGACGACCAGGCGGAGGTTGGAGCGGATGAAGATGTCCTTGGCGCGCTCTCCCTCGGCCACCAGGGCTTCGAGTTCTTCACGGGTGGCGTCCGCCTTGGACTCCTCGTATCCGTCGAGGACCTGCCTTGCGAACACACCCGCTTCGATGATCTGCGACAGCTCGACCTCTTTGGCGGCGTCGAGCAGCGGCGTACGCGCGATCTCGTCGAGGTACATGCCGACCAGGTCGCGGTCCGCGATCTCGCCGCCATGGGCGCGAACACTGCTTGCCGCGTCGACGGCCTCGCCGGTGGCGGACTGACGACGGGCGACGGCACGGGTTGCCATGCGTGCTCCCTTGCGATGTGGGCTGGCGGGTGGTCCGTGAACGCTTGGGACTCTCCTCGAGTGCCCGGCATTCGATGGAAACAACGACTGGAATCAGGACAGAATTCCCAACCCGCCCCCCTATTTTTCTGATCTTGCAGTACCCTGTCCGGCCACACGAGGAGGCCCGATGCCGTCGGAACGTAGAGAGGTGCAGGTCAGGCCGGGGGTCGACAGCGACCTCGCCGCCCTCACCGACATCTACAACCACTACGCACGTGAGACGCCCATCACCTTCGATACCGCGGTCTTCACGCCGGAAGAGCGCCGCCCTTGGCTGCTCTCCCACCCTGAAGACGGGCCGCATCGGCTGATGGTTGCCGTGGAGGCGGACGCCGGAGGCAATTCACAGCGGATTCTCGGGTACGCCACATCCAGCGCCTTCCGGGTGAAGCCCGCCTACGAGACCTCCGTCGAGGTGACGGTCTACCTCGCGCCGGACGCCGGGCGGCGCGGTGTCGGCACCCTTCTCTACAAGGCCCTGTTCGAGGCCCTGGCCGGGGAGGACGTGCACCGCGCCTACGCGGGCATCGCCCAGCCGAACGAGGCGTCCGTGCGGCTGCACGAGCGCTTCGGCTTCCGGTACGTCGGCACATACCGCGAGGTGGGCCGCAAGTTCGGCCGGTACTGGGACGTCGCCTGGTACGAGAAGGAGCTCTGAGTCCGGGCGGGAGGCGAGCCTCAGCCGAACTGCACCGACCTCTTCGCCAGCCCCATCCAGAACCCGTCGATCACGGACTTCTGGCCGTCCAGTTCGCCCGCCGCGTCCGCCGCGCCCATCGTCACGAACAGCGGGGCGAAGTGCTCGGTGCGCGGGTGGGCGTAGCGGCCGGCCGGGGCCTTGTGGAGGAAGTCCAGCAGCCCGTCCCAGTCGCGGCTCTCCAGTGCCCGGCGGCCCCAGTCGTCGAACTCCACCGACCAGGCGGGGATGCCGCCCTGGCGCAGGGCGGCCAGGTTGTGGGTGAAGAAGCCGGAGCCGACGATCAGGACGCCCTCGTCGCGCAGCGGCGCCAGCTTGCGGCCGATCTCCATCAGCTTCAGCGGGTCCAGGGTCGGCATGGAGATCTGCAGGACGGGGATGTCGGCCTCGGGGTACATCTCGACGAGCGGGACGTAGGCGCCGTGGTCGAGGCCGCGGTCCGGGAAGTCCTGCACGGGTATGCCGGGGGCGCGCAGCAGTTTCCGTACGGACTCGGCGAGTTGGGGAGCGCCGGGCGCGGCGTACCTCACCTGGTAGTAGTGCTCGGGGAATCCCCAGAAGTCGTAGACGAGAGGAACGGTCGCGGTGGCACCGATGGCGAGCGGGGCCTCCTCCCAGTGGGCGGAGACCATGAGGATCGCCTTGGGGCGTGGCAGGCCGGCCGACCAGGCGGCGAGCTCACCGGGCCATACGGGATCGTCCGCGAGCGGCGGTGCGCCGTGGCTGAGGTAGAGAGCAGGCATGCGCTCCTGCGTGGCGGCGGACATGGTGGTGGCTCCCTCCGGGGACCTGAAGTCTCAGTTGCTTCAAATCTAAAACTTGTGTCCGACCGTACGCCCAGGTAGTTAAAACTTCAAGGAGAGCTCTCGTACAGTGGAGTACATGAATACGGCATCGCCCTCCGCGTCACCGGCGTCCGGCCCCGCGCCCGGGGAGGAACCGCGCTGGCTCACCGACGAGGAGCAGCGCGTCTGGCGCTCCTACATCGACGCGACCACGCTGCTCGAGGACTACCTGGACCGCCAGCTCCAGCGGGACGCGGGCATGCCGCACGTCTACTACGGCCTCCTGGTCAAGCTCGCCGAGTCCCCGCACCGCCGGCTGCGGATGACCGAGCTGGCGATGTACGCGAAGATCACCCGCTCCCGGCTCTCGCACGCCGTCGCCCGGCTGGAGAAGAACGGCTGGGTGCGGCGCGAGGACTGCCCCGACGACAAGCGGGGCCAGTTCGCGGTGCTGACCGACCAGGGCCTCCAGGTGCTGAAGCAGACGGCCCCGGGCCATGTGGAGGCCGTACGCCAGGCCTTGTTCGACCGCCTCAGCCCCGAACAGCAAAGAGCCCTCGGCGAGATCATGCAGATCGTCGCCGAGGGCCTGCAGCCGAGCGAAGCGGGTGCGGACCTGCCCTGGCTCCGCTGAACCGCTCATTCAGCGGAGCCGGGGCAGATCCTGCGAGGCGGTACGTACGGAGCGTCCCCATCCCCGTACGTACGCCTGGTCCCAAGGGGTACGGCCGTACGGTCGTCGTCGGACTCAGTGCGCGACGACCGGCACCGCCACCTCGTCCTCGACCTCGGCACCGGAGCCGGTCACCGTGGTGGTGTCCGGGCTGCCGGCGTTGACGAGGACACCGACGAGCACGGCGGCGAGCACCAGCATGCCGACCGCGAACCAGATCGCGTTGGTGTAGCCGTGCACCATGCCCTCCAGCTGGACCAGCTGCTGCTGGGACCGGCCGGCCGCACCGGCCATGTGGTCGGCGATGTAGGACGTGGTGGCCGAGGCGGCGATCGTGTTCAGCAGGGCCGTGCCGATCGCGCCGCCCACCTGCTGCGAGGTGTTGACCATCGCGGAGGCCACACCGGCGTCCCGCGGCTCGACGCCCAGGGTGGCCAGGGACATGGCCGGCATGAACGCCGTACCCATACCGAGGCCGAGCAGCACCATCGACGGCAGGACCAGCGAGGCGTACGACGAGCCGATCTCCATCTGCGTCAGCAGGGACATGCCGAGCGCGGCGACCAGGAACCCGGGGCCCATCAGCATCCGCGCGGGAACGCGGGTCATCAGGCGGGTGCCGATCTGGGTCGAGCCGACCATCATGCCGACGATCATCGGCAGGAAGGCGAAGCCGGTCTTGATCGGCGAGTAGCCCTTGACGATCTGCAGGTAGTAGGTGAGGAACAGGAAGGTGCCGAACATCGCGATGATCGCGATGCCGAGGGAGAGGTAGATCCCGCCGCGGTTGCGGTCGGTGACCACGCGCAGCGGCAGCAGCGGGGCCTTGACCTTCGCCTCGGTGATGACGAAGGCGAGCAGCAGCACCGCGGAGGCGACGAACAGGCCGACGGTCATGGAGTCGCCCCAGCCGTCGGACTCGGCGCGGGTGAAGCCGTAGACCAGTGCGACCAGGCCCAGGGTGGACAGCAGGACGCCGGGGATGTCGAGCGGGTTGCGGTTGCGGCCGCCCTCCGGCTCACGGATCACGAAGTACGCGCCGAGCGCGGCGACGATCGCGAACGGGATGTTGACGAAGAACGTCCAGCGCCAGTCCATGTACTCGGTGAGCACGCCGCCGAGGATGAAGCCCACGGCACCGCCACCACCGGCGATGGCACCGTAGATGCCGAACGCCTTGGCGCGCTCCTTGGCGTCCGTGAACATCACGGCGAGCAGCGACAGCGCGGCGGGCGCGAGCAGTGCGCCGAAGACACCCTGCAGGGCACGGGCGCCGAACATCATGGCCTCGTTGGTGGCCGCGCCGCCCAGCGCGGAGGCGCCGGCGAAGCCGACCAGGCCGACGACGAAGGCGTTCTTGCGGCCCCACAGGTCGGCTATCCGGCCGCCGAAGAGCAGGAGTCCGCCGAAGGCCAGGGCGTAGGCCGTGACGACCCACTGGCGGTTGCCGTCCGAGATGCCCAGGTCCTGCTGGGCGGAGGGCAGGGCGATGTTCACGATGGTCGCGTCGAGGACGACCATCAGCTGGGCGAGCGCGATGAAGACGAGCGCTTTCCAGCGGTTGGCGTCACCGGATGTCGCCGGTGTGCCGGGAGCCTTTGCGGCCGTTTCAGACATGGGGGTACCCACTTCGGGACTTCGTGACGGAAAAAGTGAAAGGTAAGGGGACGGCTCGTCGGCTGTGACGGCCGGTGAGAGTCGCTGATGTGATGACTGTGATGACTGCTGTGGTGCTCTGAACTAATCGACTGATCGGTCGGGACTGATCGGTCGAGGTGACGGTCAGGCCTGGCGCAGGTCCTCCATGGTCAGCGCCGTGCCCGGCAGGACCGAGCGGGCCGGGGCCCGCAGTCCGTCCAGGAACAGCTGCAGATGGCGGTGGACGAAGCGGTCGGCGATGTGGCACCCGGTCCCGGCCGGGGGCCGGCTGAGCTGGGCCGCGGCGAGCAGGACGTCACCGACGTCCACGTCGGAGCGGAGCTGGCCGGCCGCCTTGGCGCGGTCCATGATCTCCACGACCAGTTGCTCGACCCGCTCGCGTGCGACTTCCAGATCCGGATGGTGCTGGTCGAAGGTGCTCTGGACCATCGGGCACAGCGCGCTGATCCGCTCGTCGGCGGCGGTGTGCACGAAGCGCTCCAGGGCCCCGAAGGCATCCCCGGTCTCCGCGAGCGCGCGCTCGGCAGCCGCGGCCGTGCGCTCCATGACGGAGCAGACGACCTCGCGGACCAGCGCGTCGCGGTCGGGGAAGTTGCGGTACACCGTGGCGTTGCCGACGCCGGCCCGGCGGGCGATGTCGTCCAGCGGCACGTCGGGGCCGAACTCGACGAACATCTCCCGGGCGGCGGTGACGATCCGCTCCCGGTTGCGCAGGGCGTCGGCGCGCGGCCGGCTCGCCTTGCGCGTTACGGGGGTCGCGGTCTGCACGGCGTACTCCTGAGTTCCAGTGGGAGGCGATCCGGGGAAGCTGTCCCCGTTTCGCTCGGACACATGGCTAAACGGGGAAGGGCTCCCCGGTTATTTCCCGCCTCCGGAAAACTTTCATGTGACCTGAATCACATTCTTCCGTTCCAAGAACCCACGTTCGGTCTCTTCCAGCGCGCGCCCGCGCATGCCCCGCCACAGGGTGATCGAGAGGGCACAGCGCGCGGCCGGCGAGCTGTCATGGACGGAAGGGCCCCTGCATGCAGCCGAGCCGTCGGATACGCCCCCGCCGTGCGGTTGCCCTCGCCTCCGTGACCGCCCTGACCCTGGCGGTCGGCACCTCGGCGGGCACCGGGCGCCACACGGCGGGCCCCTCGACGGCAACACAGGCGGGACCGATCGCCCTGGCCCGCTCCTCCCCTCTCGGCCCCTGCATGATCAGCGGTCGGCCGGCGGTCCAGATGTCGGAGGGCGTGCCGACGGTACGCGGCTACTCCCGCTCCACCGGCACCGTCCACGCCCTCACCGTGATGGTCGACTTCCCCGACGCCCCCGGCCAGGGCAAGGCCCTCGACCGTTTCGCGGAGTTCTTCCCGAAGACCCAGGAGTGGTTCCGCACCAGCTCCTACGGCCGCCTCGACTACCGCCCCCGCACCCCGATCCGCGGCTGGCTGCGCATGCCCCAGTCGTTCCACGCGTACGGCATAGAGCGCGGCGCGCCCTTCGACCCGGGGTACCGCGAGCTGGTCCAGGACATCGTGGCGGCGGCCGATCCCGAGGTGGACTTCCGGGCGTACGACTTCCTGAACGTGCTGGTGACGCCGAACGCCGGCCCGTCGGCCCTGGACACCGTCCTGTCGGTGTCCTTCGCGGGCAACACCGAGGCCCCGGTGGCCGACGGCGTCTCGGTCGCGAACGCCTCCTTCGTCTACTCCCGCCAGGACGACGGCTCCGGCACCTACCACCGCACCGGCTACCGCGTCCTCCCCCACGAGAACGGCCACGTCTTCGGGCTGCCCGACCTGTACACCGCCGAGGGCGGGAGCGCGGTCGGCCACTGGGACATCATGAGCGAGGACTGGGGGGCCAACAACGACCTGCTCGGCTGGCACAAGTGGAAGCTGGGCTGGCTGGACGCCGCGCAGGTACGGTGCGCGGCGGCCCGCGGGACCTCCGAGTACTCCCTGACGCCGCTGGCCCGCGCGGGCGGTCCGAAGCTGGTGTTCATCCCGCTGGACCGCCGCACCGGATACGCCGTCGAGGTGCGCACGCGCGAGGGCAACGACGAGACGGTGTGCCGGCCCGGCGTGCTGGTCTACAAGGTCGACGCGGACGTGGACACCGGGATGGGGCCGGTGCAGGTCCACGACTCCCGGCAGGACAGCGGCGGCTGCACCCGCAGCCCCAACGTCCACGCCGAACTCTCGGACGCGACGTTCGTTCCCGGGGAGGAGTTCCGGGACGCGAAGCGGGGGGTGCGGGTCGCGGTGGTGGAGGCGGACCTGGCGGGGAGTTACCGGGTGCGGGTGACGCGGGAGCAAGCGTGACTGAGGAGCGGGCCTGCGGCGGATTACGGTGGGGCCTGCCGTGAACGCCCCACCGGAGAGCCGATGCCCGCGAAGACGATCCAGGACGCCCCTGCCGTACCTGCCGAGGCGGTGACGCCGCTGATCCGTGGTGTCGCGGTGCTGTGGCGGCTGACGGAGGCCGGCGGGACGCTCAGCGCGAGCGGGCTGGAGAAGGCCACCGGGCTCGCCCGCTCCACGGTGGACCGGATCGCGTCCACGCTCGCCCGCATGGGGTACGTCCGTCTCGACGGCCGTGACGTGCTGCTGGCACCCCGCGTGATGGAACTCGGCAACGCCTACCTGGCCGCCCTGGGCCTGCCCGCCCTCCTCGCCGCGCACGCGGACGCGCTCGCCGACGAGCTGGACGAGTCGGTGTCGCTGGCGGTCGGGGACCGCGACGGCATCCGCTTCATCCACCAGGCGACCCGCCGCCGCGCGATGTCCCTCAGCTTCCGCATCGGCGACCTGCTGCCGGCCGAACGCACCGCGCCGGGCCCGCTGTTCGCCACCCAGTGGTCGGACGCGGAGTGGCAGGCCTGGCGCGCACGCCGGGCGGCGGACCCCGAGGACCGCGGTTTTCCGGCCGTGCCGCCCCGGGAGCACATGTCGTCCGACACGGCCTTCGAGCGCCGGGCGGCGCGGGCCCGGGAGGACGACTGGGCGCTGGACGACCAGTTGATCGAACCGGGGCTGGTCGCCGTGTCCGTCCCGGTACGGGATCCCCGGGCGGGCGGCCGCATCGCCTGCGTGGCCAGCGTGGTCAGCCACACCAGCCGCCACACGGCGGCGGACCTGCGCGACACACTCCTCCCCCGCCTGCGCACGGCGGTGGCGGAGATGGAACGCGAGCTGCGCGGTGCCCCGGAGCCGCGCCGCGAGGCGGCTCCGGCGGGCCTGGCCACCTGGACGGGCGCCTCCAAACAGGAACTGGGCAGGGAGTTCGTCGAGTCGCTGGCGCGCGGGCTGACCGTACTGACCGCCTTCGGCGAGGGACGCGCCGAGCTGACGCTCACGGACGTGGCCCAGGCGACGGGACTGTCCCGGGCCACGGCACGCAGGGCACTCATCACGTACGGGCATCTGGGCCTGGTCCGCCCGTCGGGCGCGCGTGCCTTCTCCCTGACGCCCCGTGTCCTGTCGCTGGGCTTTCCGCCCCTGTCCCGGACGTCCCTGGCGCGGATCGCCACTCCCCACCTGGCCGAACTGGCCGACCGGGTCCACGAGTCGGCGTCCCTGGCGGTACTGACGCCGTCCGGCGAGGAGATCCAGTACACGGCCCGGGCGGCCACCGCCCGCGTGATGAGCGTCGACATCGCGGTCGGCACGCGACTGCCGGCCTACGCGACCTCGCTGGGCCGGGTGCTGCTGGCGGATCTCCCCGCCGGGGAACGGCACTTGGGGGGCCTGTCCCCGCTGACGCCGCGTACGACCACGGATCCCGCGACGCTGACGGCCGTACTGGAGGACGTCAGGACCCGCGGATACGCCCTGGTCGACGAGGAGTTGGAGGAGGGCCTGCGCTCGGTGGCGGTACCGGTGCGCGACCGCGGCGGCCGGGTGGTCGCCGCGGTGAACGTGGCGATGCACGCGGCGCGGCGGTCCGTGGAGGAGTGCGTACGGGACGTGCTGCCGGAGCTCGTGGAGACGGCCGGGCGGGTGGAGCGGGACCTGCGGGTGGCGGGGCGGTTCGCCCGGGTCGCGATGTCCTGAGGGCCTGTTCAGCCGTCGTACGGCCTGGCGGCGCGGCCCTCGCGCAGGGTCAGCCCCCACCAGGCGAGCTGGTCGAGGAGCACGGCGGCGGCCTTGGCGGTGCCGTCCTGGTCGTGCGGGCGGCCCTCCTCGTCGAACCGCTCCCAGGCCATGGCGAAGCCGACGGTGTCGCGCAGGGTGACGGCGTGCAGCTCGGCGAAGACCTGACGCAGCTGCTCGACGGCCCGCTGGCCGCCGGCCATACCGCCGTAGGAGACGAAGCCGACCGGCTTGGCCCGCCACTCGCGGTAGACATAGTCGATGGCCAGCTTCAGGGCGGCCGGGTAGCCGTGGTTGTACTCGGGCGTGACGACGACGAACCCGTCGAGTCCGCCGATGCGCTCGGCCAGGGTCGGGGCGTCGTCCGGGGCGGCGGACCGTTCCAGGGTCAGCTTGAGCTCGTCGGCGAGGGCGGGTTCGGACAGGTCGATGACGTGCGTCTCCATGTCGTCACGCCGGCCGATCTCGGAGACGAACCACTGCGCGACCTTGTCGGCGAAACGGCCGGGGCGGACGCTGCCGATGAGGACGCCGATCCTGAGCGGGGGTTGGGACATGAGGGTGCCTCGATTCCGTTGCTGGTGAAGGGAGTTCACGGGTGCCTCCGGGCGGCCCGCGAGAGCAACGTAAAATCTCAAGTTAACTTGAGGTCAAGGAAGCCCGCTGGGCCGTGGTCCCGCGGAACTTGGCCCGGTACTCGCTCGGCGTCGCGGCGAGGCGGCGGCGGAACGCCCGGATGAGGGTGTCGACGGTGCCGAAACCGCAGCCGGAGGCGATGCGTTCCAGCGTGTCGTCGGTGGTCGCCAGCAGATGGCCGGCCGTCTCGACCCGGAGCGACTCGATGTAGGCGTGCGGCGTGGTGCCGAGTTCCGCCTTGAAGATCCGGGTGAGCTGCCGGTCGCTGACGTGCGCGTACGCGGCCAGCTCCGGGACGGTGAGGCGCTGGTCGAGGTGGTTCAGGATGTGGTGCCGGAGATCCTCGATGCGCCGTGTCGTGGACACCCGCTCCAGCGGCACGCTGAACTGGGACTGCCCGCCGGGCCGCTTCAGGTACATCACGAGCTGGCGGGCGACGCGCAGCGCGACCTGCTCGCCGAAGTCCTCCGCGACCAGGGCGAGCGACAGGTCCAGGCAGGCGCTGATCCCCGCGCCGGTCCACACCTCCGGGGAGGCCTCGCCCCCCTCGCGGATGAAGATCGGATCCGGGTCGACCCGCACCGCCGGATGGTCGGCGGCGAGCCGCTGCGCGGTCGACCAGTGCGTGGTGGCCCGCTTGCCGTCGAGGAGCCCCGCGGCGGCGAGGATGTGCGCGCCGACGCACACCGAGGCGACGCGCCGGGCACGGCCGGCCAGCGCTTTCACCCGGGCCACCGTGCCGGGTTCGGTGACGGGGTGGACGCGGCGCTCGCTGTCCACCTCCACCGAGCCGGGCACCAGCAGGGTGTCGATGGCCCGTGCGCCGACGTCCTGGAACGTGGTGTCGGGCAGGATCCGTACGCCCGCCGCCGTCGTCACCGGTTCCAGGGTCTCGGCGGCGAGCACGACCTCGTAGCCGGCGCGCTCCGTGGTCTTGGACAGGACTTCGCGCGGGACGAGGGAGAACACCTCCGGCGGGCCGGTGACATCGAGGAGGTCGACCCCTTCGAACAGCACCATCACCATCAGTCGGTTCACGGCCCCCACCCTGCAACCCCCTGTTTCCCTCGCGGACATGGGTGTCGGTTTCTGCATAGAGCGCGTCATTGCCCACCCCCCGGTTCGGGCCATAGCGTCGCATACACGTTCAACAGAGTGTTGAACATGTGGACCTTTGGAGAAGACCTGTGGCAAGCAAGACGCTGCGCGAACTCGGCGGTGCCGACCACACCCCCGCGGCCCTCGCGTCCTCGACGCTCGTCCTCGTCGACTACCAGAACACCTACACCCGCGGTGTGATGGAACTCGACGGCTGGCAGCCCGCCCTGGAAGCGGCGTCGGACCTGCTGTCCCGTGCCCGCGCCGCCGGCGCCACGGTCATCCACGTCCAGCACGACGGCGGCGAGGGTTCGCCGTACGACATCCGCACGGAGATCGGCCGGATCCACCCCGACGTGGCGCCGGCCGACGGCGAGGCCGTGGTCGTCAAGCAGGCCCCGGACGCCTTCCACGGCACCGACCTCGGCAAGCTCGTGGACGAGGCCGGGAACGAGACCGTGATCGTCGCCGGGTTCATGACCCACATGTGCATCGCGTACACGACCGCGTCCGCGGCCCTGCGCGGCAACAGGCCGACCGTCCCGGCGGACGCCTGCGCCACCCGGTCGATCGTGGACGTGTCCGCCGACGAGCTGCACCGCAGTGCGCTGGCGGCCATCGCCGACGCGTACGGCGTGGTCGTCGCGTCCGGCAAGGAACTGGTCTGACGCGAAGACGTCGGGCACGACGCCGCCGCGGGGGCTCGACGGCCTGGCGCCGGCGTGCTCCACGGCCTGGCGCCGGCGTGCTCCACGGCCTGGCGCCGGCGTGCTCCACGGCTTGGCGCCGGCGTCCTCTCCCCCACCGCGCCGAGCCGGCGCGCCCCGCAGTTCCCCCCTCTCCGGCCTCCCTCCAGCCCCACGCTGCCGGAGAGGGACCCCTTCCTCGCATTGCTCCCCGCGTCCCGGCCCTCAGCGGCTCCCGGCGGGTCAGTTCCCCCCACACCACCGCTTCCCCCACGGCGGGAACACCTGACGACCCATGCGTTACGGAGAGCAAGCCATGGCAACACGCCGGACCTTCATCGGCAGCGCGGGCGGCATCGGCGCCGCGACCTTCCTGGGCCATACGGCCACCCGGCCGCCCGCTGCTGCAGCGGCGTCCACGGCGTCCGCCGCCCTCGACGCCACCCCCATCGCGGAGACGGTGACCACGCGGACCGCCGCCCGGGACTCCCTCCGCGCGGTGAACGCCGCGATGCGCGCCAACTACGCGGCGCTGAAAGCCGACCTGGTCAGGAATCTCGGGCCCGTCATCGTGGTGCAGAACGACGCGAAGGGCGGCACGTTCACCCTCGTCCACCAGGGCAAGCAGTACGTCGAGCACCCGGTGGCCGAGGAGTTCGAGCTGGCGAAGTCCCTCGCCCATGTGCCGCTCGGGATCTACTCCACGATCGCGCAGTACCTGTCGGACAAGGTCCCGAACGTCGCCAACGCCGACCGGATCGACGCCCACGACCTCGACATGGTGGCGATGAAGGGCCCCGGCACCGACGCCTGGACCACGCCGCTGCAATCCTTCGCCGACACCCTGACCACCGGGAAGAACAACCTCGCCGCGGCGAACCTGCCGCAGGAGCTGCACAACTCCTGCGCGAAGATCCTCGACGAGGCGCTGACCTTCATCGCCGACTCCGTCCGCGCCCGCGCCTTCGACATCGCCTCGTTCCAGGACTTCGCGCGGCGCGTCTATCCGTCGATCCGGGTGAACATGCAGCACGCCTCGGCGGCGCAGATCTCCGGCGTGCAGGGCCTGTGCCGGAAGTGGCGGGCGCAGATCGGGGAGGAGGCCTGGGCCGACCTGTACACGGTGGTGCTGTCGATCTGGACGACGTCGGTGCTGAACCAGGCGGAGATCATCATCAAGCCGATGATGAACCAGAAGAAGGTGGCCACCCACCTGATCGACATCCCCACGGCACAGGTGCCGTCGGACCCGATCGGAGTGGCGCTGGACAACCTGGCGCGGATCGTTCAGGACAACATCGCCGCGGAGCTGGTGTTCGTCTCCGACGCGAAGGTCGCCGACGCCCTGAAGGGCAAGGAGGACCTGCTGTCCGACGAGATCCTCAAGCAGCTCGGCACGACCGTCTCCGGTGGGACTGCCGGTGCGGCGTTCCGCGCCGCGGGCAGGGCGACGTGTCCGGTCGATCACGGCGTGAGCGTCTGACACGGCGTGAGCGTTTTTGGCACGGCGTGAGCGTCTGACGGAACCCGCCTCGAAAGCCCGGCGGCCCTCTCCTGTGCGGAGGCGGGGGCCGCCGTCACATCCACGGGGACCGCACGTGCACGGGGGAGCACACGTGAACACCAGGCTGTGGCTCGTCGCCGGCCTGATTCTGCTGGCCGTCAATCTGCGCGCGGCGATGACCGGGATGCCGCCGCTCATCGGGAACGTGCAGCAGGAACTCGCCCTGTCCGGCGCCCGGATCGGCCTGCTGGCGACGCTGCCGGTGCTGTGCCTGGGCGCCTTCGCCTGGCTCGCGCCCACGCTCGCCCGCCGGTTCGGGACGCACGCCGCCGTGTGCGCGGCCGCCTCGGTACTGGCGCTCGGCGCCGCGGTGCGGGCGGTTCCGTGGCCGCCGGCGCTCTTCGCCGGGACGGTGCTGTGCGGGGCCGGTATCGCCGTCGGCAACGTCCTGGTACCCGCGGTCGTCAAGGACCACTTCGCCGACCGGGCCGGCCTGTTCACCGGCCTCACCATGACGCTCATGGCCGGCTCGGGCGCCCTCGCCGCCGGGGCCGCGGTGCCGTTGTCCGCCGCGGCCGGCTGGCAGTTCGCTCTTGCGGTGTGGGCGATACCGGCGGTGCCGGCTGCGGCGGTGTGGGGGCTGCTGGCCGTGCGGGGAGCCCCGATGCCGAGGCCAAGGCCGGGGGCGAGGGCGATGCACCGGTCGCCCGGAGGATCCGTATCCCTGCTGGGCTGTGCGCTCGCCTGGTGGGTGTCGGCGTTCCTCGGGCTGGTGTCGCTCATGTTCTACGTACTGGTGGCGTGGCTGCCCAGGATCCTGCAGGCGAGCGGCTACTCACCCGCCCAGGCCGGCCTGATGATGTCGGTGATGCTGACCATCGGCATCCCGCTGGGCTTCGTCGTGCCCCTTGCCGCCGCCCGCATGCGCAGCCAGCGGTCCCTCGTGGTGGCCGTGATCGCGGCGAAGCCGATCTCCCTCACAGGTCTGCTGCTGGCCCCTGCCCACGGCTGGGTATGGGTGTGCCTGCTCGGCGCGGCGACCGGCGCCGCCTTCCCCTTGGCCATGACGCTCCTCGGCCTGCGCACGAACGACCCGCGGACCGCCGCCGACCTCTCGGCGATGGCCCAGACCACCGGCTACCTCCTGGCCGGCCTCGGCCCACTCGCCACAGGCCTGCTGCACGACATCACCGACGGCTGGCGCACACCGCTCACCGCCCTGACCGCCCTGGTGGTACCGGAGGCGATCACCGGCCTCCTGGCCGCCCGCCCCGGCCACGTACGCCCCCGCGACCGCAACCCCAAGCATCCCCCGCAGATCCCTTCTGACCTGCGGAAACGAGAACCTTCCCATTCTCGATCCCTTATCCGCTAGGCTAGTCGCCGGATCTCGCCGAGATCCTTGCCTTCGTGGGATGTGTGGGAAATTCCGTCGCCGCAGGTCAGGCCTGGTGGCGTGCGACCCCCCGAAACGCGGCAGCCCCGAATCCCAAACGCCTGTGCAGCGTTTTCGCAGCTCATGTCGTGTGTGCAGGGTGCGGTGCAACGCCTGAATTTGGTGCAACCTGTGCACGCTGGCGGTGCAGGCAGGCCACGGCGCGCAGCGCGCATCTGGCACTGCCCGAGTGAACCTGTCACCCATGGGGCGGCATCGCGATTGCTACTTGAGTAGCTAGGCGGCAGCCTGACCGCATGGCAACCTCCCACGCCCCGTCAGTCGCCGACCACCGAGTCCTCCTGCTCCTCCTGGACGACCAGGACCGCCTGATGCTGTGCGGCGGATGCTGCGCCGGCTGGACAGTCCCGCAGACACTCCTCACCCGCGACGCCGATTTCAAGGACGGGGCCGCTCAGTACCTGGCCGACCGATTTCGCATCTCGAACCCGCGTTTCGGATCCGTCTATGGAGTTCACGAAACGCGAGAGCCGGAATGCTGGGAGCACGACCAGCGCACGGTTTCCCACGTTTTCATCGTAAGGATCAGCGCGGAAGAGTCAGATTCGTTCCTGACGATGTCTCCATCACACACCCGTTGGAAAATCAGCGAGCTGAGAACTCGCCACCGCGATGTCTCACCCGAAGGCGTGGCCCTTCTGGTCTTTGGATACGTGGAAGGTTGGCTTCCCGACGGCCCAATTTCGCTCTACTGACCTGGAGTCCCCATGTCTCTGCACGCAATTGAGATCATCCTGACTCGGACCGTACGCGGAGTCGAGCTGAAGGCCGCGCGACGGATCAGCGGAATGCCAATGGCCTCGTCACGCGATGGAAAAAGCATCGCCGTTCTCGTGTCGGCGCGAGACGAGGAGCTTGCCATCAGAAAGGTATGGAAGCGACTCCAGGACTCCCTTCCCATTGACGTGCTGTGCACCCTCTTCCCAGGGCCGGACGGAATGCTGCGGATGAGCATCCCGTTCGCGCCCGGGGTGAAGAGAAGAATCCGCGCCTGGGCCAAGGCGTCAGGAAAGAGCACGGATGAGTTCTTGAGCCAGGCGATCAAAGATGCATTGGCTCGTGACCGTGCCACTGAAGCAGCCAGTCAGGCGTGTGCGCTGAATTATATGCTCCACACGTGCGCCTGGCTGGATTCACCGCTGAGCTACGCGGATCGCGTCCCCGTTTCGCGACTGCCGACGTCCCTCGGAGACCTCGTGCGAAGGATCTCCAATTCCGGAACGCGTATCGTATTCACCGACATCACCGGGCCCATCGCCTCACTGATCGGCGAGCGAGAATTGAGGGGACTCGAGAACGCGTTCGCGATTGCAGAATGCCAGGAGCGGAAGACCGACTCCTCGTCCTTTATGCCGCACGACGAAGCGGTCGAGGAAGGGCCGGCCGACGACGAGGCCGGAGAAGACGAGGAGCCGCGTGGAACTGGCTGATCCCCGCGTGCTGGTGTGCGGCGACCGGCGGTGGGCCTGGCCCGGCACGGTCGCCGCGGTGTTGGACCGACTAGCAGCGCGCTACGGTGACCGGCTCGTAGTGATCGAGGGCGCTGCATCGGGTGCAGATCAAGCAGCACACCTCTGGTGCGAGCGGAACGGACTCAACGGCGATCACCACCGCTGTCACCCGGTGGACTGGCAGGCCGAGCGACAGGCACGGCCAAAAGCGTGGCGATCGGCCGGGCCCGAGCGGAACACTCGGATGCTGTTGCAGGAGCACCCGCGGTTGATCATCGCCTTCCACACCCGCCTGGACCCTGGGACCGGCGGCACTTCGGACATGTGCCTGCGCGGTCTGCTGGCTGGGATTCCCGCCTGGCATGTGACCGGGCCAGATCCCGGTGTCGGACGGTGGTTGCTGCCGCACGAGTTCCCCCGACGGCGTAGGGATCGTGTGCGTAGCGAACTCGATGTGGCTCGGCGGACCTGGCTCACGGCACAAGCTGACAACGATGCCATCGAGACCGAATAGAAAGGCGCGGGCGGTTTCGCTCAGTGGGTACGTGGGACGAGATCCTCGTACGATGCCTTGTCAGTGGGAGTAGGTTTACTAGGTTGCACCGGTTGCTCGGGGAGGTGTTACGCGTTCCGTCAGGGCGATCCGACCGGGAAGGTTCTGGTAGTCGCTGAAGTAGAAGAACTTCGGCTCGCGGCCGCGCAGGATGCGTACGGCCCGCTGCCAGGCACTCGCACTGTCGCCCAGCCGCTGGCGCGCCGCCCTGGTGAAGAGATCGACGTCCACCGCGGTGTAGTCCGAGTCTTCCGCGGCGGCCAGGCCGTCGGCTTGCTCGAGGGCAGCGGCCAGGCTCCGCGTTCCGAGGACGCTACGCAATGCCGGGGACACTTCTTCGTCGGCGTACAGGTTGTCCAGAGCCACGGCTTCGTCGACCTGCAGGATGACCGTGTTGGTTCCCTCGTAAGGAATGGATCGTGAGTACGAGCGCCCCTTGATCACACCGGGGCCGAGCACGTCGGTGACAGCTTTCAGGTCTTCATCGTCAAGGGTGAACGTGCAGGTGATCGGTTTGGCGTTCTTGATCTCTCCTGAGCGAGTGTCGGGGACCTTCCTCCACCGCGGATAGTCCTGCCCCAAGGTGAAGGAGTCCTGCGGATACACAGGGTGGAAGCGATAGATCGCCGACAGCAGTGCCGTCTTTCCGCTCTCGTTCTTGCCGACCAGTGCGGTGACATCCGGCGCGATATCGACATTGCCGCTGTCAACGATGTTACGAAAGAGGCGACTTCGCACCTGAGTGAGCTGCATGCAACCAGTCTGCCCCTACCTGCCCGCCCACTTCGAGCCATTTGCCATATTCGCGATCAACCACACCGGTCCGCTCTACTTGTCGAGCTCAAGGCCAAGATCCGCCGATGCGGCCGAGAACTCTGCGCGCATCATCCCCCGACCCGCCAGCGAGGGCCTGCTCACCTGTCCCGGACCGCCGGGGCCCGGCCCGCCTCTCTGTCACCGTGCGCGTACCGGATTCACATCACTCACACCAGTGCTTTCTACTCGGTTCCGGACAATCACCTAAAGTGGCGCTTTGGCCAAGTTACGCCGTAGCTGAAGCATGAACTGCCGCCCATCCTGGGCCTTACGAAGGATTGCCAGGCCCGGCGTCTCGCACCCGGGATCCGAATCGGCCAGATTCGAGCGCTTGATAATTACTCATTCCGGTATATGGCAAATACTTTCGATTGCCGATATCCACGCCGACATCCACCCTGATGTGTCGAATATGCCACCGACCCCTGCGCACCTCACTGGGCAGGGGAACGACCATGGGGGACGCGTTGGACATCATGCAGGTCGCGGGTGTGGGAGCTGCCGCTCTCGTCACCGAGATGGTCAGGAGCACCTGGGACTCGGTACGGGGTGCGGTGGCCCGAATCCTTCGTCGCGACGGTGAGCAGGGCGCCGGGCAGGTACTGCGACTGATCGACACGGCACGGCAGCAGCTCGTCGACAGCCCTGAAAGTGAACGCGGAGCGGTGGAGGAGCGGCTGCGCGGTGACCTGTTGATCCAGTTGGCGGCCTTCCTCCAGCGGCATCCGGACGCGGCGCAAGATCTTCAGGAGCTGGCTGCCAAGGTTCAAGAGGCCGATGAGGGTTCAGGCGCGCGGACGAGCGTGCACCACAACACCAACAGCCAGGTCGTCATCGCCGGCGGTGCCATCAACGCCTCGGGCGGCTTCCACTACGGGACGCCGGAGGGAGGCCGGTGAGCGAGGAGAGCGCTCCCGACGCCGTTCCGCCCCTGCCTCCCGCTCCACCGGTCCCCATACCCACGCCCGAACTGCGGGTGGACGTCGGCAACAACCACAACTCGAAGATCATCGTGGCCGCCGGCTCCGTCACCATGACGAGCAAGCCGCAGCTGCCGGTGACCGGGATTCCACAGGCGGAGCTCGACGTCGTGCGCCTTGCGTGGGTGGGACTGAGTTCGCGGGACGAGGAGGTGCGGACGGCGGGAGAGGCCATCGATCGTCTGACTGGCGGTGGGCCCCGGCTGGCCGTCGTCGTCGGACCGGCCGGCTACGGCAAACGCACCGCCGGGATCAAGGCCCTGTGGGAGATCTCCCAGAAGGAACAGGCCGCTCCCGGCAGGCCGTTGGCCCTTCGGGAGATCCGGCCCGACTGGGAGAAGCCCCGCTCCCCGGACATCTCCGTGCTGCCCGACGAGCCGGGCACGGGATACCTGCTGGACGTGGCCGCGGAGATCAGTTCCTGGCGCAACGTGGGGAACTTCGCGGAGCAGCTGGTGAGTTACGCCGAGGAGCTGCTCTATGTGGGCTCGTACTTGGTCGTGATCGCCGACGAGCACGGGTGGCCCGAAGCCGCCTCCGGGACCCTGGCCCGGGTCGTCGTCCGCGCAACGACGAAGCCCTGCGCCCAACGAGTGGCACGGACGCACCTGGAGTACGTGCATCACCGGCCGGACCGGCTGCGCTGGCTGAACACGGCTTCCTCCGGGACAGGTCTGGTCGGCGAGGCCGCGCATCTGCTGACCGATGACAGCCGTCCTGCGGATGGCGCGCGCCTGGCCGACAAGCTCGCCTCCGCCGTGAACTCCACAGAGGGGCTGAAGGCGGCGCTCAGCGCCTTCCAGGAATGGTGGTCCGACGTCCAGAAGGTCTTCGCCGAGACGGAGGACAAGCCGGAGGACCGCGCTCTGCTCGTCTCCACCTTGTTCCTGAACAACAAGGACGCGCTGACCATCCAGGACGGATCCAGGATGCTCCTGGACGAGCCGCGGGAGACCAGCGTTCGGACGATCCTGACCGGGCCCGATCTGACCACCCGGCTCAAGGCCCTGGGAGCGAAGGTCACTGGGCGGACCGTCACCCTCGACCACCAGCGCGGCTACGCTCGTGCCGTCCTGCTCCACCTTTGGCAGCAACGCGCCGACATCCACCCGCCGTTGCTGGCATGGCTCGACACCATCACGTCGCCCAAGGGGCCCGGGGCCGATCGACTCGCCCCCATCGGCGACCTACTGGTCGAGCTGGCCGTCGCGGAGAACGACATCCGCGTCATCAAGCAGATCCACGCCTGGATCGACAACGGCGACAGCAGCCCCGAGCACTTGCAGCTGATCGCTCGCGTCCTCACGGTCGCCGCCGAGGCGGACACCTTGGGCGCCGAGGTCCGTTCCCTGCTGCTGGACTCGGCGCAAGAGACCTCAGAAGCCGTGGCGACCGTTGTCGCTCTGGTCTGCCAGGGCGACTTCGCCGACCACTACCCGCGCCAGGCCCTCGTCCGCCTGCGGCACATCCTCGACCGGCCCGACTCCGACGGCGCCGTACTCGTGGCACAGCGGGCGCTGCGCGACATCGCCGCCCGCGAGGGCCAACTGCCCCGCGTGTGGAACACCGTGATCAAGTGGGCCACCGAGAAGAAGCACCTGGCCGGCCACCGGGCCTTCCTCTCACTACTGGACCCCCGCGTCGATCCGTACGTTCTGCAGGTCATGCTGGCGGCCGCGGAGCAGAAGGAGGACGTCAAAGAGGCGCTCGTCCAGGGCTGGAACGTGGCGCTGGCCGACGACCGGGTCGACGCGGAGTGCCGGGAGCTGTTGACCGCGTGGGCGCACTTCCGGCAGACGACGGAGGTGTCGCGCGAGCTTGTGACAGAAATCCTCAACGAGATCGTCGTACAGCACCTGTACTCCACGCCGATCTCGGCGCTCATCTTCGGCGAACCTGGCGTGGTCAACGACGAGGCCGTGATCGAGCTGCGCAAGGACCTCAGGCTGCCCGCAGCCTTGTCGGTAGCGCGCCTCAACTACGAGTCCACGCCTGTGGAGTCCTGATCCGTGGCCACCTCAGCCTGGTCGCGCCGCCGCATGCGCAGGGCAGTGCGGCACGGCCTGACCGACTTCGAGGTCAGGCTGCGCAGTTCGCGTCCTGGGATCGGCTTCGCCGCCCGCATCACGGCCACTATCCTCACCGAGCCGCCGTATCCGGCCGCGAGCGAAGAGCTCGCAGCGGCTGTGCGTGCTGTCCTCAGGAGGGCGGCGGCCGATGTCGCCGTAGCATGCGATCCGGCGGATCTCGCCACCGCGCGGGATGTCGTCGGGGAACACCTGCGAGCCAAGCGCTCGTTGTCCACAGATCCGGCCATCGAGTTCCGGGCCTCGCTCGCGCTCGATCTGCCGCCCGATGACCAGGCCGCCGTCAGCGCTCTGCTGTCCGCGCAGCGACAGCAGGCCGTGGCCGACATCCTGCGCCGACAGGCGGCCGAAGCAGTCGCCTCCGAACTCGCCGATCCGGTCGCCCTGTTGGTGCGATGGGTCGAGCGGGACGACGCCGACTGGTCCAAGCTCTCCACCGTTCTCAGCGACGCGAGCAAGGTGGCGGAGGCCTTCGCCCGGTTCCGGCCCGAGCACGAGCGGACGGTCGAGCATCAGACGCTTGAGGTACTGCGTGAATTCCTGGCCAGCTTCCCCGAGCCCAGTCAGAAACGCATGCTCTACACGCTGCTGGCCGCGGGCATGGAGAGCGCCCAACGCCCTCAACACGCCTTGAAGGCACAGGCGTTGCTGAACGGGCACGCGCCATCCGTCTTGGCGGGTGACGCGTGACCGGCGCTAGGGCTCCTCGTCCAGCCTACGGGACGACGGGATGCCGGTGACCACGCTTGTACTGCGGTGGCTGCTGTCGCCGCGGACCAGTTGGCATGCGTGGCGCCTGGTGCAGGCCAGCGACGGGGCCCTCTCCTTCGATGTCGCTTGGCGGCGTACACGTGTGGACCGGCACCCCGAGGAAAGGCCTTACCTGGAGTACGGTCACCGCTCACCCGGCGCCCCAGCGCCCCGCAGCTGCCTGCCTCCTCACACGGCCCGACCATCCGACGGCGAGCGGTGACTTCGGGACATGTCCGACACCAGTTCATGTCCGGGTCCGAACCGGACTCGAGCCTCTTCGTAGCTACACCAGGCACCTCGCGCCGAGACTGCCTGGTGTAGCCGCCGTCGGCCTAAGCGAGTCCGGTGAAGTTGGTTGCGTTGGGTAGGCGTCCTGCGGGGAGGACGTCATGCCGAGGAGCCTGCGCGTCGAGCTGAGCGACGATCAGTGCCGTGACCTGCACGCATTACTGGCCCGCCGTGATCTGACCGCCTATACCCGTCAGCGTGCCGGATGCATCCGCTTCCGCTCCGGTTCCGAACCGCGGGACTCCGTCGATCATGCAGCAGGGCGATGCGGCGCGAGTGCGCGCAGATCCTCAATGGCGGTGCAGAAGTCCTCTCCCGGACCGATCCAGTCGCGGTCCCACGGGTCACCGCCGGCGGCGTGCACCTGAGCCTGGAGGTCGGCCAGTTCGGCGGGCAGGTCCCGCAGTCGCATGACGATGCGCGTGCCGTTGCGCGGACCGGCCTTGGACCGTGACAGCAGATTCGCCATTTCGCGGTCCGGGACGACGACGTGGCAATACGGCACCGCGATCCCCAACGCGTCCACGTCGTACAGGGCGTTCATCGTCCAGGTCTTGGTCTGATTGCTGAAGAGCTCGGCTTTCAGGTCCACGGCGATGCGCACCGACGGCATCCGGTCGGCGAACGCAGTCATGCGGGGGCGGCCGGACCTCGGGCGGGCCTTGTCAAGTCCGATCTCCCGGTGAAGGTCGATGTGGTACTCGTCGAGTAGTTCCCGGAGCAGTTCGTAGTGCTCGTGGAGGAGTTCGCGTGCCTGAACTCGTACGCGCAGTTCATGCCGGCTGACCGGGTCGTCGGCCAGCATCTCGGCATACATCTCCTCCCACTCGAGTCTGCTCCGGGTGACTTTGCGCATGGCTTCGGGCCGGTATCCCAACCGACGCAGGTTCTCGATCTCCTCGTCCCTCGGCCCCGCGAGCAGTTGGAACTCGGCGTACTGGTTGGCCTTGCGCAGCAGATCCCGCAGCTCCGGGACCGTGTCCATGTCGACCTTGCCGGAGGGGCCACGGAGGATCAGCGGGGCGCGTTCACCGACGAGCGCCCAGGCAGCCCCGATGCCGAGCACTCGCGGCGGGCGGGGCCGGAACGTCGGTCGGCCGAAGCTCACGTGCATGGCGTGCAGCATCTGATGCCTGAGCAGGACACGGCGTGAACGCATGGTGCGACAGTGCGAGATGGAGGCCATGACCCGGGCCACTTCCGCCCGCTGGCGCGGGTCGGTGATCTTGCCAACCTCCATGTAGTGGGTGGCCGAGAGCGGGAAGAGGACACCTGCCGCGGAGGCGTCTCGAACGGCTGCGAGCAGGTTCGTGTCGGATGCCTCCTGCGGTGTTCCTTTCGCCGCGCGTGCCAGACGGATCCACACCCACAGATCGAGATAGACCGAGGGGGTGGCGATATGAAGGTTCGGTGAGTCGGCGGCCTCGGACATCGGCGTCTCCTCGTTCTCCGTGCCACGCGATGTGTGACGCGCGCGGTGGGCGAGACGGGCATCACCTGGTCCCGCTGACCGGCGTTGTGCTCGCAGGCGACCATGTTTCCAGCAGACCAGTGCGGGTGCCGCACATTTTCCCGGCGGCACATGAAGGTCACCGACATCTTCCCGCTCTGGTGGGCCTGTTGGGCATCCACACCCCACAACGCGCGAACCCACGTCGGATGCACACCCGTGACCGGCGGCAGCAGGATGCGGAGGGTCGCGCCCCGACCCCATCCGCTGGGTCATCGTGGGAACCGGCTCGATCGCGAGCAAGTTCGCCCACGGGCTTGGCGGATTGCCCGGACGTCTACCTCGTCGCCGTGGCCTCGCGCAGACCGGAAAAGGCGGAGGAGTTCGGCGACAAGTACGGGGTGCCCACCGGGCGCCGATACGTCTGCTTCGAGCAACTCGCCACCGTCGGCCTCGTGCACGTGGCCTCTCCCAACAGCGTCCGCCATGAGCACACCCTGCTGTTCCTGAGCGCGGGGTGCTGTGCGAGAAGCCGTTCGCGCTGGCGCCGTAACCCGCCGAGATGGTGACCATCGTACGGGAGCGCGGACAGTTCCTCATGGAGGGGAAGTAGAGCCGCGTCGTCACCCGTGAGGGCGGCCGGCGCTGCAAGCTCCGCCCCTCCCAGTGCGCGATGGTGGCACTGGTGTACCTGCGCGAACACACCACCCTCGTGAAAATCGCTGCTGGGTTCGGGACCAGCGAGTCCACCGCCCACGCCTACACCAGCCAGGTCATGACTTGCTCGCCGAACGCGCGCCGGGCTTGCTGGAAGTCCTGCGCGAGGTCGACGCGGACTTTGCCCTGCTGCGGCAACCAGTGCTGGCCCGCGCGGTGCGCGGATCACCGAGACTCACGGCCCCCACGGGCAGGGCATCCTCGCTGAGCGCCGCCACTCAGGGACCTCGGGTAATCCAGTCGGCGAGGTGGGGCGCTTCCGCGCCGATGGTGGTGGCCTGTCCGTGCCCGGTGCGCGCTTCCGTGGCCGGTGGCAGCACAAGGAGGCGGTCCCGGATCGAGCGGATGATGGTCGGGAAGTCCGAGTACGACCGACCGGTCGCTCCTGGCCCCCCGCAAACAGCGTGTCGCCCGTGAAGACGGTGTTGAGCGAGGGCAGGTACAGGCAGATGGCTCCGGGCGTGTGCCCAGGGGTGTGCAGCACCCGCAGTTCCGTGCCCGCGACGGGGATGCGTTGGTTGTCGGAGAGGTAACCGCCGGGGTTGTGGTCGGGGTGGGTGTGCTTCCACAGCAGCCGGTCGTCCAAGTGGACGAGGACGGGGGCGCCGGCTAGTGGTCAACCCCTGAGGGGATGACCCCGCTAGTCTGTATACACAGATGTGTGCGGCAGGATCGACGAGGAGTTCCGTGGCTCGGGCAACCGGTAAGAGCGAGGCGGTCTACGAGCGGCTGAAGAGTGACATCGAATCGCTGCGGCTGCGGCCGGGGGCCAAGCTGAGCGAGGTCCAGCTGGGCGAGGAACTGAGTGCCTCGCGGACGCCGGTGCGGGAGGCGATCCGGAGGCTGGCCCGGGAAGGGCTGGTCGATTTCGTGCCGGGCGAGGTGGCCCGGGTGGCCGTGATCTCGCTGGGCGGGGTGCGGGCCCTGTTCGAGTTCCGGATGCTGCTGGAGCCTCGTGCGGCCGCATCGGTCGCGACGGCGGGGGCGGCCGACGGGCGCGTGCTGGTGCCGTTCCGTGAACTGCTGGAGCGGCTGGAGGAGTTCGACGAGTCCTTCCGTGCGCTGGACGCCGCCGCGCAGACGCGGTCCTACCAGGATTTCTACGAGGTGACCGAGGGCTTCGACCAGGCCGTCATCGCCGCCTGCCGCAACCCCTATCTCGCCCGCACGATCGGTGACCTGCGCAGCGAGACCGTACGGCTGAGGCATCTCTCGCACAGCGGCCAGCGCCGCATGCTCACGTCGCTGGAGGAGCACCGCGCGATGCTGAAGGCGATCGTGCAGGGCGACGCACAGGCGGCGGAAGCGGCCGCCCGGCACCATCTCGCGCAGACCCTCCAGGCGCTCATCGACAGCCTGACCGGCCAGGATTTCGCGCTCGGCACCAACGTCCACCTGGATGTCGACCGCCAGTAGCCCCCCTGCGCGTCTCGATCCGGCGGTCAACCGTGCTGGTGGCTTCCGCATGAGCCATCCTGTATACAGGACTGGATACATCATTCCTCGTTACGAGGGGCCGTCTCATGCCGCAAACCGTCGGCGCCGCCGACCTGCTCCGATTCGCCGCTGCCGCCACCGAAGCCCACGGAGTTCCGCCCGCGGACGCCCGGCTGCTCGCGGACACCTTGGTGACCGCGGAGCTGTGGGGCCATCCGTCCCACGGGATGCTGCGCCTGCCCTGGTACCTCGGTCGTCTCGCAAGTGGCGCGACCACCGCCGTCGCCGCTCCCGAGGTCGTGACCGACAGCGGCGCCGTCGTGGTCGTGGACGGGTGTCACGGTCTCGGCCAGGTGCTCACCGACCGTGCGGTGACCTGGGGTGTGGAGCGCGCCCGCCGGCACGGGATCAGCGCGGTCGGGGTCCGTAACTCCGGTCACTTCGGTACGGCCGCGTACTTCACCCGCAAGGCCGCCCAGCGGGGCTGTGTGGCCTTGCTGGCCACCAACGCCAGTCCGGCGATGGCCCCTTGGGGTGGGCGGGAGAAGCGGATCGGCACCAACCCGTGGTCGATCGCCGCCCCGGGCGGCCGCTACGGCACGGTCGTGATGGACATCGCCAACACCGCCGTGGCACGCGGCAAGATCTACCACGCCAAGGAGCGCGGCGAGCCCATCCCCGACGGCTGGGCGGCCGACGCCGACGGCGTGCCTACCACCGACCCGCACCGCGCCATCGAGGGCCTGATCCTGCCCATGGCCGGCCACAAGGGCTACGCCATCTCCTTCATGTTCGACGTGTTGGCGGGCGTGCTCACCGGCAGTGCCTTCGGCTCGGCGGTCGTCGGCCCCTACCGGCCCAGCGACCGCAGCGGCGTCGGCCACCTGCTGATCTGCGTCGACATCGCGGCGATGGCCGACCCGGCCGAGTTCGAAAAGCGGATGGAAACCCTGATCGAGGAGACCAAGTCCACCCCCGCCGCCCCGGGCACGGCCGAGATCTTCGTCCCCGGCGAGCCGGAGCTCCGCACCGCCGAGCGCCTGCGCAGCGAGGGCATCACCCTCGCCGACGACACCTGGTCCTCCCTCGGCCGCATCGCCGAAGCCACCGCCGTACCCCTGCCCCGTCCCGTCACTCCGCAGGAGCTGTCCACATGATCGCGCTGACCGTGTCCCTCCAGGTCGTCCACGGCTGCCGTGACGCCTTCCTCAAGGCCATCGAGGAGAACGCCGAGCGCTCCTTCACCGACGAGCCCGGCTGCCGCTACTTCGACGTCGTCTGCGACCTGGACGACGACCACCACTTCGTCTTCCACGAGATCTACGACGACGAGGCCGCCGTCGAGGCACACCGAGCCGCACCCCACTTCCAGGTTTGGCGGGAGGCCGCGGCGAAGTACATCGTCCCCGGCAGCCAGGTCAACACGCTCTCCCGCCGCCTGTTCCACCACTCCTGACCTCTCAATCGGAGCCGCCGCATGTGCGCCAAGCCCACCCCGCCGAACCTGCTCATCCATCCCGACGAGGTCGAACGCTTCGACCGTGGTGGCGGAGTGGCCACCGTCCCCTACGTCGGCAAGTGGAACTCACAGAAAGCCGTCATCACCACCGGCCAGACCGTGTTCCAACCCGGCACCGGTCTGCCCCTGCACAGCCACAACGTCGAGGAGTCGGTCCTGATCCTCGAAGGTGAGGCGACCGCGGAAATCGACGGAGAGTTCTTCGACCTGGAGGCCGGCCAGGCGACCTGGGTGCCCGCCGGGATCCCGCACCGGTTCTTCAACCGCGGCGAGGGCGTCATGCGGATCTACTGGGTCTACGGCGGCCGGGACGTCACCCGCACCATCACCGCCACCGGCGAGACCTTCGAGCACCTCTCCCAGCACGACAAGGGAGGATCCCCCACCTCATGAGCGCCGCCATCCGCACCACCAACCCCGCTACAGGACAACCGCTCGCCGAGTACGAAGCCTGGGACACCGTACGGATCGAGGCGGCTGTGGAGCGTGCTCATGCCGCCGCCCGCGCCTGGGCCCGCGTCCCCGCTTCCGAACGGGCCACCCGCGTCGGTCACTTGGCCCACGTCCTTGCTGAACACAAGGAAGCCCTGGCCCATCTGGCCGTCACCGAGACGGGCAAGCCGGTCGGCGAGGCAGAGGGCGAAGTGAGCAAGTCCGCACTGACCGCCGAGTACTACGCCGAGCACGGCCCGGGAATCCTCGCCGACGAACGCGTGGACATCGACGGAGCCGAAGCCTGGGTCGCCCACGAGCCGATCGGTCTGGTCCTGGCCGTCATGCCGTGGAACTTCCCCATCTGGCAGGTCATGCGCTTCGCCGTCCCGTCCCTGGTCGCGGGCAACGGAATCCTGCTCAAGCACGCCTCCAACGTCACCGGCAGCGCGCTCGCCCTGCAGGACCTCTTTTCGTCGAGGCCGGTTTCCCCGAGCATCTGGTGACCACACTGGTGATCGCCGACGGCGCCGTGCCGGAGGTCACCTCCCGGCTCATCGAGGACGACCGCGTCGCCGCCGTCACCCTGACCGGGAGCAACCGGGCAGGCGCGGCCGTCGGCTCGGCGGCAGGGCGCGCGGCGAAGAAGTCCGTACTGGAACTGGGCGGTTCGGATGCCTTCGTGGTCCTGGACGACGCCGACGTCGAAGCGGCCGCAGCGGCCGCGGTGAAGGCGCGTTTCACCAACTCTGGTCAGAGTTGCGTGTGCGCGAAGCGGTTCATCATCGCCGCCTCCGTTGTGGACGCCTTCACCGCCGCGTTCGTGGCGGGCGTCGAAGCCCTGCGGGTCGGCGACCCGCGCGAACGGGACACCCAGGTCGGCCCGCTCGCCCGCAATGACCTGCGGGCGGCGATCCAGCGGCAGGTCGAGAAGTCCGTCGCCGCCGGCGCCCGCCTGCTGACCGGAGGCAAACCGCTCCCCCGAGACGGCTACTTCTACCAGCCCACCGTCCTGGCGGACACCGGCCCGGGCATAGCCGCCTTCGACGAGGAGACCTTCGGCCCGCTCGCCGCGATCACCGTCGCCCGGGACGACGAGGACGCCGTACGTCTCGCGAACGCCACTGCGTACGGACTCGGCCTGAGTATCTGGACATCCAACCCCGGCCGGGGCGTCGCCCTCGCCCACAGGATCACCAGCGGGGCGGCCTTCGTCAACGCGATCGTCGCCTCAGACCCGCGCCTGCCCTTCGGCGGTACCAAACGCAGCGGCTACGGCCGCGAACTGGCTGCCGCCGGCATCCGCGAGTTCACCAACACGCGCACCTACTGGGTCACCGCCTGAGTCGATCGAGGACGTCGCGCCCACCGCAGCCCTGCTATTCTCCGCCATCACGTTCTTCGGCATCATGATCGACGTCGGTCGCCTCGACTCGCTCGTCAGAGCCATCCTGCGGATGGTGGGCCGACGGCGACGGCTCGACAACGCTCATCATTGTCACCTCCGCCCTCCTGCCGGTCTACCTCCGTCTCGACATGAGCCCCGTCGTCCTGACCTGTGTGACCGCCACCGCCAACGGCGTACTCAACACCGTGCTGTTGGGCGGCTCCACCGCTCGTGCGGCAGCGGCCCTGAAGGTCTCACCGATCGACATCCTTGTGCCGATGATCCCAGCGATCGCCGCTGGGACCATCGCCATCTTGGTCTTCGCCTATCTCCTCGGCCGCAGCCAACGCACTCGCCTGGGCGCAGTAGTGGAGCTCCGCGAGGTCGTCCCCTTCAGTACTCACGCAAGGTTTCCCGCGGCGCGAAGCAATGGCATGAGTCGCGCTAGCCTCGATCTCGTGTGAGGGCCATCAACTTGCTGACGGCCTTTCGGGTTGTTCGGGGCGGACATTTCTGCACGGGGCAGGCTGGTGGCGCGTCTGTCGCGTCGGATGGGCACAGGTTTCCACTGCTTAAGGCCGTGGAGCTGCTCACCAGGATGTGGCCGTTCAGCCGGGACTTGGCAGTGCTGCCGAGCTGTTGCAGAGCCTTGGTGATCAGGCCTGCCCATGGCCAGTGCCTGGCAAAGTGGCGGATGCGGCGCAGGCCGGTGGCTTGGGCAGCGTGGATACGGTCCTCGGCCCTCGCGCGTGGCGGTGGCACAGCTCCAGCGTCGGCAGCTGCCCCAACGCGAGCACGTCGGCATCGATGTGGTCGGCGGCCCTCTGCCTCCGTTGCCGCGGGCGTTGAGGTTTCGTTGCTGCGCGGAGTTCGGCGCGGGCATGACGGGTCTCCGGGTTGTGGTGCGGAAACCCCCACCACAACCCGGAGACCGTTACCGGAACTGCTTCGTCAGCTCACGGAGAACTGGCTGAACTTCGCGGTGCCGGGTGCTCCGGTGTGAGCGTTGAAGAACACGCCCGCGTCCTCGGTGCTGTTGGCACCGGTCAGCGTCGCCGTACCCACCGTGGTCCAGCTGGTCCCGTTGGCGGAGTAGGAGCCGGTGACCGAGTCGCCGCTCCTGACCAGGCGGAGCCAGACCGGGGCGACGGTGCCGGTGCCGGTCTTCGTGGTGGCGGCGTCGAGGTAGCCGTCACTGTTGGAGTCCCACGACATGGTGACGCCCTTGCTCGGCGTGGCGGCGAGGACGAGGTATCCCGTGGAGGAGCCGGTGCCGGTGATGTCGTTGCGCAGCATCAGGCCGGCCTTGCCCCAGATATTGGTGTTGTCCTGGCTGTCGACATGGACGGTGACGGTCGACGACGTTCCCGCCACGCCGGACTGGTAGGCCGCGGAGTAGTCGTCGTCGTGTTGCGTGCTCGAGGCCCAGGTGTCGATACCCGCGTTGGTCAGGGAGGTCACTCCCTGGCTCTGGCCCACCGCGGCCGGGATGGAGCCGTAGGCCTTGAACGGAGAGGTGACAATCCGCAGGTTGCTGAAGGTCGCACTGCCGACGGTGGTGCTGTGGGCGCTGTGGATGACACCGGCGTCCTGAGTGGCGGCCATGGCGGGCAGGGTGACCGCCGATCCGACCTGTGTGAAGCTGGATCCGTCGGTGGAATAGAAGGCGGACACCTGGGTGGCCGTGCGGGTGAGCCGCACCCACACCGGCGCCTTGACCGTCGAGGACGTGCACGACATCTGGTCCAGGTAGCCGTCCGCGGTGGAGTCCCACTGGAAGCACACACCGTGGCCCGGGGTCGCCGTGGCGACCGCGTATCCCGGGGAGGAGCCGCTGCCGGTGAGGCTGTTGCGCAGGACGACGCCCGCCTTGGCCCAGCCGTTGGTGTTGTCGACGTTGTCGACCCGCGCGGTCACCGAGGTGCCGGCTACAGCGGAGTTCGCCAGGTAGGCGGTGCCGTAGGCGTCGTCGTGCTGGCCGCCGGCACCCCAGATGTCGGCTCCCGCGTCGGTGACGGTGAAGCGACCGCCGCTCTGGCCGGTCAGGGCGGGAGTGGAGGAATAGCCGCTGTAGGGGGCCGTGACAGGGTCCGTGGTCAGGGGCCGGTACTGGGGCTGGATGCCCGCGTTGTCCATGACCGTGCGGGCGGCGGAAGGCCAGTTGCCGTCGGAGACGACCACCGTGCCGCTCATCACGTTACCGCGTTGTCCGTTGAAGACGTTGGTCGAGGACGTGGTCGACCAGTTGTCCTTGAAGGTGAGGGCACCGGTGTTGTTGGTTGAGGAGCCGTTCTGCTGGGACCACCGGCCCACGTTGCGGAAGACGTTGTTGGTGTCCGTGAAGTTCCTGGATCCCTCGTCGTGGTAGAAGCCGTAGTAGTTGTTGTTGGTGTGGCAGTAGTTGCGTTCGAAGGTGCTGCCGGGTGACGCCGAGAGGGTGTACATGCAGCCGCCGTCGTTCATCTGCTGCATGACGTCATGGAGGTAGTTGTCGGTGATGTGGTTGTTCGCGGCGGTGGTGGGGGTCGTGTAGACGGGCTGGTAGTCGTACAGACCGCGGTTCACGTAGTCCTGGCTGCCGCCCGGGTCGTTGGTTCCCCAGCCGTAACCGATGGTCAGCCCCGAGTAGGGCAGGTTGTACACCTCGTTGTGCGAGATGGTCGCGCCGTTGACGTAGGTGGCCAGGATGGCCGACATGTCCCGGTAGTCGAGCGCCACGTCGTGAATGACGTTGTTGCTCAGGGTGATGTTCTTGTTGGTCATCCGGCTGTCACTGGGGTGATGCGCGTCCGCCTGGAGCCCGCCGACGACGATGCCTCCGCCGGCGTCCTGCGTGAAGACGTTGCCGGTGGCGGTGACGGTGTCGGCACCGAGGCCGACCCCGCTGGCGTGGGCGTTGGCGTCCTGGCCGATGCCGAGGCCCACCTGCCCGAGCTGGGTGAACCGGTTGCCGGTGAGGGTGATGTGGTCGGCGGCCGAGACCTGGACGGCGGCCGGCATCTGGTCCCAGTGGGGGCGGGTCGCCTCGAAGAGCGGACAGCCGCCCTGGCAGGAGGTCAGCGCGTCCGACGGACGGTCCCACGTACCTTTGAGGTACGCCCCGGTCTGCTGGCTGGCGTAGCCGTCACTGCTGGGGCCCAGCCAGCTGGTGCCCGAGAACTGGAGCCCCGAGAACGTGATGTGGGTGGCGGGAGAGGCATAGCTTCCCCCGACGTCGATGAGCGACTGCAGCTTCGGCACCTCGACGTCCGCGGTGCTCATGTTCTGTCCCGCGAGCGGCTTGTAGTACAGGGTTCCGGAGCTCGTGTCGAGGTACCACTCGCCGGCCGTGTCGAGGAGTTCGTAGGCGTTCTCGATGTAGAGCGATGCCGACCGGAAGGGCTTGGTCAGGGTGTCGTAGCCGAAGGTGTTGTCGTCCCAGGCCGGCTGATCCATGGTGATGGTGCCGTTGCTGATGCCGGACACCGGGGAATAGCGGTCGGTGAAGGATCCGATGCCGTGGATCTCCGTACGACCGGGATTCGCAAGGCTGTTGAGGTAGTTCAGCGCGGTGTTGGTGAAGGTGTAGCCGCTGGTGGTCGCGGTCAGGTCGGCGCGGCTGATCGAGGAGCGGGCCCTGGTCGCCAGGACGCCGTCGACGTACAGCTGCCGGGTGTCGAACCCGGTGCCGACGTCGGCCTGCCAGATGTTCTTCGCCGAGTCGTGCAGCGTCCAGCCCGTGGCCCGCTGCGCGCCGGTGATGACCGGACGGGCGCCCAGCGCGGCCTTCCAGATCACCGAGTAACCGCCGGTGCCGGAGTCCGCCGAGGTGAAGGTGAGGGGGGCCGTCAGCCGGTACGTGCCGTCAGCGACCTCCACGACGATGTCGCCCGTCATGGAGTTGTTCATGGCCCGGACGTTGGTCTGGGCCTGGGTGACGGAGCACGGCTGGCTGGTCGAGCAGGCGGTGCCGGTGCCGTTGGGGGACACATGGAGCGTCGCGGCGGTGGCGGCGGACGCGGGCACCGCCTGCGCGACGACGGCCCCGGCAGAGGCGGTGAGGAGCGCGAGTGCGGCCAGACATGGTCTGAGCCGGTCACTCAGTGTGCGACGGGAGCGGGTTGGGCGCATCTGAGACCTTCCGATGGTGCAAGAGGGCACGCGCAGGGCTGCGTCATCCCCCTCAGGAGGACACAGCCCTGCGGTGATTGCGGAGGTGATACGGCGACGTAACGTTAGTCGTCATACGTATGCTGTCAATATGTGCCGCAGAAATAGATCTGCAGCACAAAAGAAACCCGCCCCCGGCCTGACGGCTCGGGGGCGGGTTCCGGCGCACGCAAAGGTGCGGGGTGCGTTCAGCCGGTGCCACCGGAGTGCGGGACACGGCGGCGGCTCCAGGCCGCTTCGATGTGGGCCGTCATGGCCTGCGCTGCACCCACGGGGTCGCGGGCCAGGAGCCGCTCGACGATCCGGCTGTGCTCGGCGTTCGCCTGTTCGCACGCGCGGCCGTCGGGAGTGCCGGTGTACAGGAACGTACTGCGGGCCTGGGTGTGCACGGTCCGGATGATGGAACGGCCCAGCCTGTTCCGGGACGCCTGCATGATCCGGTCATGGAAGAGCACATCGCTCTCGACGAACCGGGCGGGAGTGGCGATTTCGTCTTCGAGGCGGTCGAGCAGCCCTTCCACCTCCCGGAGATCGTCATCCGTGGCGAGTTCGGCGGCCTGGGCCGCCATCTGCGCCTCAAGGACCGAACGCACGCCGACAAGGTGGTCCAGCACGACGAGTTCGTCGTCGTGCTGGACGGTGGCCGCCAGCACGACGGGATCCAGGAGATTCCACTCCTCGGACTGGGTGACCGTGGTGCCGGAACCCTGCCGGGCCCGAACCAACCCCTTGGCCTCCAGCGACTTGACCGCCTCACGGATCGTGATGCGGCTGACGCCGAACGTCTCGCACAGTTCGGGTTCGACCGGCAAGGTGGAGCCCGACGGGATGGCACCCGAGACGATGCTGTCGGTAAGGGACTCCACCACCGCGTGGGCCAGCCGCGCAGGTCGCTTGGGCCAGGGCTTCAGGGCCGCCGGATCCTCGACGCCGTTTCGACCGCTCTTCGCCATGGGGCCCCCTCGCCGGTGTGGACGATCGCAGAGTCTACTGCTCCGAACACCTTGACAGCATTCGTATGACGACTTACGTTACACGAAAATTTCGCAGCAGTTAGCTGCCACTGCAAGGGGTAACGACCGTGCGCATTGCCGATGTGGAGAGCTATCCGGTCCGGGTTCCGGGCGCCAGTCCGCCGTTCGTCTGGCGTGACGGGTTGCAGGGCAGCCCGCCGGACGGCGAGGCGGCCGTGCTGCGCATCTGCACCGACGAAGGAGTCGAGGGCATCGCCATGGCCCCCCGTCGGGGCAGCGCCGTCATCCTGGCGGACCTGCTGGACCGCTTCCTGCGCAAGGAGCTCGTGGGCCAGGACCCGCTGCAGCGGGAATGGCTGTGGCACCGCATGTGGGAGCTGGACCGCACCGAGGAGCTGCCCCTCTATCTGCTCGGCCTCGTCGACACCGCACTGTGGGACCTGGCCGGCAGGCTCGCGGACCGGCCCACCTGGCAGGTGCTGGGCGGTTTCCGCACCTCGATCCCCGCCTACGCCTCGACCGTCACCTACTCCTCGGTGGAGGAGTACCTGGACATCGCTGACCAGGCCCTGGAGCTCGGATACCCCGCCATCAAGCTCCACGCCTGGGGCGACGCACGCCGCGACGCCCGGCTGTCGGTGGCCCTACGGGAACACGTAGGGGACGCGATTCCCCTGATGTTCGACGGGTCCGCAGGATTCGACCTCCCCGACGCGATCTACCTCGGGCACGCCTTGTCCGACGCGGATTACCTCTGGTACGAGGAGCCGATCCGGGAGTTCAGCATCACCGCGTACAAGCGCCTCGCCGACGCGGTTGCGGTGCCCCTGCTGGTGGCCGAGACCTCCGACGGGGCTCACATGAACTCGGCCGACTTCATCCAGGCCGGCGCCGCCACCTTCGGCGTCCGAGCCTCCACCCAACTGCGTGGCGGCTTCACCGGCGCCATGCGCACCGCCCACCTCGCCGACGCCTACCGGCTGCGCGCCGAGGTGCACGGGCCGGAGATCCCCAACCGGCACCTGTGCATGGCCATCTCGAACACCACCTACTACGAGTCCCTGGTCATGGGCAATCCCATCAGCCGCGAGAGCGGCATCGACGCCCAAGGACTCGTCCACGCCCCCACCGGGCCCGGCGTGGCGCTGCCCGCCGGCCTGGACTACCCTCCCGTCCTCCAGCGGTTTGTCGACAAGGAAACTTTCGCGCCGCCGAAGGCCTGATCAGCCCGCCCCTCTCCCACGATCGCGCCGTACCCGACCCTCCACGCCTTCGGTACCTGATCCCTCCACACCTCCCCTCTCCGGTGCTTGCGCCGACATCCCGCGGATCTCCGCAGAACCCAGACATGAGGTCAGTCATGAACAGCGACGTTCCCGTCACCTCCCGCCGTCAGGTCAGACGCGTTGCCGGAGCGGCCCTGGGCGCCGTCTCCCTTCTCGCGCTCGCCGCCTGCGGCAGCGCGGACCCCACATCCGCCGGGGCGTCCTCCTCCCCTGCGGCCTTCAAGCCGGTGAAGCAGGAGGCGGGCAGCCCGATCACGGTCTGGGCGGACGCCGCCCGAGTCCCCGGCGTGCAGGCCTATCAGAAGGCCCACCCGGACGTGAAGATCAAGATCGTCACGTACAGCGGGGACGCCAACGGCGCCAACGACCTGCAGACCAAGGTCCGGCTGTTCGACCGCAGCGGCAGCGGCTGGCCGGACGTCGCCTTCAGCGCCAACGTCAACGACGGCAGCTGGACCACCCAGGGCAAGACCCCCTTCGCCGCACCCGTCGACAAGGGCCTGATCCCGCAGTCCACCCTGGACGGTTTCGCGGACGGCGCGCTGAACCCCTGCAAGGCCAACGGCGCCACCTACTGTCTGCGCAACGACCTCGCCCAGAACGTGCTCTGGTACAACAAGAAGCTCCTGGACAAGTTCGGCTACTCCGTCCCGACCACCTGGGAGGAGTACGAGGCCCTCGGCAAGAAGGTCGCCAAGGAGCACCCCGGTTACCTGGTCGGAACCGCCGGGGACGCCTGGAGCCCCGAGGTGTACTTCTGGGCCAGCCAGTGCCCCGCCAGCACCGTGACCAACGCCAACAAGGTCAAGGTCGACCTGCAGGACGCCAAGTGCACCCGGATGGCGAAGCTGCTCGACGGGCTGATCGCCAAGGGCTCGGTGTCCAAGGACACCGTCTTCAGCGCCGGCTTCATCAAGAAGGAGGCGAGCAAGGTCCTTCTGCTCCCCGGCCCCTCCTGGTACGGGCAGGTGCTCTTCAACTCCACCTTCAAGATCCCCAAGGGGCAGATCGCCGCCGCCGCGCCGCTGAAGTTCGAGGGCGACACCAAGAACTACACCGGCAACGTCGGCGGCGGCCTGTGGTTCGTCTCCTCCCACAGCAAGAACCTCAAGGCGTCCGCCGACCTGGTCACCTGGATGACAACCTCCGACGACTACCAGGCCACCGCGGGCACCTACCCCGCGTACAAGCAGGCAGCCGTCGCCTGGCTCGCCGGCCAGAAGAAGACCGGCTACTTCGCCCAGGACGTCAGCCCGGTCTTCCAGGAGGCGGCGGAACTCATCTGGCCCGGCTGGTCCGCAACCCAGTACAGCCAGGAAGCGATCTACTCCTCCACCGTGGTCCCGGCCCTGAACTCGGGCAAGACCCTCACCGACACCCTGGGCACCTGGCAGACGGCCATCACCGACAAGGCCAAGTCCCTCGGATACACCGTCAACTAGCGAAGCGGACCGATGACCACCCACCTCGCAACGGAGCGGAGCGGCCGCCGCGGCGGCCGCTCGGCCCGCAACCCGGTCGGACGCGCCGGTTACGTCTTCGTCTCCGGCTACTTCCTCCTCCTGCTCGCCTTCGGCATCCTGCCCACCGGTTACGCGGTGTGGCTGGCGCTGTCCAACTCCCGCCACCAACTCGTCGGTATCGGCAACTTCACCCGGACGTTCACCGACTACCGCTTCGGGCCGGCCTTCCTCCACATCGGCCTGTACCTCGTGTTCTGGCTGGCCAGCCTGATGATCCTGGTGGTGCTGCTCTCCCTGATGCTGCACGGCCGCATGCGCAGGGCCTCCACCACCCTGAGGTTCCTGTTCTACCTGCCGGGCGCCCTCGCCGGGGTGGCGAGCGTCCTGCTCTTCCTGATCCTCCTCGACCCGGCCGCCAGTCCCGTCGGCTGGCTGCTCAAGGCCTTCGGATGGAACACCCTCGCCCAGGTCAACGCCCCCGGCCACCTGCCGGTGCTGTTCACCGTCATCGCCTTCTGGACCGGGGCCGGCGGCTGGATCGTGGTCATGTACGGCGCGCTCAACAGCATCCCGGACGAGATCCTGGAGGCCGCCCGCATCGACGGCGCCAGCACGCTCCAGATCGCCCTGCGCATCCAGATCCCCATGATCACCAAGTGGATCGCGTACATGCTGATCCTGGCCTTCGCGGCCGGCACCCAGCTCTTCGTCGAGCCACAACTGGTCTCCCTCGCCAGCTGGGGCATGATCCCCGACAGCTGGTCACCGAACCAGCTGTCCTACCAGTACGCCTTCCAGTCGGGCGACTTCAACGGCGCGGCGGCGCTCTCCGTCGACCTGCTCATCCTGGGCCTGGCCTGCGCGGTGCTCGTCGTCTTCCGTACCGGCCTGTTCGACAGGGACGAACGATGACCACGGCTTCCACGACCACAGCCCGCCGAACCCAGCCGCCCCGTACCGACGGCGCCCGCACCAGCCCGAGGAAGCCCATGCACCGGACGCGCCGCCCACGCTCACTGGCCGCCCGGGTGGCCTGGCTCATCGTCATGACCCTGGCCGTGCTGTTCTTCTGCGTGCCGGTGGTGTGGCTCCTGCTGGCCACGACCAAGACCGACGGCCAGATCGTGCGGGACAACCCGTTCTCCTTCGGGTCTTTCACCTCGATCGCCGACGCCTGGCACCATCTCTACGCCTTCCAGGAAGGCGCCATCCTCACCTGGCTGAAGAACTCGGCCCTCTACACGTTCGGTGCACTGGTCATCACGCTGGTGACATCGATCCCCGCCGGATACGCGCTGGCTCTCACCCAGTTCATCGGGCGCCGGATGCTGTTGACCGTCACCATGCTCGTGATGCTCATGCCGACGGCCGCGATGGTGCTTCCCCTGTACCTGGGGATGAACGCCGTGCACCTGGACGGCACGATCTGGTCGGTGATCCTGCCCTTCTCCTTCTTCCCGTTCGGGGTCTACCTCACCTACATCTACTTCTCCTCCAACGTCCCCGCCGACCTGCTGTCCGCCGCACGGATCGACGGCTGCTCGGAGTGGCAGGTCTTCCGTCTCGTCGCGATGCCGCTGGCCAAGCCGGTGATCGCCCTGGTCGGGTTCTTCAACTTCGTCGGCAACTGGAACAACTTCTTCCTGCCGTTCGTGATGCTGCCCGACAGCTCGCAGTATCCGGCGCAGGTGGGGCTGAACAACCTGCTCGCCGCCTCACCGCTGTTCAACACCTCCAGCGGCACCGGCAACCAGATCATGCGGCCCGAACTGGCCCTGGCCACCCTGGTCACCATCGTTCCCGTACTGATCGTCTTCCTCTTCTCCCAGCGCGCCCTCGTGGCCGGCATGCTCGCCGGCGCCACCAAGGAGTGAGGAACAGATGACACGGGTTGCCCAGACGATCCGTCTGAGACCCGAAGACCGCGGGCTGTATCCGCGACCGCACTCCGCTGTCCGGCCGCACGTCGATGCAGCGCTACGGGCCGCGAACGTCCGCGACTGCAGCATCCTCCTGCGTGAGGACACGCCGTCCGCCTGCTTCGACCACCACGGCGACGACTTCACGGCTGACATGGCCGCGATCCACACCGCCGCGACCACCCATGACCGCTGGAGACTCAGCGATCCGCGCCAGGAGGCCTGGGCCGATACCGGCACCGCTGGCAACTGGTCCGACCTGACCGAAATCCGGCATCTGCACCCATCGCAAGGAGACGCCCGGTGAAACTTCTACGAGTCGGCGCCCCCGGCGAGGAGCGTCCCGCAGTCCGCGCCGAGGATGGTCGGCTGCTCGACCTGTCCCAGGTGACCTCCGACATCGACGGCGCCTTCCTCGCTTCCGGTGGAGTCGACCGGGCCCGCGCGGCCGTCAAAGCGGGAGAACTGCCCGAACTGGACCCGGACGGTCTACGCATCGGCACCCCTCTCGCCCGCCCCGGCAAGATCGTCTGCGTCGGCCTGAACTACCGCGACCACGCCGCCGAGACCGGCGCGGCGATCCCCCCGCGGCCCGTGGTTTTCATGAAGGATCCCGGCACGGTGATCGGCCCGTACGACGAAGTGCTGATCCCCCGCGGCTCCGTGAAGACCGACTGGGAGGTCGAACTGGCGGTCGTCATCGGACAAAGAGCCCGCTACCTCGACGGACCCGAGGCCGCATGGGACGTGATCGCGGGGTACGCGATCAGCCATGACGTCTCGGAGCGGGAGTTCCAGCTGGAGTACTCCTCGCAGTGGGACCTGGGCAAGTCCTGCGAGACCTTCAACCCGCTCGGACCGTGGCTGGTGACCGCCGACGAAGTGGGCGATCCGCAGGACCTCGGCCTGCACCTGAGCGTCAACGGCGTGAAGCGACAGGAGGGGCACACCAGCGACATGATCTTCCCGGTTGGTCACATCGTGTCGTACCTGAGCCAGTACATGGTCCTGGAGCCGGGGGACGTGATCAACACCGGTACTCCGGCGGGTGTGGCTCTGGGTCTTCCCGGCACCCCTTATCTCCGCCCCGGCGACAGCGTCGAGCTCTCCGTCGACTGCCTCGGCGCCCAGCGCCAGACCTTCGGCCAAGCGTGAAAGGCACCCCTGTGAGCAGCTTGAGGAACTTGAGCGGCCTGTCAGGCCTGAAGGCAGTCGTCACCGGCGGCGCGTCCGGCATCGGGCTGGCCACGTCCCGGATGCTCGCCGAGCACGGCGCCACGGTGGCCGTCCTCGACCTCGACTCCTCCGTCGCCCCCGAGCCGCTGATCGCCATCAAGGCCGACCTCGGCGACGACGCCTCGGTACGCTCGGCCGTGGCGGAGGCCGCCGAACGGCTCGGTGGCCTGGACATCCTCGTCAACAACGCGGGCATCGGCGCCATCGGTACCGTCGAGGACAACCCCGACGAGGAGTGGCACCGCGTCCTCGACGTCAACGTGCTGGGGACGGTGCGCACCACCCGGGCCGCCCTCCCGTATCTGCGGCGCTCGTCGCACGCCGCGATCGTCAACACGTGCTCCATCGCGGCCACCGCGGGCCTTCCCCAGCGCGCCCTGTACTCCGCGAGCAAGGGGGCGGTGCAGTCGTTGACCCTCGCGATGGCCGCGGACCATGTTCGTGAGGCCATCCGCGTCAACTGCGTCAACCCCGGCACCGCCGACACACCCTGGGTGACCCGGCTCCTGGACGCAGCCGACGACCCGGAAGTGGAACGCGCCGCCCTCGACGCACGCCAGCCCCTGGGCCGACTGGTCACCGCGGACGAGGTGGCAGCGGCCGTGGTCTACCTGGCGAGCCCCGCCGCGGCGTCCGTCACCGGCATCGCCCTCGCCGTCGACGGTGGCGTGCAAGGGCTCCGGCTGCGCCCGGGGGCTGTTAGATGAGAACGACCACGCTCGGCACCACCGATGTCAGGGTCACCGAGCTGTCGTTCGGGGCCGCCGGCATCGGCAACCTCTTCCGCCCGGTCTCCGACGAGGCCGCGTCCGCCGCGGTGCAGGCTGCCTGGGACGCGGGCGTACGCACCTTCGACACCGCCCCTCACTACGGACTCGGGTTGTCCGAGCGCCGCCTGGGTGCCGCACTGCGCGGCCGGGACCGCGACGCCTACACCCTCTCCACCAAGGTCGGGCGGCTGCTCGAACCGCACCCGGAGGGTGGCGGCGGGGACGATCTCGCCCACGGTTTCGCCGTACCCGACACGCACCGCCGCGTATGGGACTTCAGCTCTGACGGAGTCCTGCGTTCCCTGGAAGCGAGTCTGGACCGCCTCGGCCTCGACCGTGTGGACATCGCTCTGCTGCACGACCCGGACCACCACGCCGAGCAGGCCCTCACCGAGGCGTACCCGGCGCTGGAACGGCTCCGCGGCGAAGGAGTCGTCAAGGCGATCGGCATCGGAATGAACCAGTGCGCGCTCCCCACCCGCTTCCTGCGCGAGACCGACATCGACGTCGTACTGCTCGCTGGCCGCTACACCCTCCTGGAGCAGGAGGGACTGGCGGAGGTACTGCCGGAGGCCGCCGCCCGTGGCCGTAGTGTCATCGTCGGCGGGGTGTTCAACTCGGGTCTGCTCACCGACCCCAGACCCGGGGCCATGTACGACTACGCGCCCACCCCGCCGTATGTACTGGACCGGGCGCTGCGCATGCAAGCGGTCGCCGACCGCCACGGCGTACCGCTGCGCGCAGCCGCTCTGCACTTCCCGCTCGGCCATCCGGCGGTCGCGAGCGTGCTGTCCGGCGCACGCTCCGCCACGGAGGTCCAGGACACGGTGGACCAGATGCGGCGAACGGTACCGACCGCGCTCTGGGACGAACTACGTGCCGAGGAGTTGCTGCCCGCGGACGTCCCCGTCCCCGCCGCCGCACCGGAGTCGGGAGGGTGACCGCCATGGAGATGATCACCGCTGAGGGCATCATCGACGCACACCACCACGTGTGGGACCTCTCCGTCCGCGACCAGGACTGGATCACCGGACAGGAACTCGCCCTGCTGCGCCGCGACTTCCTGCTCGCCGATCTGGATTCCGCGGCCCGGGCCGCCGGCGTCACGGCGAGCGTCCTGGTCCAGACGATCGACGGGCCTCAGGAGACACCCGAGTTGCTGGCGCTGGCCCAGGGCAGCGACCTGGTGGCCGGCGTCGTGGGCTGGACCGACCTGACGTCCCCAGATGTCGCCCGTGCGCTCGCGGCGCTGCGAGAGAAGCCGGGAGGTGCTTACCTGGTGGGTATCCGCCACCAGGTACAAGGCGAATCCGACCCTCTCTGGCTGATGCGACCGGACGTGCTGCGGGGGCTCGCCGCGGTGGCCGAGGCGGGACTCGTGTACGACCTGGTCATCAGGCCCCACCAGCTCGCGGCCGCGTATGAGACCGCCCGCCTGCTTCCCGACCTCACGTTCGTACTCGATCACGCGGGCAAGCCCCCCATCGCCTCGGGCGCGCTGCGGCCGTGGGCGGACACGGTGCGCCTGCTGGCCGCACTGCCCAACACCGTCTGCAAGCTCTCCGGCATGGTGACCGAGGCCGACTGGGACCGGTGGAGCGTCGAGGACCTCCGGCCGTACGCGGGCACCGTGCTGGATGCCTTCGGTCCGCGGCGGCTGATGTTCGGCTCCGACTGGCCCGTCTGTCGACTGGCCGCCACCTACACCGACGTAATCGACGCAGCAAAGGAGTTGACGGCTGAACTCCATCTCACCGAACGCCGGGAGGTCTTCACCGGAACCGCACTGCGGACCTACGGCCTGACCGTCATCGGTTCCCCGGCCGTTCAGGAAACACCATGCGCATAGCTCTCTTCATCACCTGCTTCAACGACATGATGTTCCCCCGCACCGGTCGCGCGGTGACCGAACTGCTGGAACGGCTCGGCCACACCGTGGAGTTCCCGCAGGCCCAGACCTGCTGCGGCCAGATGCACTTCAACACCGGCTACCGCCCCGAAACGCTGCCCATGGTGCGCCGCTTCGCAGAGGTCTTCGCGGGCTACGACGCCGTGGTCACCCCTTCCGGCTCGTGCGCGGGCATGGTGCGCGACCACCACCGCGTAGTGGCCGCCCAGTTGGGAGATCCCGTGCTCACTGAGGCGGTCGAACGGGTGGTGCCAACGGTGTACGAGCTGTCGGAACTTCTCGTCGACGTCCTCGACGTCACCGACGTGGGCGCCTACTTCCCGCACCGGGTCACCTACCACCCGACCTGCCACTCGCTGCGCATGCTGCGGGTCGGAGACCGGCCGCTCAGGCTGCTGCGCGCGGTGAAGGGCATCGACCTCGTCGAGCTGCCCGCCGCCGAGTCCTGCTGCGGCTTCGGGGGCACCTTCGCGCTGAAGAACGCGGATGTGTCCAACGCGATGCTGGTCGACAAGATGCGCCATGTCCTGGACACCGGCGCGGAGTACCTGTGCGCGGGCGACAACTCCTGCCTCACCCACATCGGCGGCGGCCTGTCCCGGCTGCGTACGGGCATCGGGACCCTGCACCTGGCCGAAATCCTGGCCTCCACGGAAGGGGATGCAGCATGAACGGCGCCGACAACGTCGTATGGCTGGGCACACCGGCCTTCCCCGAGGCCGCGCGCGCCGCGCTCGCCGACACCCGGCTGCGCGCGAACCTGCGCCGTGCCACCACAACCATCCGCGACAAGCGGCTGGCGGTCACCGCCGAGCTCGATGACTGGGAGGACCTGCGCGAGCGGGCGGCGGTCGTCAAGCGCCGCACCCTACGCCACCTCGATCAGCATCTGCTGCGGCTGGAGGAGGCGGTGGCCGCCGCCGGCGGCACGGTCCACTGGGCGTCGAATGCGGCCGAGGCGAACGCCATCGTGACACGGCTGGTTCAGGCGACCGGCGAGAGCGAGGTCGTCAAGGTCAAGTCGATGGCGACCCAGGAGATCGGCCTCAACGAGGCGCTCGCGGACGCGGGCGTCCGCGCCTACGAGACCGATCTCGCCGAGCTCATCGTGCAGTTGGGTGGGGACCGGCCTTCACACATCCTCGTACCGGCCATCCACCGGGGCCGCTCCGAGATCCGGGAGATCTTCCTTCGGGAGATGAAGAACTGGGGCAGACCAGCCCCCGAAGGCCTCGGCGACGATCCACGCGAGCTCGCCGAAGCCGCCCGGCTGCATCTACGCGAGAAGTTCCTGCGGTGCAAGGTCGCCGTCTCCGGCGCCAACTTCGCGGCCGCCGACACTGGCACGGTGATGGTCGTGGAGTCGGAGGGCAACGGGCGGATGTGCCTGACCCTGCCGGACACCCTCATCACCGTCATGGGCATCGAGAAGGTCCTGCCCTCCTTCGCCGACCTGGACGTCTTCCTCCAACTGCTGCCACGGTCCTCGACCGGCGAGCGGATGAACCCGTACACCTCGCTGTGGACCGGCGTCACCGAAGGCGACGGCCCCAGGCACTTCCACCTGGTGCTGCTCGACAACGGCCGCACCGCCACCCTGGCCGACGAGGTGGGCCGGCAGGCCCTGTCCTGCATCCGCTGCTCGGCCTGCCTGAACGTCTGCCCGGTGTACGAGCGCACCGGCGGCCACGCCTACGGATCCGTGTACCCCGGACCGATCGGAGCCGTACTGACCCCGCAGCTCGTCGGAGTGGAGAACGCGGCCTCACTGCCCTTCGCCTCGACCCTGTGCGGCGCCTGCTACGACGCCTGCCCCGTGAAGATCAACATTCCGGAGGTGCTGGTCCATCTGCGGGCGAAGGCCGTGGAGGCCAAGCGGGGGGACCGGCTGCTGCCCACTCCCGAGACGCTCGCCATGAAGGCCGCAGGCGCGGTGCTGTCCTCCCCGAGGCGGCTGGCGGCGGTTCAGCGACTCGCCGCACTGGGTGCCCGGCTGGTGGCCCGCGACGGCCGGATCGGAGTGCTGCCCGGCCCGTTCGCCCGCTGGTCCGGCACCCGTGACACCCCCGCGCCGGCGCGCGAGTCCCTGCGCGCCTGGTGGCGACGGACGAGAGAAGCAGGCGGTACGACGACGGAAGGGGAGGGCCGATGAGCGGCCGCGACACCGTACTGGGCGACATCCGGAGCGCGCTGGTCGACGTGCCGGATGCCGAGGTTCCTGACGGCGACCCCGCCCCACACGATGCGCGTTCCCAGCAGGCTGGGCTGGACGTCGTCGAGCTGTTCGTCCAACGCGCCGCCGACTACCGCGCCACCGTCGTCCGGGTCCCGCCGTCCGACGCCGTCGCCGCCGTGGGCCGCGCGCTGGCCCGCACCGGAGCAAGGTCAGTTGTGCTGCCCCCGGGTTTCCCCGACGACCTCGTACCCGAAGGGCCCTGGTCCCGGTTGGAGGACGCTCCGCCGCTCACGGTCCGACAGCTCGACGCGGCGGACGCTGTGCTCACCACCGTCGCCGCAGCGATCGCCCTCACCGGCACCGTCGTCCTCGACAGCGGACCGGGACAGGGACGCCGTGTGCTGACCTTGCTCCCAGATCAACATGTCTGCGTGGTCCGGGCGAACCGGATCGTCGCTGATGTACCCGAGGCGTTGAGCCTGCTCCACCAGCGCCGGCCGCTGACCCTGATCTCCGGTCCCTCAGCCACCAGCGACATCGAACTGGACCGGGTAGAGGGCGTACACGGACCGCGAACGCTCGACCTCGTCGTGATCGCGGACGACTAGGGTCCGTCTTCAAAGATCATCGGGTGTTGGATCATGGTGGGGTGATACGTCGCCATGAACTCACCGATCAGGAGTGGGAGTTACTCGCTCCGCTGATATCGCGGGCCGCGACGGGCCGGTGGGAGTGGCTGGCGTCACCGGAGGGGCGGCGCGCCGTCACGTACCCGTGGCGGGATAGCGCGGCAGCTGGGCCATCAGCCTGCACACCGGTAGGAATCCTCACCTCGAACGAGACGAAAGGCCCGCCAGAAAGCTGACGGACCCTCATACAAGATCGAGGTCAGTACTGAACGGGACGACCTCCGGACCAACCGAACCATCGATCGATCGCCACGTGGACCGTCACGAGCGGGTTGTCTCTGGCAGGGTAGTCCTTGCCGAGGAAGTGCCTTGAGAGTCGGTCGATGTCGGCGAGTCCCTCATCAGGCTTGATGGACACGACGTGCCCCTGGACAGATACATGCGTGCCGAAGTCGTCCGCTCCGAGCACGGTCAGCGACACGTGGCCGTTGTTCTGCAGGTGTTTCAGGCGGGCGCGGTCGGCGTTCATGCACAGCATGAGAAGTCCGTCGTCTTCGATGAGGTACCAGGTCGCCACCGATACGGGGCGGCCTTTCGCCGTGACCGTCGCCATGACGGCCGGGTTCGGCTTACGGAGAAAGGCCAGGGCGGCCTCGGGCAGCGGAGCATCAGACATAGATCTGTCCCTTCCATGAGACGGGTCCCGTGATGCGGGGCCTCCGTCGGATCACATCGCAGACCAACGGCACGGTGCCGTCACGCCGCCGCGCGTTCGACCGGCGGCCGGCGCCTCAGTGCCCGCTGGAGGACGGCCGGCGGCTGGTGGGCGACGTCGAGTGTGCCGGTGTCCGTGCCGGGCGGCACGATGGCGTCGATCCGGTCCAGGACGTCGTCCGGGAGCATGACCTCGGTGCCTGCGAGCAGATCGTCCAGATGTGCCATGGACCGCGGTCCGAGGAGGGCGGAGGTCACGCCGGGGTGAGCGAGCGCGAAGCCCACGGCCAGATGGGTCAGCGGCATGCCCGCCTCTTCGGCGAGCGGGATGAGCTGTTCGACGGCGTCGAGCCGCCGTTCGTCCTTGAGGTGTGCGAAGTCGTAGTTCGAGGAGCGGTGTGTCGCGGTCTGCCGGCCCTTGCGGTAGCGCCCGGTCAGCAGCCCGCCGGCGAGCGGCGACCAGACGAGGGTGCCCATGCCGAACTCCTGCGCCACCGGGAGCACCTCGCGTTCGATGCCCCGGTCGAGGATCGAGTACACCGGCTGCTCGGTACGTGGCCGGGAAAGGCCGCGCCGCTCGGCGGCCCAGTGGGCGCGGACGATGTCGGAGGCCGGCATGGCCGAGGTGCCGAAGGTGCGGATCTTGCCGGCTCGCTGCAGGTCGGTGAGAGCCCCGAGCGTCTCCTCGATGTCGGTGTCGGGGTCCGGGCGGTGAATCTGGTAGATGTCCACATAGTCGGTCTTGAGGCGGCGCAGCGAGTCCTCCAATGCGCGCACGAGCCAGCGCCGGGACGCCCCCTGGTGGTTCGGGTCGTCGCTCATCGGCCTGCTGGCCTTGGTCGCGAGCACGACGTCCTCTCGCCGGCCCTTCAGCGCCCGGCCGACGATCTCCTCCGACTCGCCGTGTCCGTACGCGTCGGCTGTGTCGATGAGGTTGATGCCGGAGTCCAGCGCCCGGTGGATGATGCGGACGCAGTCGTCGTGGTCGGGATTGCCGATGGCTCCGAACATCATCGCGCCGAGAGCGTAAGGGCTCACCTTGATCCCGGTCTTGCCCAGGCCGCGGTAACGCATGTTCCCTCCTTTAGGTCCGTCTGCGAGCTTCTGCCACCAGTCTCCCGAAAGGCAGCCGGACGATGAATACTTGAGAATCCCGATTTTTTGAGCGAGAGTACGGGTATGGCCACCGATCGACTCTCCGAAGCACTCGATCTGGTCGAGGTCCGCGGCGTCCTCACGGGCGGCATCGCGGCTCGCGGCGGATGGCGGCTGCGCGCACCGCTCTCCGACCCGGTCAAGTTCTTCGCGCTCGTCAGTGGTCGGGCCCGCCTGGCCACCGACGGGATCGACGAACCGGTCGACCTCGTGGCGGGTGACGTGGCGATCCTCACCGGCCGTTCCTGGGCCACGTTCGAAGCCGGCCCGGAACCCCGCCAGGAGGTGGAGCCGGAATCCGACTTCTCCACCGACCGCTTCGCGTCTGCGGACCGCGACGCCGACGACATCGTGATCGGCGGCAGTGTGGGTCTGAACGCGGCCGGAAGCACGCTCCTCCTCGAGTCGCTGCCGCCCCTGGCGCACATCAAATCGGCCGGTGCCGACGACCGGCTCCTCGCCGCGCTGCTGCGCCTGTTCGACGAGGCCACCGCGCAGCGGCCCGGCTCGGCCTTCGCGGTCCGCCAGTACGGTCAGCTCCTCCTGCTGGAAGTGCTGCGGTCCTACGCCGGCCAGGCCGCGCTGCCCTCAGGCTGGCTGCGGCTGCTCGTCGACGAGCGTCTGCGCCCCGCCCTCGACCTGCTGCACGGCCGCCCCGGACGCTCCTGGGGACTGGAGGAGTTGGCGCGGGCCGCCGCGATGTCCCGGACGACCTTCGCCGAGCGGTTCCGGGAGGCGGCCGGTGTGCCACCGCTGACCTACCTGGGACGGTGGCGCATGCTGCTCGCCCAGCGCGCGCTCCGGGACGGTGACACCCGCGTCGCGGCGCTCGCCGAGGAGTTGGGCTACGGCTCGGAGAGCGCCTTCAGCACGGCGTTCAAACGCGTCGTCGGCGAGTCACCGCTGCGCTACCGGACCCGCGCGCGACAGGACGGCACCGAGCGCGTGCGGACCGAGACGCCATGACGCCTCGGCCGCGTTCGGCTTCCGGCGGGGCCCGGCCGATGCGTGCGTCCGCTGGTTGGCTGCATGGGTGAGCACTGACCGATCCCCGATAACGTCACAGAGGCCCAGGATGCCGTCCAGCATCACCACCACAGGACCATCGGGATGGCGTTCGGCAAGGCTCCACCAACTCGTGGTGACCAGCAGCAATTTCACCTCGCGGTTCGGCGGCCACGCGGCCCGTACCTGCACGACATCGTCGGCAAGTTGGCCGGTTGCGCGTTCTTCTGCAACTTCACCGAGTTCCTGGAGGCATCGCCACGGCGACAGGGGCACTGGCCTCGGGCAGCGTCAGAGCGGTATCCGTCAGACGGATATCGGCAGGATCCGGATCGGTGGTGCCGTCGTTGTATTCGCTCCACAGATGCGGATGTGAAAGTCCTGAACACCCACAGCGGCGCCTGAGCGGCCTTGTTTGCGGTGCTGGCACTGGATAACCCAGCGCTGGCCGACAGGGGCGACAGGGGCGACAGGGGCGACAGCCACGACGTCGGCTCCGTTGTCGCCTGCTCTCCCGACTCTGCCCGACATTGCGGCGAGCGCGGTGAAGACGATGCCGTCCGGGCCATGGCTGCCCTGGAGGTCGCCGGTGAAGAACTGCAGGCCGACGCTGCGCGCGCAGGGGCTCGGGATGCGTCAGCCGGCGAGGTTCTCCTCGACCCACTCGCGGAGGTCGGTCACGGGGATCGCGTGGCGTGCGTTGTAGGTGTCGTCCTTCGCCCACGCGACGCCGCGGCCCTGCGCGAAGACCGCCCGGTACTTCCGCGTCATGTTGTCCGGGTCGGCGGCCAGCTCGTCGAGCAGCGATGGAACCGTCCACACCTCACGGCGGAACGGACGCTTCAGCACGGTCTCGAGCGTCTCGGCCAGTTCGCCGTAGGTGATGGTGTCACCGGCGAGGTAGACGATCTCGTCGCGGATGCGAGGTTCGGCGAAGAGGATGTCCGCGGTGAGGACGCCGATGTCTTCGGGCGTCGTCACGGTGACCGCCGTCTCGAGACTTCCCAGCGCGTTGACGGTGTCGTTGGGCAGGTCCACCATGCCCGAGCCGGGCTCGAAGAGGTAGTTCATGAACATGCCGGTGGAGATGATGACCCACTCGGTCTGGTCCTGGGACCGGAGCAGGTCGCGGACGTCCAGCTGGGAGTCGAAGATGTCCTGCGGGCTTCCGCGGCCGATGACGTCGAAGTCGACGCCGAACTGCCACGGGAAGTACCGCGGGACCCTCGCCTGGAGGGCGGCTTGGGCGACCTTCATGGGGGTTTCGAGGCCGGCGGTGATGCCCGTGCACCCGATGACCGTGTCGTAGTCGGCGAAGAGGGAGGCGAGCTCGTCGACGGTGTTCTTCACGAGGTCGCCTTCGACGATCTTCACGCCCAGGTTCTTGATCTCAGCGACGTCGCGCTGCTTGTCGGGTGCCGTGGACGCGATGGCGCTGGGCCGCAGGAGCACGCTGACGGACGAGCCTGCCACGTCCTTCGCTCGTCGGACGACGTTGCGGATGACGGGCATGCCGAGCTCCCCGGCTCCGATGATGAGGATGTCCCGGGAGGTGGGGATCGAGCTGTCGTTGGTCATCTGAAAATCGCTCTCGTGTTCGCCTTTCCCCAGTGCGTTCTGGTCGCTGGGGTCTCGAGAGTCACCGTAAACTTTGACATCAGTGTCAAGGTCAAGTCGGCGACTGACGAGGAGGAGCGAGGGATGAAGATCAGTGAGGCCGCCCAAAAGGTAGGAGCCCCGGCTCGGATGCTCCGCTACTACGAGCAGCAGGGGCTCATCGAGTCGTCGCGGTCGTCCAACGGTTACCGCGACTACTCCGAGGACCAGGTCGAGCACGCACGTCACGTCCGGGCGCTCATCGAGGCCGGCCTGTCGACGAGGATGATCAAGATCGTGCTGGACATCGAGGCTCCCTCGGCCCAGGAGGCAGGAGGCGCGTGCACCCAGACCCTGGCAGAGGAGCTCGCTCGCGAGCTGCGCGTCGTCGAGAACAGGATCGTGTGCCTGGAGAAGAGCCGAGACGCGGTGATCGACTACCTCCGGCGAACGGGCCACGCAGACCTGCTGACCCCAGCGTGACTCGCAACCCCCAGGGCCCGAGGGCGGAGGGGCATGACCCCCGGCCTGTGGGCGACGTCGGCCTCAACGGCATCGACGTCGGCCGCCTCGCCAGCGCCCGTCGGGGCATCCGGACGGAGCCAGTGGCTGATGTCGACGGCCAGGACCAGGCGTCCTTCGGCGGCCTCGGCCCGGCGCAGGGTCTCCAGCGCGGGGCGGATCCGCCGGGTGAGCAGGGGCACGGAGGCGACGGGCAGCAGGGCGTGCAGGTCCAGCGCGGAGAACAGCAGGTCCGAGGCGGCGGCGAGCCGGCCGACCCGGCGGGCGGGACGACGGGCAGCAGGGTCCGTACGGCGCTGCGGCCGTGAGCAATCCGTCAGGCCCACGGTCCCCGCCGGGCGATGAGCATCGCAACGAGCTGCTTGTGCGACACCGACTCGATGGTGCCTGACCAGCTGCTCAGCCTGCTCGTTCTCCACGGCGGTCTCCCTCATCAGACGTGTCTCCTTGGTCCTGATCCGTCATGGTCAGACACTCCCAGCCGCAGTATCTGGGCCGCGTTCTGCTTGAGGACCAGGGGCCTTACCTCGTCCTTGAACGGCAGTTCGGCGAAGTCGGCCAGCCAGCGGTCGGGGGTGAGGACGGGGAAGTCCGAGCCGAAGAGCACCTTGTGTTTGAGGAAGCTGTCAGCCGCTCGTACGAGTTGGGGCGGGAAGTACTTCGGTGACCAGCCCGACAGGTCGATGTAGACGTTGGCTTTGTGGGTGGCGATGGAGATTGCCGCGTCCTGCCAGGGGACTGAGGGGTGCGCCATGATGATGGTGAGGCCGGGGAAGTCGGCTGCCACGTCGTCGAGCAGCATGGGGTCGGAGTAGCGCAGTTTGATGCCGCGTCCGCCGGGCAGGCCGGCCCCGATGCCGGTCTGCCCGGTGTGGAAGAGGGCGGGGACGCCGAGTTCGGCGAGGGTTTCGTACAGCGGGTAGTGGCGGATGTCGTTGGGCTGGAAGGCCTGAAGGCTGGGATGGAACTTGAAGCCGCGTACACCGTGTTCGGTGACCAGGCGTCGGGCGTGTCGGATCGCGGCCTGTCCGGCGTGCGGGTCGACGGAGCCGAAGGGGATGAGGACGTCGGGGTGTGCGGCGGCCTGGTCGGCGATCTCCTCGCTGGACAGCGCCGGGTGGCCGGTCGAAGCGGTGGCGTCGACGGTGAACACGACTGCCGCCATGTGCCGGGCGCGGTAGTGGTCGGCGATGTGCGCGAGGGTGGGCGTGCGGTGTGCGGAGGACTTGAAGTAGGCCGCGGAGGCGTCCATGAGTTCGTCGTCGAGTGAGTAGCAGCCGTGGCTGTCCTGCTCGACGTGGACGTGCATGTCGATCGCGGCCAGGGCGGTGGCTTCCATGCGTTCTCTTCCCTGCGGGGCTCGTCGAATGGCCGGGGGTTCAGTGCGCGAGGCGCTGCGCCGCCAGTGCGGCGAAGGTGTCCAGCGACGCGGGGGCGGCCAGGGTGTCGCGGCCTGCTACCTCGGAGGGGGCGGCCCCAAGAAGAATTTTCTTGACCGGTACCTCGAGTTTCTTGCCGGTGCGGTTGCGGGGTACGAAGGGCACGGCGTGGATGGTGTCGGGCACATGGCGTGGGGAGAGGGCGTTGCGCAGCTGGGTGGTGATCAGCTTGCGCAGGGCGTCGTCGAGTTCCGCGCCGTCGCGCAGTGCGACGAACAGGAGGAGTTCTCCGGGGCCGCCGGCGGTGTCCTCGAGGTGGACGACCAGGCTGTCGTCGACTGCGGAGAGTTCTTCCATGACGCGGTAGAACTCCGCGGTGCCCAGACGAACCCCACCGCGGTTGAGGGTGGCGTCCGAGCGTCCTGCCACCGTGCAGCTGCCTGTCGCTGCCGCGAAGCGCACCCAGTCGCCATGGCGCCACACGCCCGGGTAGGCGTGGAAGTAGGTCTCCCGGTAGCGGGAGCCGTCGGTGTCGCCCCAGAAGCCGGTCGGCATGGAGGGCATGGGCTGGGTGATGACCAGTTCGGCGAGTTCGTCGGTGACCTCGTTGCCCTGTTCGTCGTAGGCGGTGGCGGCCACTCCCAGGCAGGGGCCGGAGATGGCTCCGGCCCACACTGGCTGCAGGGGGCTGCCCTGCAGGATGCCCGAGCACACATCCGTGCCGCCGCTGCCCACGTTGAGCAGCACGTCGGGTCCGAACTGTTCGTGCACCCAGCGGTAGCCCTCGGGTGGCAGTGGGCTTCCGGCGGCGCCGATCTGGCGCAGCCGGGACAGGTCGTGGTCCGCTGCCGGGGTCAGGCCCTGTTTGCGGCAGGCCATCAGGAATCCCGGGCTGGCACCCATGAGGGTGGCGCCGGTGTTCTCGGCGAGGCGCCACTGCCAGTCCAGGTCGGGATGGAGGGGGTTGCCGTCGATCAGCACGACAGAGGCGCCCACGAGCAGCCCGGAGACCAGTGAGTTCCACATCATCCAGGCCGTGGTGGTGAACCACAGGATGCGGTCGCCCGGGCGCAGATCCCAGCTCAGGGAGTGGTTTTTCAGGTGCTCCAGCAGGATGCCGCCGTGGGCGTGGACGATCGGCTTGGGTTGGCCCGTGGTGCCCGAAGAGAACAGCACCCACAGCGGGTGGGCGAAGGGGACCGCTTCGAAGCCGGGCTCGGCGTCCCCGGCGAGCAGGTCGTCCCAGGACACCGTGTCCGGGAGATGCCCGGGCCCGTACGGGACGTGGACGGTGTGGCGAAGGGTGGGCAGTGCGGCCCGGATGGCGGCGACCTCCTCGCGTCGGTCGATGTCCTTCTCCCCGTAGCGGTAGCCGGAGATGGTGAGCAGAACGGTGGGCTCGATCTGCGAGAACCGGTCGATGACGCCCCGGGCGCCGAACTCCGGCGCGCAGCTTGACCAGATGGCTCCCAGGCTGGCGGTGGCCAGGAAGGCCACGAGGGTCTCGGGGATGTTCGGCAGGTAGGCGACGACCCGGTCGCCCCGACGGACACCGAGCCGGCGCAGACCGGCCCTGGCGTGTGCGACCTGCTGGGCCAGTTCCTCCCAGGTCAGTTGGACCGGCCCGCGAGTCTGGGAACGGGCCAGTACCGCCAGATCACCGGGCATGTGTTCGCCTGGGCGCAGGGCGTGCTCGGCGTAGTTGAGGGTGGCGCCGGCAAACCATTCGGCGCCGGGCATGTCCCTACGGCCGAGCACTCGACCGTAGGGGGTGTGCGCGCGGACCTCGAAGTATTCCCAGATCGACGACCAGAAGCCTTCGAGGTCGGTGACGGACCAGCGGTGCAGGGCTCGGTAGTCGGTGAAGGCGAGGTTGCGGTGCTTGTCCAGCCAGGCGAGGTAGTCGCCGATCACGGTGGTGTGGCCGACGTCTGCGGCCGGGGCGCGCAGCATCTCCGGCTCGTTCATGTGGTGCTCCTTCGCGGATGTGGTTGGTCAGGCCGTTCACGGCCTGACCAACCACGAGATCAGGCACCCGCGGGGGCCTGCGGATGCGGCGACTCGGGCGTTGTGGGCAGGGTGCCCGTCTCAGGGCGCTGGGCCGGCGCCGATGCGGATCGGAGTTGCTTGATCACTCCGGCGATCAGAGCCACGGCGGTGGCCAGTCCGCTGAGCAGCAGTGATCTCTGGCTGCCTGGGTCGAAGGCGAGTCCGGTCACGATGCCGACCAGGATCAGCACCACCAGTGCGGGAAGGTAGGGGAAGCCCCACATGCGCACCGTGAGTTTTTCGGCCTCGGCCGCGCCCATGCGGCGGCGGGTCTGGATCTGGGTGGCTGCGATGAAGAGGTAGACGGCGACGCCGATGGTCCCGGAGGACTGCAGGAGGAAGAGGAAGACGGAGTCGGTGGGGAAGAAGTAGTCGGCCACCACGGTGAGGAAACCGCCGGAGCTCGCGGCGAGGACCGCGTTGGCGGGAACGCCGCGCGCGGTCACGCGTCCCAGAGCGGCAGGCAGTTCAGCACGCCGAGCGGCAGCGAACATCATGCGGGAGGAGGCGTACATACCGGAGTTGAGCAGCGAGAGCACCGCGGTCAGGACGATGACGTCGACGATCGCGGTCGCGTGCGGGACACCGAGCCGCGCGAGTACGGCACCGTAGGGGCCGGCCGCGATGTCCTTGGAGTCGGAAGGAATGAGGGTGACGACGACAGCCACCGATCCGACGTAGAAGATCATGATCCGGACGATGACCGAGCGCATCGCACGGCGGACCGCGGCGGCGGGCTGTTTGGCCTCGCCCGCGGCGATGGTCACGCTCTCGGCACCGAAGAAGGAGAAGAAGACCACCAGACAGGCGAGCCAGACCGGCTGCCAGCCGTGCGGGGCGAAGCCGTGCCCAGTGAGGTTGGACAGTCCCGGCGCATCGGTGCCGGGCAGCGCACCGGTGATGGCCAGCGCGCCGATGACCAGGAACGCGCAGATCGCGACGACCTTGATCAGCGCGAACCAGAACTCGAACTGGCCGAAGGCTCTAGCCGAGACCAGGTTGGTCAGCGTGAACACCAGCATGAAGACCAAAGCCGCCGCCCACGGTGCCACCGCTGGGAAGAACCCGTGCACGACGGCCGCGCCGGCAGTGGCCTCGAAGCCGATCACGACCACCCATGAATAGGTGTACAGGGAACTCACGGTGACGCCCGCCCAGGGGCCGAAGGCGCGGGTGGCGTAGGTGGCGAAGGAGCCCGAGTCGGGCGAGGCTACAGCCAGTTCAGCGAGCATCCGCATGATCAGGAAGACGACGGCGCCGACGCCGATGTAGGCCAGCAGCACGGCGGGGCCCGCCGCGGAGATCGCCGTGCCGCTGCCGACGAACAGGCCGGCGCCGATGACGCCGCCGATGGCGATCATGCTGAGTTGCCGGGTGGACAGGACGGGCTTGAGAGCCCGCGGGGACGGGGGTGTAGAGTTGTTGATCATCTGGAGCCTCCAGGAGGTCGCCGGATCAGGAAAGACGCGGAGATCACCGGGACAGGGTGGGAATGTCCGCGTCTGCGAGCCGCTGGAAGGCGTGGGCATACGCCTGTGCGGCACGTTCGAGGTCGTCCGCGTCCAGCGCGGTCGACAGGTTGATCATTCCGCGAGGGGTCGTGTAGAGCCCGTCGAGGAGTAGCGCCACGTGCAACGCCTTGAGCGCAGGAGTGGCCGCCGCTCGGGCCTGTTCGGCGTTGAGGGGCGCGGTAGCGGCCAGGTGCAGGTTGAGGATGGATCCCGCGCGCGTCACCGAGGCCGCGAATCCCGCTTCGGCCGCCGCCGTGGTGATGGCACCGGCCAGCTGGTGGGCGGCCCGGTCGAGGCGGTCGATCGCCCCGGTGTCGAGGTGGCGCAGGGTGACGGCCCCGGCGGCCGCGGCGGTGAGGTGACCGTTGAAGGTGCCGGAGTGCGCCAGATTCCCCTCGGTGGTCGCCGCGGTCAGCCGCATCAGCTCCTCACTGCCGCCGATCGCGCCGATCGGCAGGCCGCCGCCGATGACCTTGCCCATGACGGTCAGGTCCGGGCGCAGACCGAGCCGGCCCTGCTCGCCGCCCACGGCGTTGCGCAACGACTGCACCTCGTCCAGCACGAACAGCGCCCCGCGCTCGCGCGCCAGGTCGGCCACGGCTGACAGGAAACCCGGCTGCGCGGGGATCACTCCCGCGGCACCGAGGAACGGCTCGGCGAACACCGCGGCGATGTCGGCGGTGAGCGCCTTGGCTGTGGCATCGAGATCGTTGTAGGGAACGGTCACCACGTCGGGATCACCGGCCAGCAGCGGGGGCGCGCTGCCGTGGTAGGCGCCGTCGAACAGCAGCATCCGCGCCCGGCGGGTGGCGCGCCGGGCGAGGCGCGCGGCGAGCACCGACGCCTCGGTCCCCGAGTTCGTGAACCGCACCCGCTGCACGGACGAGATGCGGGAGACGAGCAACTCGGCAAGGTGCCACTGCAGTTCGTGCGGGCTGGGAAAGACCGGACCTGAGGACAGCACTGCCGCGGCTGCCTGCATGGCGGGCTCGTATGCGTTGCCGTGGACGAGCGAGGTGTAGTTGTTGACCAGGTCCAGGTACTCGATGCCGTCGACGTCGTACAGCCGCGAGCCGTGGCCCTCGGCGAGGATGACCGGGTAGGGCGGGTAGTACGTGATGAACCGGGTCTCTCCACCGGGCAGCACCGCGGCAGCCCGCTGGAAGGCGGCTGCCGATCGCGGAGTGCGGGCGCGGTACTCGTGAAGCAGAGTCTCGGGCACGGCCGAGCTCCGTTCCTGGTCCTGGCGGCTGGCAGGCAGCGCGTTCATGCCCTGGCTCTTGTGTACTGACTCATCGCGCTCAGGGCGTCGTCGAGGAGTGCGAGCAGGAGATCGGTCTCCTCGGCGGTGACGGTGAGCGGAGGAGCAACGAGGATCGCGTCGTTGATGCCGCCGGTTGCCGGGTAGACCAGCAGCCCCTGCTCGCGGGCGGCCAGGACGGCTGACCGGGTGAGGGAGCCGACGGGGTCGCCGGGGCTTCGGGTCACGCGGTCGCTGACGAGTTCCAGTCCCTGAAGCAGGCCAAGGCCGCGGACCTCGCCGATGACCTCATGTCGTGCGGCCAGCTCCTCCAGACCCGCCCGTAGCTGCTTGCCCCGTTCCGCAGCGTTCGCCACCAGATTCCGGGACTCCACGGCCTTCAGCACGGCCAGGGCGACGGCGCTGCCGAGCGGGTTTCCGCCGTAGGTGTGCCCATTGGTGACCGACGCGGTCCCGGCGGCGATGGCATCAACGATGTGCTCACTTACCAACACGGCAGACACGGGCACGTATCCGGCACCCATCCCCTTGCCGAGTACCACCAGGTCCGGGCGTACGTCCCAGTGCTGCGAGGCCAGCATGGTGCCGGTGCGGCCCAGGCCCGTCATGACCTCGTCCGCGATCAGCGGCAGGCCCCTCTCCCGGCACAGCTCGGCAAGAGCAGGCAGGTAGCCGTCGGGCGGCGTGATGGCGCCTCCCGCCGCGCCGCCGACCGGCTCGACCACCACGCCGGCCGCACCCGAGCCGTGTGAGTCCAGCGCCTCGGCGGCCCTCTCAGTGAGGAAGGCAGTGAACGCTGCATCGTCTCGGCCTTCGGCGAACCGGTAGGCGTAGGGGGGAGTCAGCTCGTTGAACCCGTGCAGCAGCGCCTCGGCGACCCAGCGGCGCTGAGGATGCCCCGACAAGGACAGACCGCCCAGCGTGGCGCCGTGGTAGCTCACCGCATGGGAGAGGAACCGCGCCCGCTCCGGCTCGCCCCGCTCCCGCCAGTACTGCAGGGTCAGCCGCAGCGCCGTTTCCACCGCCTCGGAGCCGCTGTTGCACAAAAAGACGTACGGGTAGCCGGTCATCGCGCCCAGCCGCTCAGCAAGCTTCTCCGACTGCTCGCTGTGGAACGTCCCGCGGTGCGCGAAGGTGATCCGCTCAGCCTGCTCGGCCATGACCTGCAGGATCTCCGGGTCCGCGTGTCCCAGATTCGCCGTCACCGCACCGGAGCAGCCGTCAAGGTAACGGCGCCCGTCCGCGTCGTAGACGAACACCCCGCGCCCGTGACTGACGAATGGCAGCTCTTCGCCGAAGAAGAACTTGATCAGCCGACTGCCGTCGGGCTGCATCGCGACGCGAGAGGCGGACAGCGCATGGTCCATGACGGGTGACTCCTGGAGATCGCGCAAGCGTGCCAGGCGGGCTCGCAAGCGGCGGTGCGTATGTACAGGCCGAAAGGCTGAAAAAGCGACTGAATCGCTTGTACGTCGAACAGAATGTCTTGTACGCGGGACAAGAGCAAGGGGTATGGGTAAACCTTCTGTTTCCCCAGACGAAGGCCCGGGGGCGCCCAACCGCCCCTCAGACGTCAGATGATCTTGGAGTGCAGCCCTCTGACCAGCACATCCAGCGCCACATCGAAGCTACGGTCCATGGGCCTGTCCCGTCCCGACTCCCACCTGGTCAGGAACGCGTTGTTCTCCAGCAGCGGCAGGTTTCGGGCAAGCACCGGGAACGTATTCGGATCGATCCCTCGCAGCTCTGCCGCGAAGCCCTTCTGCCAGCCGGCCTCGGCGTCCGAGGGGGGCGCGGACAGTTCCAGAGTCACCCAGCCCAGCACGAACCCGATCACCGTGTTGTAGACGTCGACCAGGTCGTTCCCGGTGAATCCCGCCCCCTCCAGCACACCGAGTATCCGCTCCACGAACGGGACCGCCGTCGTCGACACCGCAAGCTGCGACCCCATGATCGGAACCAGATTCGGATGCCGGTGCATGGCGGCCCGGCACAGTCGGGCCACCTCCCCCAGCCAGACATCCCAGTTCACCCCGTGCACAGACGGCAGAACGATGCCATCCAGGACTCGCGCCGACGCCGCCGCCACCAACTGCGGCTTGGAGCCGACGTGCCAGTAAAGCGCCGTCGGATAGACACCCATCTCCTTGGCAAGCGCCCGCATGGTCAGCGCTTCCAGCCCATGTTCGTCCGCATACCGCACAGCAGCGTCCACCACCTCCTCGCGCGACAAGGGTGCGCGCGATCCCTGCCGGGCACGGTTTCGCGGACCACTGCTCTCGCTCATCCGGGTTCCTCCCCCACGTACTCAGTCGGACCCGCAACGTTAACCCTTCTCCGGGGCGGCGAAACGGCATCTTCGGCCGGCCTCCCGGTCCGCGACCAGCACAGGCATGCCTATGCCCGCTTCGCAGCCCGGCTCATCGAGGATGCCCAGAAGCGGGGCGAGGTCCGAGAGGGCCCGCGGAGGAGATCGGCCTGTCGGTCATGGCCGCGATCCACGGCTACATTGCCCTCATCGTGACCGGTGGCATCCCCGCCGGCACCGGCGAACAGGAACCGAAGAACACGTTGCGTTCGCTCCGCATGGCTGGGGCCATAGTTCGCAGGGCGGGCCAGCCGTCTCATCCCCTGTAGGCATAGACGAACACGCCCTCGTTCCTGCCACCAACCAGGCGACACGCGCGGGTTCAGCAGTTACCCCCTCCAGGAATCCGCGAACTCGCGTGCTTCCGATCCATCGAGGGTGAAAGTTGATCGCGACGGGCCGGGAGAGCGTGACGTCCTGCATATGAACGTCTACGTAGCGGACAACCAAGCTGACCGCCGCATCGATCTGCGCGGCAAGCAGGTCGAGGCGAGCGGCTGCGATCCTTATCCGCACCGGGGCGCGCAGGACTGACTGGGACAGGTCGAACACGCCACCGCAGACGATCGGGCCCGCCAGCCGCTGGGCGAACTCGGTTCCGGGGAAGCGGGCATCACCCTTGAAGCGGGCTCCGGCGAAGACCGCGTCCTGGCCAAACGTCGCCCCGTCGAATGTTGCCTTCTCCTCGACTTCTGCTGAGACGAAGACAGCACCGTGGGAAAACTGGGCGTAGTGGAAGAACGCCTCGCCGAAGATCTGAGTGCGGGAGAAGAACGCCTCGCCGGCGAAGGTGACGTGAGCGAAGTCCGCATCTGGAGCGAAAAGTGCGTCCTGGAACCAGGCGGGACCGTGGAACTGCGCATACTCGAAGGAGGCCCCGAACTCGAAGACGGCTTCCTCGAAGAGCGCGTCTCCGCTGAAGGTGACTTCGTCGAACGAGGCATCGTGCAAGAAGTGAGCCAGCCAGAAGAACGCGTCGCCGACGAAGGTGTTGTCCACCGCTGTCTTGAGCTCCTCCCGCAGTTCCTGGGTGAAGGGCACGCCGCGGCAGTCCACCGCCGCACCGGGCGACAACGCCCCCGAGAGTCTGGCGCCGTTCCTCCGCTTCGAGATGAGCCAGACACCGTTCGTACGGCGCCCACGCCGCCCACGGCACGTCGGCGCAACCATCATCCGTCGCGCAGGTCGGCCAGGTCAGACGAGGGCCTTCACGCAGGAAGGCCAGGACGGGAAGGGCTGGATGTATCGGGTTCACCGAGTTTGGAGGGCGCCGCTGTCGACGAGGAAGCTCGGAGTCATAGCCGGTGCGACGGCAACGGCGCACTCGCCCCAGCCGTTGCGAGTCCCCGTCGCCCAGGGCAGCCCTAGCGCCAGCTGGCCGACCGTGGACCGCGCTGAGGCGCTCACCTGTTCCCCCCCTTGGCGTGGTGATCCCTTTCACCTGATCTTTTCTCCGAGAGCATTGGACGACAAGTTGGTCCTCGGCCACTGTTAGGGACGTCCAGGTCCACACCATCGACCAGAGGCTCTGGCCGACCTCCAAAACCTCCGTGGTGAGGCCGCGCACTGTCTGCACGGTGATTGAGCTGAGCGGACACGGCCGTCACTCAGGCTCGCGAAGCCCGTCCTGGCGCGCTCGACGCTGTTTCGCCATATTGCTTAATTCTATTTAGTTTTATGGACAGGGTGGGCGCAGGACGGTGGACGAGCTGCTCTTGTACGACACCTCGTGAGGAAGGCCGATGGACGTGTCGTGGCCCCCGCGCCTGGGTCTGGGGGACCAGGTCCGGTATGCGGGCCGGGGTTGGGTGGTAGCCGGTTTCACGCGCGGGCTTGTTCAACTGACCGATTCTCTGGGTGACTTGGCCTATCCCTCGGTTGAGGAGCTGGCTCTGTCCTCGGATTTCGAGGTGCTGGAACACGGTTCGCGCGTGCCTCCGGTCCGAGTCGTGCCGACGACCAAGGCGGTCCTCGAACAAGCCCGTTGGTGGGAACGGCACATCACGGAGGTCATCAGCGGTCTGCCTCTGGGATCCGCTCAAGACGCCGCACCTCGTTCCGAGTACGACCCCGCTGTCCGCACGCTGAGCCAGCGGGAAGCAGCCAAGGCTGCCGAACTCACCGCGGCAGGAGTGACCGGTGCTTCGGCACGCACGGTGCGGCGCCGTCGTCAGCGGTACCAGGCGGATGGACTCGACGGGCTGGTCGACGGACGCGCCGTGCGGGAGCGGACTCCCGGCGCACACCAGGACCCACGGGTCCTGGAGGTGCTGCTGACCCTCATGGCGGAAGAGGTCCGGCAAGGGGGTACCACGTCAGCCGAGGAGTACCGGCGGTCGGTCGGTCGCATGTTGGACACGCGATACGGCATCGGCGCGGTGCCCCTGCCGTCACGGTCCACCTTCCAGCGGCTGGTGAAAATGGTCCGGGAACAGCGCGGCGACGCACGTGGCATCACACTGATCGACGAGAACGGAATCAGGCTCTCCCGCCCCGGCGAGCGCGTGTACGTCGACACGTTCGAATTGCCACTTCCCTCGCACCTGGCTGGCCCTTCCCTGCGATCAGTGCGAATGACGGTCGCGATCGACGAACTGACGCACACAGTCTGCACTTTGACGGTCCACATGCCCCACGACGGAGTGGACGGCCCGGCCCTGCTGGCCCGCCTGTGCGGTCCTCCCGCCCTTCGCACTGCGTACGGCAGCGGCGATGAGCGCGTGGCCGTACCGCTGATCCTCCCTGAATCGATGGTTCTCGACGGTTCGCGGATGCGCCGAAGGCGTGAGTTCCAGAACGAGTGCCGCGCCATGGGTATTCGGATCGAGAAGCGCCGCCCGGTGGAGAAGACGGTCGGAGAGCGCATCACCAGCAGACTCGTCACCCTCCTCAGCGCGGAGCTGACCACGCTCAAGGGGGACCCCTCCCACGACGACGTTTCTCTCATCAGCTGGTTGCAGGACTGGGCCGAGCAATGGGTGGAATCGGTCTGGCATCACCAGCCCCAATGGAAACTGCAGGCGACGGGCGGCCAGCGCCGACACGCGACGCCCTATTCAGCGTATGAAGCCTGCGTCGCCAGATTGGGATGGGTGCATCTGCCACTGGGCAGGCAGGCGAGGGTGCGCCTTCTGCCCAGCGTGACCCGTCGGGTGACGGAGAGAGGCATCCTCGTCAAGGGGCACCGCTACTTCCACTCCGAACTCGCCTTGTTGCCGTCAACTCACCCTGTCGAATTGAGATTTGACCCGTACGACCTCCGCCAGGTGTGGGTGCGCACGAGGGCGGATGTCTGGTTGCAGGTACCCCGGGCCATCGACACCTTGGGGCAACCGCCCTCCATGCGGGCCTGGAGGGCTACCAGCACCACACACCGATCCCAGCCCGATGCCCCCGCTCGCGAGCCATCCGCCGAGCTGGACTCGATCCAGGATCGGCTGTCCTACCACGCTCAACTCCCCATTCTGCGCACGCCGTTCCTCCAAGAGGCGTTCCATCTCAGCGCCCGGCTTGCCCTGCTGAACCGGACTACCACGAGCGGGAGGCAAGGGCTGTTGGTCACAGGACCCCCTCGCAGCGGAAAGACCACCGCCCTGCAGGAACTGGGCCGACATTTCGCTCACGCGACCATCGCCGGCCGTCCGCTCGGACAGGCCGTTTACCTCCGCCTCCACCCGGCCGACAGTGACCGGACAGCACTCCTCCGGCTGGGAAAGCTCATCGGCCTCCCCCCTCACCCGGGCAGGATGAGCACAGTCGCTGCCTCCGAGGCCGTACAGGAAGCCCTGATGTCATCGGAGACCGGTCTGATCCTGGTCGACGACGCGTTTCCGAAGGCGCCAACTGCCGCTAGTTCGACGCCTGTTGAGGCACTGACTTTCCTGGCGGATCAGGTGCCTGTCCTGTTTGTCTACGCCGCCTCAGACACGGCAGAGAACCCCTTCGCGCGGACGCACGGGGCAGGTCAGGGACGTCTGACTCGGCTACAGGCAGCCCCCATACCGTGGGGGCCGGATTGGCGATGCCTGGTCGAGTCCCTCGACAAGACCCTTCGGCTACGCCGTCACGAGCCCGGCTCTCTGCTTCGGCTGGCACCCGCACTGCACCACAGGACTGGCGGCTGGGCAGGAGCCCTGGCCCACCTCGTGCGCTCCGCCTCCATCGACGCGATCCTCTCCGGCCGTGAGGAGATCACCGAACAGGGCGTCCGATCCATCGCCGTGTGAACGACTCGGCATCACAGAGCTGTTGGGGAGGCAGTCAGCCGCAGAAACCAGGTTTCATGACCAACCCCGGATCAGACTGACGCTTAAGACTTGCATTCGTGCACCATCCGGATGTCCCCCTGCCCTCTGCCCCTGCTCCGCCCTGCGACAAGGAGGGCGGCAGAAGGTCTGCCCGGGTCGCAATACCGATCGCGCACGAGCCATCTGTGCCCGGGCCTGACCGTGTCTGTTCTCCTCTGCCATACGGGCAGACGGCCTGCCTGACTCACCTCTACTGTTACTGCCATGAGTCAGCTCGAAGGCCACCTGCCCTCGGCAGACTGGGTGGCTCAGGACCTGGAGCAGATGCTCCGCGAGTGCGATGCGCTCATCGAGTCCCACGAAGAGCAACTGCGCCGGCTGCGCGATTCGATCGGCGAGCTCGAAGCGGAGCTTGAGCATGCCCGCGGAAACCGCGAGGAGGCCGGCCGCGTCTTGGAGACCCTGCGCGCGGCCGTACGAGAGGGCCAGCAGTTGCGAGCCACTCGAAGTCAGTCTCCGAGTCCGCACCTCCGCGTCGTCACCGACCCGGAGAGTCCGCCCGCGACACCCACCGATTCCGAGACCAGTACGCCCGCGGCCCCGCAACTCCCTTCTGGAAATCCGGTCGTACTCGTCAGGGGGGCGCGATCCGTAGTCCTCATGAAGGTGATCTCGACCGAGGGTCAGCGCGAATGGAGCGCGCGGGCGGTCACCGACGCCCTCGGCGATCCCTCTGACGCCGTCCGCCGAAACCGTTCCGTTCTGGACAACCTCGTCAGGCTCGGCGCGCTGACCAAAAGCGAGAAGCCCAACAGCGCCGACACGGGAACGAACGTCTTCTACCGCCTCGCGGCCCCCTGGCAGGCCGTTTGACCCCATGCCGACGCGGGCCGTGGGCTCGAGACCCAGCTACAACTCCACAGCAATAGACCGCCGCCGCGTCTGGCCTCCTGGTTGGTAGCCCTGGGCCTGGACACGGCGGCGGTCAGCGCCCAACAGGTCGCCGTCCTTGACGCTACCGGCTTGCCGTAGCGCGCACCGGGCGTTCGGCCAACTCACCCCCGAAGGGTCGAACAGCCATGCCCGAGTGCCCATCACGTTCGAGGGCGGCGTTCGTCGCGCTCCGCCGTCTCCACGTCCCGCTGCCGGGTGATCCCCTCGGCCTGCGGCTGCACCTTCCGCCCGCTCTCATCCCGCGGCCACTCCAGGTGATTGGGCCAGAGCGGCTCCCCGAGAGCGCCCTCCAGGTTCGCCACGGTCAGCAGATCGGGCCACACGGTCCCGGCCAGCACGTTGGCGATCACCTGCCGGTTGACGTCACTCGCCTGGGCCAGCGCGTTGGCGCTGATCTTCTGACGCTCCATGGCCTCCGCGAGCGCGCGGGCCACCGCCTGGGCCACCTGCGCTCCGAGATGGTGATCCATCACGGCGTACGGCCAAGGGCCGTCGACGACGTATGCGCACGGCTTTTGGGCACGTCGATTTCCTCCAGGCATGTGAACAGTGTGACGGAGGCGCCGCCAGGATGCGCCCCACCCTCACGCATGCTACTCAAGTGGCAACATCTTGTGAGGGTCAACGCCGACGTTCGTTCCGGGGAGATTCTCTACGTTCGCACGAACAGGGCTTGCGAGGAAGGAGCCGATCGGTGACGAGGACCCGACGGAACACCCCCGCTCCGACCACGAAGCCCCTGCCGACGGACCGGGTCCTGGCTCATGAGCATCTGGCGATCACCCGTGCCTCGTGCGCCGCCAAGGACACCTTCACCGCACGCGATCTTGAGCAGGCCACCGACGTTCCAGCCCGCCGCTGCGGGCTCGTCATAGCCTTCGTGCGCGCGTACGGACTCATCGAGCAGGCACCGGGGCGAAGCACCTACCGGCCTACCGAGGCGGGGGAGAAAGTCGCCCAGGCCTGGGACGCGAGCGAGGAGAAGGGCCTGCGCGCACTGCGCGAAGCGTGGGCGAAGTCCTGGTTCACTCGGAGCACGAGCCACCGCTTGGCGCAGGGCCCCGCGCTGCGGGTCGGTCTCGTGAGCAAGCTGATGCGCCTCTCGGAGGCCGACGAGACACAGCACCGCAAGGTGGAGATCCTGGTCGACCTAATGGTGAGCGTCGGCATGCTGCGCCCCGAGGACGGCGGTTACCTGCGCTGGAACGAGGGCGCCACCATCCCAAAGCCGCGCACTCGGTCGCGAGCGGAAGCCGCGGACTCCGCACCGGCCGATGCGCCCGTCGATCCCCCGGGCGAAAACGCGGAGCCTGCTGCTCCCATCCCCCACCCGCCACCGCCCGCCGACGTGCCTTCTTCCGGGACGGCGCACGAGGACCTGATCCGCCTGCTCAGCCCGCCGATCCTCCTGGCCGATCTAGCTCGCCTGTCCGCGGAGGACATGGTCGCCCTGCACAGCCACCTCCGCGGGCTGGCCACGATCCTCGCCAAGTTGAGGGGAGCGTCCGTGACGTAGACCACCGCACGAACAGAGCAGGTCCGGCAGCGCCGCATCCCTTGCCCGGGTGGCACTGCCGGACCCCCCACCTCCACCACTCCGCGCGCGGTACAGCCGCGCACCCGAGGGGCTTCGGCATGCCCTCACACAAGGTGAGGGGCACCACCCACGTTAACGGGCGCGCGCCCCTTTGCCGCACCACTGTGCCGCGCGCCCGTTCGCGCGGCCGGAAACGGGAAGGTGCCCGTGGCCAGGACAAAGATCAAGAACGCTCTCCTGTCCGTCGCCCGGATCTGGCGTCAACGTGCCGCTTCCGGCGAACTCAGCCTCGAGACCGTCGTCCTCTACACCCAGATCGCCGAACGCCTCCAGCGGTTCGCCGAGGCACAGGGCGTGACCTACCTGGACGACGTCTCCGCCCAGCTCGCCACGTACTTCATCGACGCCCCCGGCCACGACCGCCACCAGCGCCTCATCCTCAACCCGGCCGACGGCACCCGCCGGCAACGCCGCTCCGCCCTTGAGGCGCTCTTCGCCGAAGCACGGGCGCTGGGCCTCACCAGGGCGGCCCCGCTCGTCGATCTCCCGCCGATTCCGCGCAGCCCCCGCAAGCAGGGCGCCGAACTGACCGACTCCGATGTCCAGTTGCTTCGCTTCCACGCGGAGCGCGGCATGCCTGCCACCCGGCATGCCGCCCTCCTGGCACTGCTGCTGGCCGGCCTGCACACGGCGGAGATCGCCGCTGCGACCACGGACGACCTCGACCTCACCGAAGCCGAAATCTGGACGGACGGCGCCACGCGGACCCGTAGCCGCTGCTGCCTCCTGGACGAGTGGGGCGTGCGGGTGCTGTGGCTGCGCCACTCGCATCTCGTACGAAGCGGGCCGACGGGAGCACCGCCGCGCCTGGTCACTATGGCCTCGTCCGCGTACCGCTCGCAGGCCAGCGTCTGCTCCGGATTCGGCGACATCGCCCGCCGCAGCGGACTGGCCACCCACGAGCGCAGGGTCGAACCCAAGGACGTCACCCGCTACGTCGCCCGCAGGATCTTCTCCGAGACCGGCCAGCTCTCCGAGGTCGCCCGCCGCCTCGGCCTGTCCTCCCTCGACTCCGCCGCCGCGCTCGCCGGGCACCAGTGGAACGCCGAGGGCGAAGGCGGTGAGGTGGCGTGACCGCGCCCAAGAAACCCTCCCGCCGGGCCAAGGGGAAGACCACGAAAGCCCGCGACTGGCTGTTGGGCCCGATCCCCGACGACGCCTTCGGCTCCGCCTCGGACCCCCCGCCTCAGCCAGGCCACCAAGCGCCCCCGCTGACGATCGACGAGCGATTCGAGTTTCTTCTGAACAATCCCGACCTGTTCGAGGCGGTCCGGCAGGCCCTGCCAGTACGCGAACCCGGCAGCGTCGGGCGCCCGCCCGAGTATCCCCCGTACATTTACTTTGTCTTTCTGTGCTCGATATCCATTTTCCGCTCGGCCCGCAGCACAGCACGCCATCTCCAACGCGAGCTCTGGTGGAACCCGGTCTGTGAAGCTGTACGAAAGCACCTGGGGTCCGAGGAAGCCGATTCCCTCAAACCGATCGGCCCGAGCCTGAGCCAGTGGAACTATTTCTTCAAAAACCACCTCAAGACGCATATGGGTGCTGTGCGTGATGCAAGCCGGGATTTGTGGATCCAGCAAGCTCTCAACATGGGGATGCTGACGGAGTCAGGATCACGCGGAAGCTGGATCTACCCTGAGCGCGAACAGGTTATCCATGGAGACGCAACAGTGGCGGCACCACCGTCCAAACACACCCGGCATGAAATCGTAGACAAGGAAACGGGAGAAGTTCGACGTCACCGGGTGGACCCAGACGCCAGCACCACCACCGAAGGCGGAGGCAAGCCGGTTTACGGAAACAAGTTCCTCTCCCTCGCTGTCCGTGTAACCCGCACTCCGCACAGCCGAGTCATCCTGGCTCTGGAGTCCGTACGCACCAAATCGAGGAAGCGCGACCCTGAACGGGAAGACGAAGGGACCGCTGTGGTTCGGCTCATGCACCACATCCTGAGCAAAGCACCCGGCATCCGTGCGTTCACGTACGACACCGCCCTCCGCGGTGTCCACCGAGCCCCCCTGGTCGCAGACGGAATCGTGGTTTTCACCCGCCAGCATGGCGGGCTGGAACCTCACTCTCTGCAGCGTTACGAAAAACACTACGAAAAGAACAAGAAGTGCAGTCACGACCTCTACACCGCGGAGGGGCGAATTTGCCAGCGCCGCTTCACGGTGGACGGCGAGACCTACTACACACCCCTACCCGTAGAAGAGCTGGAACGCCGAAAGCAGAAGAAGAGCCGCTTTTACCACCGCCTCGTCGTCCCCTGCTCACACGGCGACCACGAGTTGCGTATTCGCGTGGATGAAACCAAAGAGGACCGTGAAATCGACCCGTCCAACAAGAAGCCGCGCTTCAACCGGACCGAACATCTGAGGCAGATCCCACCCAACACACCTGCCGGTCGCCGACTCCTGGGATTCCGGCAGGACAGCGAGTCGAACCACTCCCGCTTCGACCAGGCCTACCCCCACGAACGCGTCCCCGCCTACGGCGCCAACGCCGGCCTGCTGATCTACATCGGCTACGCCTGGGTCAACAACTCCATCACCCGGGCCCTGGGCCGGAAGCCACTCTCCCTCGCCGCCTGACCCCGCCGTCCACGGGTCGTCTGCCCCTGCTGAGCCGCCGGCACCACTCGGCCAGACCTCCCGCCCAACGGCCAAGATGACCAACCCTCCAGCCGCCACCATGCCAGCCGCTACACTGTGGGCGGTGGCACAGCTGCACGCCAGCCATGCCGCCACACCTCTGCCGGGAACACGTCTGACGCCCATCCCATCTGGGCATTAATTTCAGACACATTTTCCGACAGATCCCTGCCTTCGTAGCTCAGGGGATAGAGCACCGCTCTCCTAAAGCGGATGTCGCAGGTTCGAATCCTGCCGGGGGCACAGTGTCTGACCAGCGCGTTTACCTCTCTCGGGTAGGCGCGCTGTTCGTCGTAGTCGTGGCATTGGCCGTCAGCAGGTTCCACAGCATGGCGAACACCGGGCTCAAGCCCGTTCGGAGAGTCCGCATCCAACAGATCCGGCTACCAGGCCAGCGTGGCCTTCTTGCTCGACCGCCGGCTCGGTGTCGCCGAGCTCGACGAGACGTCGTATGAGCGGGCCGAAGGCATCATGCGCAACTACCTCAAGCCGACCTTCGGCACGCTGAAGGCCGGCAAGCTCACGGGCGGCGCTGTAGGCGGTTGAGCGCAGGCTCGGCGAGATTCCCGTACGACTCGTCGTTCAGGGGCGGCAGCAGCCGATGGTCCTATTCGGCCGCAGTGGTGGTGTCTCCACTGCCGGCGGTCGCAGCCCGGGGCCTGCTGCGACATCACGCGGCGAAGCTCAGTAACCGAACAGCGCAGGTACGTACTCCAGCGTGAACACGCAGCGGGCATCTCCGCTTGATCGTTACGCCCCGTTCTCCGCTGGATGCCGGACGGCCTTCTTCACATCCATCTCGACGCAGACCCGGTCCGCGCAACGCGGGCGGTCGATCCCTCGTCTGGCAGGGAGAACAGCCAGGAACCACCCCCTGAACGGAGTGCTCGGTGCTCATAGGACTCCTGACCGCCGTTGGGGCCTCGATTTGTTACGGCACGGGCTCCGTCCTCCAGGCCGTCGGCTCCCGCAAGTCGGCCCGCCGCGAGGCGGCCGCCGCCGGGCACACCACCGGACAGGTCACCACGTATGGCGGCCCCAGTCTCTCCTCCACCGCCCAGGCCGCGATGACCTGGGAGTTCGTCGTCGGCACGGTCTTGGACTTCGTCGGCTTCGGGCTCGGCGCGCTGGCCGCCCGTCTGCTGCCGCTGTTCCTCTCCCAGACGGTCATCAGCGCCAACCTCATCATCACGGCCGTCCTGAGCGTCAAGCTGCTCGGCATCCGGCTGACCCGGGCGGAGTGGACCTCGATCGCAGTCGTCTGCTCGGCGCTGGTGCTGCTCGCCGGCGCGGCGGGCCCTGAGGGCAGCGGGCACACGCCGATCACAACCCACTGGTGGCTCCTCACGATCTCACTGCTGCTGATGGCGGGCGGCACGGTCCTGGTCCGGCTGCTCGGCGCCCGGGCCGCGATCCTGGCCGGTCTGCTCTCCGGTCTCGGCTTCGGCGCGCTCGGCGTGGGCGTGCGAGTGCTGAACGGGATCGGTCCGTTCGACCTGGGCACGCTGCTCACCGACCCGGCCTTGTACGCCATTCTGGTCGCCGGAATCGGCGGCATGTACCTGCACACCGTCGCGCTGCAGATCGGCTCGGTGAACGGGGCGACGGCGGCGCTGGTGGTCGGCGAGACCGTGCTGCCCGGCATGATCGGCGTCTGGTGGCTGGGGGACGCCTCACGCCCCGGCTTCGCCTGGCTGGCGGTGATCGGCTTCGTCCTGGCGGTCTCAGGCGCGGTCGCGGTGGCCTGGTTCGGCGCGCCGGAGATCGCCGGGAAGGACGTCCCCGCCCCGACCGACACCCCCACCCAGAACCCGGCGCTTGCCGAAAACCGAGCCTAGTAGCGTCGGGGACTGGCGCGGTGGCTGCCCGCTCCGTGTCCAGTCCCCGCCGCTTCAAACCGTACGTACGGTTCTCCCGCATAACGGCTTTCCGACATCGTTCACCGGCTGGCATGCCTGTCACCCTGCGCACGACGTTGTCACGTTGTTGGGTGTGTGATCGTCTGAGAGGGCGTTAAGCCCCTTCCCTCTCGGTTCGTGATCACTCACTCCTGGTACTGGTCGTCGTGCGGGCCAGCTGTTCGGCATGTGCATGCCGGGCTCCTCTCCAGAACCGGACGGGCCGTTCAGTGGCCCTATCTGCACGACCAGTCGATGCCCGCCAGGCAGTGCCGCGCAGAACGGATTCAGCACGTATAAGGACGGGAAGTCCCGTGAACACGCGAGAACTACGGAGGGGTGTTTTCCCAGGCCAGACACCCCGCAGCCGACGTTTCCGCAGGTCACAGCGCCGCCCAGGGAAAACTCCTAAAGCGGGTGTCGCAGGTTCGAATCCTGTCGGCGGCACAACGCGTTGACGCTCTGACCTGGGATTTCTACCCGGGGAGGGCTTCTGATCGGCCTCGGACTACTCGTCCGGGGCCGTTTGCGTGAGCGGATGGGGAGTTGATCTCCCGAATGTCTCCCGACGGATCAGCACCGTTCGGCACGGATTCCGTGTCGGGCTTTACCGCGTCGGCGGGCTCGGGCTCCTCGGTGGGAGGGGTGTTCTCGGAGGCGGCGTGGGCGCGCGGTACGAGCCGCGCTGCGGTCTCGGCGATGGCGAGGTCGGCCTCGGGGAACAGGCTCGTGTACGTGTCGGCCGTGATGGTGATCGGCGAGTGGCCGAGCATCTCCTGGATGTCCTTGAGGTCGGCCCCTGCCGTTTGCGGCGCGGTGTGGCTCCCGTCGCGGACGCCGTGCGGCAAGGATGACGGGTCATGACGATCGTGTTCCGGGTCCCGGCCGGCGGTGCGGAGCGGGTGGGGTTCGCCTACTCGCCGACGATGGAAGCCGTACTGAGTCTCCATGTGCTGGTGGAGCCCAAGCACCACCCCGTCCAGCACGGCTGGGTGCGTGCGATGCGCAAGCTGTCCCCGGCGCTGAAGCGTGAGATCGAGGCGTTCTCCTACGCGGTGCGCTCGTACTTCCCCGAGTTCCTCTTTCCGCAGCCGACCGGCGGGCTGACGGACTTCCAAGACGAACTGGCCGGCTTGCGCAGGGCGGATCCGGAACTGGTCCGCCTGGAGTTCGCCGTCCCCCTGCTCACGCCCTGGCCGGGCGGCGGCGAGGGCAGGGATCCGCGCGTGCTGGCCGAACCGGAGGTACGCGGCCTGGTGCGGGAGCGAGTCGCACGGGAAAGTGACGAAGCGATGGCCGCGATGCTCCTCGACGATCCCCGTGCCCTGCTCGAACGGTTCCTGAGCATGCTGGAGCGCTACTGGCGGGAGGCGTTCGAGGAGGAATGGGCCCGGATCGAACCCGAACTCGCCGCCGGCGTCAGTGAGGCCGGACACCAGATCGAGCAGCGCGGCCTGTACGGGATGCTCCGCGGCCTGTGGCCGGAGGTGCGCAGCGATCCGCAGGCCGAACGCTTCTGGCTGGAGCGGCCGCACGACCACGAGGTCGCCATCGGCCCGGACGACACACTCGTCCTCGCCCCCAGCGCCTACGTGTGGCCGCACGTACGCGTCAACTGCGACGGTCCGTGGCCCCTCGGGCTCGTCTTCCCCGTCTCCTCGATCGTCCGGGAAGCCCGCCCGAGGATTCCGCCGACCAGGCTCGTCGGCACACTCCGCGCGCTCGCCGACGACACCCGGCTGCGCGCCCTGCGACTGCTCGCCGAACGCCCGCGCAGCACCCAGGAGTTGGCCCCGCTCGTCGGAGTCAGCGAGGCCGCCCTGTCCAAGCACCTGCGGGTGCTGGCGGACGCGGGCCTGCTGGAGCGCAGCCGCGAGGGCTATTACGTCCTGTACCGGCTCGCGCCCGGACAGGTGGCGGGCCTGACCCCCAGCCTGGAAGGCTTCCTGCACGGCGACGGCGAGGCGACCGAGTACGACTGATTAGCCATCTGCCTAATAAGTGGATCAGGCCCCCGACTGGATCCGACAGTGGGCCGCATGTCACTGCTGAAGGACCGCAACTTCCTGCTTCTCTTCGCCGGTCAGGGCATCTCACGCTTCGGCGACGGCCTGTACACCGCCGCGACCGCCTGGCTGGCCTGGTCACTGACGAAGGACCCCACGGCCGTCGCCCTGGTCAGCGTCTCCGCGTTCGCGCCCGCGTTCGTGGCCACCTTCGTCGTCGCCTCGTACGCCGACCGACGCGACCGCCGGAAGCTGATGATCGCCACCGACCTGGCCCGCGTCGCCGTGGTGGCCGTGGCTTCGGTCCTGCTCGCCCTCGACCTGCTGAACCTGCCCCTGCTCGTGGCGACCACGGCGCTGCTGGCGCTGATCGGCGCCCCGTTCGCCCCGGCCCGCAACGCCATCGTCACGCAGATCGTGCCGAACGAGCGCCTCCAGCAGGCAGGCGGACTGCTGCAAGTCGCCTTCCGAGCCGCCTTCTTCGTCGGCCCGCTCATGCTCGCGCCGCTGCTGGCCTTCGGCTCGCTGCAGTCGGCGCTGGTGGTCAACGGGCTGACCTTCCTGGGCTCGGCGGCCGCCGTGGCCGCCATCCGCGTGACCCGCCCCGCCCCGGCCGGCGGTCAGACCGGGCTGTGGTCCGATCTCAGCGCCGGGCTCAGGGCCGTGCGGGCCGCTCCCGATGTACTCGTGGTCATCGTGACCTTCGTGCTCGCCCTCGCCCTGACCAACGGTTTCCTGACCGTCGGGCTGGTCGCGGTCGTGGGACAGGGCGGCCAGTACGGCCTGCTGCTCGGCGTCGCCGGGGTCGCCGAAGTGGTGGGCGCCCTGCTCCTGGCCGGCCTGCGCATCCGCAGACTCGCGCTGGCCGCGGTGCTGGCGTGGGCCCTGCTCGGGATCTTCCGGGCTCCGCTGGGAACGGTCACCTCCCCTGCTGTGGCGGCGGTTCTCCTGACCGCCACGGGGCTGGCCTCGGCCCTCACGGACATTCCCTTGATCGCACTGGTGCAGCAGCGCATACCGAGCCATCATCTGGCGAAGGCGCTCGGCCTGTGGGAGGCCGGGGTGGCAGGAGCCCTGGCGATCTCCCCCTTTGTGGCCTCGACCGCCATCACCCTCGCCGGAGTCGAAAACGCCTTCCTGCTCTCGGGAGCCGCCGTTGTCGTCCTGGCCGTGACCGCCACGCTCACCCTCGCATGGATCGGCGCACGGCAGCCCGGTCAGGAGCCCTTCGTCGCAGCCGACGGCACGGCAAGCGTCGTGGCGCCGGGAGAGACAGCGGTGATCACGGCCGAACCGGAGTGAGCGCGCGAATCATCGCGATGCGCAGGTCAGCCGAGGACACGGTCGCCGCAGCCTGACAACGATCGCGTTGGCCCCATAAGGCAGCGCTCCCGGGGCGGGCGCGCTGTCGCGGACTTGCGCCGGCATCGGCTCCACAGGCGGCCGAAGCCTCATACGAGGGTTCTACGGCGCAGATGAGGGCTCCGCGACCTTGGATGACGACGCTGGCCGGCCGGGCATGAGGCGAACCGCGATCCACGATCACAGAGTTCCGCGCAAGGGCTTCACCAAGCAGGCCCGGCGGAGTACCCACGCCGCGGGCGCTCCTTCTCGGTGCGGGCCTCGCCGAGTTGGGCCCGGGTCTGTTCGTTCTCCAGCACGGCCGGCGGCAGCCAGATGTGGTTCTGCTTTCTCGCGCGGGTGATACCTGGATACGTGGCGGACGCGTTCGCGCCGTGGCCGTGCCTCAGCGAGGTATCGCACGTCAGGCCCCGGCTCGCGGCGATCGCCATGGCATAGCCGAGGGAGAGCGCGCCGTTGACGATCTTCTCTGTTTTCACCCAGGCCGACTCGTAGCGTGTCTGCTTCAGGTCCTTGTCGTGGATTCGCCAGCCGATCTGCACGTTGTGGTTCGCGTCGATCGCCGTGATGACGGCGCGGTAGCCCTTGAGTATGTCCGGGCCCTCGCCGCGCCGGGAGCAGTAGTCGCTCTGGCGGACGCGGACGACGTCGCCCACCGCGAGGGTGAGGGCGTCCCCGCCCGGCAGCGCATACGTGTGCTCGTCGCCGAGTTCGCCGGCGAGGCGGCGGATCTGCCGGTGGCGCAGCTCGTCCCACGTGGTCAGGGCAGCGCGGCGCCAGCCGTGCTGATGGCCGTTTGGAGCCGGGACGCTCACTCGATCCGGCGGTCGAGATTGAAGGCGGCGCTGATCAGCGCCAGATGCGTGAAGGCTTGGGGAAAGTTGCCGAGTTGCTCGCCCGTCGGACCGATCTCCTCCGAGTACAGCCCGACGTGGTTCGCGTAGGTCAGCATCTTCTCGAAGGCCAGCCGCGCCTCGTCGAGCCGACCGGCCCGGGCGAGCGCCTCCACCCACCAGAAGGAGCACATCGAGAAGGTCGCCTCCGTGCCGACGAGCCCGTCGGGTGACGCTTTCGCGTTGTACCGGTAGACGAGGCTGTCGGAGACCAGCTCCGCGGTGATGGCGTCGAGCGTGGAGATCCAGCGGGGGTCGGTGGGCGCGACGAACTTGCACAGGGGCATGAGCAGCAGGGAGGCGTCGAGCACGTCGGTGTCGTAGTGCTGGACGAACGCCCGCCGGGTGGAGTTCCATCCGCGCTGCATGATCTGGTTGTAGATGCTGTCCCGGACGGCCATCCAGCGTGGGAGGTCGGCGGGCAGGCCGCGCTGGCGGGCGATGCGGACCGCGCGCTCGACCGCGACCCAGCTCATCAACCGGGAGTACGTGAAGTCCCGTCGGCCGCCGCGTGTCTCCCAGATCCCCTCGTCGGGTTGGTCCCAGTGGTCCATCAGCCACTCGAGGTTGCGGGTGAGCTCCATCCAGCCGTCGTGATAGAGAGGCCGCCCGTACTTGTTGCACAGGTAGACGGAGTCCATCAGCTCGCCGTAGATGTCGAGCTGGAGCTGGGTCGCCGCCCGGTTGCCGATCCGCACCGGAGCCGAGCCCATGTAGCCCTCCAGATGGGAGAGTTCCTCCTCCGGCAGGTCTTCGCGCCCGTCGATGCCGTACATGATCTGGAAGGGGCCCGACTCGCCGTAGTTCACTGCGCGGCGGAATCGCTGCTCCAGCCACTCCATGAAGGCGCCCGCCTCCTCCGTGAACCCCAGCCTGAGCAGCCCGTAGAGCGAGAAGGCGGCGTCACGCATCCACGTGTAGCGGTAGTCCCAGTTGCGGGTGCCGCCGAGTTCCTCCGGCAGGCTGGTGGTGGGGGCGGCCACGATCGCGCCGGTGGGCGCGTACGTGAGCAGCTTCAGTGTGAGTGCCGAGCGGTGCACCATCTCGCGCCAGCGTCCGCTGTAGCGCGAGCCGCGCAGCCAACGCCGCCAGAACGCCACGGTGGCATCGAACTCGGCCGTGATGTCGGTATCGGCGTACGGCACCTGTCCCTCGCCGGGCTGGACGCGGTCGAGTACGAAGGTGGCGGTCTCCCCGGCCCGGAGGGCGACCCGCGCGCGGATGTCGCCGTTGCCCACGATCTCGAGCGGGTGCCGCGTCGAGAGACCGAGTCGCAGCTCGGGAGAGCGGAAGAGCGCGCCGTGCGGCGTGAGTCCGACCTCGTGGCGGGCCCGCGCGTAGTCGAAGCGGGGGGCGACGTCGACGACGAAGCGCATCTGTCCGCGCACGGCGAGCACCCGGCGGATCATGCGGTGTCGGTGGGCCGCCTCACCGGTACGCGGAGGGGGCATGAAGTCCTGCACCTCGCCCACCCCGTCGGGCATCAGGAAGCGTGTGATGAGGATGGTGGTGTCGGGGAGGTAGAGCTGCTTGGACGTCCAGCCCTCGCAGTCGGGCGCGATACGGAACAGTCCTCCGCGGTCGGCGTCGAGGATGGCCCCGAACACGCTCGGCGAGTCGAAGTGGGGGCAGCAGTACCAGTCGATCGTGCCGTCGGTGCCGACGAGCGCGACGGTGTGCAGGTCGCCGATCATGCCGTGCTCGGCGATGGGCAGGTAGCGCGCCCGCCGCGCTCCGCCGGGCACGGCCTCCTCCACCTGGCCGGCTGGGCCGTCGCGCACCATCTGCTGGCATCCTCCTCGGCCTCGGGCGCCACAGCCTCGGCGTGGGCCTCCGCCTCCGGCCTATGGCACGAGCACGAGCTTTCCCTTCGCCGCCGATCGCTCGAGCATCTCGTGCGCGCGCCGGGCCTCGGACAGCGGCAGGCGTTCGGCCACGACCGGGTGGATCTTGTGCTCACGGAGCAGTTCGAGCAGCGCGCGGAAGTCCGCCCGGAACAGGTCCGGGTCACGGGGACCCCCACCCACGGGTAGCGCTGGGTGGCCTCCGGCCACGGGGATCAGCTGGCGGTGCTGACCGTGCAGTTTCTGGATCCGGTAGACGAGCATGTGCCGGCGGCGCGAGAGAAGGCTCCACAGCCCGACGGCCCCGGTCGACGCGTACCACTCCGCCCATGCCCGCCAGTTCTTGTGCCCGTGCTCGAGCGTGGCGTAGTGCCCGTACACGACGAGCCGTCCGCCGGGCCTCAGCGCACGGAAGGAGCGCAGCGACACGGCGCCGCCGAGCCCGTCGAGGGCGACGTCGACGCCCTTCCCGGGGAGCTCGCGCACCCGCTCCAGGAAGTCCTCGTTGCGGTAGTCGATCGCCACCGCGCCGAGCCGTTCCACCGCGGCGCGGTCGCGGGCCGACGCGGTCCCGTAGAGCTTGAGCCCCGCGGCCGCTCCGAGCTCGAGGAGCGCGGTGCCCACCCTGCCCGCGGCACCGTGCACGAGCACGGTCTCGCCGCTTCTCACCTTTGCCACGCGGTGCAGCAGCTGGTAGGCGGTCATGTAAGTGAAGACGAGGTTCAGAACCTCCGCCGGGTCGAGGTTCTCGGGTACCTCGACCGCTTCCGCCTCCGGCACGCACACGCGCTCCGCGTCCGCGCCCCACACCGTGAGCGCACCGACGCGGTCCCCCTCGCGCAGCCTCGAACAGCCCGGGCCGAGCTCCTCGACGATGCCGACCAGCTCGTAGCCAGGCGTGAACGGCGGCTTCGGTACGCCGAGATACGTGCCGGCGCGCAGCTGGGCGTCGGTGAACGACACGCCTGCGGCCAGCACCCTGACGCACACCTCACCGGGCCCCGGTCGGGGATCGTCGTCCTCTACGACCCTCAAGACCTCGGGGCCGCCGAAATGATCAACGACGACGCGCTTCATGCTTTCAGCCTAGGTCGGCTGCACTGTCGACGCATCCGATCCTTCGTACGGCTCAAGCAGGGCAAATCCGCCGTGAACCGGGGTGCGCCCACGCGGGCGATGCAGCGGCCGGACATCGGGCGAGTTGACGAGCTTCTTCATGCTGCCGGCCCCTTCTTCGCACGGCAGCGAGGGCCGGCCGCACTGCTCGACGGGTCGCCAGACCTCTTCAGGGGTTTCGCGGGTCAGGGCGACGGCGGCCAGGGAGGCACACGTGTCATGACGGAGCCGGCGGATACGGGCGCGGACCTCGTCGAGGGCGGCGGGGCCGACCGAGAGGCTGTCGCATCCGAGGCCGATGAGGAGGGGGGTCACCAGGGGGTGTGCGACGACACGGGCGATGGCGTCGAGTACCGCGGGGTGTGCCGCCATGGCCCGGGTGGCGGTGGGGTCGCGCCGGTCCAGGCCCAGGATCTGGCAGGTGAGGTCGTTGCTGCCGATGGAGAAGAAGGAGGCTTCTTGGGCGAGGCCGTCAGCCACGGCGACGGCCTCGGGGAGTTCCCCTCGCCACCGCCGGAGGCACCGACGACGGCCGGATCGGCACCAGCTACGACCTCGTCCTCGCCGCCGTCCGCAGCGTCGACCGCGGAGCCGGTGTCGTCGTCCTGCCCGACCTCGGCCGCTCCGTGCTGACCGCCCGCACCGTCCTGGAAGACCATCCCCGTCCCGACGTGCTGATCGTCGACACGCCCTTCGTCGAAGGAGCCGTCGCCGACGCCGCCAAGGAGGCCCGCAATGTCCACAAGCTCTGACCCCACCACCAGCACCACGGCCCGCCCCGACACGAGACGGCCGCCGTCCTGCCCGCGAACCTCCACACCCGCCCCGCGGGCCAACTCGCCGGGCCGCGGCGGCATTCACCAGCGCCATACAACTGGAGTACGCCGACCGGACGGTCAATCCGACCGGTGTCCTCGCCGTCATGGGCCTGGGCGCCACCGTCGGAAGCACCGTGACCGTCCGCGCCGAAGGCCACGACGCCGAACAGGCCGTCGCGGCGCTGGCCCAGATCCTCGCCACCGCCTAGTGATCCGACCGCCACCAGCGGAGGTGGCCGAGGATGACCATCCCCGCCACGAACACGTCTGACGCAGACATGGCCCAGCCCTCGCAGGCCGAGCTGGTCTGCGCGCTGCCGCACATCTCCGAGGCCGTCTCCGTCGTACGCCGACAGGCACGCACCGTCCTCACCCGATGGCGTGTGCCCACCCCCACAGCCGACGACGCCCTCCTGGTGATCTCGGAGCTGACCACCAACGCGATCGTCCACGCACTGCCGCCGGCAGTGCTGCGGTTGTCCCTGCCCGAGGTCGGCGGCCGCCGCGCCGTGCGCATCGAGATCACCGACTCAGGGCCGGCGCCTCGAAGGTGCCCGTCGCACGACAGCCCCCACCCTGCCGAACAGGGAGAACGGTCGTGGAAACCGGCATCGTCGCGGCCCTCTCCGCACGACGCGTGCCCCGCGCCCTCCCCACAACCGGCGACCAGCACGGTGAACGACTCCAGCCGCAGACGCTGACCGGTGAAGCGGGCGGAACAGCCGACGGCCGGCCGCCTGTACCTCGTTCGCGTTGAACGCCGGCGCCTGGAACAAGTGGCCGCGCCGGGAACAGCCAGTCCCGTCGGCACGGTTGCATCGACCGGGGGGCAGGCGCCGCACGGGCGGGCGACACGGCGACCGCAAGGTCGTCGGCCCTGCCAGGATCCCGGCCCCAGGGGCGCGGTACGCCCGCCGCGCACCCGGACCAAGACCTATGCAGGAGGACTGTTCCATGACTGACCGGCCCTTGACGCTCATGGCAGTACACGCCCACCCCGACGACGAGGCCACCGGAACCGGAGGGGTCCTCGCGCGGTACGCGGCGGAAGGCATCCGCACGGTTCTCGTGACGTGTACCGACGGCGGTTGCGGTGACGGGCCGGGGGGTGTCAAGCCGGGCGATCCGGGGCACGATCCGGCGGCGGTCGCCTTGATGCGCCGTCAAGAACTCGAGGCGAGCTGTGAGGTCCTGAAGATCAGCGATCTGGAGATGCTCGACTATGCCGACTCCGGAATGATGGGCTGGCCGAGCAACGACGCCCCCGGGGCCTTCTGGCAGACCCCCGTGCAGGAAGGCGCGGCCCGCCTTGCGGAACTCATGCGGCACTACCGACCGGATGTGGTCGTCACCTACGACGAGAACGGCTTCTACGGCCACCCCGACCACATCCAGGCCCACCGCATCACGATGGCGGCGCTGGAGATGACCACGCTGACACCGAAGGTGTACTGGACCACGGCGCCCCGCTCGATGATGCAGCGGTTCGGCGAGCTCATGCGCGAGTTCGGTGAGGACATGCCGGAGCCGGATCCTGCCGAGACCGCCGCGCTGGCCGAGATCGGCCTTCCCGACGATGAGATCACCACGTGGGTGGACACCACGGCGTTCAGCGGTCAGAAGTTCGATGCGCTGGCCGCCCACGCCAGTCAGGGCGAGAACATCTTCTTCCTGAAGATGGGCAAGGAGAGGTTCGGCGAGTTGATGGGCATGGAGACCTTCGTACGGGTCCAGGACGCCACGGGCGCGGCCGTACCCGAGAACGATCTCTTCGCCGGACTGCGCTGATCCGCCCGCACTGCGCGACCGAGCGAGTCACCCACCCGACACCAACCCGGCAGGGGCATGTGGGGGCCGCCCGCCCAGGGCTGGAAGTGGGCGGGCGGCCGATGTCCCGGACGCCGACTATGGAGGCATCCGCGGCCGTGATGTCGTCGGCGGTCTTGGCCAGGAGTGCGTTGTGGCTTCGGTGGCCAGGGTGAGGCCGAGCCAGGTGGCGAGCTGGTCAGGGAAGAACTGGGGCGTGAGTTCCTTGTCGTCGCGTGCAGCCCTGTGCCGGAAGTGGCGGGCGCCCATGCCTACGCCCTCGACCCGGCGGCCAAGTCGTACCGGACCGGCGACATGTTCACCGGCGTCGCCAGGGCTTCCGCCTTCTTCGCTGCGGAGGGTGAACGCGGGGGCCGCCGTGTGGTGACGGCGGCCCCCGCCAGTGCCGGTTCAGGTGTTCCTGGTGCTCCTGCGGCGTACGGCGGTGTAGCCGATGGCGGCGAGAACTATCGCACCGCCGACGCCGGCTGCGGCAACGGTGCCGGTTCCCGTGGGACTGAAGGGACCGGCCTCCTGCTCGCAGTACTGGTCTTTGTCGTCCTTGACCGTGATGGTCAGGTGCCCCCGGTTGCCGATCGCTTCGGACTTCGCGTGCTGCCCGGCGATGTCGACCGGGTAGCTTCCCGGCCCGATGTCGCAGCTGATGGTGCCGGTGCCCTCCCCGAAGCTGTTCTTCCGCATCTCCACGGTCACATCCTTGGTGAACGCCGGAGACTTCACCGTGAAGCTGCCGTTGCCGTCCACGGCCAGGGAGGTCAGGTCGACGTCGGACGTGATCAGCACGGGCGCACCTTGGTGAAGGGGGCCGTCCGCGGTGCTGTCGCTGTCGTTTGCGCGGATGCTGACGCTCAGGCCCGGACCGTCCGCCGCCGAGGCTGTGTGAGAGCCCGTGAGGCCGATGATGGTCGCGGTGAGAGCGGTCGCTGCAGTGCGCAGGTACATCGCGCGTACCTCGCCTTCCTGAGAGGGGGGATCAGCCGGCCTTGGGCGGCACGAGCATGTGCTCGCGGCCGAGGGTGGTGGAGGTGTCGGTGTAGAGGGTGGTCTCACCGTCCGACCAGCGCACGAGCAGGTCGTTGGGCTCGCCCTGCGTGTAGGCGCCCGCGGTCATGACAGAGGCGTGGGTCCACAACTGGTTAGAGGACGCCATCCGGACTTCCGTTCCCACACCGGAGGGGCCCGAGTCGCGGTAGAGCGAGAGCTCGCCGTCCGACCAGCGCACGATCACGTCCCAGTTGGAGCCGCCGGTGAAGTTGCCGGCGGTGAGGATCGTGGCGTGCTTCCAGGTGTCGTTGGGGTCCTTGAGTTTGTGCTCGTGGAGCAGGCCCCGGCCGTCGACGTCGGTGTAGAGGGAGAGTTCCCCGTCCACCCAGCGGACCATGAGGTCGTCGGTCCACTTGTTGTCGCTGTAGCGTCCGGCCGTGATCTGGATGGCGTTGCGCCAGGTGTCGTTGGGCTTCTGGAGCTGCGTCTCCTTGGCGAATCCGCCACTGCCGTCGCCGGTGTAGAGGGTGACTTCGCCGTCCACCCAGACCACGACGAGGTCGGAGGAGTCGTTGCCGGTGAAGTCGCCTCCGGCGATGACCTTGGCGTCCTTCCAGGTGTCGGACTTCGTGATCCTCTTCTCGCCGGAGAAGCCGCCCTTGCCGTCACCGGCGTAGAGGGTCACCTCGCCGTCCACCCAGACCACGATCATGTCGGTCTTGCCGTCGCCGTTGTAGTCACCGGAGGCCATCTTCTTGGCGTTGGTCCACAGGCCGCCGCCGGTGGGGTACATGCTGTAGCCACGCGGGTGGTTCTGCGGTTCGGTGTTGTTCTTCGCGGCGGCGTAGATCTCCAGGGCACGCGCGTCGTAGGTGACGGCGAAGGAGATGCGGTCGCTGTCGTTCTCCAGGCCGCCGCCGTAGTAGCCGCCGAGATTGCCGATCACGGTTCCGCTGCCGGTCGTTGAGTTCAGGCCGGTGATCCAGGGGCTTCCGGAGGTGCCTCCGTAGAAGCCACCGCACTCCATGCGCATCTGCCGGTAGCCGGGGAGCCGGCGGGTGGTGACGTCGGAGCAGATGATCGGCCGGTTCTTCGGGTTGTGGCTTCCCGGGTAGCCGACCACCGTCACGGTCTGGTTGTAGTCGCCGTTCACCTGGCCGAGCTTGAGAGCGGCGCCGACCGCCTTCTGCAGGCTGTGGTTGCCGCTGTTGGGGCCCACCCGGGCGAAGGCGTAGTCCAGGTCGGAGTAGGCATCACGGGTGGGATGTTCGCCCACCTTGTACCAGCGGGAGTCACGGATCCACTGCTGTACCGGGAACCGACCGTAGGGGGCGGGGTTCGTCGCGGCGCCGTCGTAGCGGGGTACGAACATGCCCTTGCTGCCGCCCGAGCAGTGTGCGGCGGTCAGGATGACGTTGCCCTGCGGGCTGTCGATGACACTGGCCGAGCAGAAACGCCCTTCCAGTTTGTCGGTGGCGGGGTCCCTTGTGTAGTGGAAGAAGGTGCCGACGGTGGGGACGCCTCCGAAGTAGTGGCCGTCCTTGGCGGCTGCCGCGGCCGACCGGCGTGCTGAGGGCTGCCAGCCGGCGGGAGCCTCGGGGCGGGGAGAGTCCGGTGTGGCCGCGGCCATGCGCTCGGGGGTCCAGAACTTCTCGGCCGCTTCGCTCGTCCACTGGTCGTCTTCGACCGCATCGTCGTCGGCGGAGGGTGCGGGCGCGGAGGGTGCGGGCGTAGAGGGTGCGGGTGCAGAGGGTGCGGACGGTGTGGGTGCAGAGGGTGTGGGTGTTGCCGACGCGGAGGGTGCGGGGGGATCGGACGGCATGGAGGACGGAGGGCTGGTGGAAGGGGCAGTCGGGGGTGGGGTGTCCGCGATGGCGGGCGTGGCGGTTGCCAGGATCAGCGCACCGGCTGACATCAGTAGCTTATGTATGCGATTTATGCGCATTTTTCCTCAACATGTAGGGAGCTCTCGGCATGCTGGTAGTCCTTCAGGGGCGGCCCGCCCAGTCGGCTCGGCACACGCCGGACTCGACGCAGGCAAGCCCGACTGCGGGCACGGTGGTGGCTGGGTCCGCGGCAGCGGCAGCCGTTACTTCAGGGACAGCTTGATTCCCTGTTCATGCGATCCGTTTTGATCGGAGCGCGGCGCCGACGGCAATCGCGCCCGCCACAGCGGGCACACACTGGTACCTGGTCATGGGTCCCCCGTTCCACGAGCCGTGGCTGGTCAGGCGAGTTGGTCGGACTCCCCCGTGATCCAGCCCGGCATGCGCATCCTCTGCAGATCACTGCCGAACTTGATCCAAACCTACCTCTTCCACGCGTGTCCACCCCGGCCCAGGACGAGGCCATACGCTCAGGCGACATCCCACAGGTTGGCGGGGTGTCAGCCCCTCGCGCCGTGGGTCATTTCGCCGGCATGGTGCGCGAGTCGACCGCGATCCCCCGGACGTCGGGCATCGGCTCGGCGGAGGCGGGGACGTCCTTGAGCGGTGCGTAAACAGCAAATCGGGAGGGGCCGATCGGGCGGCAGCCACACGGGGGGTTCCGCGCGAAGCGCCCGTGATGGTCGGACAATCCGGCGTGCCGACGAGAACATCTCGGACATTTCCGCATTAACCTCTCGTCACCTTATGACGTGGCGGATCGCGTACGCGTCCGCTTCAACGCTCGGAGAAGACATGCGCAAGCCTCGCAAGACCGCTGTCGTAGCCGCCCTCCTCGGTGCCGTCTGCTTCCTCGGCACCGGCGCCGCCCACGCCGACGGGCACGGACACAAGCACGAGCACAAGCACGGACAGGGACACAAGCACGGACACAAGCGCGGACACGCGCACAAGGCCGACAGCAAAGAGGGCAAGACGCTCGTCGTCAGCCAGAGCACCTCCTGCAGTACGACCGAAGAGAACATCGACATTCAGGGCCAGTACGGATTCCAGAACGGCCGGGAGGCCAACCGGTCCAACGGCGAGGGCTCGCCCGGCACGCAGATCACCGACATCGGCTCCACCCAGGGCTGCAACAACACCGTCGTCCTCGGCAGGTAACTTCATACGGGTCCCGGCGCCGGGCCGGGACCCCGGGGACTACTTCAGCTCGTCTTCGGTGAAGTAGCCGTCCCTGACCAGAACGTCGTAGTTGGCCTTGTCGATGCTCACCGGCTGCAGCAGGACGGCGGGCACGTCCTTGGTGCCGTTGTTGTAATCGGTGCTGCTGTCCAGATACGGCGTCCTGCCGTTGAGTATGTCGTCGACCATTTCGGCGGCGGCCCGGGCGAGCAGACGGACGTCCTTGTAGACGGTCTGCGACTGCTGACCCGCGATGATGGACCTGATCGAGGCCAGTTCCGCGTCCTGACCGGTGATGACCGGGAGGGGCTTGCCGGCCGAGCCGTATCCGTCCGACTTCAGCGCGGACAGGATGCCCCTGGAGATGCCGTCGTACGGCGACAGGACGGCGTCGAGCCGCTTGCCGCGGTACCACTGACCGAGGATGCCGCTCATGCGCTTCTGCGCGGTGGGCCCGTCCCAGCGCAGGGTGGTGATCTTGTCGAGCGCGGTCTGGCCGGACGGGACGACCAACTGCTTGCCGGCCAGGAACGGCTCCAGCAGCGCCATCGAACCGTCGAAGAAGTACTTGGTGTTGTTGTCGTCGGGCGAGCCGGCGAACAGTTCGATGGTGAACGGGCCCTTGCCGTCCTCCAGGCCGAGCTTTTCGATGATGTGGTGGGCCTCGAGTCTGCCGACCATCTCGTTGTCGAACGAGACGTAGTAGTCGACGTTCTTGGTGCCGAGGATGAGCCGGTCGTAGGCGATCACCGGAATGTCCGCGTCGGCGGCCGTCTGCAGCACGCCGTCGAGCGACTTGGCGTCGATGGACGCGATGATCAGCGCGTCCACGCCCTGCTTGATCAGGTTCTGGATCTGCGAGATCTGGACCTTCGGGTTGTCGTCGCCGTAGACCAGCTTGCTCTTGTACTTCCTGTCCTTCAGGCTCTGGACGAGGCTCTTCCCGTCGGTGAGCCACCGCTCGGAGGTCCGGGTCGGCATGGCGAGGCCGACGGTGCGGTCGCCGGGGCTGTCCTCGGAGTCGCCCTCGCCGTTCTGGCCGCAGGCGGTCGAGGTGAGGGCGAGGGAGGCCGCTCCCGCCAGGGCGGCGAGCACGGTTCTTCGGTTGTGCACGGTGATCGTTCCTTGGTCTTCTCGTCGTTGAGGGGCGGCGCATCAGGCGCCGCCGGCGCTTCCTGGACGGACCGCACCCCGGACAGAGCGATACGCCGGGTCGGATCAGCCCGGCGCCCCTCGTGGAGCCGCACATAACAGGGCGTTCCGGCCAGGTACGTGCTGGTTCCGGGGGCGCACGGGCAATCGCCTTTCAATGTTCGAAATCTCGACACATGTTCGGAAGTTGGCGCGACGCTAAAGGGGGAGATGCGAGGTGTCAACGGTGCGAACCGGAACGGTTACAGAAAGCTGCGGGAGATCCCCCGGGCACCCGGGCGCACACTGGAAGCAGAAGGTCATGGCTTCGCGAACCGGACGTGGAGGTGGGCCATGAGCACCCTCGAAGAACACGTGGATGTCGGAGTTCCGATCGACCGGGCCTGGGACAGCCTTCACCAAGTGGAGGACTATCCGCGCTTCCTGGCCGGGGTGCGCGAGGCCCGTGCGCAGGAGAGCGGCCGGACGCGGCTGGGCGTCGAGACCGGGGGGCGGACCCGGGAGTTCGAGGCCCGGGTCTCCGATCGGGCGGGGGAGCGCGTGCTGGAGTGGCGTACCACGGGCGAGCCCGAGCTCGCGGGATCCTTCTCGCTGCTGCCGATCGACGATGACCACACCCGGGTCCAGGCGCGGCTGGAGTACGACCCCGGCACGGTCAGGGAGACCTTCGGCGGGCCGAAGGGGTTCGCCCAGGCGAACGCGATCGAGCGGCTCGTCCGCAGCGATCTCGAGCAGTTCAAGGAGTACGTGGAGCAGGGCACGCGCTGACGGGCACGAAGTCGGCCCCCGCCCCCCTGATCGTCCCGTCAGGGCTTGCGGCCCACCCCGCAGTACGCGTCGACCGCCGCCGTCGCCGGGTCCGTCGGGCCATGGACGTCGGGGCGCCACTCGGGGACCTGGACGATGCCCGGGTCCACCAGGTCGAGGCCGTCGAAGAACGCGGCGATCTCGCCGATGCTGCGCACGTGGTACGGCACGGCGCCGCTCGCGTTGTACGCCTCCGACGCCGCGATCATGCCCTCGCTGGTGGCCGTGCTGTCGCTGATCACCAGGTGGCTGCCCGGGGGGAGGCCGGCCAGGAGGCGGCGCACCAGGTCGCGGGCCTGGTCGTGGTCGGCGACGTGGCCGAGGGTGTTGAGGATCATCAGGGCGACCGGGCGGGAGAGGTCCAGCGTGCCGGCGGCGGCGTCCAGGATGCCCTCGGGGTCGTACAGGTCGGCGTCCAGGAACGTCGTCATGCCCTCGGGGGTGCTGGTGAGCAGGGCGCTCGCGTGGGCCAGCACGACGGGGTCGTTGTCGACGTACACGATCCGGGCGTCCGACGCCACGCGCTGGGCCACCTGGTGGGTGTTGTCGGCGGTGGGCAGGCCGGTGCCGACGTCCAGGAACTGCCGTAAGCCCGCCTCACCGGCCAGATGGCGTACGGCGCGGCCCAGGAACTGGCGGCTGGTGACGGCCACGTCGACGAGGCCGGGGAAGATCTCCTTGATCTCGTCCCCGATCTTCCGATCGGCCTCGTAGTGGTCCTTGCCGCCGACGAAGTAGTTCCAGAAGCGCGCCGAATGCGGCTTGGAGGTGTCGGGGTCGGGCACGGTGGCCTCCTGGGGGTGGGCGCGAAGCGTCGCCGGTGGTCAAATCCGCAACCAACCTAGGTGAACTTTCCCTGGCCTCAAGGGAGTTGGTGCCGATAAATCTCACGCGCCGTGATGTTTTGCCATTCCTGCGCGGAGGCGCCGGACGAGGCGTCACAGTCTCCCCGAGCTCACCGTGGCCACGAGCCCGCCCTCCCCCGCGCACCGACGGCTCGCCGCCGCCAACGTCAGCGTCACCGCGATCGACGCCGCCGCCATCACCGTCATCGCCGCCGCCGGAGAGGTCAGTTGGGCCGCGGATCCCGCCAGCGCCGCGCTCACCCCTTGCATCGTGAGCATCCCGGAGCCGTGCAGCCCCAGGGCGTGACCGCTGAGTTCGCCCGGGGTCAGGGCCATCAGCCGTTCCTGCTGGACGAGGCTCGCGCCGAAGCCGGCCGAGGCCACGGCCGCGGCGACGGCCGCCACCGGCACCGCCGGGTGCAGCGCGAAGAACAGATACGGGACGGCCAGCAGGAGCAGCAGCGGTACGCCGAGCCTCGGGCGCAGCGCGGGCGGCACCAGGCGGCCCACCGTCACATCGCCGACGAACATCCCGAGCGCCGCGCAGGCGAACAGCGTGCCCGCCGCGTCCGGGGCGTAGGAGACGTAGAGGGATTCGCAGCCGACGATCAGGCCGTTGGGAATCCACAGGGCGAGGAAGACGAGACGGCGGGGGCGCGAGGACCACAGCAGGGCGTTGGTGTGCCAGGTCGCCGCGACCGACGGGCGGCCCTGGGCGCGGGGCGGACGGGCGGTCAGGCCGAGGCGGAGCGCCGCTGCCGCCACCCCGTACAGCGCCGCCGCCAACAGCAGCGACAGGCGCGGCGACAGCACCGCCACCAGGACGCCGCCGGTCGCGTATCCGGTGATCTGGGTGATCCCGGCCATCATGTTGAAGACCGAACGCCCCAGCAGGAAGCCGTCCTTGGTGAGGATCTCGTTCACCAGGCCCCAGCGGACTCCCCCGCCGAGCGACGCGACGAGCCCCTGTCCGAGGACGACGAGGAAGACCGCCCACAGGGGCAGCGCGGGAAGCGCGAGGACGGCCGTGGTGGCGGCGGAGGCGAGGGAGATCCCGGTCAGCGCGGACCGCGGGGGCAGCCGGTCGGCGCCGGACAGCAGGAAGGCCGCCCCCAGCACCTGCGCCAGCGACGGGCCGAACATGCTCACCGCCGACAGCAGCGGCGAGTCGGTGGCCCGGAACACCAGGGTGCCGAGGGCGAGACCGCTGATCGTCTGGGCCAGGACGCCGGCCGAGGAGGCGAGGAAGAGCGGGGTGAACTCCGGGGCGTGGAAGAGCTGTCGGTAGCTGCGCATGCGCGGAGTCTGCGGCGGCCGGGAAACCGGTCGTTATTGTTTCGCCGGGGCGCGAAAGGTCGCAGGGTGGAGGGGGCACGGGGCATGGGCTGGTGGCAGATCAACGCCGACACCCTCGCCGGAAGCCGGTTCCTGCTCTCCCCGCTCGCCGAGACCTTCGCCGCGCTGAAGCTGCTGCATGCCGGTGCCGCCTCGCATCCCGGTGAACAGGCCTGGTTGCGACGGCACTTGGCCGGCTACCGGGCCCGGCTGGCCGCCGACCCGGTCACCGCGCGGCTGGTCCGGGCCGGGCTGGGGAAGGACTGGATCGCCGACTTCCTCACCCCGACCCCGAGGGACGGGGAGACCTTCGAGGAGGGCCTCGCGCGCGTGCGCACGGCGGACCCCGACGCGGCCCGCGCCCACCTCACCGTCTCCCTCGCCGGGCCCCTCCCCGCCGTACTGGACCGGGACGACCTGCCCGAACGCGCCGCCGCGCTCCTCGACCACGTCTGGACCGAGACCGTACGCCCGGACTGGGACCGGCGCCGGCGCGTGCTGGAGGCCGATGTGGTCGCGCAGACCGCGCAGGTGAGCCGGGGCGGCTGGGCGGCCGTTCTGGACTCCCTGCGGCCGGGCCGCACGCGCTGGCTCGGCGACAACCGGCTCCAGGTGAACCCGCACGAATACCCGCCCCGCGAGATCTCCGGCGCCGAGCTGGTCTTCGTGCCGGTCACGCCGAAGGGCGGCTGGGTGTCCTGGGAGGAGCCCGACCGGTACGCCGTCGTCTACCCGTGCGCGGGCGCGCTCACCGACCCCGGGGCGCGGGCCGTTCCCGCGAGCCTCGGCGCGTTGCTGGGGGCCGCGCGTGCCGCGGTGCTCGTCCTCCTCGGCTCCCCGCTCAGCACCACCCAGCTGGTCGCCGTGACCGGGCAGGGGCTGGGCTCGGTCGGCCGGCATCTGCGGGTGCTGCTGGACGCGGGCCTGGTGGAGCGGCGGCGGGCGGGGCGGTCGGTGCTCTATGCGCGTACGGCGGCCGGGGAGGTGCTCGTGAAGGCGGCGGGGCCGGGCCTCGGGTCCGGTACCTACCGGAGCTAGCATCCGCTTATGACTGCTGACACCAACGCATCCCCCCTCGACGTCGAGATCGGCGCCCTCCAGGGCGGCTCCGCCGACCTCTCCCAGTACGCCGGCAAGGCCGTACTGGTCGTGAACGTGGCCTCCAAGTGCGGCCTCACCCCGCAGTACACGGGCCTGGAGAAGCTCCAGGAGCAGTACGCGGAGCGTGGCTTCACCGTGCTCGGCGTGCCCTGCAACCAGTTCCTCGGGCAGGAGCCCGGCAGCGCCGAGGAGATCGCCGAGTTCTGCTCGGCGACGTACGGCGTGACCTTCCCGATGACCGAGAAGGTCGAGGTGAACGGGGAAGGCCGGCACGCGCTGTACGAGCGGCTCGTCGGCTTCGCCGACGCCGAGGGGCACAGCGGCGACATCCGCTGGAACTTCGAGAAGTTCCTGATCGGCCGGGACGGCAAGGTCGTCGCCCGCTTCTCGCCGCAGACCGAGCCGGAGGCCGCCGAGGTCGTGGCGGCGGTCGAGGGCGCGCTCGCCTGACCGGCGTTGACCTTGCCCCAGGGGCAGGGCCGACCGTTCCTCGCACCGGGCGGACGAGCCGCCCGGTGACGGAGGATGAGGCCGTGGACGACGACCTGCTGACCATCGGGGCGTTCGCCGCGCGGGCCCGGCTGTCGGCCAAGGCCCTGCGGCTGTACGACCGCCTGGGGCTGCTCGCCCCCGCGCACGTCGACGCGCTCAACGGCTATCGCTACTACCGCGCCGACCAGATCGAACGCGCCCGCCTCGTGGCACTCCTGCGCCAGCTGGACATGCCGCTCGCGCAGATCGCCGGGATCGTCGAGGCACCGGACGGGGCCGTGGCCGCCGACCGGCTCGCCGCGTACTGGGCGGACGTCGAGGCGCGGGTGGCGGGGCAGCGGACGCTCGCCGAGTACCTCCGTGGACGACTGTCGGGGAGGAGCTCCGAGATGTACGGAAAGTTCGTGGTCGAGACGGTGGACGTGCCCGAGCAGGTGCTGATCACCGAGACCCGGCATGTGCTGGCCGGCGAGCTGCCGGCCTGGATCGGCGCGTCGCTGGGACGCCTGGAGGAGGCGGCGAAGGAATGCGGCGGCATCACGGCACCGCCGTTCGTCGTGTACCACTCCGACGTGTCGTTGGAGAGCGACGGGCCCGCCGAGGCCTGCGTGCCGGTGGCCGACGAGGCGGCGGCCCGGGTGTGGCTGGAGAAGCAGGGCCGTACGCGCGAGACGAAGGTACGCGTCGAGCCGGCCCAGCGGCTGGCCTGCACCCGGATCACCAAGGCCCAGGTGGCCCATCCGCAGATCATGGCCGCCTTCGAGGCGGTCGAGGCGTGGATCCCGCAGCTCGGACTGGCGCAGGCGGGCCCGTGCCGGGAGATCTACTTCGCGGACTGGGACGCTGCGGGGGCCGAGGATCCGGTGTGCGACGTGGCCTTCCCGGTGAAGTGACCGGGAAGTGACCGGGAAGAGACCGGCGAAGACCTTGAGGCGCTGCGCCGGGGCTCAGCCCTGGCGCATCTCCTCCGGGCAGGGCGTCCCGCGCGGCACCCCGTAGGGCGCCGCCAGGCGGTAGGTCCCGGCCTTCGGGGCCAGCAGCATCGTCCACTGGTCGCCGAAGGAGTCCTCCTCCGTCTCCATCAGACAGCCGTTGACGTTGTCGTACGACTTCGGCTCGTCGTCGGGGCGGTTCTTGGACGCCTCCGTCTCCTGCGGTGGGTCCAGCTTCTTGCCCTCGGCGTCGACGATGCTCAGCCAGGGCGAGTAGGGGATCCGGATGAGGACGCGGCCGGGCTTGCTCACCCGCATCGTCATCTCACCCTGCTCGGCCCGCTCGACGACCGCGTTCGGCTCAGCGAGCGGCGCCGGGTGGGTCACCTCGAACAGCTGCCAGTTGGCGTCGCCCCACACCTGCCTGAGGTACGGCATGCCGCGCTGCACCAGCTTCCGCTCACGCTCCGCCGCCGACGGGTCCGGCTCGTCCTTGGGCAGCACCACGAAGTGCACGGCCCAGCGCTTGAGCCACTCGTAGTAGTTCGCCGAGTTGAGCGTGCCGTCGTAGAAGAGCTTGTTGCGCTCCATGTCGGCCTGGCGCGTCCAGCCGCGGGCCAGGTTGAAGTACGGCGCGAGCGCGGAGGCCTCGCGGTGGGAGCGGGCCGGGACCACCTCGACGCGGCCCTTCTCGGCACCGACCTCCTGGAGCTCGTTGACCAGCGGCGCCAGGTCGCGGGTCCAGGACGCCTCCGGGGCGGCGTGGATGATGTCGTCGACCGTCTTGTAGCCGATCCAGCCGGCGAAGGTGAGCAGGGCCAGCACGCCCGTGTACCACTTGCGCGAACGCGGCACCGTGAAGGGCAGCGCGGCCACCAGGATCACCCCGCCGAAGAGCATCGCCAGGCGGGTGATGTTGGAGCCGATCTGCGAGCTGATCACCCACACGAGGACGACGGCCAGGCCGTAGACCGCGGACACCAGCCGGACCGTCTTCCACTCCTCGGGGACGATCACGAAGGTCGCGACCGCGAGCAGCAGCGGCAGGATCACCGAGCCGATCACCATCGGCTGGGTGCCCGAGAAGGGGAACAACCACGCCGACACGGCCACGACCGCGGCCGGAGCCAGGCCCAGCGCCCACGCGCCCGGCCGCCGCTTCTGCAGGAACAGCGCCACCGCCACGAAGCCGACGAACAGACCGGCCACCGGCGACGCCATGGTGGCGAGCGCGGCCAGCGGAGCGGCGCACAGCGCCTTCGCCCACCGCTTGTAGCGCCAGCGGTACGGCCAGCAGAACACGACGGCGGCCGCGCCCAGCGCGAACATCATGCCCAGGCCGAAGGTGACCCGTCCGGAGATCGCGTTGCAGATCAGCCCGAAGACCCCGGCGAGCGCTGCCCACAGCGGGTTCTTCACGGACCGGCTGCGCAGGAGGACCAGCATGAGCAGACCGGCCGAGATCGTCCCCGCGATCATCATCGTCGTACGGACGCCGAGGACCGACATCAGATACGGCGACACCACGCTGTACGACACCGGGTGCATGCCGCCGTACCAGGCCAGGTTGTACGCCGAGTCCGGGTGCCGGCCGACGAACTCGGCCCAGGCGTCCTGGGCCGCGAGGTCGCCGCCGCTGCTTGCGAACGTGAAGAACCAGACGACGTGGAGGAGTCCGGCCAGGCCCGTGATCGACAGCACGGGGTGCCGCAGCAGACGCTCACGCAGGGCGAGGGCGGCGGCGGTCAGACGCGACGGCGGTCTGTCCTCCGGCCCGCTCTGACGGTCTGCCCGGCGTGGCGCGGGTACGCGTATTCGCGGACCGGCTCCCCGTCCGGGATCGGCGTCGTCGGCGCGTGTCGGCTCCGCAGTGGCCACTTGTGAGGCACTCCCCGTGCTGTCCCGTCTTCTGTTCTGGCCGCGTCCCGTGTCCCGCGTGTTGTCGGCCCAGACACCGAAGGTTCTCCGGTCGTGCCTTGCGAGCGACGACCTGCCCGTTTCGTGACGCTAGCACGCACCCCGCCGGGCGGCGCCCCCGGCGGGATGCGTGCTGGGTGTGGTTCGGCTGCCGGTGGGTCAGAGGAGCCTGGTCAGCTTCTGGGTGAAGCCGGGTTCCGTGAGGTCCGTCTCCAGGGCCACCGGAACCTTGACCGCGCCGCTCGTGCCGTCTCCGACGGTGAGCGTGCCCACCTTGGTGCCGGCCTTCGCGGTGTGCGGGACGTCGTCGGCGTCGAAGGACAGCTTCACCCTGAAGCCGGGCCAGCCGACGGCGGTGACGTCCTCGGTGAGCACGACGGGGGTGTGGCCGCCGAGGCCGTCGTCGACGTATCCGACGACGTCGCCCTTCTTGAGGATCTTCGCCGAGGTCAGCTCGTCCTGGGCGGCCAGCATCGCGGTCTTGCTGACGTCGTTCACCGTCTGGATGATCGGCGACTTGTGCTGGCCGAGGACGGCGCCGACGAGCGTCACGGTCTCGCCGCCGACCTCCTTGCGGGCGGCGAAGAGGAGGTTGCCGCCGGCCGCGGTGGTGGTGCCCGTCTTGATGCCGATGGCACCGTTGTAGGGGACCAAATAGTTGTAGTTGTACCACTTCTTCCCGGACGGATCGATCCACTGGCCCATGGACGTGATCTCCATCAGCGCCGGGATCTTGACGAGCTCGTTGCCCAGCTTCACCTGGTCCTCGGCGGTGGAGACGGTGCTCTCCTTCAGGCCGGAGGCGTCGGTGTACGTCGTGTTCTTCATGCCGAGTTCCTCGGCGGTGGCGTTCATCTTCTCGATGAACGCCTTCTCGGTTCCGGCGTCCCAGCGGGCCAGCAGGCGGGCGATGTTGTTCGCGGACGGGATCATGATGGCCGCGATCGCGTCGTGGAGGGTGATCTCGTCGCCCTCCTTGACGGTGTCGAGGGTGGACTCGCCGTCCTTGTTGTAGCCGCCCTCCTTCTCCGCCAGGGCGTCGATCTTGATCTTCTCGCCGTCCTTGCCCGGCTGCAGCGGGTGGTCCTTGAGGACGAGGTACGCGGTCATGGCCTTGGCCACGGAGCCGATGGCGACCGGGGTCTGCTCGCCGAAGTTCCCCATCGTGCCGATGCCGGTGACGTCCATCCAGCCCTGGCCCTCGCCGGGCCAGGGGAGGGACGCCTTGCTGCCGTCGAACGCGTACGACTCCTCTGCGGTGAGGGCGAGGGTGGGGGCGGGCAGGGGGCGTACGGCCTGCGCGATCGCAAAGATGATCGCGAGGAGCAGGACCAGGGGGGTCCAGATCTTGATCCGCCGGACGAGCGTGCGGACGGGGGTGTCCGGGGGCGGAGGGGTGTTCGTCAGCTCGGCGAGCAGGTCGAGCGGGGGCTTCGGGGGCAGGGGCTGCTGGGTGGTGCGCTCGGGGCCGACCTGGGGGATGGCGGCGGTGACGTCCGGCGCCGGGGCGGGGGCGGGGGCCTTCGGGCTGTCTTGCTTGATGTCCGGCTTGAGTGCGACGAACTTGCTGGTGCGCTCGGAGGGGGCCTCGGGCTTGGGGGCCTTCAGCATGGTGGTGGGCTGGTCGACGTGGGGCTTGGGGCGTACGGCCTTGAAGACGGCGGTCGGCTGATCGACGGCCTTGGCTTCGCCTTCGGCCTTGGTGTTCCCACCCGCACCACCCGTGCGGCTCTCGTCGCCGGGTACGGGTGGCCCCTGCGGGGCGTCCTCGCCGTCGGCGGCCGCGGGTGCGTCGTCGGGTGCGGGGTCCGACTCGGTGGCGGGTTCCGTTGCGGGTTCGGTGGCGGCGGGGGTGTCGTCAGCGGCGGGGGCGGCTTCACCCGCGTCGGCGGCTTCCGCAGCGGCTGCCTCGGGGGACGCGCCAGAGCCCTCACCGGCGGCCTCGCCGGACGCCTCCGTGTCGGGCCCGGCCTCGGCCTTCGGCGCCGCGTCCGCGCCCTTGCCCTCCTCGGTGCCGGAGTCGGTCTCGGCGTCCTCGTCCGCCGTGCCCGAGGAAGCCACCCAGGCGGCCACAGCCGCCCTCAACCGATCATCACCGGGCGCCTCGGCGTCGTCGTCGCTCTTGCCCGACGCCTCCGAGTCGGCCCCGTCCGCGGCACCCTCCGCGCTCTCGGCCTGCGCGGCCTCGGCGTCCCCGGCACTGCCGGCCTCCGCTTCGGCGTGGCCGGGCTTCGCGTCCTCGACGCGCACAGCTTCGCCGTCCCCGGCATCGCCGGCCTCGGCCGCCAGGCGTCCAGGCAGGGCCTCCGAGTCCACAGCCCCTGCGTCCGACCTCCGGGTGCCCTCGGCACCGTCAGCCTCAGCCTCCGCACCGGGGGCCTCGGAATCCGCGGTCGGCGCAGCCGCGTCCTCGGGCGTCGCGTCTCCGTTCTCGGCGCCCTCGTCGCCCGTGTCCGCGTCGTCGGCCTTCCCGTTCTCGGAACCCCGGCCGACGGCGTCCGCGCCCCCGGCCTTCCCGCTCCCGGCACCCTGGCCCACCGCCTCCGCGCCGTCGGCTCCCGCCTCCGCCGCGGCCTTCGCCAGTTCCGCGCGGACGGCCTCCAGGTCGTGGCGGGACAGGACGCGCGTCGCCGTGTCCACGTCGCTCTGGGGCGCCGTGGGGCGTCCCTGGAGGGAGACGCTCCGGCCCTGGGGCGCGGCGCTCTCGCGGGCCATGGCCAGCCGAGGGTCACGGGCGGGGACGGCGGATTCGGGCCTGGACGCCGGAACCGGACCCGCGCTCCCCGACGTCGGTTCTGCCGACGACTCGCGCTGCTTCGACTTGTCGGGGGACTCGCCCGCCACCGATGCCTCCTCCATGTGCCCCGCACGCCCTGCGTGCGTCTGCCGAACCGTGAGCCGTCGCCCGGACACCGCGCCCGTGCGCCCCCGTGCCGCTGTCCGAACCATGTACCAGTGTCCTGTGCGCGGCCCTCTGCTCCTGCGGTAGACGAGAACGACATACCTACCGGTTCCCTCACGAACCGGTCACGCACCCTCGACAGACCAATGTGAGAGGGGTCACCCTGTCATTCATCCACGCGGGGAGGCATGGATGGGCAGGAGCCGCAGAACACTTCCGGAGGAGCTTCTGCTGCTGGCGTTGGACCCGACCACGGGAACCACCGCACAGCCGCAGTCGCTCGACCTCGGTCTGGCCGGAGCGCAGCTAGTGGAGCTCGCGCTGGCCGGACGGATAGCCCCAGACGGGGATCGTATCGCCGTGGTAGTACCACGGCCGACTGGAGATCCGACACTGGACTGCGCGTTGGAGTTGCTGCGAAGGCGTGGCGCTCCCGTGCGGGCGGTGAACTGGATCGGCGGGCCCCGGCTGGGGCTGCGCCAGACCTACCTCTCGCATCTGGAGCGGTGCGGCATGGTGCATGCCGTCGCCGGTCAGATGTGCGGGGTGTTGCCGACGACTCGTTACCAGGCGACGGACAACGCCATCAGCCGGGAGATCAGGGCCCGGCTGGATTCAGCGATCCGCACCGGCGTACCGCCGGACCCGCGGACCGCGGCGCTCGCCGCCCTGGCACACGCGGTCGGCCTCGGCAAGCATCTGTATCCGGGGAACGAGGGGCGGTCCTCTCGTTCCCGGTTGCGGGATCTGATCAGGCACGACCCCATGGGCGGTCTCGTCGCGCACGCCGTGATGGACGTCCAGAACGGCGTGGCGGCCCAGCCGCGCCGCAGCCCGGCCCCGGCCGGCCGGCAGGCCGCCCCCGGCGGCAGGGCCGCAGCGGAACCCGCCCGTGGCGTTCCGGTGCAGCCGCGCCGCGGATCCATGGCGCGCGTCGTGGCCCACTGAGCCGCAGTCCCACGACACGGGCCGCGGCACCCACGGGGTCATGTGCTCGACCAGCACCACACGCTTCACAGCACCACATGCTTCACAGCTCCATACGCTCCACACGCACACCGAGCGCCGCGCCGCAGTCCCCAAGACCCGGTTCGGGAGCCGCTGGTCCGCGCGGGGCGACGGAACCGTACGTCCGTGGACACGGACGGGCACAAACGGTTCCGCCGCCCCGCGCGGCCGCATGTGCCGGGGGTTTCCCGGGGTTTCCCCGAACTGGCGTGTATCCAGCGCATATCCACCGTTTCCCAGCGGTAGGAAGCACCTTGGTGGCAGTCTGCTCAACAGCAGATACGCAAAGTGGCAAACACAGGCAGGCAGCCGGAGGTGCACGTCCCGTGGCGTCCAATGTCAATCCCACCGTCAGGCGACGCCGGCTGGGCCAGGAGCTGCGCCGGCTCCGTGAGCTCAAGGGCATGACGGCCGAAGAGGTGGCCGAACGGCTGCTGGTGTCGCAGTCGAAGATCAGCCGGCTGGAGAACGGACGGCGCAGTATCAGCCAGCGCGACGTCCGCGATCTGTGCGGGGTCTACGAGGTGGAGGACCACCGGATCGTGGACTCGCTGATGCAGATGGCCAAGGACTCGCGGCAGCAGGGGTGGTGGCACTCCTTCGGCGACATCCCGTACAGCGTCTACATCGGGCTGGAGACGGACGCGGCGAGTCTGCGGGTGTACGACCCGCAGGTCGTCCCCGGGTTGCTGCAGACCAAGCAGTACGCGGAGGCCCTGATCGCCGGGGCGTTGCCGGAGACGGCGTCGGCCGAGATCGAGAAGCGGGTCCAGGTGCGGATGCGCCGACAGGAACGAATCTCCACCGAGGAGAACCCGCTGCGGCTGTGGACCGTCCTGGACGAGGCCGCCCTGCGCCGGGTCGTCGGCAACAAGTCCCTCATGCGCGACCAGCTGGAGCAGCTCGTCGAGCAGTCCCAGCTGCCGCACGTCACCGTGCAGGTGATCCCGTTCGAGATGGGCGCGCACCCGGGCCTCAACGGGCAGTACGCGATCCTCGAGTTCCCGGACGCGGCCGACTCCAGCGTCGTCTACATCGAGGGCGTGACGAGCGATCTGTACCTGGAGAAGGCGAACGACGTCCAGAAGTACAGCGTGATGTACGAGCACCTGCGGGCGCAGGCCCTGAACGTGGAGCAGTCCCGCCAGTTCATCGCGGACATCGCGAAGGAGTACGCGCGCTGAGAAGCGCCGTACGGTACACCGTCCCCCAGGCGGGATGGAAGACTCCAATGGAATATGCCACCCAGCCGAGTGAATAGTCGCTTCGTCGGCCGATGTTGGCGAGTAGCGTCGATCACGCCACCGAGCACCACAGGTTGGCGTGAATCGTCTTGCGGGTCCCGGTCCGGACCGCGTGAGGCGGTGACAGCAACTCACCATCTGGCAATTCGGAGCAAACATGGCAATTCGTCAGGGTTCCACGGACACGTGGACCAAGTCCTCGTACTCCACAGGAAACGGCGCGTGCGTCGAGGTCAAGTCACCGGTCACGGCAGCCATGGCGGTGCGGGACTCCAAGGTTCCCGAGGGCCCGATCCTGGCGTTCCCCGCAGAGGCGTGGAACACCTTCGTGGCGTCGGTCAAGGCGTAAAGGGGCGGGTCTGTCTGATCCTCACCCTCAACCGACCTCACGATCGACAACTGCACAAGCACCACAGGTAGAGCCCTCTCGACCAGCCCGCCGTCCTTGCCGAGGGGGCTCGGCTGTGTCCGTGCTCAGCGCAACTCGGCGACGTATCGATCCGTCCCCGGCACGGTCGGAATGAACGGCGCCACCAGCTCCACCCGCCCCAGACCCGACTCGTCGACCATCCTGCCCAGGTCGGCGAAGTGCCCCTCCCAGCACCGCCTCGGGTCCGCCTCCAGGAACCACAGGAGCGTCAGGCGGGTGTCCGTGCCCTCGACCTGCTTGACGTACGACATGCGGTCGAGGGGCAGGGGCGTGGGCCGGAAGACCGTCACCAGCGCGGCCGGTGAACCCGCCAGGCGCCCCGGAAGGTGACGGGCGCGCAGCCACTCCAGAAGTTCGACGCGCTGTTCGGCCGAGTCGGCGTCGATGACCTCGACCACCAGGCCCGCGTAGGGGTGGTCCAGGGCATGGCGGTCGCGAGGGCCCGCCGCGCCGTCGCGGTACACCGTCGCCTCGTGGTCCTGGAACGCCGTGAAGACGTGGGTGCGGTCCTGGTAGACGCGGGCGTCGCGGTTGAGGCGCTTGTTGATGGCGACCGTCCAGCGCATGTGGTCGTCGTAGCGGCCGTCCGTGATCCAGTACGTCGAGATGTAGCAGCCGGCGGTGACCGGCTGGGCGATCGCCGACTTCTCGGGGTAGCGCAGGAGTTGCAGATCCCTGGTCGCCACCCAGCGGCGGCCCGCGAACATCCAGGGCATGGCCATCGCGCCGGCGTAGTAGTGGTCGTCCTCGTACCAGCGGTTGTAGGCGTACTCGTGGCCCGGGTGCGGTTCGACCATGGTGATCAGGGCGTGGCCCGGGTGGACTCCGTACGGGCCGACGGCGGCCAGTTCGGCGTACACCTCGCTCCGGGTGTCCTCGCTCATGCGGTTCCCCTTTCCTCCGGTCACCCATACTCTGACGGCCCGTCAGATATTGCGTCCAGAGTCGGGAGGCAGCGGAATGTCACTGCTCGCGGGCAAGACCGTCGTCGTGTCGGGAGTGGGCGCCGGGCTTGGTCACCAGGTCGCCGCCACGGTGGTGCGCGACGGGGGGAACGCGGCCCTCGGGGCGCGCACGGAGGCCAACCTCGCCAAGTGCGCGGCCGAGATCGATCCGGGCGGGGCGCACACGGCGTACCGGGCGACGGACATCACCGACGAGACGCAGTGCGAGGCGCTGGCGGCGCTCGCGCGGGAGCGGTTCGGGGGGATCGACGGGGTGGTCCATGTGGCCGCCTGGGACTCCTACTTCGGGGGGCTCGAGGACGCCGACTTCACCACCTGGCAGTCGGTGATCGACGTGAACCTGCTGGGGTCGCTGCGGATGACGCGGGCCTGCCTGCCGGCCCTGAAGGAGCGCGGGGGCTCGGTCGTCTTCATCGGGACGCAGTCCTCGGTCGCCGCGCCCTCGGAGGTGCGGCAGGCGGCGTACGCGGCGTCGAAGGGGGCGCTGACGAGCGCGATGTACTCGCTGGCGCGGGAGCTCGGCCCGTACCGGATCCGGGTGAACACGGTACTGCCGGGCTGGATGTGGGGGCCTCCGGTGCGGGCGTTCGTCGAGTTCACGGCGCAGACGGAGGGCGTGCCCGAGGCCGACGTACTCAAGCGGCTGACCGGACGGATGGCCCTGCCCGATCTCGCCACGGACGGGGATGTGGCGGACACGGTGGTGTTCCTGACGTCGGACAGGGCACGTTCTCTCACGGGGCAGTCGTTGCTGGTCAACGCTGGGGAGCTGATGCGATGAGTTCACATGGATGAATGCAGACCCTCATCTCGAACAATTTTACCTTCCCTTGACCTTCCGCTCGCTTGTCGTGTTCACGCGACAGCGCCCAGGATGAGCGCCGGGCTGAACCCTGGGAGGGCGCACATGAACGGTCTCGACTGGGCCGTGCTCATCGGCTACTTCGGCGTGATGGTGGCGATCGGCGTCTGGTCGCACAAACGGGTGGACAACGTCAGCGACTTCTTCACCGCGGGCGGCAAGATGCCGTGGTGGCTGTCCGGGATCTCGCATCACATGTCCGGATACAGCGCGGTGATGTTCACCGGGTACGCGGGCATCGCCTACACCTACGGCGTCACGTCCTTCGTCACCTGGTCCTTCCCCATCGCGCTCGGGATCGCCATCGGCTCGAAGCTGTTCGCGCCCCGCATCAACCGGCTCCGCTCACGGCTCCATGTGGCCTCCCCGCTGGAGTACCTGAAGAACCGTTACGACCTGAAGACCCAGCAGGCGCTGGCCTGGTCCGGCATGCTGCTGAAGATCGTGGACGTGGGCGCGAAGTGGGCGGCGATCGCGACGCTGCTGTCGGTGTTCACCGGGATCTCGCTGAACCAGGGCATTCTCATCACCGGTGGCATCACCGCCGTCTACTGCACCATCGGCGGGCTGTGGGCGGACGCGCTGACCGAACTCGGCCAGTTCGTCATCCAGTTGCTGGCCGGCGTCGCGATGTTCGTCGCGGTGGTCCTGGAACTCGACGACAAGGGCATCGGCTTCTTCGGCGCCTGGGACGAGCCCGAGCTGCGGGGCCACGGTGAGCCGCTGGTCGGGCCGTACGGAACCGTCTTCCTGCTCGCCTTCCTCTTCATCAAGCTCTTCGAGTACAACGGCGGCATGCTCAACCAGGCCCAGCGCTACATGGCCACGTCCAGCGCGTACGAGGCCGAACGCTCGGCACGCCTGTCGGCGCTGCTGTGGCTGGTCTGGCCGGTCGTCCTGTTCTTCCCCATGTGGATGTCGCCGCTGCTGGTCACGTCGCAGAAGGGGGACGGCTCCGACTCGTACGGCCTGATGACCGAACAGCTCCTCCCGCACGGCCTGTTGGGTCTGGTCATCGTCGGCTTCTTCTCCCACACCATGGCCATGTGCTCCTCCGACGCCAACGCGATCGCGGCCGTCTTCACCCGGGACTGCGCGCCGGTGGTGTGGCGCAGGGCGCGGGCGTGGAGCGAGGGTCAGGGCCTGCGGGTCGCCCGGATCGCGACGGTCGTCTTCCTCGGCCTGTCCATGGCGGCCGCGACGCAGGTCAACTCCCCCACGTTCGGCAGCATCATCATCGTCGTCATCAAGTGGGTCGCGGGTCTGATGGGCCCGATGGCCATCCCGATGATGCTGGGCCTGCTGCGCCCGTTCCGCCGCTCCGGCCCGACCGCCGCGCTGACCAGCTGGTCGCTGGGTCTGCTCGCCTTCTGGCTGGTCAACTACCCGATCAGCTGGCAGATCGAGGGCGGTGTCCCGCTCCAGTACCAGGTCTCGATCCCGCTGGCGGTGTCGCTGGTCCTGTACATCGTCGTCGGCTTCATCAAGCCGGAGGACACCCCGGAGCGCCTCGCGATCATCGAGAAGATCAACACGGACGGGGACGGGGCCGCGGCGGCCGTGATCCCGACGCCGGCGGGGCCGGCGGACGCCGTGGTGCCCACGACGTCCAAGGACTGACCCTCCGCTCTTGGCGGCGGGCGGTGCGGCGGGTGTTGCGCAGGACGTTGGTGGCGAAGCCGTACAGCATGCCCCTGGGGGACCTCGGCGTCCGTGACGCCTCGCGCATTCGCGTCAGGCGCGCGGGTACCGGGCCAGCCAGCCCGGCGATGCCCCGGCCGGTCCGTGCAGGGCCGGGCCCTGGGTCATCTCCATGGCGAAGTCGTCGGCGAGTTCGAGGATGGTGGGGCGGCCTTCCAGTTCGGCCAGCCAGGCGGGCGGGAGGGCCGTCTCGCCGTGCAGGGCGCCGAGCAGCCCGCCGGTGAGGGCGCCCGCGGCGGCGGAGGGCCCGTCGTGGTTCACGGCGAGGCAGAGGCCGTGGCGGACGTCCTCCCCCACCAGGGCGCAGTACACGGCGGCCGCGAGCAGTCCGTCCGCCGACCCGTCGGCCGCGAGCTCCTCCACCCGCGCCGGGGTGGGCATGCCCTGCCGTACCGCGCCCAGCGCGTGCTGCAAGGCGTCCGACACGGGCTCGTGCCCGGGCCGCAGGGCGAGCAGGGCACGCGCCCGCTGCACGGCCCCGTCGAGGCTCTCCCCGCAGGCGAGCCCGTGCACGATCACCGCGTAGGCGCCCGCCGACAGGTAGGCGACGGGGTGGCCGTGGGTCTGCGTCGCGCACTCCACGGCGAGCTGGACGACGAGCTGCGGTTCCCAGCCGACGAGCAGCCCGAACGGCGCGGAACGTGCGGTCGCCTCGGGTCCGAGCTCGGCGGCGTTCTTGGGCGACTCCAGGGTGCCCATGGTGTCGTCACCGAGGCCGAGCAGGAGGGCGCGGGTCGGGTCCCGGCGGGCGTACAGCCACTCCTCGCGCGCCAGCCACCCGTCGTCCTTGCGGCGCTCGTCGGGACCCCAGTCCCGCTGGGTGGCGGCCCAGCGCAGATACGCCCGGTGCACGTCGGTCGGCGGATGCCAGGCGCCGGTGTCCCGTCTGACTTGCGCTCTTATCAACCCGTCGACGGAGAACAGCGTCAGCTGCGTGAGATGACTCACAGCACCGCGCCGCCCGTACCCGAACCCGAGATCGAGCAGCCCCTCGGGACCGTACTGCTCCTTGATCTCGTCCAGCCCGAGCCCGTCGACCGGCGCCCCGAGGGCGTCCCCCACGGCCACCCCGAGCAGCGTCCCACGCACCCGGCTACGGAAGTCCTGCTGCTCGGTACGGCCCCAGACGGCGCCGGCTGTCGCACCCATCGAGACCTCCCCGTGACACCGTCCGTCCGTACGACCGTTCGTCACTGTAATCGACCGGGGACGATCAGTTGAGGGAGTGGTTCGGTATGCGAGGTGTGGCCGAAGTGAACGTAAGTGGGCAGTTATGAGCCGTACCAGGTGACATTGCAGACGTAGACGCACTCATGGCGGGGTACGGCCAGAAAGCTGATGAAGCCCCGGCCGCCAGTCCGTCACAGCCCCGCCTCTGCCTCAGCGGCCGCTCGGAGCTCGCGGATCTCGGTGATGGCCTCCGCAGGATCTCCCTCCCCCGCGTCCACGATGCCCTCCAGCTCACGCAGCCGTGCAGCGCGTTCCGGATGCCGTTCGATCGCTACGAACACGGCCCATGTGGGGGTACCCCCTCTGGGGGAGCACGAAGGCTCGCAGCGGCGCGAGGCTCTGTGTCTGCTGGGCGTTCGTCGTGGCCTCGAAGAGGTGCTGCGTGAGGGCCGGGATCCGGCTCGGCGCGATACGCGCCACTGCGGCCCGCAGCGCGTCCGGGGTCAGCTCGGGCATGGGGATCAGGGGTGCGTGCGCGGCGCTTGTCATGGGGCTCGCGTCCACGTCTCTACGCCGCCGCGCCGACCGCACGGCAGTCCCGGCAGCGGCCCGGCTGCGGGGACCGGAACGCCCGGTCGCAGCCCTCGCAGGTCTGGAGGGGGTCCGGGCGGACCAGGGTCGGGGCCGGGGCTGGATGGCGGGCCGGGACTGGGAGGGGCGGCGGCAGAAGCGCAGCCAGGCGGTGAGCCAGAAACGCCGCCGGATTCAGGATGGGGTCCTGGGGCAGGCCGTTCGTCAGGGTCCGCTGTACGGCGGTGGGCGGCACGCCCCTCTCCAGCCAGGCGGAGACGGCTGGGGCCAGGCGGTGTACGTCGCGTTCCGCCAGCAGCAGGCGGGAGTCGTAGGCACGCAGACCGGCGAGGACGTCGATGGCGGCGCGGGGCCCGGCTGACGCCTCCGGGCGGGGCGGCGGTGCCGGGCGCCGGGCGGGCTCCGCCGCCGCTCGGACGACCGTGCGCCCCGGCTTGTTGTACGAGATCGTCCGGGTCACGACTCGGCCCGATTGAAGACGCTCCTTGGTGCGGGCCAGGTACCCGTGCGCCTCCAGCTCCCGCAGGGCGGCGGCGATCCGCATCTCCCCTTCGGGGAACTTCGCAGTGAGGGCCTTGATCCCGATGGGGGTACGGGCGGGCAGCGACTGGATGTGCACCGCCAGACCGATCGCCGTCAGGGACAGCTCCGGGTGCTGGGCGAGGTGGTTTCCGACCACGACGAACTGGTCGTGGTGGGGTTCGTTGACGTGCTCCACGCCTCCGGCGGAATGGCCGGACTTGGCGCGCGCGGGCGCGCTAGGCTGCTGCTCAGTCATCGGGAAGGGTCTCGCTTCCTCGGTGTTAGGCCCTCGCACTGGGATGCCAGTCCCGGCGAGGGCCGATTCATGTGTGCGGTTGTCTGCGGCTGACGCTGCACCATCGATTCCCTTCCACGCCAGCCGAGTTGGCGATGTTCACCCCTGCGGGTGATCGACGGGGGCGGTGGGGGCGGGTTCGGTTCTTTTCCCGGTTCTTTGGTCTTTGGCGTCGGGAACGGCCGCGTCACGACTCCCCGCGATCCGGTGTCAGCTCCGCCCACACCGTCTTGCAGTTGGCCGACGCCTCGTCGACGCCCCAACGGTCCGCGTACGCCGCCACGATCAGCAGGCCCCGGCCTGACTCCGCCTTCCCGCCCACCGCGTCGCGGACCTGCGGGATCCGGTCGCCCCGGGCGTCGGTGACCTCGATGCGGAGGGTGTGATCGGCGTGGAACTTGAGTGTCAGCCTGAAGTCCCGGCCCGGGACTCGCCCGTGGAGGACCGCGTTCGACGCCAGCTCGGCCACGACGTGTGTCGCACCCTCGAAAGGCCGTCCCCAGTCCTCCAGTTGTCGCTCGGTGAGGAGTCGGGCGAGTCGAGCACCTCTTCGAGAAGCGGACAACAGAACCGTGAACGAGTGCGTGAGACAGGTGACTTGGGGGAGGGATTCCGGGCTCATGTCACCTAGCGTGGCGAGCCGTTCCTACGCTGAACAGCAACGACCTCGGTACGGAGCGTGACTGTCCGGATGCGGGTTGGGGGTCGTACGGGTCGTACGTCTGGAGGGGTGAGAGTGGAAGACGAGGAAGCAACAGCCGTACTGATGGCGGTCGGCCGGCAGATCAAGGTGTGGCGCGAGGCCGCGGGGCTGAAACAGGCGGAACTCGGGGCGGCCATCGGCTACGGCGAAGAGATGGTTTCGTCGGTGGAGCGGGGGCGGAGGGTCCCCAAGCCCGAGTTCCTGGACAAGGCCGATGAGGTGCTCGGGGCGGGCGGGAAGCTCTCCGCGATGAAGAAGGACGTGGAGGAGGCTCGGTATCCGAAGAAGGTGCGGGACCTGGCGAAGCTGGAGGGCGAGGCAGTCGATCTCGGGGCCTATGCCAGCCACCACATCCACGGTCTCTTGCAAACACCGGAGTACGCATGGGAGTTGTACGCCATGCGACGGCCCCCTTATTCGGAGGACGAGATCGACCGCCTCGTGGCCGCGCGCATGGCACGCAAGGCCGTCTTCGAACGCACCCCCCGGCCGCAGATCACCTTTGTCCAGGAAGAGGTGACGCTTCGGCGGCCGATCGGGGGCAAGATGGTGCTGCGGCGACAACTCGAACATCTCTTGGAGATCGGCAAGTCGAGGCACGCCGTGATCCAGGTAATGCCCACCGACCGTGAGGATCACGCTGGCATGGGCGGGTCGCTTCAGCTGTTGAAACTCCCGGATGGCCAGACTCTGGGGCACTTGGAGGCCCAGTTCCTCAGCCGACTGATCAGTGATCCACGAGAGGTCCAGACCCTGGAAATGAACTATGGAATGATCCGGGCGCAGGCGCTCACCCCCCGGGAATCGCTGGCGTTCATCGAGAAGGTACTGGGAGCAGAGACATGACGCCCACGCTGAAGTGGTTCAAGAGCAGCTACAGCAGCAACGAAGGCCCCGAGTGCGTCGAGGTCGCCATATCCCCCTCCCCCGAAACAACCGTCCACGTCCGCGACTCCAAGGACAAGGACGGCGCCCAACTCGCCTTCGAACGCAGCTCCTGGACGGAGTTCATCGACAGGATGCCCGCGACACCGTGACCGGCGAGGACCAGGCACACCGGGCCGCCGCCGTCTTCGACGTGCTGGGGCTCGCCTACGAGAAGGCGTTCGCGCACTCCGAGGCGCACCGGGCGTCACTGGCGTGGCTGGTCGGGCGGCTCGGACCGGGCAGCCGGGTGCTGGACGTCGGCAGCGGGACGGGGCGGCCCACGGCCGAGACGCTCACCGCGGCGGGGCACGACGTGCTGGGGATCGACGCGTCCCCCGTCATGGTGGACCTCGCCACCCGGCAGGTGCCCGAAGCCGTCTTCCGGCACGCCGACATCGGCGAAGTCCTTTTGGAGGAGGGGGCGTTCGACGCAGTCTGCGTGTACTTCGCCCTGCTGCAGATGTCCCGCGCCATGCAGGAGACCCTCGTGCGGCGACTGGCGCGGGCGCTGCGGCCGGGAGGCAGCATGGTGCTGGCGACCGTCCCGGCGGACGTGGAGGACGTCGAGGTCGTCTTCATGGGGCAGAGCGTGCGGGCCACCAGCTTCGCCGCCGGCGACTTCACCGCCATGGTCGGCGCGGCGGGGCTGACGGTGCTGTCCGCGGAGGACGTGCTGTTCACGCCCGACCACCCCGCCGCCGAGCCCGAGCCCCACCTGTTCCTGCGCTGCGTGCGAGAGTAGGCGGTCGGCGGCTCAGCGACCCGGGTCGGCCTCCATCCGGCGGCGAACGGCAGCCAGCTGTTCCGCGGCCCAGGTGTACGACGGCCTGAGTTCCAGCGCCCGGTTCAGATCGGCAAGGGCCTCCTCGTAGCGGCCGAGGTTGGCCAGGGAAGCGCCACGGCTCGCGCGGGCGGAGCCGTACCCGGGTTCCAGGGTGAGCGCGTGGTCGTAGTCGGCGAGGGCGTCCTGGTCGCGTCCGGCGACGCGCAGGGCGTCACCGCGCTCGCAGCGGACCCAGGCCCAGTCGGGGTCCAGGGACACAGCCCGGTCGAGGTCGGCCAGTTGCCGTACGGGGTCGCCGAGGGCACGGTGCACCCGGGCCCGGCGGACCAGCGCCCAGGGGTAGTCCGCCTTGAGCTCCACGGCCCGGTCCAGGTCGGCGAGGGCGGCGTCGAATTCGCCGCGGCTGAGACGCGTGGCGCCGCGGGAGGCCCAGGCGAAGGCATCGACGGGGTTGAGCCGGATCGCCCGGTCCAGGTCGTCGAGCGCCTTGCCATAGAGCTCCAGGGCCCTGTGGTACTCGCCGCGCAGGGTGAGGCTGAGGGCGTCCTGCGGAGCCATCCGTAGCGCCCGGTTCAGGTCGGCGACGGCCGCGTGGAGGTTGCCGGCCAGGTCGTGGGCCGTGGCCCGGACTCGGTAGGCCCGGGCCACGGCAGTGCGGGGCAGTACGGAGCTCCAGTCGTCCCCGGTCGGCGTGTCGCGGCGTCCCGCGCCCACCACACCGCCACGTGAGCGCGCCAGTGCCCCGCGACCCGGGCCCCGCGGCAGGGGATCGCGGGACACGCCGGGCCGGCCTCCTGTGCCACGGCCCGCGCCCGGGGCCCCCGCGCTGCCCCTGCCCGCCGGGGCTGTGCCCTGCCCCATGCCGGATGCCGCCGAGCCGGCCCCGCCGAGGACCGCCACGCCAGAGCCGCCCGCACCGGTCGCCCCGTCGAACTCGGCCTCGCCCAGCAACACCCCCAGGACGTCCGCCGTTCCGCCGACGGCCAGCGCTCGCGACAGTTCGTGCGCTCTCCCGGCCAGGGCCTCCACGCCCGCGTCCCGCCCCGCGTCCACCAGCATCTGCACCCACCGCCCGGCGATGGACTCACCCTGGTCACAGGCGTCGACGAGGTCCCGCAGCACCTCCGGCATCACCCGCCGCTCCCCCGCGCAGAGCAGGTGATACGACTCAGCCAGCCGCAGTTCCCGCCACCCCTCGTCGGCCCACGCCTCCTCGGTGCCGCGGCCCGCCGCGGTCTCGGTCCGCCACTGCCGGAAGGCCGCCGCCAGCGACCGGTGCCGCTCGGCCCAGGTCTGGGGCGAGCGGCTCCGTTGCGAGCGCAGCATGGGCGCCCGTACGACGTCGTGATACTGCAGCCGATCGCCCCGCTCGCCGACGAAAGGCATGCCCCGCAGCCACTCGTACAGCGCGTCCAGTTCGTCGTCCGGTCGGTCGACCAAGGTCCGGAACACGTCCGCGTCCAGCCGCCGGGGCAGCGCGCACAGCAGGGCGACCTCCCGCCGCACGGGATCCTGCTCCCTTCTCAGGAACAGATGCACGGCGGTGGGACTCGGGTCTCCCACGTCGTCCGGGTCTGCGGGGCGGGCTTCGGCGAGCATCGACACGAGAACCGGAAGTCCGCCGGTGAGGCGAAGCACCTCGTCGACGACCGGCTCGGCCACCACTCCCCGGGACGCAAGCAGCGCCCGCACGTCCGCGTCCGTGAACGGCCCGAGCGGTACGTCCTTCACGAACTCGCCGAAACCGCGCCACCGGACGTAGTCGAAGGGCAGCTGGCCGGCCGTCACCACGACGACCGTGCCCGGCAGCGCGCCATACCGGCCGCTGGTCATCACATCGCGCAGCCAGCCGTCGAGAAACGACCCGGTCCGTTCGTAGGTATCGAAGAACAGGACGATCCACGGCACCGCGGAGGCCGCGTCGGACAGCTCGCTCAGCAGCACGGGCGTGAGCACGCTCTCGGGCGAGAGCACGAGCTCGACGTCCTGGTGGCTGCGGAAACGCGCGCTGAGCCAGGCCCGTAACCGGTCGGCGCCCTGGGCGAGTTGGGCCGGGTCCAGTACGCCGGCGAAGGGTCCGACGACCGGCATCATGCCCAGACCCAACACACCGGCCCTGGCCACCGCCGTGCTGCCTGTCGAAGGCGTCTGGGGCCGTGGTTCGAACGCGGCGGCCGCGGCCGCCTGCGCCTCGTGCCACCGCTCCCGGTGCGTGGCCAGCAACCGCTCCAGATCCTTCAACCGCCGGCCCTGCGCGGCGAACTGGCGGGCGATCGCCGCCAGCGCCTCCGGCACGCTGCCCGTGTTCTCGTCGACGAACGCCGTCAACGCACCGCGGTCACGCGCGACTTGCTCCAGTTCGCGCACCAGAAAAGTCTTCCCGACCCCCGCGTTCCCGTGCACGTGGAACAGGAACCGATGCCTGTCGTCCTCCGGTGGAATGTCGAAGTTCGCGCGGAACGCGGCCCGTTCGGCACTGCGTCCAGCGAAGCCCGCACGCTGTCGCCGCGCGATCAGCTCCTGCATCGACGGCCGCGACTGCGCCACCCGTGCGTCCTCCCGGTCGGGTTCTCCTGCCCATCATTCTGGCTCAATGCATACCGAACACACCGCCCCGCCAGAGAAGATGACCACCATGTCAACAACACCCCCACGCAGCGCACTTCACCTCACCGCCACCCTCCTCACCGCGAGCGTCGCCCTCTACATCGCCCTGGTCGCCTTCGGGAACATCACCGACTTCGGCACGAACCAGCAGTTCGTGCGGCACGTCCTGGCGATGGACACGACGTTCAAGGACGACGACCTGATGTGGAGAGCCATCACCAGCACGGGACTTCAGGACGCGGCGTACGTCGCGATCATCGTCTGGGAGACCGTTGCCGCCCTCGTGCTGATATACGGCACCTGGCTGTGGTTCCGTCGCGACGACGTCCGTGCCCGCCGCTTCTCCACCTACGGCCTGCTGATGCTGCTGCTGCTCTTCGGCGCCGGGTTCATCGCGATCGGCGGTGAGTGGTTCTCCATGTGGCAGTCCAAGACCTGGAACGGGCTCGACGCCGCGACCCGGGTGTTGGTGTTCAGCGGGATCGTGCTGATCGTCAACCATCTGCCGTTCGGGCAGGCACGGCAGACCGACGCCTGACGGATAACCGACGCCTGACGGATACCGGGACGGGCATCAGTGACGCAGGGCCCATTTCTGGACCGCCTCCAGGGGCCCTGCCGAAAACCGCCGCAGCCACAGCGTGGAGCCCACCATCAGCACCGTGCAGACCGCGGCCCACAGACCCACCACCCACCAGGGGCCCGTGCCGCCCAGCCGCTCCGCGAGGCCCAGCCCGATGCCGTACGAGACGAGGACGCACAGCACGTTCTGGAGGACGTACCCGGACAGGGCGGTGCGGCCTACGGAGGTGAGCCCGGTCATCAGCGGGCCGGGCCGCCGTACCCGGTCCACCAGGGCGCCGATCAGCCCGATGTAGCCGAGGGCCAGCAGCGGGGCGGTGCCGTAGCGGGCGAGCAGGAACAGGTCCGGGCCGGCCAGTGCCGTCGCCGCGTTGAGGGGCAGGCCGAGGCCCAGTCCCCACAGCAGCAGGCGGGAGCGCAGCCGGCGCGCTGTCTCGTCCGCGCCGAAGGCTCCCGCCCGGAACAGCCGTACGCCGAGGAGGAAGAGGAAGACCAGGAGGAAGAAGGTCAGCACCGGCTCCATGCGGAGCGCTGTCGCGTTCTCCAGGCGGAAGCTGACCTGGTCCAGGTAGTCGCCGTGCGCATACAGGTCGACCACGTCCCGGGAGACGCTGCCGCCGTCCTCGCCATCGCCGGTCAGGGCCAGGGCCGCCGTCAGCAGGCCGATCACCGTCAGATGCGCTCCCGCCGCCCACCACATCACCCGTCGCTGTGCCCGTTCCGAGCGGGTCAGCAGCCAGGCGACGAGCAGTGCGGTGACCGCGTACCCCATCAGTACGTCCCAGGCGAAGACCAGCACGAAGTGCACCGTGCCCTCGCCGAACAGGAACAGCGCCCGCCACCGGTAGCGCCCCGGCCACGGCTGTCCGCGTCGCTTCGCCGAGCCGTACTGGATGGCCAGCCCGACGCCGAACAGGATCGTCAGCAGCGACAGGAACTTGCCGTTCGCCAGCACACTGAAAGTGGCCTCGACGGCTCCCGCGAGCGATCCGAACGACAGCTCACTCGAACCGGACTCCAGGGCTCCCCACTCCCCGCCCGGTCCGGTGAAGATCCATACGTTCGTCATGAGCGTGCCGAGGATGGCCACCCCGCGCAGTACGTCGAGGAGGGGCAGTCGCCGTCCGGTGGGCGAGGAATCCAGGGCCTGCGCCACTCGCGCGTCCGTGTGCGTCATGGATTCATCGTCACGGCGGCATCGGCCCGAATCGTCGTGAGCGGTGCCGAACCTGCCCTACATCGAAGGATGCAGAGGACGCCTACTTGACCACGACCACGGTCGTACCCGTCTCCCCGAACGTCCACAGCGCCGCCCCGTCGGCCGCACGCATCCGGATCCCGCCGGTCTGCTTGCCCGCGGCGGGCGGGGGCGAGGAGCCGTCCACGGCGTTGGAGAAGGCGATGGAGATACCGGACTTCGCGGTGAAGTAGACGATGTTCTCGATCTTCACGCCGTCCGAGCCGGTGGTGGCCTCGTTGCGCGAGGACACCGCGTAGGTGCCGGCGTCCGGGCTCACCGTGCCCGGCCAGACGGCGAAGGTACGGCGGCTCGCGTCGCTCGCGTCGACCAGCCAGACCCGCTTCCGGCCGAGGGAGTACACGATCCGGCGTCCCGTGCCCGAGCCGTCCGGCACGGCGGCGGGTGCGGAGGACTTCGACGGGGCGGGGCTCGCGCCCGCCGACACCGATGCGCTCGGGCGGGCCGCCGTGGCCGTCGGGTGCGGCCCCTTGTCGGCCTGCACGGCGAGGACGGCGACGGCGGCTGTCGCTCCCACCGTCAGACCGGTCACCCAGACCTTGGGAGCAGGCACGGGCACGCATCTCCTCGGCTACGGAACGCTACGGAAAGCTACGGAAGGCTTTGAGAACCCCTCCGGCGGGGGTCGGATCATCGTACCGACCCCCGCGGTGGACTCATTCTCAGTCCAGCACCGGCAACAGCTCCGGCAGATGCCCGTCCGAAGCGGCGGCCGCCCGCTGCCGTTCCTCCGACACCTCGCCGTACAGCGTCGTGCGCGGCTTCGCCGGGCGGCCGGCCGCCTCGGCCACGGCGATCAGGTCCCGCACCGACTTGTAGGAGCCGTACGACGAACCCGCCATCCGCGAGATCGTCTCCTCCATCAGCGTGCCGCCGAGGTCGTTGGCGCCGGAGCGGAGCATCTCCGCCGCGCCTTCCGTGCCCAGTTTCACCCAGCTCGTCTGGATATTGGGGATGTAGGGGTGCAGGAGCAGGCGGGCCATGGCCGTCACCGCCCGGTTGTCGCGGGTCGTCGGGCCGGGGCGGGCGATGCCGGCCAGGTAGACCGGTGCGTTGGTGTGGATGAACGGGAGGGTGACGAACTCGGTGAAACCGCCGGTGCGTTGCTGGATGTCGGCCAGGGTGCGCAGGTGGCCGAGCCAGTGGCGGGGCTGGTCGACGTGGCCGTACATCATCGTCGACGACGAGCGGATGCCGAGCTCGTGGGCCGTCGTGATCACCTCGATCCAGGTCGCCGTCGGCAGCTTGCCCTTGGTCAGGACCCAGCGGACCTCGTCGTCGAGGATCTCGGCGGCGGTCCCGGGGATGGAGTCCAGGCCGGCCTCCTTCGCCGCCGTGAGCCACTCGCGGATCGACAGGCCGGTGCGCGTCGCGCCGTTCACGACCTCCATCGGGGAGAAGGCGTGGACGTGCATGCCGGGGACGCGTTCCTTCACGGCCTTCGCGATGTCGAAGTACGCCGTGCCGGGCAGGTCCGGGTGGATGCCACCCTGCATGCAGACCTCCACCGCGCCCACGTCCCAGGCCTGCTGGGCGCGGTCGGCGACCTGGTCCAGGGAAAGGGTGTAGGCGTCGGCGTCCGTGCGGCGCTGGGCGAAGGCGCAGAAGCGGCAGCCGGTGTAGCAGACGTTGGTGAAGTTGATGTTCCGGGTGACGATGTACGTGACGTCGTCGCCGACCGCCGACTTGCGGACGTCGTCGGCGATGCGGGTGAGGGCGTCCAGGGCGGGGCCGTCCGCGTGCAGGAGGGCCAGTGCCTCGGCGTCGGTCAGCTTGGTGGGGGCGTCGGCCGCCACGCGCAACGCCTGGCGCACGTCCGTGTCGATCCGCTCGGGCGCCATCCCGGGCGCGGCCGCCTCGCGCAGGGCGCCCCAGTCGCCGTACACCTCGTCGAAGTCGTCGCGGCGGTCGGACGTACGGCCCTCGGTGTCGATGGTGGTGTGCAGATCCGTACGGCCGGACGCGACGAACGCCTCCTCCGGCTCCTGCCACGGCAGCCCCTCCGGGAGGGCCTCGGAGCGCGCCAGTCCCGTCTCCGGGTCGGCGAGTGCCCGGACGTGCGGACGTAGCCGCGGGTCCAGCCAGGGCTCGCCGCGCTGCACGAACTCCGGGTAGACGCAGAGGCGTTCGCGGAGCTCGAAGCCGGCCGCCGCCGAGCGTTCGGCCAGTTCCTCGATCTGCGGCCAGGGGCGCTCGGGGTTGACGTGGTCGATGGTCAGCGGGGAGACGCCGCCCCAGTCGTCGATGCCGGCGCGGATGAGGCGCTCGTACTCGGAGTCCACGAGGTTCGGCGGTGCCTGGATGTTGGCGGCGGGCCCGAGGATGTGCCGGGCGACGGCCACCGTGGCGACGAGTTCGTCCAGCTCCGCGTCCGGCATGCCGCGCATCGCGGTGTCCGGCTTGGCGCGGAAGTTCTGGATGATCAGTTCCTGGATGCCGTGGTAGGCGCGGGAGATCTTGCGGAGCGCGAAGAGGGACTCGGCGCGCTCCTCGTACGTCTCGCCGATGCCGATCAGGATCCCGGACGTGAAGGGGACGGAGGAACGGCCCGCGTCCTCCAGGACGCGCAGGCGTACGGCGGGTTCCTTGTCCGGGGAGCCGTAGTGCGGGCCGCCGGGCTCGGACCACAGGCGGGTGGCTGTCGTCTCCAGCATCATGCCCATCGACGGGGCGACCGGCTTGAGGCGCTGGAAGTCCGTCCAGGTCATGACGCCCGGATTGAGGTGAGGGAGGAGTCCCGTCTCCTCCAGGATCCGGATGGAGATGGCGCGGACGTAGGCGATGGTGTCGTCGTAGCCGTGCGCGTCCAGCCACTCGCGCGCCTCCGGCCAGCGGTCCTCGGGCTTGTCGCCGAGGGTGATGAGGGCTTCCTTGCAGCCGAGGGCGGCGCCCTTGCGGGCGATGTCGAGGACCTCGTCCGGGGACATGAACATCCCGTGGCCGGCGCGGCGCAGCTTGCCGGGGACGGTGACGAAGGTGCAGTAGTGGCACTTGTCCCGGCACAGCCGGGTGAGGGGGATGAAGACGCTCTTCGAGTAGGTGATGACGCCGGGACGCTCCGCTTGGTCGAGGCCGGCGTCTCGTACGCGGCCGGCGGACGCGACGAGGTCGTCCAGGGCCTCGCCGCGGGCCTGGAGCAGTACGACGGCCTCGGTGACGTCGAGGGCGACGCCGTCCCGGGCGCGTTTGAGGGCGCGACGCATGGAGTTCTCGGTCGGGCCGGTTCCGGGGGTCGCAGGAGTCGTCATTCCTTGAGCATACGTTCGGGATTCTGGGGGTCGGAGGGGGTCTGGGGTGGTGCTGTTCGTCGCCTGGTGCGGGCTCGTTGTGGCTGGTCGCGCCCACGCGGCGGAGCCGCATATCGATACAGCCCCGCGCCCCTGGTTGGCTGCCCACCCGCTCGGCTACAAGTACTCGGCGTACTCGTCCAACACCCGCAGAACCTCCGTCTCCCCTGCCGGCGGCAACTGCACCACGACCTCCTCGATCCCCAGCTCCGCGTAATGCGCGAGCTTGCCAGGGCTGGGGTAGACGGCGTACGGCACGATCTGGAGGGCGTTCGGATCACGCCCGGCGTCGGTCCATACAGCCCGCAGCCGGGGGAGACTTTCGGACAGTCCGCGCCCTCCGATCGGCATCCATCCGTCGGCGTACTCGCAGATGTGCGCGAACAGCTTGGGGCCGGCGGCTCCGCCGATGAGCGTGCGCGGGCCGACGACCTTCGGCGCGCGCGGCTTCTGCGCAGGCTTGGGGTGGGCGAAGCTGGCGCGTACCGCCCCGAACTCCCCCTCGTACGCGGTCGGTTCGTCCGCCCACAGCGCCCGCATCAGGGCCATCCGGTCCCGAACGAGTTCGCGGCGCGAGGCCCACTGGACCCCGTGGTCGGCGGCCTCCTCCACGTTCCAGCCGAATCCGAGCCCGAGGGTGAACCGCCCGCCGGACAGATGGTCGAGCGTCGCGATCTGCTTGGCCAGGGCGATCGGGTCGTGCTGGGCGACAAGGGTGATGCCGGTGCCGAGACCCAGCCGCTCGGTGACGGCGGCGGCCTGGCCGAGGGCGACGAAGGGGTCGAGGGTGCGGCCGTACTCGGGCGGCAGATCGCCGCCCGCCGGGTACGGAGTCGTCCGCTCGACGGGGATGTGGGTGTGCTCGGGCAGGTAGAGCCCGGCGAACCCGCGCCGCTCCAGCTCACGGGCGAGCCGGGTCGGGGTGATGGTCTCGTCGGTGAGGAAGATCGTCACGGAGATGCGCATGACTGCATCTGTACCGCGCGGACGCAGGGATGTCCATACCGACCGGTCGGCACCTTTCATCCCTTTCATCCCCGCGACTCCGTCAGCTGACGATCGACCGGCGATTGGCTGCCGATTCCCTTCCCTTGCCCGGCAGTTCACGGCTGAATACGACAGTTGCACCCACCACGACTGCACCACCACCGCTCCACCACTGCACCACCCACGCCCTGTCACTCACGACGCCCTGGGGAGCCGCAGCATGTGCGAGGACAGCCACGCCGGACTGGGAAGACGCGCACTGTTCGTGACGAGCGCCGCCGCCGCGCTTACGTTGGGAAGCGTGACCTTCGCGAGAGGCGCCGACGACAGCCGACAGGCGCAGACCCGTACGGTGCGGGGCACCCTGCCGCCCGGGTCCCCCGACTTCGTGTACGTACCGCTCGAAATCCCGGACGGCGTACAGGAGATCAAGGTCTCCTACACCTACGACAAGCCCTCGGTCCCGGCCGGCACCCCGGGCAACGCCCTCGACATCGGCATCTTCGACTGGCGCGGCACCGAGCTGGGCGGGAAGGGCTTCCGGGGCTGGTCGGGGGGCGCCAGGACCGAGTTCTTCATCCGGGCGGACGACGCGACGCCGGGGTACATCCCGGGGCCGCTCCGGGAGGGCACGTGGTCCATCGCCCTCGGCCCCTACACGGTGGCGCCGCAGGGGCTGTCGTACGAGATCACCGTCACGCTGACCTACGGCGAGCCCGGTGAGGCCGTCGAGCCCGCGTACCCGCCGGAGCGGGCGAAGGGACGGGGCCGCGCCTGGTACCGGGGCGACTGCCACCTGCACTCCTGGTACTCCGACGGCCGCCGCACCCCGGCGGAGATCGCGGCGCTGGCGCGGGCGGCGGGCCTGGACTTCATCAACACGTCGGAGCACAACACGCACTCCTCGCACGCCCACTGGGCGGACGTGGCGGGCGACGACCTGCTGCTGATGCTGGGCGAGGAGGTCACGACGCGCAACGGCCACGTGGTGGCGCTCGGCACCGAGCCGGGGACGTTCATCGACTGGCGTTACCGGGCGCGCGACAACCGCTTCGGCCGTTTCGCCCGGCAGATCCGCAAGGCCGGCGGCCTCGTCGTCCCCGCCCACCCGCACGCCACGTGCGTCGGCTGCAACTGGAAGTTCGGCTTCGGCGAGGCGGACGCGATCGAGGTCTGGAACGGGCCGTACACCCCCGACGACGAGGTGGCGCTGGCCGACTGGGACAGCACGCTCGTCGCGGCCGTGCGCTCGAACTCCCGCTCCTGGATCCCGGCGATGGGCAACAGCGACGCCCACCGCGATCCCGACCCGGTCGGCTCACCGCAGACGGTGGTCCTCGCCGACGACCTGACGCGGGAGGCGATCCAGGAGGGGATCAGGGCGGGGCGGTCATATGTGGCCGAGTCCAAGAACGTCTCCCTGACCTTCACGGTGTCGGGCGGACGGGGTGAACAGGCGGGCATCGGCGAGCGGTTGGAGGTCGACCGCGACACCCCGGTCACCGTCCGCCTGGAGGCCTCGGGCGCCCCGCGCTGCACGGTCCGCTTCGTGACGGACCAGGGCGTGCTGTTCACGAGCGCGCCGCTGCCGGTGGCGGGGTCCGGGGTCGTGGAGTGGCGCACGACGCCCTCGTACGCGGCCTATGTGCGGGCGGAGTTGCGGCACGAGGCGGCGGCGGGGCCGTTGCCGGGGGCGTTGGCGGCGTTCACGAATCCCATTTTTCTGGGGCGTTCGTAGCACCACGGCCACAGCCGATCATGGTCATGTTTTGGCAAAGCGAGAGCAAGATCATCGTAAGGCTGTCCGAATCTCACGCTCGACAAATACCTCTGGATCCGACCAATAACGCCCATCCTCCCCTTTTCGTCGATGTTAGCTTCACGGCGGCTTTGGCATGACCACCGAAGCCGTACAACAGAAAATAAACGGGAGGAAACATGCGCAAGTTGGCAGCAGGCGCTCTCGCCGCGGGCCTCTTCGCTCTGGGAGCGGGCACGGCCGTCGCCGCTTCGTGGCACACCATTCCGACGATGTCGACGTCGGGTGCGCAGTTCAACAGCGGCCAGTACAAGTGGTGGCCCTCGGGCCAGAACCACGGTGCCTTCGAGTGGAAGGGCAACCTCAAGGACACCGACAATGGTGACGGCCACAACGTGTACATGCAGGTGAAGGTCGAGGGCTACGACTGGAGCCGTTACAACGGGAAGCAGAAGCAGAGCGTCCCGCTGGACTACCTCAACTGGGCGCCCTCGCAGCAGTACACCGACGACGCGTACATCCGTGTCTGCCGTGACAAGGGTTCGCTGAACCCCGACAACTGCTCGCCGACCAAGCACTACCAGAGGTAAGCGACAGCACACCGGCACGTCCCGGGCCCAGGTTGACCCCCTGGGCCCGGTCGCTTCTTTGGGGGAAGCCATCAGTACGTCAGAAGTCCTTTCCGCCCAGGGAGTAGACCTCTCCTACGGCGAGCAACTGGCTGTCAGCGACGCCCACCTCTCGATCTCCAGAGGGGAGGTCGCGGCCATCACCGGGCAGAGCGGTTCGGGGAAGTCCTCGCTGCTGTACTGCCTCGCGGGCGTGCTGCCCCCCGCCCGCGGACAGGTGCGGTTCGAAGGACAGACGCTCGGCGACCTCACCGACGACGAGATCAGCACGCTGCGCCGGGAACGCTTCGGCTTCGTCTTCCAGTACGGCGAACTGCTCCCCGAGCTGACCATCGAGGAGAACACCGCCCTGCCGCTGCGCCTGGCCGGGCAGCGCAAGAAGCCCGCGCTCGCGGCCGCCGGCGAGGTCCTCGCCCGGCTCGGACTCGGCGAACTTCGCGAGCGGCGTCCCTCACAGGTGTCGGGAGGACAGGGCCAGCGCGTAGCCGTCGCACGCGCCCTGGTCCACCGTCCGGCCGTCGTCTTCGCCGACGAGCCGACGGGCTCCCTCGACAGCGCCAACGCGGCCGCCGTACTGAAGGAGTTCCTCGGTCTGGCCCGCTCGCAGGGCACCGCCGTCATCCTGGTCACCCATGACCCCGCCGTCGCCGCGCAGGCCGACAGCCACTACACGATGTCCGACGGGGTCCTCACTCCCCGGGGGGCGGCGTGAGGGAGTTCCTGCTCGGTCTGCGCCTGCTCTTCGGCTCCGGCCGCGGCAACCGCATCCGCTTCTTCCTCATGGCCGCCGGCGGCTCCCTCGGGGTGTGCTGCCTCGCCCTGGTCCTCACCATCCCGCAGATCCTCGACGCCCACGACGGCCGGGCCGCCGCACGGCAGCCGCGGTCCAGCTCCGCACAGCCCGCGGGTTCCACGCTGGTCCTCCAGCGGACCGACCCGTACGGCTCCAAGGCGTTCACCCGGGTGTTCGTCGCCAAGGGGACCAAGGACGCGGACAAGATCCCGCCGGGGCTGAACAGGCTCCCGGAGCCGGGCGAGGTGTTCGTCTCCCCCCGCGTGCATGACCTGCTCCGCGACCGGCCCGCGGTCAAGGGACTCCTGCCAGGGCACGAGGAGGGCCTGATCAGCACGGCAGGACTCGCCCATCCCGACGAACTGTTCGCCTACGTCGGCACGACCCCCGGCAAGATCGCCGACGGCGGACGCGCCCTGAAGGGCTGGGGATACAGCTACGCCCCCTTCCCGGCCGTCGAGCCCTCGACCCTCACCTACCTGCGCTTCGCCCTGGGCTCCCTCGTCCTGCTCCCCCTCGGCATCTTCCTCTCCGTCTGTGCCCGGCTCTCCGCCGCCAGCCGCAACCGCCGCCTCGCCTCCCTGCGCCTGCTGGGCCTGAGCACCAAGGGCACCCAGCGGGTCAACGCCGCCGAAACCGTCGTGGCGGCCCTGCTCGGCTCGATCCTCGGCCTCGGCGAGTACTGGGTCCTCAACCAGGTGATGACGCGGACCGGACTGCCGAGCCTGCGGTGGTACCCGGAGGACGGCGCGCCCTCCGCGACCACCATCGCCGTCTGCCTGATCGGCTGCCCGGTCCTCGCCTGGTTCGTCGGACGGGCGAGCGCCCGCGACGCCGCCGCCAATCCGCTGGCGGTCCGCCGCACCGCGGTGTCCAAGCGCCCGGCCAAGTGGGGCGCCCTGCTGCTGGTGACCGGCCTCGGCATCGTCATCGGCTACTGCGCCACCGGCTTCACCGACCATCCCGCCAACAGCATCGGCCCCAACGTGCTGCTGATCCCGGCGGGCATCCTGCTGACGGGCCTGGGGCTGGTGCTGACCCTGCCCCTGATCTCCTACGTCCTCGCCCGCCGACTGGCACGGACCACGCAGTCCCTGACCCTGAATCTGGCGATGCGCCGCAACGAGGTCGAACCGGGCAGCACCATGCGGGTCGTCACCGGTCTCGTCCTGCTCGTGTTCGCCGCCTCCCTCGCCCAGGGCGTGCTCATCCAGCTGGACCAGGTCTCCCGGCCGTCCGCTCCAGTGCAGGACTACTCCATCTCCCGGTCCAACCTCACCGCCGAACAACAGCGCCGGCTCGCCGAGGTGCCGGGGGTACGTGCCCATGCCCTGACGATGGACTCCTGGACGGACCTGAACAAACCCGGCTCCGAAGTCCAGCCCCAGGCCACCGCGCTGGTGGCCACCTGCGCCCAGCTGGCGAAGATGGTGCGGCGCGCGGAAGGCTGCGTGGACGGCAAGGTGCTGATGCTCAACAACCCGAACGCGGGGGTGGACCCCGGCATCCGCCCGGGAGTCGGCTTCACCTACCACCTGCGGGAAGGCGCCCAGCGCAGGACGCTGCACCTCACCCTCAGCTCCGACAGCGTGCTGTACGCGCCGTACGACCCGTCCGTGGCCGGCAGCGCCACCATCCTCGTCCCGCCGTCCGAACTCCCCGCGGGCGCCCGTCCCGAGTCGGGGCAGTACGTCCTCACCAGCGACTCCGATCCCGATCAGGTCCGCCAGGTCCTCGACGGTATCGCCGCGGTCGCACCGATCGCCGAGATCGAGCTGGTCGGCGTGAACATCGAGGGCCTCGAACAGATCGCCGTCCTCGAAACCCTGCTCGCCGTAGGCATGATCATGGGTCTGGTCATCGGGACCGCGGCCTTCGTCGTCTCGGCGACCGACCGGGCGGTGGAGCGGCGCCCGCAGGTCACCGCCATCACCCTGATCGGCGCACGGGCGCGGACGATGCGGGCGGCGCAGTGCGTACAGGTCGTGCTGCCCTTGAGCATCGGTCTCGCACTGGCCCTCCTGACGGGCAAGCTCGCCGAGTCCAGCTACCTGATCACCGGGGGGAGCGCGATCTACTGGGACTTCGCCGGCCTCCCGGTGCTCGCCTTCGCGGCACTGGGTGTGGCGGCCCTGTCCGCCCTCGGAACGCTGCCGCTCGTCGGCCGGCGCATCGACCCGGAACTGATCCGCCGCGACTGAACACAGCGCCTGCGCCGCACCGGCTCGGCTTGCTCACAGTAGGCCGAGCCGAATCAGCAGACGGTCGTGCGGGCGTCTTCCGGTGCGGCTCCTGGACTGGCTCCCGTGGCGTACCTCAGTACCAGACGGAGAACGTCGCGTCGGCCCTGCCGACGGCGTTGGAGATCGGGTCGAGGCGCAGCGCGTAGCCGTACCTACACCGGCCCGTCCCGCAGGTCGGCGACCACCGCCGCATGGTCCGAGGGCCATACCCCGTCCACCGGACCGTCGCCCGCCCGTCGTACGCCCCGCACGTGCCCCAGCCCGCCGAGCCCGGGCGGCCCCACGTGGATGTAGTCGATCCGCACGCTCGGCTCCAGGCCGGCCGCGACGTACGGGTTCTCGCGGTCCCAGGTGGCGGAGGGGCCGGACGGGTCGGCGTACTGCCAGGCGTCGAAGAAGACCTGGCCGGGCACGGCGGGCGCGGTCCGGTAGCCGCCGAAGAGGCGGATCTCGTCGGAGTCGGGCCAGGCGTTGAAGTCGCCGGTGACGACGACGGGGAAGGGCGTGTCGACGCGGTTCTCGGCGACGAACTCGGCGAGCGCGGTGACCTGGCGGCAGCGTACGGCCGAGGCGTGCAGGGCGGAGGTGAGGTGGGTGGTGAAGAAGGGGATGTCGTAGGAGGGGGTGGCCAGGCGGGTGAAGAGGGCGAGGCGGCCGTCGTCGACATCGGAGGGTGCGGGCAGGTGCAGGGTGCGCTCGGCGGCGATCGGCCAGCGGCTCAGTACGGCGTTCCCGATGTCCACCGTGTGGTCGCCGATGCGGCGGCGCCAGCGCTCGGGGGCGGGTGAGGGCGCCCAGGCCCAGTGCATGCCGAGTTCGGCGGCCAGCCACTCCGCCTGGTTCTCGCCGTCCGCGGCCCACACCTCCTGCAGACCGACGACGTCGGGGCGCAGCTCGCGCAGCTCGGCGAGGATGGCCTTCTGCCGGGCCTCCCAGGGCCCGAAGCGCCACCACAGGTTCCAGGTCACGACCCGCATCCGCAGCCACCCGCTCTCGTCATGCCGCGCCGGAGACCATTGAAGCAACAGTTCGACCGTTCACGTGCGACGCGGTGCCCCATCCCGCAAGCGAGCTGCCCGCGGCGTGCGGCGTGCGGCGTGCGGCGTGCGGCGGGAACGGCGGCCAGGGCACGACGGGGCATTGCACGCATCAGACGTCTCCAGAACGCCAGGGATACGGGGGCCCGCGGAACCGGGCCTTCCGGGGGACGTCGACGACCCTGGAAATCCGCGTTACAAAGCAAGCCCGGAGAACCGACAGCAGCAGTCCAGCAGACGACCGATCTTTCTCCCAGAATCCGAGGAGTCCCACCGCCGATGTCCCGCCTCGCCGATCTCCGCTTCCGCGCCGCCACGGCCTTCCAGCGCCGCGTCGGCAATCCGATGCTGCGCCGTCTCCCGCTCCAGACCGTCCTGGAGACCACGGGCCGCGTCTCCGGACTGCCCCGGCAGACGCCGGTGGGCGGCCGCCGGGTCGGTGATTCCTTCTGGCTGGTCTCGGAGTTCGGTGACAAGTCCCAGTACGTCCGCAACATCAAGGCCGATCCCCGGGTGCGGGTGCGGATCCGGGGGCGGTGGCACACCGGCACCGCCCACCTGCTGCCGGACGACGACCCCATCGCCCGCCTGCGCGGGCTGCCACGCTTCAACAGCGTCGGAGTCAGGGCGCTCGGGACCAATCTGCTGACGGTGCGCGTGGATCTGGACGGCTGACGCCGATCAGACCACCCGCGCGCACAGCTCGGCCACCAACCGTACGACCGCGTCCGGTGCCCGCAGGGTCGGGAAGTGGTCGCAGTCCTCAAGCCGTACGAGACGGCACCCTGGGATGCGGGCGGCCATCTCCTCATTGCAGCGGACCACTTCGGGCATGTCCTTCTCGCCGAGCAGCAGCGCACACGGCAGGCTCAGCTCACCGAGTCGGTCGAAGGCCGGGGCGTCCTCCCTCTCGTGGCCGTAGCTGCTGAACCAGGCGGGGATCACCGCCCGCAGGTGCTCGGCGGCGGCGGTGTCGGGGGCGGTGCCCGCCGCGCCCCAGGCGCGCAGGCTCAGGGCGACCAGGCCGTCCATGTCGCCGGCCTGGGCGAGCTTCCCGATCTGCTCGATCAGCTCCTGCGACTCCAGGTCCGGGTAGCCGCTGACGCCCGGGACCAGCAGGCCCAGGGCGGCCACGCGGCCGGGGTCGTCCAGGGTGAAGGTGATCGCGGTCTTGCCGCCCATGCTGGTGCCGACCAGTACCGCCCGGTCCAGACCGAAGTGGTCGAGGACGCTCCTGAGGTCCTCGCTCTGGGTGTACGACGTCGTCGGCGCCGGGGACCGGCCGAAGGCGCGGGCGTCGTACCGGATGACACGGTGGCGCTCCCGCAGCGCGGGCAGCACCGGCTCCCAGATGCGGGAATCACCGACCCCCGGGTGCAGCAGCACCAGCGGCGGACCGTCCCCCGCCCCCCGTGCCTCCCCCGTGTCGTCCGCCCAGACCTCGCCGTCCCTGACCCGCACCATCTGCTCCATGGGGCGACTGTGCCCAACTCGCCCTCCCGGCACCAGCCATCGGCCGGTCAACCGGGCCGGACGATCGCCTGCGGGTCGCTGTACGCGTGCAGCGCACACGAGCCGGCGTCCCGCCCGACCAGTCGGGTGGCTCCCGTGTCGGTGAACCCAGGACGAGACGGTCACAACGGTGGACCGTGCCGGGCCCCGTCCCCGGCACGGTCGACATCAGCCGGTCAGCAGCCGTCGGTCCAGGAGTGCGAGGAGATGTTGTTGTTGACCGACTCGTTCTTCCCCTCCCACCACCACAGGCCGTTGTTGAAGATGTAGTCCCCTCCCGAAAGGTCCAGCCACGCGTCACCGTGGCCGAGGCAGGCGTACACCCCCGACTGGTCCTGGTTGTAGTAGAGGTCGACATCGTCGTAGCCGCCCGCGAACCCGCGGTTCTCGAGCGACGAGGCGCGGTTGCGCATCGGCTCGCAGTTGCCCGTCACACCGTCGTCGCCGTAGTCCCAGTCACGCTTGTTGCCCGACCAGGAACAGTGGGCGCCCCGCTGGTAGGGGTCCGCCCACGCGTGCAGCCTGCCGTCCTCCGCGGCGGCGGCGGCCGCGCGCGGCGCGGCGGCCGGTCCGTCCGCGGCCTGCGCGGCGGCCATCGGGCCGACCGTCGCGAAGAGCATCGCGGCACCGGTGGCGAGCAGAGTGAGTCGCTTCATTTGCTCATACCTCTCAGATGGGGAGTCAGCCGGTCTTGACGATGTCCCGGGCGCGGTTCAGCGCCCCGGACTCCAGCGTCTTCCTGTTGATGAACTCTGTGGGATGGGCGGACTCGATCCTCGCCCGTTCAGCGAGCGCGAGCGTGCGGGCCGTCTTCGCGAGACCCGAGGTGCCTGCGCACTGGGCCTCCGCCCTCGCGGTCGCGATCTCGGTGGCGCGGGACTCGCCGGATCCGGTCGCGCCCGCCGGACGCACGAACCGCTGTCGTGCCTCCAGGGGGGAGCTGTACGAGTGGCCCTTGGTCCGCATGCAGGTCGACCACCGTGAGACCGCCGCCGTGAAGCGCTCGTCCCGTGCGACCGCGGGCGGTACGGACCGCTCGAGAGCGTCCGTCACCTTCCACGCGCTGTACCACTTGCGCAGGTCCGAGTAGAGGGACCGTTGCGCCTCGGACTCGCACCCCTGATCGCTGTGCCGGATGACGCCCATGCCGGGAACCCGCGCTTCCAGACCCGTCGGCTCCGGGCCGTTCAGCGCGTCCACGGCGGCGTCCCTGCGCTCCGCGGAGAGGCTCCGGAAGTAGAGCTGGTTCGGGCTCTTCGCGGCGAGGGTGTCCCGTTTCCGCTGGATGTCGCTGCCGTAGCCGTGCTCGGCGGCCCAGCCCTCGTCGTCGACGACGTACGGGAAGAGACGGTCGACCCCGTCCGGCAGGTCCTCGGTGACGTGGAAGGAGAATCCCCGCTCCTCCATGCAGTTCCGCGTCAGGAGCGCCTCGGCCCTGGCCAGGGTCTGCCGTTCCGCGGGCGTGAGCGCGCGGGCGGCGACGGTCGGCTCGGGGGCGGTGGTCCGGGGAGACGGGGGTGGTGGTGCGGTCGTGCAGGCCGACAGCGCCGGGGCTGCCAGACAGAGCAGCAGCGCGGCCACGGCCTTGCCCCGCCCTGGACAGGACCCGGTGCGTCCGGCCATGGTCATCCCTCTTCCCCCGAAACGCTGCGACACCTCGAACCGTAGGAGGACCGGCTCGCCCGCGGTCCTGACATCTGTCAGGACCGCGGGCCCGGCTCGCGGTTACGCCGACGGCCTGGTTGCTTGGTGGCCTGGACACAGGAAGCGGGTTGTTCGGGTACGACAGCCCGGTCGCTGCGGCGCCTACCGACGCGCTGTGGTCGCATCGGTGCTCGTGGGCCGACCTACTCGCCCCGGTCGACATCAGAGCACCGGCCGACTGCACGGGGCCGGGAGTACGGAAGAAGCTCGGTTCCTGAGCGCTGGACTTCGCCGGCCAGGTGACCGGCGTTGTTTCGCAGCCGTTCAGGATGCTCTTCGACGGAGCCGTCAAGGAACGCCCGCACTGCGCCGACCTCGACTGCAAGGTCCAGGTCAAGAAGGGCGAAGGTCAGCACGAACAGCAGCCGGATCAAGGCCTACGGCGACGGCACCGAACACGGCCCGGACAGTCCGAATCCACCCGTAGACGACCCCGGCGCCCTGCCCGCGTGCGGGCGCAAGCGAGCGCCACCCCGACCACCGTCACCCCGGCCACACGATCGCCTGCACCTCGCTGTAGGCGTGCAGCGCGTACGAGCCGACGTCCCGGCCCACTCCGCTCTTCTTGAAGCCGCCGAACGGCGCCTCCATGTTCCGGCCGACCGTGTTGATCCCGACCCCGCCGGCCCGCAACCGCCGCGCGACCCGGAAGGCGCGGGCCACGTCTGACGACCACACGTAGTCGATCAGCCCGTAGTCGCTGTCGTTGGCCAGGGCGATGCCCTCCTCCTCGTCACCGAAGGGGATGACGACGACCACCGGCCCGAAGATCTCCTCCCGGGCGACCCGCATGTCGTTGGTGCAGTCCGCGAGCAGTGTCGGCGCGACGTAGAAACCGCGCTCGTACGGCGGCCGTTCACCGCCCGCCACGACCACCGCGCCCTCCTTCCGGCCCGTCTCCACGTACGACTCGACCCGGTCCCGGTGCTCCGCGGAGATGACCGGCCCGACGATCGTGGACGCCTCGCGCGGATCGCCCACCGTCAACCGTCCCGCGTACGCGGCCAGTTGCTCGACCAGCCGGTCGTACACGCCCCGCTGGGCCAGCACCCGCGTCGGCGCCGTGCAGATCTGCCCGCTGTAGAAGGAGAACGTCGTCCCGATCCCGGCCGCCGCCGACCCGACGTCCGCGTCGTCGAGGACGACCGCCGCGCCCTTCCCGCCGAGCTCCATCAACTGGCGTTTCATGTCCCGCCCGCACACCTCGGCGATGCGCTGCCCGACCGCCGTGGAGCCGGTGAAGCTGACCATGTCGACGTCCGGGGACGACACGGCCGCCTCCCCGACCTCCACCGCCCGCCCGGAGACGACGTTCACCACCCCCGCCGGCGCCCCTGCCGCTTCCAGCGCCTGCGCCATGCGGTAGACGGACAGCGGATCCTGCGGGGCGGGCTTCACGACGACCGTGTTGCCCATGGCCAGCGCGGGGGCGATCTTGCCCGCCGGGTTGGCCCACGGGTTGTTGTACGAGGTGATGCAGGTGACGACGCCGACGGGCTGCCGGACGGCCAGCGCGCCCATCACACCCGCCTTCCCCATCGGCCCCGCCTCGTTGACCTGCGGCGGGATCGCCCACTCGGCGGGCTCCACGCGCGCGTACCGCCGGAACCGGGCCGCTCCGACGCCGACCTGCATGCCCCGGGCCGTCCCGGTGGTCGCGCCGGTCTCGGCCTGGGCGAGTTCGGCGTACGGCACGAGGTGGCCGCGGATGATGTCGGCGGCCCGCGCGAGCACCGCCGCCCGCTCCTCCGGCGCCGTACGCGACCACGGCCCGAAGGCCTCGCGGGCCGCGGCACAGGCCGCGTGCACCTGATCCCGCGAGGCCTCCGGCGCCCACCCGACGGTCTCCTCCGTCGCCGGATCGATCACGGCGTAATAGCCGCCGTCCGGCTCCACCCACGAGCCCCCGAGGAACAACCGCTGCCGAACCGGCCCTTGAGAGCTCACCTCGTGGCCACCGTCCTGGTGTCCCGCCCCGACCGCAGCACGCGCCCCGGCACGGCCCCGCTCACCACGTCGTCGCGGATCGCCTCGACCCCGTTGACCCAGACGGCCCGCACGCCGATCGCCCTGGAGTCCAGCCGCGGGCTGTCACCCGGCAGGTCGTGCACCAGTGTGGCCGTACCGGCGTCGATCCGCTCCGGGTCGAAGAGCACCAGATCCGCATGGAAGCCCTCCTGGATCCGGCCGCGGTCCCGCAGCCCGAACAGCTGCGCGGGATCGTCGGTCAGCATCTTCACCGCCTGCTCCAGGCTCGCCAGCCTCCGCCCGCGCAGACAGTCCCCGAGGAACCGGGTCGTGTACGGCGCCCCGCACATCCGGTCCAGATGCGCCCCGGCGTCCGACCCGCCGAGCAGGACGTCCTCGTGCTGCCAGGCCTCGGCGCGCAGGGCCCAGGACGCGGGGTCGTTGTCGGTGGGCATGGGCCACAGGACGGTACGCAGCTCGTCGGCGGCGCAGATCTCCACGAGGCAGGAGAAGGGGTCCAGCCCGCGCTCGGCCGCGATGTCCTCCACGATCCGCCCGCTCAGCCCGCGGTTGGCCTCGCTGTAGGTGTCGCCGATGACGTACCGCCCGAAGTTCGTCAGCCGCCGGAAGACACCCGCCTCCTCGGACTGGGCACGCCTGACCATCTCCGCCCGTACGGCGGGGTCGCCCAGCTTCTCGATCCGCTCGGGCACGGGCAGCCCGAGCACCGGCCCCCACCCCGGGATCAGGTTCAGCGCGCAGAACGTCCCCAGCGACATGTTCATCGGCGTGAGGATCGGCATGGTCAGCGCCACGACCCGGCCGCCCGCCTTGCGCGCCCGCTCGCTCGCCAGCAGTTGCCGGGGCACGCGGGCGGGCACGGCCGAGTCGATGGTCAGGACGTTCCAGTTCAGGGGGCGCCCCGCCGCCGCGCTCATCTCCACCAGCAGATCGATCTCGGCGTCACTGAACTGATCGAGACACCCGGCGACGATCCCCTCGATCTGCGTCCCCTCGTGTTCCCCGACGGCCTTCGACAGCGCGAGCAGTTCGGCCGGGAGCGCATGCCGGGAGGCGACCGGCTGCCCGTCCCCGTCGGAGTGCGTGGACGACTGAGTGGTGGAGAAACCCCAGGCTCCGGCATCCATGGCGTCGTGCAACAGCCGGAGCATGGCGTCGAGCTGCTCGTCGGTGGGCTGTCCGCCGACGGCCTGCGGCCCCATCACATACCGCCGCAGCGCACAGTGCCCCACCATGAACCCGGCGTTGACGGCGATCCGCCCTTCGAGCGCGTCCAGGTACTCCCCGAAGGAGTTCCAGCTCCAGGGCGCCCCTTCTTCGAGCGACACCAGCGACATGCCCTCGACCTTGGACATCATGCGGCGGGTGTAGTCGGCGTCGGCGGGCCGGCCGGGGTTGAGCGGGGCGAGCGTGAACCCGCAGTTGCCGGCCGCGACGGTCGTGACGCCGTGGTTGAGGGAGGGTGTGGCATACGGGTCCCAGAACAGCTGGGCGTCGTAGTGGGTGTGGGGGTCGACGAAGCCGGGTGCGAGGACGAGTCCGGTGGCGTCCTCGGTGGACCGGGCTTCTTCGGTGACGATGCCGATGACGGCGATACGGCCGTCGCGTATGCCGACGTCGGCGGTGTAGGCGGGTGCGCCCGTCCCATCAACGACGGTCGCGCCTTTGATGAGGTGATCGAGCATGACGTCAACTCCTCAACTCACGTGTGGGACATGCCGCCAAGGGGCGCGGGGAACTGCGCGACCAGCCCCCACGAACCCGCAGCCGCCGACGAACCCTCAGGCACCGCTCCGGAACCGCGAAGTCCGATGAACCGGATCCGTATCGATCTTCGGAATCACGTGCTCCCCGATCAGCCGAATCGTCTGCAACGTCTCCTCCTTCGGAATCCCCACCGGCAGCCCGAAGCTCAGCTGGTCCGCCCCCGCCTGCTCCCACCGCTTGCACTGCCGCAGCACCTCGTCCGGATCCCCGCAGATCACCAGCTCCTCCTCGATGAGGACCTCGACGAACTCGGCGGTGTACTCGGGCAGCGTCTCCGGCCACACCGGGAACCCCTCCGGCCGCGGGAAGGTGTCGTGATACCGGAAGACGAGCGACGGCAGATAGTGCAGCCCGCCGTTCAGGGCGATCCGTATCGCCTCGTCATGGGTCGGCGCACAGATCGCCGTCGTCGTCACCATGACGTTGTCGTTGACGAAGTCCCCGACCGGCTCCGCGTCCACGATCGCCGTCTTGTACTGCTCCAGCACCCACTCCATGTCGGCGACCTTCTGCACGCTGAAGCCCAGCACGCCGAGCCCCTTCTTCGCCGCCATCGAGTACGACGACGGCGACCCCGCCGCGTACCACATCGCGGGGTGGGACTTCCCGTAGGGCTTCGGCAGGACCTTCCGCGGCGGCAGCGACCAGTGCTTGCCCTGGAAGCCGGCGTACTCGTCCTGGAGCCACATCTTGGGGAACTCGGCGATGGTCTCTTCCCAGATCTCCTTGGTGTAGTTCATGTCGGTGATCCCGGGAAGGAAGCCGAGGATCTCGTGCGAACCGGCGCCGCGCCCGCTGCCGAACTCGAAGCGGTTGCCGGTGAGATGGTCGAGCATGGCCACCTTCTCGGCGACCTTCACCGGGTGGTTGACCTGGGCGAGCGGGTTGAAGATCCCCGACCCGAGATGGATCCGTTCCGTCGCGTGGGCCAGGTAGCCCAGGAAGACATCGTTCGCGGAGAGGTGCGAGTACTCCTCCAGGAAGTGGTGCTCCGACGCCCAGGCGTACTTGAAGCCGGACTTGTCCGCCTGGATGACGTACTCGGTCTCCTCCATCAGCGCCTTGTGCTCGGCGAGCGGGTCGGTCTCGGCGCGCTTGCCCACGTATCCCTGTACAAAGAGCCCGAATTCCAAGGAGGTTCACCGTCCCCAGTAGTTTCTGACGCTTCGTCAGATAGCGATCTGCCGCCGACTGTGGCACCGGGCGCATGGATGGTCAATAGCTGACGGGCAGTCAGCTGAAGGCCGGGCGGCGCTCAGACGACCGAGACGCCGGCCAGCCAGCCCCCGTCGATCACGAACGGCTGCCCGGTGATGTACGACGAGTCCTCCGAGGTCAGGAACAGCGCGAGGCGCGCCACCTCCTGCGGCTGCCCGACCCGCCCGAGCGGCACGAGCTTGCGGTACAGCGTGTCGAGCGCCCGGGACATCTCCTCCAGGTCGGCAGCCGGGTCCAGCTGGGCCGGGTTGGACATCGCGGTGTCGATGGCGCCGGGGCACATGGCGTTGACGCGGATGTGCCGGGGGGCCAGCTCCAGGGCGGCGACGCGGGTGAGGCCGACGATGGCGTGCTTGGTGGCGGCGTAGGCCCCGACGGCCGCCATGCCGGTCACCCCGGTGTACGAGGCGGTGTTGACGATCGTGCCGCCGTCGGCCATCTCGGGCGCCACCGTCTTGACGCCGAGGAAGCAGCCCACCTGATTCACCCGCACGACCTGCATGAATTCGTCGAGAGGCGTGTCGAGGAGGGCGTTGAAGCGCAGGATGCCGGCGTTGTTGACGAGGCCGTCGACATGGCCGTACGCCGCCTTCGCCGCGGCGACCGCCGACTGCCAGTCCGCCTCCTCGCCGACATCGAGGTGGACATAGAGGGCGCCCAGCTCCTCGGCGAGCTTGCGCCCCTGGTCGTCGAGAACGTCCGCGGCGACGACTCTCGCACCCTCCGCGACGAAGAGGCGCGCCTCCTGCTCGCCCTGTCCGCGCGCTGCCCCGGTGACGATGACGACCCGTCCGTCGAGCTTGCCCATTGCGGCCCCCTGCACATGGTGGACACGGTGGACTCCGCATCGTAGCGGCATACCTGACGATGCGTCAGATGCAAGTCGCCGGCGTTGCTGAGGCGAATCTCACGTGACTCACAAGTAGGGATGTTTGACCCTGTCGGCGACCGTCAAGGGAATCCAAAATCCTCGCCATGTCCAAGCGGAGACTGAAGAACAAGAAGATCAGGATCGTGGCAGTGGGGTCGGCCCTGGTGACCGGCGGAGCCATCGCCACCGTACTGCTGCCGTCGGCGAACGCCGCCGACGAGAAGACGCCCGAGCAGATCATGACGATGTGCCAGCGGGCCAAGGTACTCAACGGAAAGCAGCAGTCGATCTTCGACTTCGGCGGCCATCCGATCGCCGGGCCGAGTTTCGCGTCCGACAACTGTGATTTCGTCGAGACGAATTTCGAGACCTTCGACGGGCCGACCGAAAAGGCCTCCATCGACTTCCCGAACTGCGAACCGAACGCCACCGAACCGGCGAAGGTGTCGGTCACCTGGTCGGCGACGGCGGCCCAGGGACAGGGCAAGTACACCTCCACCCAACAGGGCGGCGGCGGAGGGCTCTTCGGAGCGCTGAGCGGATCCTGGGTCAAGCACAAGGGCACCCTCGACATGACCGTCAGGTCGGCGACCGCCGGTGACACGGAACAGCGGGAAGTGCCGGTCGGCAAGGTGCTCCACATGGAGTTCACGCCGAAGATGCAGCGCATGACCGGCGAATGGCGGGTCCGGATCGACGCCCGCGAGGCGACCACCGTCACCAATGCCACACCCGAGCAGAACTTCGTGGCGCCGGAGGCCGTCGAGGGCCCCGTGATCCTCCCCGGAGCGGCGGGTGCGCCCGGTGTCGTGGACGGCACCTCCAAGGCCGTACTGACCGACTGCTGAGCCCCCCCACACACAGGAGAACCCCCCATGACACGCACTGCCCGCACCAGAAGCCACCGCAGCAAGAAGAAGCGCATCACCCTTGCCCTGTCCCCGCTGGTCGCCGTCGCGGTCGCCGTACCGCTGATGAACCCGGCGGGCGCCGCCACCCCCTCCGAGGTCACCGCCGACTGCTCGGCGGACTCGGACAAGCTGGAGAACTGCGAGTTCGTCGACGTCCAGTTCAAGAGGGACAATCTCGGGCCCAATCAGCGCGTCTCCGCCGTGACCGACAACTGCGCGTCGACGGCCACCGCCTCGAAGACCTTCAATGTGAGCGCGTCCGTCACCAGGACCATCCAGCTGGAGGACGGATTCACCGCGGAAGCCGGCACGAAGCTCGGCAATTCCGTCTTCGAGATCGGCGTGAAGTTCAGCACCTCGGAAGTCAACATCACGCGCGACGACAAGACGACCACCCTGGCGTTCAGCAGGACGGACACCGTGCAGGCGGACAGCATCGCCTTCTTCATGTGGTCCGCCAAACGCACCGACGTGAGCGGCTTCCTGCGGGCCACGTACAAGGAGGCACAGGACGGCCAGAAGGTGTTCTTCGCGCCGAGCGAGGGCGCCACGAGCATGCATGTCTTCTATCCGCAGATCCTGAAGAACGGCACTCCCGACGGCCGCCTCTGGCTGCGCAACGTGAAGTGCGGAACGCCGGAGGCCGCGGGGCTGCGGAACTCCACACGCGCCCTCAGGTCGGAACCCGGATTCGGTGAGGGCGGCGAGAACGTCACCGACGTCGAAATACCGCTCGCCGAGATCCCGGCGTCGTAGAACGCCGCGGAAGTTCTCAGATGCGAAGCACGGACGCGGCTCCCAGCCACCTCAGGACCGCGTCCGTGCTGCCGCGCGCGTCGAGCTTGGCGTAGATGTTGCTGAGGTTGTTGCGGACCGTCTTCTCGCTCAGCCGTAATCGCAGGCCGATCTCCTGCGCCCCGAGCCCGGTCGACAGCAGCTCCATGATCTGGCGCTCCCGCGGCGAGAGCATGCCGCGCAGCCGCTCCGTCGCCGCGTCCCCGGTGGACGCCCGCCGGGCTCCCTCGCTCAGGGCCGCGCAGGCCGCCGGGGAGAGGTAGGTGTGGCCCACGGTGGCCCCGACGACGGCCGAGGAGAGCATGCAGGTGCAGTAGTCGCCCTCGATCAGATAGCCCGCCCCGCCGCGGAACACCTCCAGCACCGTGGCGGTGTCCCGGCGCGGACTGACGACGATCACGGGGACGCCGATGGCGCTCAGCTCCCGCAGGGGCTCCGACGGGTCGTCACAGCGCAGGACGACGACGTCCACGTCCTCGGGAACGGTGTACGGCGGGCGCAGGTGCAGCGCCCGCTCGACATACGGGTCGTCCGGGGCCGGCCAGCCGGGGTGCGGCCAGGCACCCTCGGCGCAGGCGAGGGCGACGGAGAGTTTCCGGGAAGAGTGCACGTGATGGTGTCCTTCCGCCGAAGCCGTACATCGGTACGTCCGTACGTTCGTACATACGGCGCCCGGCGTGGACATGTTCAAGCTTTCAAGGAATGCGGTTACCGCACGGCGTCGGCCAGCAACGGCGCGACCTCCTCCCCGAACTCCTCGATCTGGCCCACGAGTTCGCCGCGGCTCCGGCTGCGGAACCGCACCTGGATCTGGTCCACCCCCATGGCCCGGTAGGCGCGCAGGGACTCGGCGATCGCGTCCGGCGGCCCGCTGATCGTCCGGCGCCCGACGGCCCAGCCGGGCGTCCCGACGTACAGCGGCTCGGCGATGGCACCGACGGTGAACGGCCCTTCCAGGCCCTGTTCCTCCCGGAGCCGCCGTATCCGCGCGATCTGCGCGGGCAGCCGGTCCCGCGGATCCCCCTGCGGCAGCCACCCGTCCCCCTTGAGCGCCGCCCTGCGCACGGCGGCCGGGGACGACCCGCCGACCCAGACGGGGACACGCTCCTGAGCGGGCCGGGGCCGCTGGCCGAGGCCCTCGAAGTCGTAGAGCTTGCCGTGGTGCTCGGGGAACTCCTGTGGCCCGAGGGCCGCCCGCAGGGCGTCGACCGTCTCGTCCAGCACGGGCCCGCGCCGCTCGAAGTCGACGCCGAGCACCTCGAACTCCTCCCGCACATGCCCGGCCCCGACCCCGAGGACCAGGCGGCCGCCGCTGAGGTGATCGAGGGTGGCGTACTGCTTGGCCGTGAGGAGCGGATGCCGCAGCCCCACGACGGCGACGTGGCTGAGCAGCCGTATCCGCCCGGTGGCCGCCGCGAGGAAGGCGAGGGTGGCGACGGGGTCGTACCAGACCGTGCTCATCGCGGACGCGAGGCGGCGCGGGATGGCGACGTGGTCGCAGCTCGCCAGGTAGGCGAAGCCGGCGCGGTCGGCGGCGCGGGCGATCGCCACCAGGTCCTCCGGGCCGGCGGCGGCCTCCCATGGCTCGGCGTAGAGGGTGCTCTGGGACTGGACGGGAAGCTGGATGCCGTAGGCGAGTCGTCGCGCTTGCGGTGGCAGGGCGGGCATGGCGCCCCCTTCACTGGCGGTCCGGAGGGTGGAGTGACGCGCATGACATCGTCGTAGCTGACGGGTCGTCAGACAAGACGGATGGTGACGGATGTCTCGTTCTCCGTGCCGGCAGGGGGCTCCGGGGCCGCGGAAGCAACCCGATCGATCCTCTGGACATCTACCCAAGTGACTCTCTGGCGAGCGATCGCCCCAGAGGGTGGAGGAAGTGATGAATGGGGTGAAAGTGGACGGGGATCAGCGACCCGCCATGTCCGTCGTCGTCATCGTCTACAACGACGAGGCCAGGCTGCCCACAGCCGTGCGCTCGGTACTCGAGCAGACTCTGCGGGGCGTCGAGGTCGTGATCGTCGACGACCACAGCACGGACGGCTCGTACGAGGCGGCCTGCCGGCTCGCCGCCGAGCACCCGGGCCGCGTACGCGCGTACCGGCTGGCCGAGAACAGCGGCGGTTGCGGGGCGCCCCGCAACCGCGGCATCCAGGAGGCACGCGGGGAGTACGTCCTCTTCCTCGACAGCGACGACGTCCTGGAGCGCGACGCCTGCCGCAACTTCCTGGACGCGGCCGAAACCACCGGCGCGGACCTCGTCTCCGGCATGTGCGTCCGCGTCCACGTGGACTCGCGGCACCGCAAGGAGGTCAAGTGGTACCCGTGGCTGTACGCCCGTACCCGCACCCTCGACTCCATCGCCGAGCTGCCCGACCTGCTGGTCTTCGACACCCTGTCGACCAACAAGTGCTACCGCCGTCAGTTCCTGGTCGACGGCGGCCTGGAGTTTCCCGTCGGCATCCACTACGAGGACCTGCTCTTCTCCGCCCAGGCGTACACGGCGGCCCGCCGGATCACGCTCATACCGAACCGGGTCTACGACTGGAACGTGGTCGAGAAGGCGGCCGGTGCCAAGTCGATCAGCAACCGGCGGGCCGAGATCGCCAATTTCGCGCACCGCATGGAGATGCACCGCCGGGTCGACCGGCTGCTCGCCGACCGGGGCCTGGAGGAGCTGAAGTTCCGCAAGGACGTCAAGTTCCTCAAGCACGACCTGGTGCTGCACCTGCGTGACCTGCCCTTCCGCGACGCCGCCTACCGCCAGGAGTTCGCCGCGCTCGCCCGCGCCTATCTCGCGTCGATCGACCCGGCCGCGTACGACGAGGTCGAGCCGATCCACGCGGTCTGCGCGTATCTGCTGCGGATGAGCGACTGGGACAACCTGCTGCCCGCCGTGGACACGCTCACCAACCGCGACAAGGTCTCCGCCCCGCTCACCGAGCGCGACGGGCGCATCTACTGGTGCGCCGAGCACATCGACGACGATCCCTTCGCGCGGCGGATCCTGGACGTCACCGAGCTCGGCTATCACACCCGGCCGGTCGGGAAGCTGTTCCCGCGCAACGAGCTCACCGGGTACGGGCAGGGGGAGCAGCCGGGCAAGGGCGGTGTCGTCCGGCTCGCGGGCCGGGTCACCAACCCCCTCGGAGTCATCCCGGCCGGCGCCCGGCTCACCGCCGAGCTGGAGTTCTCCGCCCGCCGCAAGGGGCTGCGCTTCCAGACCTTCCGCTTCCCCGTGGCGACGCTCCGGCACGAGGGCCCCTACGTGTCCTGGGAGGCCTCGGCGGACCTGGCGAAGGGCCTGCGCCCGCTCGGCATCGTGGACGCCGTCTGGGACGTACGGCTCCACCTGGACGTCGACGGCGAGCGCACGACGACGCGCCTCACCGCCACCCGGCCCGGTCTGGTGACGGGCGAGGTGCCGGTGCGCCCCCGCCTCACCCGGCTGGTCGCCGACCGGATCGAGCCGGAGATATCCAGCCGCGGCCACCTCGCCTTCCGTCTCGTCCCCGGCAAGAAGGGGCACGACCTCGTCGTGCGCGGCCTGCAGGGCACCCCCGGCCGCCTCGCCAAGACCGGGTACCGCAAGGCGAAGGCACTGCGCGCGAAGGCCACCTCCGGAGAGACCAAGCTCCGCCTCTACCACGACGTCTTCCTGCGGATGCCGGTGCACAAGCGGCTGGTGGTCTTCGAGAGCCACCTCGGCCGGCAGTACAGCGACAGTCCCCGGGCGATCTATGAGGAGATGCGCCGCCAGGGGCTCGACTTCGAGGCGGTGTGGTCGTACACGGGCAGCCCGAAGGGCTTCCCCGCCGACGCCACCCTGGTGCGCCGCTGGTCACTGCCCTACCTCAGGGCGCTGGCCCGCGCCGAGTTCTGGATCGACAACCAGAGCTACCCGCTGAAGCTGACCAAGCGCCCCGGGACGACGTACATCCAGACCTGGCACGGCTCCGCGCTCAAGCGGATGGGCTTCGACGAGGCCGGCTGGAAGCTCAAGTCCCGCCCCGAACAGGCGGAGCAGCAGCGCGCCCTGGACCGTTTCGACCACTTCCTGATCCGCTCGGAGCACGACGTCCGCACCCTGGCCAAGGCCTTCCGGCTGCGGGAGAAGACGCTGCTGCGGGTGGGCTACCCGCGCAACGACGAGCTCGCGCGGGCCCGCGAGGCGGCCGAACGACCCCCGCTGGCCGACGAGTTGGGCATCCCGGCCGGGAAGAAGGTGCTGCTGTACGCGCCCACCTTCCGTCACCAGGGCGGGCGCCGTTTCGCGCTGCCCTTCGACGTGGAGCGCTTCGCGGAGGAGTTCGGCGACCGGTACGTCCTCCTCGTCCGCGCGCACTACCTCAACCACGTCGTGCTCCCGCCGTCCGTACGGGGCCGCGTCATCGACGTGTCGGACCACCACGACGTGACCCCGCTCCTCGCGCTCGCCGACGCCCTGATCACGGACTACTCGTCGGTGATGTTCGACTACGCCCTGCTGGACCGGCCGATGCTCTTCTTCCCGCACGACTACGAGGAGTACGTGCACGAAGGCCGCGGCACCTACTTCGACCTGCTGGAACGGGCACCGGGCCCGGTCGTGCGCACGGAGGAGGAGCTGTACTCCGTACTGGCGGCGTCGCCGCTGGAGGAGCAGTCGGTCAAGTACGCGGCGGCGCGGGAGAGGTTCGTGGCCGACTTCGGCGAGTACGACAAGGGCACGGCCGCACAGAGCATCGTCGAGGAGTTCTTCAGCGAGTGGAGGAAGGCGTAGTGGAGGACGGCACGACGAGGCGGGACGTCTTCCTCGTCTCCAACAGCGTCGACGAACTGGGCGGAGTGACCAGCTGGTCCCACCAGATGGCCCGGCTCCTCACCGAGCGCGGCCACCGCGTCCACGTCATCGGCATCACCACCCCCGAGGACCCGCACGACCTCGGCGAACTCCCCTACCCCACGACCCGGTTGTACGCCGGCCAGCCGCCGGCGCCCGGCCGGGCGCGGGACGCGAGCATGCGGGAGAAGGCCGGCGTGCTGACGAACCTGTTCCGGGCCGCGCGCCCGGGCGCTGTCGTCATCGTGACCCAGGTGTGGGCGATGGAGTGGGTGAACCTCGCCGACACCGGCGGACTCACCGTCATCGGGATGAGCCACGAGTCCTTCGAGACCTCGAAGCGGTCCTCGCGCTTCCGCCGGGTCCTCAAGCACTACCGGGACGTCGACCGCATGCTCGTCCTCACCCGCGAGGACGCCGACCTGTGGATCGGCGCGGGCCTCAACAACGCCTCGTTCCTGCCGAACTCCGTGCCCTGGCTGCCGGAGGTGCCCTCGCCGCGCAGTGAGAAGGCCGTCATCAGCATCGGCCGGCTCAGCGACGAGAAGGGCGTCGACATGCTCCTCGACACCTGGTCCGAGGTGGCCCCGCGGCACCCCGGCTGGGTGCTGAAGATCTACGGCTCCGGGGAGGACGAGGAGATCCTCAGGAAGCAGTGCACCGCCCTGGGCCTCGACGACTCGGTCACCTGGATGGGACGCACGAGCGATGTGCCGGGCGCCCTGCGGGGCGGGTCGGTGTTCGCGCTGTCGTCCAGGGGTGAGGGTTTCCCGCTCGCGCTCATGGAGGCCATGGCCATGGGCGTCCCCTGCGCCGCCTTCGACTGCGCCCCCGGCGTCCACGAGATCATCCGCGACGGGGAGGACGGCCTCCTCGCCAGGCCCGGCAACACCGGCGAACTCGCCCGCAAGCTGGACCTGCTGATGTCGGACGCGGGGCTGCGGGACCGGATGGGCGACGCGGCCAGGGAGAACATCCGCAGGTACGGGGCGGACGAGATCGCGGGGCGCTGGGAAGCGCTGTTCGACTTCCTGGAGAGGTAGCAGCGCGGAGAGGCAGAAAGGGGGGTGGGGCCTCGGCCCCACCCCCCTTTCTGGCGTTTCAGGCGGAGTGGTTCCGGGTCCAGCCCGCCCAGGCCGACGCGATCATGTCGTCCACCCCGTACCGCGCCTTCCAGCCCAGCTCCGCCGCGGCGCGGCCAGCCGAGGCGACGACCCTGGCGGGGTCGCCCGGCCGCCGGTCCACGACCTCGGGGGGCAGGGCGTGGCCGGTGAGCGCGTTGATCCGGTCGATCATCTCGCGCACCGAGACGCCCTCCCCGCGCCCGATGTTGAGGGTGAGGTCCGTGCCCGGTGCCTCGCGCAGCCGCCGCGCGGCCGCCACATGGGCCTCCGCCAGGTCGACGACGTGGATGTAGTCGCGCACGCAGGTCCCGTCGGGGGTCGGGTAGTCGGCGCCGAAGATCCTCGGCGGGGCGCCCTCGGTGAGCTTCTCGAACACCATCGGGACGAGGTTGAAGACGCCGGTGTCGGCCAGTTCGGGAGTGGCCGCCCCGGCCACGTTGAAATAGCGGAGCGAGGCCGTCGACAGACCGGTGGCCCGGCCCGTGGCCCGTACCAGCCACTCGCCGGCCAGCTTCGTCTCGCCGTACGGGCTCATCGGCCCGCACGGCGTCTCCTCGGTGACGAGATCGACATCCTGCATGCCGTAGACGGCCGCCGACGAGGAGAACACGAACGACGCCACCCCGGCCCCGGTGACCGCGGACAGCAGGGTGCGCAGGCCCTCGACGTTCTCCCGGTAGTAGTGCAGTGGCAGTTCGACGGACTCGCCGACCTGCTTCTTCGCCGCGAGGTGGACGACGCCGGTGACGCCCTGCTCCCGCAGGACGCGCCCGAGCAGCTCACCGTCCAGCGTGGAGCCGACGACCAGCGGCACGCCCTCGGGCACCCGCTCGGCGAACCCCGTGGAGAGGTCGTCGTAGACGACGGCTCGTTCGCCCGCCTCGACGAGCGCACGCACGACGTGCGCCCCGATGTAGCCGGCGCCACCGGTGATCAGCCAGGTCATGAACAGCGGTCCCTTCGAAGGAATGGGTCACGTATCGGCGAAGCGGTATGTCAGGGAAGCGGTATGTCAGCGGAAGAGGCGCTTGAGGCGACGGCGTACGACATCGGTCACGCCGCTCAGACCGGGCGCGAGCCGCACCGCCAGCGCCCCCGAGTGGGTCGCGTACGGCTGCACCAGCAGCACGGCGTGGCGCAGGCTCGGCAGGGCGCGCCGGCCCAGCAGCCCGGCGCCCGCGACGGCGTGGGCGGTGACGTCCCGGTGGGAGCCGTCCGCGAAGCACAGCCGCAGCTCGAGGTCCCAGGTGCCGCGGCCCAGCGCCGCCAGGTCCAGCGGGAACTCGGTCGTCCAGGTGCCGGAGTCCGGATCGGCGGTGAGGGGCGCCGTGGCGGCGCATCCCACACGCCCGTCGTCCCGCTCCCGGAACTCCGCCTCGACGGCCTCCGGTCCGGCCTGCGCCATGCGCCCGTACAGCTCGTGCAGGCGCAGCCGGAGCACCGTCCCACGCGCGCGTGGCCGCAGTTCGGCGTCGACGGCGGCGGGCAGCAGGTGCACGGGGCGGACCAGCAGATGGTCCAGCTCGACCTCGGGCAGCTCCGCCGACCAGATCGGGGAGCCGTCCTGCGCACGCGGGTACGGCGGGTTCAGCCGGGCCGGGCGGGCCGCGAGTTCCTTGAGCCGGCCCAGGTCGCACGGCTCCCCGGAGGCGAGGACCACCCGGGCGACGACGCGGCCGGGCGCGGGCGCCGACGCGAAGTCGCCCTCGTCGAAGGTGGCCAGGTAGGCGCGCGTGAGATTCCACCACTGGCGCCGGTATTCGGCACTGCGCAGGTCGAGCTCGCGCGCGTACATCCGCAGCGAGTGGTCGAGGAAGCGCGCCCGCGTCGCCCGCGCCAGCCGCTTCTCGCCCGCGCCCAGCAGGATGTCGTACGACAGCTGGTCGGCGTTGATCCGGGCCTGCCAGTTGGCGATGTTCGAGCGGTCGAGGGAGATGGACAGCCGGGCCGCCGACCGGCGCACGTGCCAGATGTACACGGGCTCCGGGACGAGGGCGATGCGCGGACCGGCGGCCAGCACGCGCGCGGTGAAGACGAAGTCCTCGTAGGGGAAGCGGCCCTCGGGGAAGCGGATGCCGTGCGCGCGCAGGAAGTCGGTGCGGTAGAGCTTGTTGACCGAGAGCGTGTCCTCGACCAGGTGCACCCGCTGGGTGGGGTGGGTGATCAGCGTGCGGCTGGTGTACAGCTCGTGCCGCCAGGGCGTCTCCCGACCGGACGGCAGCTCCTTGCGCAGGCACAGCCCGGCCGCGACCGGCGCGTCGTGCTGTACGGCCGCGTCCAGCAACGCGTCGACGGCGCCCGGCGGCAGCACGTCGTCGCTGTCCAGGAACATCACATAGGGCGAGACCGCGGCGTTCAGGCCGTCGTTGCGCGGGGTGCCACAGCCGCCGCTGTTGACGGGGCGGCGGATCACCTTCAGGCGCGGTTCGCCTGCGGCCAGTCCTTCCAGCAGTTCCGCGCTGCCGTCCGCCGAGCAGTCGTCGACCGCGATCACCTCGCGGACGGCCGGTCCCTGTGCGAGCGCGGAACGCACCGCGTCGGCCACGTGGGCGGCGTCGTCGTAGCCGATGACGACGACGGTGACCTGCGCGTGCTGGAGAGCCATGACTGCCCGACCCCATGGTGAGTATGTGCGTAATGTTCAGGTACGAGTTACTTCGCACCTCGGAGGGAAAGAGGGTGTGCATGGGGTCGGGGTTCCGCTCGAACGGGTTTTGCTTGCACTTTTGACTTATGGCAGGGGAATCAGCGCACCCCCTCCCACCGGCCGTCCGGGGTGAGCCCCAGCAGCTCGATCGCGTTGCCCCGGACGATCCGCTCGACGACCTCGGCGTCCAGGTGGCCCATCTGCGCCTCGCCGACCTCGCGGGACTTCGGCCAGGTGGAGTCGGAGTGGGGGTAGTCGGTCTCGTACAGGACGTTGTGCAGGCCGATCGCGTCCAGGTTCTTCAGCCCGAAGGCGTCGTCGAAGAAGCAGCCGTAGACGTGGTCGGCGAACAGCTCGGACGGCGGCCGGTGCACCTTGTCGGCGACCCCGCCCCAGCCGCGGTTCTCCTCCCACACCACGTCGGCGCGTTCGAGGATGTACGGGATCCAGCCGATCTGGCCTTCGGCGTACATGATCTTGAGGTTGGGGAAGCGTTCGAACTTGCCGCTCATCAGCCAGTCGACCATCGAGAAGCAGCAGTTCGCGAAGGTGATGGTGGAGCCGACGGCGGGCGGGGCGTCGGCGGAGGTGGAGGGCATGCGGCTCGACGAGCCGATGTGCATGGCGACCACCGTGCCGGTCTCGTCGCAGGCGGCGAGGAAGGGGTCCCAGGCGTCGGTGTGGACGGAGGGGAGCCCGAGGTGCGGGGGTATCTCGGAGAAGGCGACGGCACGCACGCCGCGGGCGGCGTTGCGCCGGACCTCGGCGGCCGCGAGCTCTGCGTCCCAGAGGGGGATGAGGGTGAGCGGGATGAGCCGGCCCTGGGCCGCCGGCCCGCACCACTCCTCCACCATCCAGTCGTTGTAGGCCCGGACGCACAGCAGGCCCAGCTCGTGGTCCTCGGCCTCGGTGAAGGTCTGGCCGCAGAAGCGGGGGAAGGTCGGGAAGCAGAGGGCGGACTGGACGTGGTTGACGTCCATGTCGGCGAGCCGGGCGGGGACGTCGTACGAGCCCGGGCGCATCTGCTCATAGGTGATGATCTCCAGCTTGATCTCGTCCCTGCTGCAGCCGACGGCCGTGTCGAGCCGGGTGAGGGGCCGGTGCAGGTCCTCGTAGACCCACCAGTCGCCGAGGGGGCCGTCGTCGCCGGGCCGGCCCATGACCGGCTTGAACCGGCCGCCCAGGAAGGTCATTTCCTTCAGCGGGGCGCGGACGGTGCGCGGGCCGGTGTCGAGGTACTTCTTCGGCAGCCGGTCCTGCCACACGGTGGGCGGTTCCACGGTGTGGTCGTCGACGGAGATGATCAGGGGAAACGTCGTCTCGGTGTCGTCCATGGCGTTCACGGTAGCGCCGATCTGACGGACCGTCAGCTATGCGGTGAGGTGCGGTACGAGGGCGAGGTGGTCGGTTCTGATCGGTCGTGTACGGAGATCTTGTGGGGACCTTGTGGAATCCCGCACGTACGGGTGTGCCCTGCCTGTGATCGGTGTCTCGCCCGGCTGACGCATCCGCCATGAACAAGGCAAACTGACGTAGTTGTTGAGGATGCCTAGGGGGACCCCGATGGACGGTGCACCACGTGTGCCCGAGCAGCGGCGTCCCGGCTCCGAGGAGCCGGCGATGCTGCGGTTCAGCGTGCTCGGTCCGGTACGCGCCTGGCGCGACGACGAGCAGCTCCCCACCGGCTCCCCCCAGCAACGCGCGCTCCTGGCCGCCCTGCTGCTGCGCGAGGGCCGTACGGCGACCGCGGCGGAGCTGATCGACGCCCTGTGGGGCGAGGAGCCGCCGTCGCAGGCGCTGGCGGCGGTACGGACGTACGCCTCCCGGCTGCGCAAGGCGCTGGACGCCGGGGTCCTGGTGAGCGAGTCGGGCGGCTACGCGGTGCGCGGGCTGGCCGAGGGCGCGCTGGACCTGGGCGTGGCGCAGGAGCTGGCGGCCCAGGCGGAGAAGGCCCGGGGCGCCGGGGATCTGTCCCATGCGCGGGAAGTGCTGGGGCGGGCGCTGGCGCTGTGGGACGGCGAGGTGCTGGCCGGGGTGCCCGGGCCGTACGCGGAGGCACAGCGGGTCCGCCTGGAGGAGTGGCGGCTGCAACTGCTGGAGTCCCGCCTCGACATGGACCTGGAGCAGGGCTGCCACGCGGAGGCGGTGTCGGAGCTGACGGCGCTGACCGCGGCGCACCCGCTGCGCGAGCGGCTGCGGGAGCTGCTGATGCTCGCCCTGTACCGCAGCGGCCGTCAGGCGGAGGCGCTGGCGGTGTACGCGGACACGCGGCGCCTGCTCGCCGACGAACTGGGCGTCGACCCGCGTCCCGGCCTCAAGGAGCTCCAGCAGCGGATCCTGCAGGCGGACCCCGGCCTCGCGGAGCCCTCGGCGCCGGTGACCGGGCCGGCGGTGACCCCGGTGCGCCCGGCCCAGCTTCCCGCGACCGTCCCCGACTTCACGGGCCGCTCCGCCTTCGTCTCCGAGCTCGGCGAGGTCCTCGCCTCGGCGGAGGGCCGGGTGATGGCGGTGTCGGCGCTGGCGGGCATCGGGGGCGTCGGCAAGACGACGCTGGCGGTGCACGTGGCACACCAGGCGCGTTCGGCGTTCCCGGACGGCCAGCTGTACGTCGACCTCCAGGGCGCGGGCCCGCGGGCGGCGGAACCGGAGACGGTCCTGGGCTCCTTCCTGCGGGCCCTGGGGACGGCGGACTCGGCGATCCCGGACTCGCTGGAGGAGCGGGCGGCGCTGTACCGCTCGGTGCTGGACGGCCGCCGGGTCCTGGTGCTGCTGGACAACGCGAAGGACGCCGCCCAGGTGCGGCCGCTGCTGCCGGGCACGGAGGGCTGCGCGGCCCTGGTGACGTCCCGGGTGCGGATGGTGGACCTGGCAGGGGCCCATCTGGTCGATCTGGACGTGATGTCGCCGGACGAGGCGCTGCAGCTCTTCACGAAGATCGTGGGCGAGGAGCGGGTGGCCTCCGAGCGGGAGGCCGCGCTGGACGTGGTCGCGGCCTGCGGCTTCCTGCCGCTGGCGATCCGCATCGCCGCGTCCCGCCTGGCGGCACGCCGCACCTGGACGGTCTCGGTGCTGGCCGCCAAGCTCGCGGACGAACGCCGCCGGCTGGACGAGCTCCAGGCCGGCGACCTCGCCGTGAAGGCGACCTTCGAGCTGGGCTACGGCGCCCTGGAGCCCGCCCAGGCACGGGCGTTCCGGCTGCTGGGGCTCGCCGACGGGCCGGACATCTCGCTGGCGGCGGCCGCGGCGGTGCTGGATCTGCCGGCCGAGGAGACGGAGGACCTGCTGGAGTCCCTCGTCGACACCTCCCTCCTGGAGTCGGCGGCGCCCGGACGGTACCGGTACCACGATCTGGTGCGGCTCTACGCGCGGGCGTGCGCGGAACGGGACGAGTGGCCGCCGAACGAGCGGGAAGCGGCGATGTCGCGGTTGCTGGACTTCTATCTGGCGACGGCGGCGGCGGTCTATGCGATCGAGCGGCCGGGGGACCGGCTGGTGGATCACCTGGAGCACGGGGAGTTCCCCGGCCTGCGCTTCGACAACCGCCATGAGGCCCAGGACTGGCTGTACTCCGAGGCGAACTGCCTGCTGGCCTGCGCGAGCCAGTCCGTGCGCAGCGGCGACCCGCGAAGGGCCGTCGACCTGCTCTGGGCGGCGAAGGACCTGGCCGAGTCCGGCGCCGCCGCCCGTGACTACGAAGCGGCGGCTACGGCGGCCCGCGACGCCGCTCGGGCAGCGGGCGACGTCCAGGCCGAAGGCCGGGCGCGGACGACCTTGACCGACGCCCATCTGGCGGCCGGCCGATTCGCCCAGGCCGACGACGAGGTGAGCCAAGCCGCGGCCCTGGCACAGCGGATCAGCGATCCGGCCCTCAACTGCTGGGTGCCGAATCATCGCGGTGTCATCGCGGTCTACGGCGGCCGGCACGCCGAGGGGGCCGTCCATCTGCAGGAGGCCCTCACCAACTTCCGGTCGGACGGCAACCTGGCCGGTGAGGCCAACGCGCTGTGCAACCTGTCCCGTTCACACCTCGCCATGGGACACACCAGCAGCGCGATCGAGCTCGCGCGAGAGGGCGTCGGCGTCTACGACCGCCTGGGCCACACCCTGCGCGGCGCCAACGGCCGCTACGCCCTGGGACTGGCGCTCGCCCAGGCCGGGGAACTCACGCATGCCGTCGAGCAGTTGACCGAGGCCCTGGAGGTGTTCCGGGACAGCCGCCAGCGCCTCTGGGAGGGAATGGCGATCTTCCGGATCGCCGAGATACTGCTCAGCGAGCGCAAGCCGGCCCAGGCCGCCGCTCACGCGGAACAGTCACTCGCCGTCCTCCGCGGCATCGGCGGGGACTGGCGGCGGGGGAACGTGCTCACCGTCCTCGGGCGTGCCCTGTACGACATCGGGCACCTCGACCGGGCCCAGGCCTGCTGGCGTGAAGCCCTGTCCATCTACGAGGACCTGGGCTCCCCGGAGGCCACGGAGGTGCGGGGCCTGCTCCTTCCCGTGGCCGCCGCCTAGCCGGCCCCGGCCTGCGTTCATCGTTCGTTTATCGCCTCACGGCACGCTGAATGCCGTCGATCCGTCGCGTCGGGGGGCAGACGGATCATCGTTGCGGCCCACCGTTAAGGTGAACGGCCCTGATCAGCCCGTCCGGCGGCCCTCGGGGGAGTCGCCGGACGGGCCTCGTGTCCCACTCACAGGAGTTGAACAGCATGGCCGATGAGAAGAAGACCGACGGCACCGTCAAGCCGCTCGACACCCACATCACCGACGCCGACGCGGGCACGGTCAACCCGCTCGACACCCACATCACCGACGCCAAGGCCGACGACGGCACGCTGAAGCCGCTCGACACCCACATCACGAGCGAAGAGGCCTGACGGACCAGCACCCCACGGGGATCGGCCGCGGCGGCGCGGAGGGGAGCCGCCGCGGCCGAGGCATGTCCGGGGACCGGTCAGCTCCGCCGGGCCCGCAACTGCCCCTTCACCACCTTGCCGCCGGCGTTCCGGGGCAGTTCCCGTACGAACTCCACCGCCCTCGGCACCTTGTAGTTGGCCATCTCCCGCCGCGCCCAGGCGATCAGGTCGTCCCCGGTGAGCACCGCCCCCGGCCGCCGCACCACGAACGCCTTGCCGACCTCCCCCAGCCGCGCGTCGGGGACGCCGATCACCGCCACGTCCGCCACATCCGGATGCAGGCCCAGCATCTGCTCGATCTCCGCCGGATACGCGTTGAAGCCGCCGACGATGAACATGTCCTTGATGCGGTCGGTGATACGGAGGTTGCCCGCCTCGTCCAGGACCCCCACATCGCCCGTCCGCAGCCACCCGTCCTCCGACAGCACCTCAGCCGTGGCCGCCGCGTCCTCGTAGTAGCCGCGCATGACGTTGAAGCCGCGGACCAGGACCTCGCCGGGTTCGCCGACCGGCGCCTCGACGCGTACTTCCGTGCCGGGTATCGCGCGGCCCGAGGTCGACGCGATCACCGACGGGTCGTCGCCGCGCCGGCACATCGTGACGATGCCGCTGGCCTCCGAGAGGCCGTACGCCGTCAGGACCGTGTCCACGCCCAGTTCCCCGCGCAGGCGTTCCACCAGGCGCAGGGGCACGACCGCCGCGCCCGTCACCACCAGCCGCAGCGCCGAGAGGTCATGGGCGCCGCGGGCCGGGTGGTCGAGCAGCGACTGATGGAGGGTCGGTGGGCCCGGCAGCACCGACACCCGTTCCGCGGCGATGTTCGCCAGGGCCGTGTCGACGTCGAACACCGGCTGGGGGATCATCGTCGCGCCCCGCATCAGACAGGCGATCACCCCGGCCTTGTAGCCGAAGGTGTGGAAGAAGGGGTTCACGATGAGGTAGCGGTCGCCCTGCCGGAGGCCCGCGAGGTCGCTCCACACCTCATAGGCACGCAGCGTCTGCGCGTGGGTGATCACCGCGCCTTTCGGCCGGCCCGTCGTCCCGGACGTGAAGACGATGTCCGAGGGGCAGGAGCCGGACACGGCTGCCGACCGCGCCCGCACCTCGACCTCCCCCACGCCGTCCCCGCTCGCCAGGAAGTCCTTCCAGGTACGGAAGTCCGCGGGAGCGTCGTCCGAGAGTACGACCACCTGTTCCAGGGCCGGCAGCCCCGGCCCGTCCGCGACCGCCCGGCGCAGGGAGGCCACGTACGACGTCCCGAGGAACGTGCCCGTCACGAACAGCAGCCGCGTCCCGCTGCGGCGCAGCACGTCCGCCGCCTCCCCGCCCTTGAAGCGGGTGTTCAGCGGCACCAGCACCGCTCCCGCCGACACCGCGCCCAGCGCCGCCACGATCCAGTCGAGCGTGTTCGGGGCCCAGACGGCGACCCGGTCGCCCGGCGCGACGCCGTTCGCGATGCAGGCCGCGGCCGAGCGCTCGATGCGGGCGCCCAGTTCGGCGTACGAGATCCTGGTGCGGCCCTCCACCACCGCCTCGGCGTCCGCGTACCGCTCGGCCGCGCCGCGGACGAGTTCCGGAATGCTGCCCCACTCCAAGTCACCGCGCACCACAGCCTCCAGACCAGTAGCTGACTACCCGTCAGATTAGCTGTAGCCTGACGCCCTGTCAGCAGCCGCTTCGTCTTGCGGAGGTGTGCGCAGCATGACCACCGGCATGGGCCTCAAGGACGCCACCGCGATCGTCGGCATCGGACAGACCCGCTTCGCCAAACGGCTCGACGAGGACGAGAAGACCCTCGCCTGCCGTGCCGTCCTCGCCGCCCTCGACGACGCCGGGATCGCCCCGGGCGAGGTCGACGCCCTCGCCAGCTACACCATGGAGGACACGGACGAGGTGGAGCTGGCCAAGGCCGTCGGGTTCGGTGACCTCACCTTCTTCAGCAAGGCGGGGTACGGGGGCGGCGGGTCGTGTGCCACCGTCGCGCATCTCGCCGCCGCCATCGCCACCGGTCAGGCGACGGTCGGGGTCGCCTGGCGGTCACGGAAGCGGGGCAGCGGGCCCCGCCCCTGGAAGAACACCACCGCCCAACTGCCCACCCCCGCCCAGTGGACACGGCCGTACGGCCTGCTCCGCCCGGTCGACGAGATCGCCATGCTCGCCCGCCGCTACATGCACGAGTACGGCGCGACCCGGGATCACCTCTTCAATGTCGCGCTCGCCTGCCGGAACCGGGCCAACCAGAATCCCGCCGCGATCATGTACGACCGCCCCCTCACCCGCGAGATGTACATGACCTCCCGGTGGATCAGCGAACCCCTCTGCCTCTTCGACAACTGCCTGGAGACCGACGGCGCCCTGGCCTGCGTACTCGTCAGCCGGGAGCGGGCACGGGACTGCCGGCACACCCCCGTCTACGTCCACTCCGCCGCCCAGGGCCTGCCCGCCCAGCACCACGGCATGGTCAACTACTGGAACGACGACCCGCTCACCGGACCCGCCTGGACCGCCGCCCGGCATCTGTGGAAGCACTCCGACGTCACTCCACAGGATGTGGACGTCGCCCAGATCTACGACGCGTTCACGGCACTCATACCGCTCTCCCTGGAGGGTTACGGGTTCTGCGGGAGAGGCGAGGGCGGGGCCTTCACGGAAGGTGGCGCCCTGGAGATCGGCGGGCGGCTGCCCGTCAACACCGGGGGCGGAGGGCTCAGCGAGGCCTACGTCCACGGGTTCAACCTCATCAACGAGGGCGTCAAACAGCTCCGCGGCACCAGCACCGCCCAGGTCCCGGGCGCCGCCACCTGTCTCGTCACCGCCGGCGAGGGCGTCCCCACCTCCGCGCTGCTCCTGAGGAGTTGATCAGGATGCTCTCCCCCGTCACCGACCCCGACGGCGCCCCCTTCTGGCAGTACGCCGCCCAGGGCGAACTCCGCGTCCAGACCTGCGCCGACTGCGGCGAACCCCGCTTCCCGCCCCGCCCCTGCTGCCCGCACTGCCAGTCCTTCGCGAGCGAGTGGCGGCAGGTCGGCGGGCACGGCCGTATCTGGTCGTACGTGGTCCCTCACCCGCCCCTGCTGCCCGACTACGCGGAGCAGGCGCCGTACAACGTCATCGTCGTCGAACTCACCGACGCCCCCCGCATCCGTCTCGTCGGCAACCTCGTCACCGGCCCGGACGCTCCTCTCGACTCCCTCTCCCCCGACCGGATCCGCATCGGCGCCAAGGTGCAGGCCGTCTTCAGCGGCAGCGGGCTTGTGCAGTGGGTCCTGGAGCGTCCATGAGCCTTACCGTCACGGCCAACAAGGACACCGGCGTCGCCGTCGTCACCCTCGACCGGCCCGACCGGCTCAACGCCATCGACCTCGGCCTCAGAGACCGACTGGTCGCCGCCTGGCGCGAGTTGCGCTTCGACGACACCGTGCGGGCCGTCGTCCTCACCGGCGCCGGAGAGCGGGCGTTCTGCACGGGGCTGGACCGGGATGCCGTCGTCCCGCAGCCCAACTCGCCGTACATGACGGACGATCCGCTGCTGCGCGTCGGCCCCAAGGCCAACGACCTGTGGAAACCGGTCGTCGCCGCCGTGCGGGGCATGGCCTGCGGCGGCGCCTTCTACCTGCTCGGCGAGGCGGACTTCATCGTCGCCGACCCGACCGCCACCTTCTTCGACCCGCACACCACCTACGGCATGGTCAGCGCCTACGAGTCCATGCTCATGGCGCTGCGCATCCCGTACGGGGAGGCCGCGCGGATGGCGCTCATGGGCAGCGCGGAGCGGTTGTCGGCTCGGCGGGCCCATGAGATCGGGCTGGTCTCGGAGGTCACCGAGCCCGGCGGGGCGCTGGCAGCCGCGGTGGACTGCGCCGCCGTCATCGCCGGGTATCCGGCGGAGGGCGTCCAGGGGACGGTACGGGCACTGTGGGCGGCCAAGGAGGCCGCCCTCGCCCAGGCGTTCGCACAGGCGCCGCACCTGATCACGCTCGGGAACCTGCCGGTCGAGCGGCAGACGGACCTGTTCCGGGCACGGCGCCGCGAGCACCGGGTGCGGTGAGAGCCCGTTCGCAGGCTCTCCGTTACTGCGCGGTCCGCGTCACGTCCTCGAGGGCGCAGGTGACGCCGCTCGTGTTCGCGCCGGTCTCCGGGACGTACGCGGCGGCCACGTCCAGGGTCTGCGTGGCGCCCGGCGAGACATACGGGATGGTGGACGCGCTGGTGCGCAGGGGCGCCCCGTCGGGGTCCTTGAAGGTCACGCCGAACTCGTAGGTGTACGTCGTGATGCTGCTGGTGTTGGTGGCCTCGACACGGGCGACGACGCCCCGGCTCGGGTCGTACACACAGCTGGTGATCTTCACGTCCTCGGTGGGCGAGGCCGTCGCGGTCGCGTCGGTGCCGCCCGAGCCACCGGTAGAGGACGAGTAGTCGTCATCGTCGTCGTAGTGGGTGCTGCCGCCCGAGTAACCGCCCGAACTGCTCGACGAGCTGTGCGAACCGGAGCTGTCGTCGCACCCGCCACCGTGCGAGCGCCGGGCTCCGGTCAGGGCGACCACTACGCAGACGGACACGGCCACAGCGCGGACATGGCGAAGCTTCACGTCGTTCGACCCCCGTTGTACTGATCGTGAGCACGTCACGTTAGCAGCGGTCACATGGCGGCAATCGCTTACCCGGCGTAGCGTCTCGTGCAAGAACGGTGAAGATGACCGTTCCAACGGGACGGCCGCCGTCCGGACCCTTCCGTGCGCCGGTACGACGGCCGTCACTGGCCCGCGCCTACGCGCCGCGCGCCGTCCCCGTGCCCTTCTCCGCGTCCAGCGCGTACACGCACCGGTCCTTGCTGCACGCGTACACGACCCCGTCCTTCACCACCGGGGAACCGGTGATCTCGCCGCCGGTCGCGAGCTTCCACCTCAGGCGGCCGTCGTCGGCCTTCAGCGTGTACAGCAGGTGATCCGTGGAACCGAAGTGGATCCGGCCCTCCGCCACGGCCGGCGCGCCCACGATGTCGCCGCCCGCCTGGAAGCGCCACTTCGGCGTCCCGGTGACCGCGTCCAGGGTGTACAGCCCCTTGCCGCTGCCCACGTGGACATGACCGGCAGCCACCAGCACCGGATCGATCGAGGAGCGGGACTCCGTGGCGATGCGCCAGCGGTCACGGCCGTCGGTGGCGTCCAGGGCGTAGACGGTGCCGAGGTAGTCGGCGAGGTACACGCCACCGCCGGTCACCGCCGGACCCGGCACGAAGGCCGGCGGGCACAGGAAGACCGCCGGGGCCTCGAAGTGCCAGCGGACATGACCGCTCGCCACGTCCAGCGCGAGGACGCGCGTCCCGGCCGAGACGTACACGAACCCGTCCGGCGCCTGCGCCACCCGCACCGGCACCCCGCCGCAGGAGGCGGCGTCGCCGATGGGGTACGACCAGCGCTCCTCGCCGGTGCGGGCGTCCAGGGCGCGCAGCCGGGCGTCCTGCCAGACGTAGACCGTGCCCTCGTACAGGGCCGGCCCGGCTTCCGGCGACTCGAAGTCGGTCTGCGCGCCGGTGATCTCCCACAGCTTCTGCCCGTTCGAGGCCTCCCAGGCCTGGACGCCGCCGCCGCGCGTGCCGGTGACGACCGTGCCCCGCTCGGCCTTGAGCGAGTACACCCAGGCGTCCGTCTGCAGACGCCACAGGTCGGCGCCCTCCCTGCTCTCCAGGGCGAACAGCGTCGGACCGTCGGAGGCGTGGATACGGCCGTCCGCGACCGCCATCGACCAGGCCACGTCCCGCGTCTTGAAGCGTCGGCGGCCGGTGGCCACGTCCAGGGCGTGCACCTCGAAGGAGGTGACGTAGACGAGGTCGTCGGCGACGGAGGGGGTGCCCCATACGTCGTTCGACATGCGGAAGCGCCAGGGCCGCCAGCCGGCCGCCGTCTCCGGGGGCGCGGGCGGCGCGGCCGGTACGGCGGGGCCCACGGCGGCATCCGTGCCGTTGACGCCGGGGCGGGGCTTGGACCAGGAGGCGACCAGACCGGCCTCCGGCGCGGGCGCCTGCAGGGCGGCGGCGCGGGCGTCGGCGACCCGCGGGCCGGGGCCGATGGGGACCGCCGCGCCGGCCAGGCGGACGGGGCCGGTGTCGGGGGCGCCGACCGGGACGGGCGCGGGCTGCGGGCCCGGGACCACGGGGTCGTGCGGGGGAGGGGGCGGGACCGGCGCGGGGGCGGGGCCCGGGGCGGGGGCGTTCCGCCCGCCGCTGCGGCCGGAGGACGACGAGGGCTTCGCCGCCGGGCGGCCGCCGCGCCGGGTCTCGATCAGGCCCACCGCCCGCTCGGGCAGCCACGCCGACGCCGTACCGCTGTCGTCGGAGCCGGAGCCGAACAGGTGCGGGGCCAGCTGGGCCTGGAGGTCGGCGGGGTTGGGGCGGGCCGTCGGGTCCATCTGCATACAGGACTCGATGAGCGGGCGCAGCTCGTCCGGGAGGCCTTCGAGGTCCGGGCCCTCGCGCAGCAGCATGAAGACCGTCTCGACCGGGTTGGCGCCGTGGAAGGGCGGGTGTCCGGTGGCGGCGAACACCAGCATCGAGCCGAGGGAGAAGACGTCGCTGGCGCCGGTGACGCTGCGGGAGTCCTTCGCCTGCTCGGGGGACATGTAGGCGGGGGTGCCGACGGCGACGTTGGTCATGGTCAGCCGCGTGTTCGAGACGCCGGAGGCGATACCGAAGTCGATCACCCGGGGGCCGTCCTCGACGACGAGGACGTTGGAGGGCTTCAGGTCGCGGTGGACGAGCCCCGCGCCGTGGATGGACTGGAGGGCCTCCGCCACACCCGCCGCCAGCCAGCGCACCGCCTGGGCCGGGAGCGGCCCGCACTCGTTCACTATCTCCTCGAGGGAGGGGGCGGGGACGTACGCGGTGGCGAGCCAGGGCACGGCGGCGCGCGGGTCGGCGTCGACGACCGCGGCCGTGTAGAAGCCGGAGACCGCGCGGGCCGCCTCCACCTCGCGCGTGAAGCGGACCCGGAACAGCTGGTCCTCGGCGAGCTCGGTCCGGACCGTCTTGATCGCCACGCGCCGGCCCGACGCCGAGCGCGCGAGATAGACCAGCCCCATGCCGCCGGCGCCCAGCCGTCCGAGCACCTCGAACGGCCCGATCCTGCGCGGATCGTGCTGCGTCAGCTGATCCACCACTCTGCCTGCCACCTCCCCGTACGGGCCCCGTCACCACATATGTACGCGACCCCGTGCAGCGTCTCACCACCGCACCGCCTTGGCGGCACGCACCCCGATTCTTCCTGTCCGAGGGCGTGGTTGCGAACCCGAGGGCGGAACGGGGTGTCTTGGGACAAAACCACACTCCGGCGCCCGCGGAAAGCGCCGGCTCGCATAGTGGGACGCCAGAGGCAGGAGTGGCGTCAGCCTTCCGGCGCCGCCCGGCGTTCCAGGACGGCGAAGGACGCCCCCTGATTGTCGGTGACGACGGCGACCGTCCCGTACGACGTTTCGAAGGGCGGCACCTGCACCCGCCCGCCGAGCCGGTTCACCGTGCCGAGGACCGCCTCGCACTGCGCCACCCGGAAGTGGACGACGAAGTGGGGCGGCATCATCGCCGGGAAGACCTCCGCCACGGCCGCGCGCCCGAAGTCCGGCTTCGCGTCCGGTCCGAACAGGGCGTCGTGGAAGAGCCCGCCGTAGAAGGCGTTGGCGACCTCGGTGTCCCGGGCGTACAGCTCGGCCCAGCCGAAGGTGCCGACCTCGTGCCGGCGCCCGAAGCCCTGGTGCTCGCCCGCCTGCCAGAGCCCGAAGACGGCGCCCTCGGGGTCGGTGACCAGCGCGACCCTCCCCAGCCCCTCCCCCACCTCCACGGGCGCGGTGACGACCTGCCCCCCGGCCTCGCGGATCCGCCGGACCAGCGCTTCCGCGTCCGGGGTGGCGAAGAACACGGTCCACACGGTGGGCATCCGCCCGTCCGTCTTGCGGGAGAGCGAGGCGACGGGCTCGCCGTCCAGCCGGGCCAGCACGGTGGAGTCGAAGGCGTCCTCGAAATCCCATCCGAAGAGCTCCCCGTAGAAGCGCTTGCCCGCCTCCACGTCGGGAAGCTGCGCGTCCACCCAGCACGGGACGCCCTCCCCGTATCCCGTTCCGTCTGCGGATGCCCTGTTTTCGGCCATGCCGCCAAAGTAACGGCCTCGCCCACAACCCGCAGACCAGGCACACCAGCCTCTCGGTCCCCGTGCACCCCATTTGCAGTCGGCCGAATCGCGCCCCGATCACGCCTCGGTAAGCTGACGACATGACAGGACAAGTGCGTACCGTCGACGGCCGTGTGGCCGGCCGGCGTGGGCAGGCGACCCGGCAGAAGCTGCTCGACTGCCTCAGCGAGATGCTCAGCTCCTCCCCCTACCGGGACGTCAAAGTCATCGATGTCGCCCGGAAGGCGGGCACTTCACCCGCGACCTTCTACCAGTACTTCCCGGACGTCGAGGGCGCCGTCCTGGAGATCGCCGAGCAAATGGCCACCGAGGGCGCGGGGTTGACCGAGCTCGTGGAGGGCCGCAGCTGGGTCGGCAAGGCCGGCTGGCAGACCGCGCAGGAACTCGTGGACGGATTCCTGGAGTTCTGGCGCAAGAACGACGCGATCCTCAGGGTCGTCGACCTCGGCGCGTCCGAGGGCGACAAGCGCTTCTACAAGATCCGCATGAAGATCCTGAACTCCGTCAACAACTCCCTTGCCGACGCGGTCACCCAGCTGCAGTCCAAGGGCCGGGTCGACAAGGACGTCAACCCGGCCGCGGTCGCGGGCTCGCTGGTCGCGATGCTCGCGGCGGTGGCCTCGCACCAGAAGGGTTTCCAGACGTGGGGCGTCAAACAGGCTGAACTCAAGCCGAACCTGGCGCTGTTGGTGCACTTGGGCGTGACGGGCAAGAAGCCGACGAAATAGTTCCCTGTAGTTCCCTTTAGTTCCCTGGTTCAGCAAGTCCTGTCTGGCAGGCGGCGGCTCACCGGCGTGGGCCGCCGCCTGCCGTGCTATGCGGGCAGCGGACGATCCCGTACCACGTGCTTCATCACCAGCGTCGAGGTGAGCCGCTGCACGCCCGGCAGGGTCGCCAGCCGCTCGTCGTACAGCCGCTGGAAGGCAGCGAGGTCGGCCGTGGCGACCCGCAGCAGATAGTCGGGCTCACCGAACAGCCGTTGCGCGTCCAGGACATGGGGGATGTCCGCGATGGCCCGCTCGAACCCGGCGACCGTGTCCCGGTCCTCCTGCCGCATGGAGACGAAGACCAGCGCCTCGAAGTCCAGCCCGACGGCACCCGGGTCCACCACCGCGCGATAGCCGCTGATCGCGCCCGACCGCTCCAGTTCCCGCAGCCGCCGGTGGCACGGCGAGACGCTGAGCCGCACCCGCGCGGCCAGCTCGGTCACGGTCAGCCGCCCGTCCTGCTGCAGCTCGGCAAGAATCTGTCTGTCCACGTCGTCCATGGGACAGATCTTCCCTCACAAGCGCCGATCACGGGCAAACTTCGACAACACTTTCGACCCATTCCCGCCTAATGTCGCCACCATGGACTCCGGACTGCTCCTCTCCTTCCTCGCCATCGACCTGCTGCTCGTCTGCGTACCGGGCGCCGACTGGGCGTACGCGATCTCGGCCGGGCTGCGCGACCGCTCGCCGGTGACGGCGGTGGCGGGCCTGGTCAGCGGGTACGCGCTGCACACGGTGCTGGCGGCGGCGGGTCTGGCGGTGCTGGTGGCGGGCGAGCCGGGACTGCTGACCGCGCTGACGGTGGCCGGTGCCGCGTATCTGGTCTGGCTGGGGTGGGGCGTACTGCGGCGGCCGGGCACCCCGGGGGCGGCCGAGGAGGCCATGGCCACGAGCCCGGCCCGGGTCTTTCTGCGCGGCGCCACGATCAGCGGCCTGAATCCCAAGGGCCTGCTGCTCTACCTGTCCGTGCTGCCGCAGTTCCTGGTGACGAAGGGCGAGCACCTGCCGGTCCCCGCCCAGACCGCCGTACTCGGGCTGCTCCACATGGCGTGCTGCGCCGCCGTCTATCTGACGGTGGGCCTCGCGGCCCGCGCGGTCCTCGGCGCCCGCCCGGCGGCGGCGCGGGCGGTCACCCGCACGTCCGGTGCGGCCATGCTGGGCATCGGCGCGTTCCTCCTCGTACAACGTCTGGCGACGCTATGACCGGCGGACGATCCTGAAGAGCCGTATCTCCCGCTCCACCCGCGCCTGATACGTCGCATACGGCGGCCAGAAGGCCAGCGCCGCCTGCCACACGGCCGCCCGTTCCTCCCCCTCCAGCAGCCGGGCCGTGACCGGGATGTCCCGGCCCTTCCAGCTGACCTCGGCGTCCGGGTGGGCCAGCAGGTTCGCGGTCCAGGCGGGGTGGCCGGCGCGGCCGAAGTTGGAGCCGATGAGGATCCAGCTGCGGCCGTTCTCCTCGGGCATGCAGGCGAGCGGCGTACGGCGCGGCAGGCCGCTGCGGGCACCGGTCGAGGTCAGGATCACGCCGGGCAGCATCTGGGCGCTGAGCAGCACCTTTCCGCGCGTGAGGCGGTGCACGGCGCGGTCGAGCGCGGGGATGACATGCGGGGCGACCTTGGCGAAGCCCCGTGTCGAGGAGACCTTCTGCACCACGCGTGCGCCGATCACACCGCCACCTCCCGCTCCGCGGACGTCTCGAAGAGCCGGGCCGTGTCGGCGGCGTGTGCCCTTAGGCGATGGGCGGGGCCGAAGAGGAGTTCGTCGCCGGCGGCCCGCTTGAAGTACAGGTGGGCCTCGTGTTCCCAGGTGAAACCGATGCCGCCGTGGAGTTGGATGCCTTCGGCGGAGGCCGTGCGGAGCGCTTCCAGCGATTGGGCGAGGGCGAGGCGCGCCTCTGGGGGTGCCGCGATAGGTTGCCGGGCGTCTGCGGGTTCGTTGTGGCTGGTCGCGCAGTTCCCCGCGCCCCTTGGGTCTGTTGCAGCCCAGGCCGCGTAATAGGCCGCCGATCTTGCTGCCTGGACCGCCACGTACACATCCGCCAGCCTGTGTTTCACCGCCTGGAAAGAGCCGATCGGGCGGCCGAACTGTTCCCTCTGCCCGACGTACTCCACGGTCGCCTCCAACGCCCGGTCGGCGGCCCCCACTGCCTCGCAGGCGAGGGCGGCGGCGACCACGTTCCCCGCATCGGCGAGGGTACTCAGCACATCCGCACCGTCCCCCTCCCCCAGCAACTCCGCCTCCACATCCCGCAGTTGCACCCGTCCCTGCGGCCGCGTCGCATCCAGCGCGGTCTGCCGTTCCCGTACGACCCCCGCCGCGTCCCCCGCCACCAGGAACAGCAGCGTCCGCGACCGGGCGAACCCCCCGGCGTGCGCGGCGACCACCAGGAGACCCGCGCTGTGGCCGTCCAGGACCTGGTCGACCTGCCCGTACAGTCGCCAGCCGCCTTCCGCCCGCCGCGCCTGCACGCCCCCGGCGCGTCCGCCGCCGGCCCAGTCGCCGTCTCCCGTGCCGGTGAGGGCGAGGGCGGCGGCGAGGGCGGTGCCGGGGACGGCGAGGGCGGCGGTGAGGGTGCCGGAGGCGAGGCGGGGCAGCAGGGCGGCGCGCTGGGGCTCGGTGCCGAGGGCGGTGATCAGCGGGGCGGTGAGGACGGCGGTGGCGAGGAGCGGGGAGGGGGCCAGCGCCCGCCCGACCTCCTCGCAGGCGAGGGCGAGTTCGGTCGCCGAGCAGCCGACACCGCCGTAGGCCTCGGGGAGGGCGAGCCCGGGCAGGCCGAGCTGCTCGGCGAGGGCGGTCCACAGGGCGGGGTCGTGTCCGGCGGGGGTGTCGAGGGCGGCGCGCAGCTCGCGGGGGCCGCAGCGCTTGTTCAGGAGTTCGCGCAGGGTACGGCGGATCTCGTCCTGTTCGGCGGTGAAGCGGGCGTCCATGGCTCTTCCCTCCCGATCTGACGGGCCGTCATATTAGGAGCCCGGGAACGATATGCCCAGGGGAAGGTGGCCTCTCATGACTCCGGGAAGCCGGAAAGTCGCCGTGGTCGGCGTGGCCCTGTCCGACTGCGGTCGGGTGGACGACGCGACCCCGTACGCCCTGCACGCCCAGGCTGCCCGCCGTGCCCTGGCCGACGCGGGGCTGGGCCGGGAGGTGGTGGACGGCTTCGCGTCCGCCGGGCTCGGCACCCTCGCCCCCGTAGAGGTGGCCGAGTACCTGGGTCTGCGCCCCACCTGGGTCGACTCCACCTCCGTCGGCGGCTCCACCTGGGAGGTCATGGCGGCCCACGCGGCGGACGCGATCGCGAGGGGCCACGCGAACGCCGTACTCCTCGTCTACGGCTCGACGGCCCGCGCGGACATCAAGGCGGGGCGGCGCACGGGGAATCTCTCCTTCGGCGCCCGCGGCCCGCTTCAGTTCGAGGTCCCGTACGGCCACACCCTCATCGCCAAATACGCCATGGCCGCCCGCCGCCACATGATCGAACACGGCACGACCATCGAGCAGTTGGCGGAGGTGGCGGTCCAGGCGAGGGCGAACGCGGCTCTGAACCCCGAGGCCATGTTCCGCGACCCGATCACGGTCGACGACGTGCTGGGCGGGCCGTTGATCGCTGATCCCTTCACCAAGCTGCACTGCTGCATCCGCTCCGACGGCGGGGCGGCGGTGCTGCTGGCCGCCGAGGAGTTCGTACGGGACTGCCGTACGGCACCCGTGTGGGTGCTCGGCACCGGGGAGCACGTCTCGCACGCCGCGATGTCCGAGTGGCCCGACTTCACGACGGGTCCGGCGGCGGTGAGCGGGCGGCTCGCCTTCGAGCGGGCCGGGGTGCGGCCGGAGGAGGTCGACTTCGCGGAGATCTACGACGCCTTCACCTACATGACGCTGGTGACCTTGGAGGACCTCGGTTTCTGCGGGAAGGGCGAGGGCGGGGCGTTCGTGGAGAAGGGGCGGCTGCTGGTGCGGGGCGGGGAGCTGCCGGTCAACACGGACGGGGGCGGGCTGTCCGCCCAGCACCCCGGGATGCGGGGGCTGTTCCTGGTCGTGGAGGCCGTACGGCAGCTGCGGGGCGAGGGCGGGGACCGGCAGGTGCGGGGGCGGGGCGGGGAGTTGCCGCGGCTGGGGGTGGCTTCGGCGACCGGGGGATGGTTCTGCTCGTCGGGGACGTTGGTATTGGGCAGGGATTGAGACTGTCCAGACCACATCGGGAGGAAACAGGCATGGCCCTGACCCGCGAAGAGCGTGAACAGTTCCTGTCCGAGCCCCATATCGCCGCGCTGGCGGTCGACGCGGGCGCGGGGCGCGCTCCGCTGACCGTGCCGATCTGGTACCAGTACGAGCCCGGCGGCGACGTATGGATCATGACCGGGCTGGACTCCCGGAAGAACCGGCTGATCCAGGCGGCGGGCCGCTTCTCCCTGATGATCGACCGGCTGGAACCCACCATCCGGTACGTGTCGGTCGAGGGACCGGTCATCAGGACGACCCCCGCCACCCTGGAACAGCTCCGGGAGATCTCGGCCCGTTACCTCCCGGCCGAGAAGGTCGACGGCTATGTCGACTTCGCCTGGAAGAACCACGGTGAGCAGGTCGTCGTCCATCTGCGGCCCGAGCGGTGGGTGTCGTCGGACCTCGGGCAGGTGTGAGCGGGTGCCGCACGCGACAATCGGGGCATGGGAACCGATCTTCATGAGCTGCTGAGGTCGCTTCGGGTGTGGGACCCGGCGGTCACCGAGTTGCCGGACTTCGACCCGGCCACCGCGCCCGCCGACCCGCTCGCCCTCTTCGCGGCCTGGTTCGCGCAGGCGGTCGCGGCAGGGCAGGTGGAGCCTCACACGATGTCCCTCGCGACCGCCGACGAGGAGGGCCTGCCTGACGTACGGACGGTGATGCTGCACGGCGCCGACGCGTCCGGCTGGTCCTTCGCGACGCATGTGGGCAGCCGCAAGGGACGCCAGCTCGCCGCCCGCCCGTACGCGGCCCTCGGTTTCTACTGGGCGGTGCAGGGCCGTCAGGTGCGCGTCCGCGGCCCGGTCACGAGCGCCCCGTCCGCCGAGTCCCAGGCCGACCTGCACGCCCGCTCGACCGGCGCTCTCGCCGCCGCGCTGACCGGCCGCCAGAGCGAAGTGCTGTCCTCCGTGGAGGAGATGCGGCGGGAGTCGCAGGCGGCCTGGGACCGGGCTCAGCGTGAGCCGGACGCCCCCGTCCCGTCCTGGACCCTCTACCGACTGCGCCCCGACGAGGTGGAGTTCTTCCAGGGCGACGCCGCGCGACGGCACGTACGGCTCGTCTACCGCCGTACGGAGGCGGGGTGGGCCAAGGAGCTGCTCTGGCCCTGAGCACCTGGGGACAGCCCCCGGCCCGATACGGCGACGAGCCGCCCTCCGCCCGCCGGGGACTCGACGACGCTGTGGACGCGCTGGTGGACCGGGCCTTCTGCGGCTGACGATCCGGCAGGCGCCGGCCACCGGGAACGCCGGTCACAGGAAGTCCCGGCTCCCCCGGAAGTCGTACGCCGCGAAGTCGGCCACCGCCCGGTACCCGATGCGCTGGTAGAGGCTGTTGCTCGTCGGGTTGGCCAGGTCCGTGAAGAGCAGGATCTCGCGGACGCCGGAGGTGAGCACGGCCCGGCTGACCGCTGCCGTGACCGCGCCCGCGTAGCCGCGTCCGCGCAGCTGGGCCGGGGTGTAGACCGGGGCGACCCGGACCTGGCCGGCGACCACCGGGGTCACGCCGGCCATGGAGACGGGCGTGCCGTCCTCGCGCTCCCAGAAGGTGACGCCCCCGTAGGCGATGCGCGAGTCGGCCCAGCCGGCGGCGTTGCGGGCGGCGTGATCGCCGACCGCGTCGACGAACTCGCCGTACCAGCGGATCAGTTGCTCCCGGTCCTCCTTGCCCACGAGTCGGGCCCGGCCCGCGGGGAGAGGCCGCGGGACGGTCAAGTTGCCGAGCCGGTACAGGCGTTGACGCTGCCGGACGAGGCCCCGGCCGCCCGCGTGCCGGCGCCAGGCCGCGGCGAAGGCCTCGGCGGTCTCGCGGGCGGCGATGACACCGGGGACCGAGTGGCCGAGGGCCACCAGGTGGGCGGCGAGCGCGTCGGCCTCGTCGGGGGTGAGGGGGGTGACGTTGAGCCGGTAGGGCGGGGTGCGGAAGTAGGCGGCCCGCACCTGCCCGCCCAGCTCCAGCACACCGAAGACGGGCGCCTCGTCGCCGTACGCGCGCAGCCCGCTCGTGCGCAGCGTCTCGGTCACCGTCAGGGCGACGGTGTGCAGGTCGGGCCGTGAGCGCAGGAAGCCTCCGGCGTGGGTCAGGAAACCGGTGAGGTCCTGGGTGCAGTACCAGTCGTCCGGGCGCATACCCCATGATCCCGCGTCCGCGCGGAGGTTGTGCACCGTTTTCCGCCGTGGACACGAAGCCGATACAAGCCCCCCTACAGGTTGACGTCCGGGTCCGGGTCCGTCGCCAGTCGTGCGTGCAGATGCATGTCCCGGTACGCGTCGTGCCGCCCCGCCTCCCACATCGCGCCCCGCAGGGTCCCCTCGTACCGGAAACCGCACCGCTCGGCGATGCGGCAGGAGGCGTCGTGGCCGAGGGCGTGGTCGAGTTCGAGGCGGTGCAGGCCCAGGCCCGGCCCGGTGAGGGCCCAGCGGGCGGTGAGGGTGAGCGCGTGCGTGGCGACACGGCGGCCGCGGGCCTCGGGGAGCACCCAGTAGCCGACGCGCCCGTAGCCCATGAGCGAGTTGATGACATTGACGCCGGTGTGGCCGAGGGGCGCGCCGGTCGCCGCGTCGGTGACGCAGTACGCCGCCGCAGTGCCCTCCGCCGCGTTCCGTACCGCGTCTCGCAGCGAGTCACGGGCGCTGTCGAGGTCCGTGGTGATCTTCAGCGGTGTGTTCCAGCGCCGGAAGTCCGGGTCGGTGCGCCCCCGGAACCAGGCGTCGACGTCGGCCTCGGAGTCCACGTCCCAGGGACGCAGGCGCAGGCCGTGCCCGTGCAGGTCGGGGAGGGGGTGGGCGGAGGGTCGTATGCCGGGCGTCGGCGAGGTGTGCGTCATGGGGGTAATCAAACCGGCTCTGCCGCGGGACGGAGTGCGGTCGGTGTCAGATCAGGACGACCGGGTCCCCGACGTGGACGGTGCCCGGCTGCGTCACGGTGGCCAGCGCGTCCAGGCGCATGGCGTGCAGCCGGGCGACGGTCTTCAGCACGAAGGGGGAGTGCGGCAGTTCCTGCTGGGCCTCGTTGACCATGACGCAGCGTTCGCTGGAGCGCACGAACGTCACGCACGCGGTGGGGCCGAGGCGGACCTGGGCGCCGAGCCACTGGTCCTCCACGAAGGGCGGGGTGCCGGGTGGCGTACGGATGAGGAGGTTCGGGCGGAAGCGGCGCTCGTCGACCGGGATGCCCGGGAGGGCCGTGCGCATCCGGTCGAGGGTGGCTGTGCTCAGCACGCTCAGCGGAAGCTGGTCGAAGTGCGGGACGGATTCCTCGCGGGCCACCTCGACGTCGTCGCGCCGCAGGTAACGGCGCAGATAGGCGGTGGCGTCGGCGACCGGTGTGCCGTCCGGGTCGAGCAGTTCGGGCTCGGCCGGGGATTCCGCTTTCGGGTAGCGGGAGCGCAGCCGCAGCAGGCCGGGCATCCTGCGGAACCGGCGGGTGTTCTTGCCCGAGCCGAACCTGCCCTCACCGTCCCGCACCGCGTACAGCCGGTCGCCCAGCAGACCCCGTTCGTCCACAGCGACCGACTCCAGCCGCTCTCCGCCCGTGGACTTGATCGGGTACCGCCAGATCCGCTCGATGGTGCCCAGGTTCATCCTCACGCCCTCATTCTAAGTTCCCTTTCGGAACTCAGTGACGCGGAACACCGGCGCCCCGTCCCGGAAGGCGACCTCCAGGCCCATCCCGGCCCGCAGCCGCCCGGCGTCCGCGCACTCCACGACCTCGGTCATCATCCGCGGCCCCTCCGCGAGGTCGACGACCGCGGCGACGTACGGCGTCCGGGCCCCGAAGGGCGGCAGGTCGTTGCGGTGGACGACGGACCAGGTGTAGAGGGTGGCGCGGCCGCTCGCGGGCCGCCAGGCCACATCCTCGCTCCAGCAGTGGGGGCAGAACTCGCGCGGGTAGTGGTGGACACGTCCGCAGGTTCGGCACTCCCGGACGAGCAGCGTCCCTTCGGCCGCAGCGTCCCAGTACGTGCGCGTGAAGGCGTCGGCCTCGGGGACGTCGAAGCGCGGAGCGCCGGCACTCCGGCCGTCGCCGACTCGCGCGCCGCTCATCGGAACAGCCCCAGCGCGCTGTCCAGCGACCACTGCTGCCACGACATCCCGAACAGCGCGACCAGCGAGATCAGCGCCATCATCGAGTTCTGCCCCTGCTCGGCCCAGTCGTGGATCATCAGGCCGAAGTAGAGGCCGTTGAGCAGCAGCCCGCCGACGAGCGCGACGGGGGTCAGGAACCCGAGGACGAGGCCGAGTCCGAGGGCGAGTTCCGCGTACAGGACGACGTACGCCATGGTCCGCGGGCGCGGGGCGACGACGACCTCGAAGCCGGACCGTACGGCGTTCCAGCGGTGCTTGGCCGCCACGTCCGCCGCCCAGGCGATCCCGGCCCCCTCGAACCAGCTCTTCTTGTCCTTGTGCCGCCAGCTCTCCAGCCACCACAGCCCGAGGCCCATACGGAGCACGGCCAGCCATTCCGCACCTGTGAGCCAGATCGCGTCCATGAATCTGACGGTACGTCAGATCAGGCGGGCCTGACAATCGTCCGTGCGTCCGGAATGAATCCGACGTGCGGGCGTCCGACGCCACTTCGAGCCTCGCCGTCGCCCCTGTCCGGGCCCGGCGTCGTTCAGCCCGGCCGCTTGACGAGGCCGGTCACGGCGGAGACGGCGGCGGTCGCGGCGAGGCTTCCCGCCATGACCATCCCCACGCCGACCACGAACAGACCGCTGGCGTCGTCGGACCAGTCGTAATAGGCCGCGACGGTGAGGCCGATCGTCGTGCCGAGCACCGCGCCCGCGCCGTGGCGCCGGGACGCCGCCCAGATCACCGGTATCAACAGGGTCAGCACCAGCCCGATCACCTGCCACGCCTCGTACGGGCCGGTCGTCGAGCCGTCGGGATGCACATCCCGCCGCTGGTCCCAGCCCAGCCAGGCGGCCCACCCGGCCAGCGACAGACCGGCGAGCACGACGATGGGCAACAGCTGGGAAGCGGGATTCCGTAGTCCTTGACTCATGCTCCCAGCATTCGCGTCCCGCCCCCTCGCCGCCCAGAGCGCAAGTACTCAGTCCCACCCGAGTACATGAGCCGGACCCGGAGCGCTGCGGCACGCACGCTCTAAGATCACGGGATGTCCTCTGAAGCGCCCGATGCCGTCTGGATGCTGGAGGGTTTCAGCAAGGCGGACGACACCCTGGTCACGGAGCATCCCATCAGCCGCACGCAGCTGCTCCGGCTGCGAGAACTGATCACGCCGGATCCCGACGACCCCTGGATGCTGCACTGCTACCCCGTGCCCAGGGAGCTGTGGCCGGCGGTGGACGCGATCCTGCACTGCGGGCCGCCCGACCCGGACCTCGACTATCTGACGGGGGCGTCGGCGGCCGAGTGAGCGCGGGTGCGCCCTGCGGTCCGCGCCGGCGCCCGCGCGGTCACTGCGAGCCGTCCAGCCCCATGAGGACGGAGTACGCCGACTCGGCCCGGCGCGCGGGTGCGGCGTCGGAGCGCGCGTGGTCCAGGAAGCTCTTCGTCCCGCCGTGGTGGAGAACCCTGCCCTCGTTCATGAGGGTGACGGTGTCGGCTTCGTCGGCCAGGTCGGCGATGTCATGCGTCGACATGAGCACCGGGGTCTTCGCGGCGACCTCCCGCAGTACGTCACGGAAGACCGTGCGCTGGTGCGGGTCGAGCCCGGCCGTCGGCTCGTCCAGCAGGATCACGCGCGCGTCGTGGGCGAGGGCGCAGGCGATGCCGACGCGGCGCAGTTGCCCGCCGGACAGGCTTGCCGTCTTCCGGCCGGCGTGCTCGGCGAGGCCGACCTGGTCGAGGGCTGCTCCGGCGCGCTCCCACGCACCGGGGCGGCTCTCGCCCTTCAGCCAGGCGACGTAGGCCACGTACTCGCGGGCGCTCAACTGCCGTGAGGTGGGCACGCGCTGAGGAAGCCAGGCCACGTGGCGGCGGTACTCACGGCTGGCGGAGGTGAGCTCCGTGCCGCCGAACAGAACGCGACCCGCCTTCGGGTCGACCGTGCCGGCGAGCAGGGCCATCGTGGTGGACTTTCCCGCCCCGTTGGGGCCGAGCAGGATCGTCAGGCCCTGCCCGGGGACCTCATAGGTGAAGTCGCACAGGACGGGGCGGGTCCAGCGGCGGTAGCCGAAGGTCACACGGTCGAGCAGCACAGTCATCGGTCGGTCCTTGGTGCGAAACAGATGAGGGAGACGACTCCGGCCAGGAAGACAGCGGCGGCGCCTGCGGCGGCGTACGCGACGTGCGCCTTCTCCGTGACGATCACCCAGGGGTAGGGGTCGTCGAGACTCCGGCCGCCGAGGAACATGGAGTGAATCATCCAGAAGACGGGAAGCAGGGTCGCCCGGTGTCCGAGCAACGGCCAGGCGCCCAGCGCGAGTCCGCAGAAGAGCAGGTTGTTGCGTGCGGCCGTCCACATCGCTTCCGCGCCGAGCGGGGACATCGCCATGGCCACCGCGGACACGAGCACGGCGAAACCCGCGACCAGCGCGATGTCCCTGGCGTGGAGCCTGCGGACGGCGGAGCGTTCCACGGCGGGAAGCCGCCGTTCGAGGCAGACGACCAGGGCGACGGAGGGGATGAGGCAGAGGAAGTTGCTGAGCTCCGTCGGCACCGCGTAGTCCCCCAGGAACGCGGGGAACACGACGACCACGTCCAGAGTGAGTCCGACGCTCAGGACGAAGGCCACCAGGGCACCGGGCAGCAGGCCCAGGGCGCCGCGCTGGCGCAGCCACCAGATCATGGGCGGGGACCTGCCGCGCAGGCGTCGCGGAGCCGGTCGGCGTACCAGACCTTCTGCTGCTGCAAGGGGAGCTTGCTCACCCGGGCCGTCTCCGCCAGGAGCTGCTCTCGGCTCTGCCCTTGTCCGAACTGCTGGGTCTCGTGGGACAGCCAGGCGAGGTACTCGCTCTCCACCCCTGCCGTCCGAGCGGCCCAGAGCGTGTTGTAGTGCAGAGCGTTCCAGTCCGGATTCGCACAGGGAATTCCGACGACGGAGATGGCGATGTTCTCCCGGAGCACCTTGTCCGCGGTGCCGGGCACGAGGTCGAGTGCCCAGTGTTCGCCCCTGGTGTCGAGCTGCCGGACATCGGCCACACTGACGTCGGTGATGCGGGTGGGCCTTTCGATGATGATGCCCTTGGCCTGCAGTTTGCCTGTCATGTCGGCGAGTCCGGCCTGGATGTCCCTGATGTGCTCGGAGCCGGCTGACGGAAGGCAGACCTCGGGCATCTTCCCCTCGCAGGTGACGGGCGCGAAACCCGCGGCGGCAGGGGCGATCGAGCGCCAGTCCTTGGTGATGCCGTATGCGCCGAGCAGGCCACCGACGGCGATCACGAGCGAGGCGGCGACGGAGGTGACGCGCAGACGCCGGGGTCCCGCCAGCACGACACAGGCGATGGCCAGACAGACCGTCGGCAGGAGTGCTGCTGCCGTCATGGCCGGCGAGTACGCCTCACCGAACCCCAGCCAGGCGATGGAGCCGGTGACGTGGTGCGCCCAGTAACTGTCGGTCCCCAGCGGGAAGCTGATCCCGAGGAACACCGCCACGGCCACGGCGGGCGCGGCGTACAGAGCGTGGAACCGGCGGCCTATGACGAACCCGATGACGGCGTGGGCGGTGAGCAGGACGACGACGATCGCCATCAGGTGCAGCACATACACATCGGGAAGGACTCCGACCACCCACAGCCCACCGGCCGTGACGCCCGCGGTGAGGACCGACAGGGAGAGTACGGCGATGAGGACGGGCTGCGCCGCGACGCGCCACGTGGGGCGCGCACTGCCCAACTCCCAGGTCCCGAGGGCACGCAGCCGGGTCGCCTCCACCGCGGACAGGCCCGCCACCGCCGCGGCGGCCATCGGGAACGGGGCGTGCACGGCGTACGACGCGACCTGTGCGGGCCACGGGACGGCGATGAGCCTCTCGATGTGCCGGGTACTGGTGAGGAAGACGAAGGCGAAGAAGAGGCCGATCAGCGGAAAGGCCAGCACGGCCGGATGCGAGCGAAGAGCGGAGGAGAAGCGCATGAACCCTCGAAGAGAGAAGAAACCGGGGCCGCCGCACGCCGTGCGGCGGCCCGGCAGGATCAGTCAGCCAGGGTCGTGTCCACGCTGACCTTGTCAGCCGCACCCGTGCAAGCCCCGCAGCCCGAACCGAGCTTGGTGATCTCGAGGTAGTAGCTGTCGTAGGGGAGGTTGGACTCGGTGGCCGTGCTCGTGTAGCCAGAGCCCTTGAAGCAGTTGGTGAGCGTCGACGTGTCGTGCTTCACGTCGCTTCCCCAGTCGATCTGCTGCCACAGCGCCACATCCACGCTGTTCGAAGTTCCCGCCTGGTCGCAGCCGGTGAAGTGGAACTCGTTGTACTCCTCGTCGACCCACTGCTGGGAAGTGGTCCCCTGGACCAGGCTGAAAGGAGACTTGCTCCAGTTGGCCCAGGCCACCGAGCTGGTGGCGACCGTGAGTACGGCGGCAGCACCCGCGACAACACCGAACTTACGCAGACGTCTTCCCGACAAAGGAATCCCCTCCTTGCCCTTCCGGTCGTCGAGGCCCCCTCGAACAGGAGACCGAAAGGCTGGGTGACTGTAACACCGCCCCCGCCGAGTGTCAGCCAAGATCAAACACGCATATCGCCTGCTCCGTCCGGCTGTTGAGCTGCGTCGCCGCCGCACCTCCCGGCAGCCGGACACCGCATCGGCGGGCGCCGGGACCTGTGCCCCGGACAGCATCCGCATGCCCTTTCATGTCCGGACTCGCGCCACATCCACCCACCCCCCACAACCACGAGACCTACGCCACAGACCCCACCCACCCCTCCCACAGCCGTGATCGATCCGCAACCAATTCCGGTCTTGACCGAGACCCATCAAGCGGCTGCGTGATTACGCTCGCGACCATGGCCGACACCCCCCAGCGCCCGGACCGCCCCGCCACGGACCGCCCCGCCTCCGACCGTCCCGTCTATGTCATAGGCGGCGGCCCCGGCGGCCTCTCCGTCGCCTACGCGCTGCGCGCCCGGGGCCTGCGCGCCGTCGTGCTGGAGAAGTCGGACCGGGTCGGCGCCTCCTGGCGACGCCACTACGACCGGCTCCATCTGCACACCACCCGACGGCTGTCGGGCCTGCCCGGGCTGCCGATGCCGCGCCGCTTCGGGCGCTGGGTGGCGCGGGACGACGTGGTGCGCTACCTGGAGAAGTACGCCGAGTACCACGATCTGGAGATCGTCACCGGCGTCGAGGTCTCCAGCGTGGAGCCCTCGCCGGACGGCTCCGGCTGGCTGCTGCACGCCACCGGCGGCCGTGAACTGACCGGCGCCGCCGTCGTCGTGGCCACCGGCCACAACCACACCCCGCGCCTCCCGGACTGGCCGGGCCGGGACACCTACCGCGGCGAGCTCCTGCACGCCGGCGAGTACCGCGACCCGGCGCCCTACACCGGCCGCGACGTCCTGGTCGTCGGCGTCGGCAACACCGGTGCCGAGATCGCCGTCGACCTCGTGGAGGGCGGGGCGGAGCGGGTGCGGCTGTCGGTGCGGACGGCTCCGCACATCGTGCGCCGCTCCACCGCCGGGTGGGCCGCGCAGTTCACCAGCATCCTGGTACGGCGGCTGCCGGTCGGCCTGGTCGACCGGCTGGCCCGGCCCGTGGCCAAGCTCAGCGTGCCGGACCTGTCGGCCCAGGGACTGCCGCGCCCGGACACCGGCCTCTACAGCCGGGTCAAGGAAGGTGCCATCCCCGTCCTCGATGTCGGCCTCATCGACGCCGTGCGCAAGAGGCGCATCGAGATCGTGGCCGCCGTCGACGGCTTCGAGGACGGCAAGGTGGTCCTCGCCGACGGCACCCGCGTCTCGCCGGACGCCGTCATCGCGGCCACCGGATACGTCCGTGCGCTGGAGGACCTCGTGGGCCATCTCGACGTCCTCGACGAGCGCGGCAAGCCGGTCGTCCAAGGCGCCCGCACCCCGGCCGGCGCCCCCGGCCTGTACTTCACCGGCTTCACCAACCCCATCAGCGGCAATCTCCGCGAAATGGCGATCGACGCCCAGAAGATAGCCAAGGCCGTCGCAGGCGACCGCGGACGGCGGGTCTCCCGGCTTCCGGTGACGTAGACACCCTCAACTCTCTTACGTATCTCTCTTGTTACTTACGGGTCAGTTGTGACGGGAGAGCTGTACCGCGCTGCCGCACGGGGCCAGAATGTGAGCACTGTTCAACTTTTCTGCTCCGCACCCTCTCGCCCCGACGGAGGACGCACGTGGCAAGCGAAAGACAGCTCCCCCGAACCCCCCGGACCTCCCGAACGCCTCACCCCGCTCGGCTCTCCCGCCGCTCCTTGCTCGGCGGCGCGGCCGCCGCTGCAGGCGCCGCGACCCTCACCGCGACCAGCGCCGGTACGGCGTCCGCGGCGGCCACCCGGGAGGCGGACGTCGCGATCGTCGGCGCCGGCCTGGCCGGGCTCACCGCGGCCCGCGATCTGGTGGCGGCCGGCAGGACGGTCGTCGTCCTGGAGGCCCGCGACCGCGTGGGCGGCCGGGTGATGGGCCTGAACCTGGCGGGCGGCGGCGTCACCGAGGGCGGCGGCGAGTTCATCGGCCCCACCCAGGACCGCATCAAGGCCCTCGCCGACTCGCTCGGCGTGCAGACCTTCGCCACCTACAACGCCGGCAACAACCTCCTCTACAAGGACGGCAAGAAAACCCCCTACGCCACCGACGGCATCCTCGGCTCGGTCCCGCCCATCGACGCGGCCGGGCTCGCCAACGCCGCGATCGTGCAGGCCACGCTCGACGACCTCGCCAAGCAGATCCCGGTCGACGCGCCCTGGACCGCCGCCAAGGCCGACGAATGGGACCGGCAGACCTTCGAGACCTGGCTGCGCGCCAACGCCGTCGTCCCGTCGGCCAAGTTCCTCTTCGACGTGGCCTGCACGTCGATCTTCTCCGCCGAACCCCGCGAGCTCTCCTTCCTCTTCGTCCTCTTCTACATCGCCGCCGCCGGCAACGCCTCCAACCCCGGCACCCTGGAACGCCTCACCGAGACCGCGAACGGCGCCCAGGAACTGCGCTTCGTCGGCGGCTCCCAGCTGGTGCCGGTCAGACTCGCCGCCACGCTCGGCGACCGGGTGGTGCTGAACGCCCCGGTGCGCACGATCACCCGATCCGGCGGCAAGTACGCCGTGACGGCCGACGGCATCACCGTCACCGCCAGGAAGGTCGTCGTCGCCGTACCCCCGCCCCTCGCCGCCCGCATCACCTACGATCCCCTCCTGCCGGCCGCCCGCGACCAGCTCACCCAGCGCCTGCCGATGGCCTCGGTCGGCAAGGCGATCGCGATCTACGACACCCCCTTCTGGCGCGCCGACGGCTTCAACGGCCAGGTCGTCAGCGACAGCGGCGTGATCAGCTCCACCTTCGACAACTCGCCGCCCGACGCCTCCTACGGCGCCCTCATGGGCTTCATCGAGGCCGACGAGGCACGCAAGCTGGACGGGGCGAGCGAGGCGGAGGTCCGGGCGGCCGTGCTCAAGGACTACACGACCTACTTCGGCGCGAAAGCGGCCTCCCCCACCTCCTTCGTCCTGCAACGCTGGAACAACGAGGCCTACACCCGCGGCGGCCCCGTCTCCATCGCCGCGCCCGGCGTCCTGACCCAGTACGGCCCCGCCCTGCGCCGGCCCGTCGGCGGCATCCACTGGGCCGGGACGGAGACCTCCACCTACTGGATGGGCTTCATGGACGGGGCGGTGCGGTCGGGCGAGCGGGTGGCGAAGGAGGTGCTGGCGGTGCTGTGAGCGTGCCCGGCGCGGGCTCGCTGCGGACTCGGCGCGGGCTCGCTGCGGCCCCGCGCGGACTCGGCGCGGCCCCGCGCGGAGTTCGCCCGGCGCGTCACCGTCCCCAACTTTGCGTGCACAGCCGTTCCTGACAGGGCGTCAGTTCCTTTAATCTGACACTGCGTCAGTTAATCGCTGTCACACAGGAGCGGGCGGACCGATGCTTGGATCAACCCACGGCACCCTCACCACCGACTCCCGCCGGGCCCGGGTCATCGCCTGCGGCGAACAGCCCGGGCCCGCCGTCCACGGCCGGCCGGCCGAGGTCGACGATCTCGACGTCAGCGGCCGTCCCCTGTACTCCGACGTGCCCGATCTGGACCGTTTCTTCCGGCCGGAGTCGGTCGCGGTGATCGGCGCCTCGGACGCCGAGGGCCGGCCGAACACCGGCGTCACCCGCCAGCTGATCGCCTGGTCCGAGCGGGTCGGCGCCCGGCTCCATCCGGTGCACCCGAACCGCCCGTCCGTCTTCGGCATCCCCTGCTCTCCTTCCGTCGCCGACCTGCCCGAACAGGTCGATCTCGCCGTGCTGCTGGTCGCCGACCCTCTTCCGGTGATCGAGGAACTGGCCGAGGCCAAGGCGAAGTTCGCCGTCGTCTTCGCCTCCGGTTTCGCGGAGACCGGCGAGGAGGGCGCGGCCGCCCAGGAGCGGCTCGCGGCGGTCGTCGAGCGGTCCGGGATGCGGCTGCTCGGACCGAACACCAACCTCAACGCCTTCGAGCGGTTCCGGGACGATCTCGACGGTGACGCGATCGCGCTCATCACCCAGTCCGGCCACCAGGGCCGCCCCCTCTTCGCTCTCCAGGAGCTCGGCATCCGCCTGAGCCACTGGGCGCCGACCGGCAACGAGGCCGACCTGGAGACCGCCGACTTCATCTCCTACTTCGCCGAGCGGCCCGAGGTGGGCGCCATCGCCTGCTATGTCGAGGGGTTGAAGGACGGCCGCTCCTTCCTGCTCGCCGCCGACCGCGCCGCCCGCCGCGGGGTGCCGGTGGTCGCCGTCAAGGTGGGCCGCACCGAGACCGGCGCCCGCACGGCCGCCTCACACACCGGCAAGCTGACCGGCGCGGACGCGGTGGTGGACGCGGCGATGCGGCAGTACGGGGTGATCCGGGTCGACGGCCTGGACGAACTCCAGGACACCGCCACCCTGCTGGCCCGCGCGAAGCCGCCGCGCGCCGACGGCGTCGCCGTCTATTCGATCTCGGGCGGCACGGGCGCGCACTTCGCCGACCTGGCGACCGAGGCGGGGCTCAGGCTGCCGGTGCTGTCGCAGGCCAAGCAGGCCGAGCTGCACCAGTGGATACCCGAGTACCTGAGCGTGGCCAACCCGGTCGACAACGGCGGCCATCCCGTCGGCGACTGGCGCGGCCGGAAGATCATCGACGCGATCCTCGACGACCCCGAGGTCGGGGTGCTGATCTGCCCCGTCACCGGCCCCTTCCCGCCGCTGAGCGACCGGCTCGTCCAGGACCTCGTGGACGCGGCCGAGCGGACGGACAAGCTGGTCTGCGTGGTGTGGGGGTCGCCGGTCGGCACCGAGCCGGCATACCGCGAGGTACTGCTCGGCTCCTCGCGCGTGGCCACCTTCCGCACGGTGGCGAACTGCATCACCGCCGTCCGCGCCTACCTCGACCACCACCGCTTCGTCACCGGCTACCGCTCCCCCTTCGACCGGGCGCCGCGCACCCCGTCCCCCTCCTTCCGCAAGGCGCAGCCACTGATGCGCCCGGGTCAGCAGCTGAGCGAGCACGCGGCGAAGCAGCTGCTGCGGGCGTACGGCATCCGCGTACCGCGCGAGCAGCTGGTGACCAGTGCGGCGGCGGCCGTACGGGCCGCGGGGCTGGTCGGCTACCCCGTGGTGATGAAGGCGTCCGGTGCGCGCATCGCCCACAAGACCGAGCTGGGCCTGGTGAAGATCGGGCTGACCTCCGCCAGCCAGGTCCGCGACGCCTACCGGGAGCTGACCGACATCGCCCGCTACGAGGACGTCTCCCTGGACGGCGTCCTCGTCTGCCAGATGGTCGAGCGGGGCGTCGAGATGGTCGTCGGTGCCACGCACGACGAGCTGTTCGGGCCGACCGTGACGGTCGGGCTCGGCGGGGTGCTCGTGGAGGTGCTGGGCGACACCGCCGTACGGGTGCCGCCCTTCGGTGAGGAGCAGGCCCGGGACATGCTCGCCGAACTGCGCGGGCGGGCCCTCCTCGACGGGGTCCGGGGGCGTCCGCCGGCGGATCTCGACGCGCTCGTCGAAGTCGTCCTGCGGGTGCAGCGCATGGCCCTGGAACTGGAGGACGACCTCGCGGAGCTCGACATCAACCCGCTGATGGTGCTGCCCAGGGGGCAGGGCGCGGTGGCGCTGGACGCGCTGGTGGTGTGCCGCTGAGATGCCCGCCGGCCATGAGACGAACGATGAGATGAACATGCCCAATTCCCCCCGTGTGCCCGGAAGTTCCGTTGATTCATTGGTACAGCAGGCCACTGACAATCAGGTCTGCCGCATCACCCTCAACCGGCCCGAGGCACTCAACGCCATCACCCCTGACCAGCGAGATCGGATCATCCAACTGCTCGCCGACGCCTCCGCCGACCCCGGTGTGCGGGCCGTCGTGCTGACCGGGGCGGGCCGCGGTTTCTGCGCCGGGGCCGATCTGCGGGGCGGATCGGCGACCGCCGGTGAGCGGGTCCCCGGCGAGGTCGCCCGCACGATCCGTCTCGGCGCCCAGCGCCTGATCGCAGCCGTCCTCGACTGCGAGAAGCCGGTGATCGCGGCGGTGAACGGCACGGCGGCCGGCCTCGGCGCGCATCTGGCGTTCGCCTGCGACCTCGTACTGGCCGCCGAGTCCGCGAAGTTCATCGAGGTGTTCGTCCGGCGCGGCCTCGTCCCCGACGGCGGCGGCGCCTATCTCCTCCCCCGCCTGATCGGCCCGCAGCGGGCGAAGGAGCTGATGTTCTTCGGCGACGCGCTCACCGCGCCGGACGCCGAGCGCCTCGGCCTGGTCAACCGGGTCGTGCCGGAGGGGGAGTTGGCCAAGGCGGCCCGCGAGTGGGCCGAACGCCTCGCCACCGGCCCCACCCGCGCCCTCGCCCTGACCAAACAGCTCGTCAACGCCTCCCTCGACACCGACCGCACCACCGCCTTCGCCGCGGAGGCGGCCGCGCAGGAGATCAACATGACCACGGAGGACGCCCGGGAGGGCGTGGCGAGTTTCGTGGAGCGCAGGAGCGCCGAGTACAAGGGCCGATGAGGCACCGGCCGCCGCGGTTGCGGCCTGCGCAAGGGTCTTCCGCACCCCGCACCCCGCACCTCCACCCCGCACTCCGCACTCCGCGCACCCCACCCCCTTCCGATCTGACGCTCCGTCAGCTTCAATGGATGGCGTGATGGGACACGCAGGGATGGCGGCCGCCGCCGTCCGCTACCTCAGGTCGGTCGGAGCAGCTGCCGAACGGGAGCCCGTCGAAGTGCTGCCGCGCCCGGAGTTGCGGTGCGTCGGCGAGGACGAGCGGGCGCCGGTCGGGCAGGCGGAGTTCCGGCGTGTCCTGGGGAACTTCGCGACGGGCGTGGCCGTTGTCACGGCACCCTCCGCAGACGGCGCCGGCTCCCCCGCCGGTTTCGCCTGCCAGTCCTTCTCCTCCCTCTCCCTCGACCCGCCCCTGGTCGCCTTCATGGTCGGCCGTACGTCGACGACATGGCCGCGCATCGCCCGCGCGGGCGTCTTCTGCGTGAACGTCCTGAGCGCCGGCCAGGGCGAGCTGTGCCGTGCCTTCGCGGTGAGCGGCGCGGACAAGTTCGCGGGTGTCGTCTACGACGCGGCTCCCGTGTCCGGCTCCCCGCGCCTCGCGGGCACGCTCGCGTGGATCGACTGCACGATCCACGCGGTGCACACGGGGGGCGACCATCTGATCGTGGTGGGCCGGGTGGAGGCCCTGGGAGCGAGCGACGGCGACGAGGCACCGCTGCTGTTCCACAAGGGGCGGTTCCTCTAGGTCGGCCTCCGCCGAAGAGTCCGCGCCGGCCGGTGGGGCCGCCCCGGCGCGGCCTGCCATCGGTCGACCCCGCTCAATCACTGTGCGCGCGACTCCCGTTGGGTGCGCTGATACGCTGCTGGATCATGACGTACTTCTTCCACCTCCGCTAGCCGCTCCGTCGGCAGGACGCGGATCCACCCGGCGCCGACGATGCGGGACGGTCGTCCACCGTCCCGGGCTGCGACGTGGGAGAAAACGGCATCATGCGCACACGGCGTATGTCCGTCCGACACCCGCGTCCCGGCACGCCGACCGTCTCGTGACGGCGGCGCGCCTGGTGGCGCGGTGCGTACGCGGGCTGGAGCCCGCTCTCGGCACGGAGATTCTGCGGACGGGTTCCGCGGCCATCGACTGGATCGGCCACCGTGAGGTGGGCTTCCGGACCTGGGCCAGGAACGAGACCTGGACCGGCCACGGCGGCAGCAGCGACGGCGAGCCGCGGCTGCGGACCGCCGACGACGTCTTCCTCCTGGCCCGCCGCCAGGACGACATCGGCCCGCACAAGAACGACCTCGCCGGCCTGGCCGAGCTGGCCCGTGCGGTCGATCTGGAAGGCCTGGCGCGGGAACGCCGGACGCGCGGCGGTCCGGCCGTCTTCGGCGGGATCGAGGTCTCGGCGTCCTTCCTCGGGCGCAGGACGTACAACCGCTACGACATCGAGGACACCGTCGGCCGGGTGCTGGCCGAGCGCGCCGGTGTGCCCTACCACACGCGCCGGCACGGCGAGCCGCCGCCGCCCGGCCACAGCGGGTGGCGGCTGACGCTGGACGGCGGCCACGCCACCCTGCTGCTGCGCCTGGGCGGGCGCCCGGCCCACCGGCGCGTCTACAAGAACGCGACCGTTCCGGGCACGCTGCATCCTCCGGTCGCCGCCGCCATGGCCCAGGCGGCCGAACTGCGTCCGGGCCAGCGGGTGCTGGATCCATGCTGCGGAGCGGGGACGCTGCTCATCGAGGCCCACCACACGGTGCCGGGCGTCACGCTGCTCGGGTTCGATCTCGATCCGGCCGCGCGCCGGGCGGCACGGCAGAACGCCGGGCCGCTCCCGGTCGCCGTCGAGCACGGTGACGCCGGCGCTCTCCCCGTCGCCGACCGCAGCATCGACCGCGTGCTGTGCAACCCGCCGTGGGGAGCGCAGGTCGACGCGGGCGGACGCCTCGCCGGGCACCCGGAGCGCTGGTGGCACGAACTCGCCCGTGTCCTCACCGACGAGGGACGGGCGATCCTGCTGCTGCCCGAGGCACGCGGACTCGGCCACGCTCTGGCACTCGGTCTGACCCCCGTCCACGTGCAGCAACTGAGCCTCTTCGGCAGCCGTCCCCTACTGGTCCGGCTCGAACGCCAACGCGACGGGCGACGCTCTCGCGCCCGCCGGGAAGCGGCGGCCCGCTAGGGCCGGCACAGTCCCGTCGTCCGTCCGAAGGGCGGGCCGGGCGGCGTCGGGTGCGTGCTCTCGGCGTGCCGGGCGGAAGCCCTCGGGACCGGCCCTAGGCCGCCACGGGCACGGGCGCCGTACGCCGCCGGATCACCAGCGACATCAGCGCCGCCGCCGCGCACAGCGCCCCCGACGCGTACCAGACCATGTCGTACGTACCGAAGACGTCCCGCGCGACCCCGCCGAGGACGGCCACCAGCGCGGCGCCGACCTGGTGGGAGGCGAGGACCCAGCCGAAGACGATCGCGCTGTCGTCGCCGTACTGCTCCCGGCACAGGGCGACGGTGGGCGGGACGGTGGCGACCCAGTCGAGGCCGTAGAAGACGATGAAGAAGATCATCGGCGGGTGGACGCTCGGGGCGAGCAGCATCGGGAGGAAGAGGAGCGAGACACCCCTCAGCGCGTAGTACACCGCGAGCAGCCGGCGCGGCTCGAAGCGGTCGGTGAGCCAGCCGGAGAACACCGTGCCGGCGACGTCGAACACACCGATGACCGCGAGCAGTGAGGCGGCGGCCGTGACGGGCATGCCGTGGTCGTGGGCGGCGGGCACGAAGTGGGTCTGGACGAGGCCGTTGGTGGAGGCGCCGCAGATCGCGAAGGTGCCGGCCAGCAGCCAGAAGGGGCCGGTGCGGGCGGCAGAGAAGAGGACCTTCACCGCCCGGCGCGCGGCGCCCTGCACCGGGTCCGGCTTGGGCACGAACTCCGTGGCGCCGTACGGCTTCACGCCCACGTCGGCCGGATGGTCGCGCAGCAGCAGCCAGACCAGCGGGACCACGGCGAGGGCCGCGAGGGAGACCGTGACGGCGGCCGGGCGCCAGTCGTCCAGCCTGGTGATCATCCATGACAGCAGCGGCAGGAAGATCAGCTGGCCGGAGGCCGAGGCGGCGGTGAGGATGCCGGTGACCAGGCCGCGCCGCTCGGTGAACCAGCGGTTGGTGACGGTCGCGGCGAAGGCCAGGGCCATCGAACCGGTGCCGAGGCCCACGAGCAGGCCCCAGCACAGCAGCAGTTGCCAGGCCGCCGTCATCCACACCGTCAGGCCCGAGCCGATCGAGATCAGGGTCAACGCGGCCGCGACCACCCGCCGGATGCCGAAGCGGTCCATCAGAGCGGCGGCGAAGGGGGCGGTGAGGCCGTACAGGGCCAGGTTGATGGAGACCGCGGCCCCGATCGTGCCGCGCGACCAGCCGAACTCCTCGTGCAGCGGGTCGATGAGCAGGCCCGGCAGGGAACGGAAGGCGGCGGCGCCGGTGATCGTCACGAAGGCGACGGCGGCGACGAACCACGCCCGGTGCAGTGACACGGTGCGGCTCCGCCGGGGGCGGTGCTTCTTGATCGGCCGGTTGTCCTCTGCGGTGGCTGCTGCCTCGCTCGTCTGGGTCACGCCATAGAGCTTCGGGCCTGCGGTGACCCGAAACGAGTGGCCCGAGGGACAGCATTCGCTAGGATCGGGCCATGCGTATGGATCGGGACACGTCTACGGATCGGGGCACGTCTGCGGATCGGGCCATGCACCAGGGCCGGGACATGGACACGGTCGGCGGCGGCGCCGCCTGCGCCGCGCCGGAACCCTTCCGTCCGCACCGCGTCGTCGTCCTCGCGCTCGACGGCATCCTCCCCTTCGAACTGGGCATCCCCCACCGCATCTTCGGCCGCCCCAAGGACGCGCAGGGGCGGCACCTGTACGAGGTCGTCACCTGCTCGATCCGGCCGCCGGGCCCGGTCGAGACCGACGCGGACTTCGCCATCCACGTCGGCAACGGCCCCCAGGCCCTGGCCACCGCCGACACCGTCATCGTCCCGGCGTCGTACGAGCTCGGCCCGGTCTTCGAGGAGGGCGTGCTGACCGACGAACTGGCCGCCGCCCTCGCCCACATCCGCCCCGGCACCCGGCTCGCCTCCATCTGCACCGGCGTCTACGTCCTCGCCGCCGCCGGCCGGCTCGACGGCCGCCCGGCCACCACGCACTGGGCGGACGCCGAGCACTTCCAGGAGCTCTTCCCGCAGATCGAGGTCGACCCGGACGTCCTGTTCATCGACGACGGCGACGTGCTGACCTCGGCCGGCGTGGCGGCCGGGATCGACCTGTGCCTCCACATGGTCCGCCGCGACCACGGCACGGCGATCGCCAACGACGTGGCCCGCCGCACGGTCGTACCGCCCCACCGGGACGGCGGCCAGGCCCAGTACATCCACCGCCCGGTCCCCGGCCTCCAGCAGGCGTCCACGACCACGGCCCGGGCCTGGGCCCTGGGCCGCCTGCACGAGCCGATCCAACTGCGCGACATGGCGGACCAGGTGGCCATGTCCGTACGGACCTTCACGCGCCGCTTCCGCGAGGAGGTCGGCGTCAGCCCCGGCCAGTGGCTCACCCAGCAGCGGGTGGAACACGCCCGGCACCTGCTGGAGTCGACCGACCTGTCCGTCGACCAGGTCGCCCGGGACGCCGGCTTCGGCACCGCCCAGTCGATGCGGCAGCACCTGCAGGCGGCCCTCGGCGTCACACCCACCAGCTATCGGCGCACCTTCCGCGCCGGAGGCACCGCCGCCGTCCAGCTCCGCAACGGCACGTGAGCCGCCCGACCGGAGCGTGCCCGCCAGGGTGCTCCCTCAGAAGGTGAGCACCCCGCGAGCCACCTTCCCCGCCTCCGCGTCCGCCGCCGCCCGCTCGAACTCCTCGACCGGATACGTCTGCGTCACCAGCTCGTCGAGCAGCAGCCGCCCCTCCCGGTACAGCTCGGCGTACAGCGCGATGTCGCGCTGCGGCCTCGACGACCCGTACCGGCATCCCAGGATCGACTTGTCCAGGTACATGGAGGACACGACGAAGGACGCCTCGGCGCCGGCCGGCGGAACCCCCAGCAGAATCGCCTGCCCGTGCCGGTCGAGCAGATCGACGGCCGCCCGGATCAACTCCACCCGCCCCACGCACTCGAAGGCATGGGCCGCCCCGGTGGGCAGCAGCTCCCGCACCCCCTCCACCGAGGTCAGGAAGTCGGTCGCCCCGAACTGCCGTGCCACCGCCTCCTTCGCCGGGTTGGCGTCGACGGCGACGATCCGCAGCGCGCCCGCGATCCGCGCCCCCTGAAGGACGTTGAGCCCGATCCCCCCGGTCCCGATCACGAGCACGCTGTCCCCGCGGTCCACCTTCGCCCGGTTGAGCACGGCGCCGACCCCGGTCAGTACCCCGCACCCGATGAGCGCGGCCGACGGCAGGGGAATGTCCTTCGGGATCCGCACCACCTGCACGGCCTTCACCACGGTCCGCTCCGCGAACGCGGAGTTCGACGCGAACTGGAAGACGGGCCGCCCCCCTCGCTCGAACGGCTGCCCGGGCCGTCCGATGGCCTGCCGGCACATGGTCGGCCGCCCCCGGTCGCACTCGGCACAGGTACCGCAGTTGGCGAGCGTGGACAGGGCCACATGGTCCCCCGGCACGACATGGGTGACCCCCACACCCACCGCTTCCACCACCCCGGCACCCTCATGCCCCAGCACCACAGGAACCGGAAAAGGTATGGTCCCGTCCACCACGGACAGGTCGCTGTGGCACAACCCCGCCGCCGAGATCGCGACCAGTACCTCACCCGGCCCCGGGTCCCGCACCTCCAGGTCGTAGGCGACCTCGACCCGCTTCCCGTCGAACACCACGCCGCGCATCACACAGCCCCCTTGGGTTCCCTCGGCAGTCCGAGCACCCGCTCGGCGATGATCGTGCGCTGCACCTGGTCCGATCCGCCGTAGATGGTGTCGGCCCGGGAGAACAGGAACAGCTGCTGCGCCTCGTCGAGTTCGTACGGCGCCGAGGGCGACCACGCCACCGGCCCGACCCCCGCCGCCGCGCCCCGCACCTGCATCGCCAGCTCCCCGAGCCGCTGATGCCAGCCGCCCCACAGCAGCTTGGCCACACTCGGCGCCCCCGCGTTCCCCGGACTCCCGAGCGTCCGCAGGGCGTTCCACCGCATGACCCGCAGCTCGGCCCACTGCCGCACGAGCCGCTCCCGCACCACGGGATCATCCACGGCGCCGGACCGTACGGCAGCCCGCACGACCCGGCCCAGCTCCGCCGCGAAACCGATCTGCTGGGCGAGCGTGGAGACCCCCCGCTCGAACCCGAGCAGACTCATCGCCACCTTCCATCCCGCGCCCTCACCCCCGACGACGTGCTCCACGCGCGCGTGCGCTCCGTCGAAGAAGACCTCGTTGAAGTCGCTCGTGCCGGTCATCTGACGGATGGGCCGCACGTCGATACGCCCCGGCTGATCCATGGGAACCAGCAAAAAGCTCAGCCCGTGATGCCGCCGGGACTCCGGCTCGGTCCGGGCCAGCACGAAACACCAGTCGGCCTCATGCGCGAGAGAGGTCCAGATCTTCTGCCCGCTGACGCGGTACGTCCCGTCCGAGGCGCGCTCGGCTTTCGTACGGACCCCAGCGAGATCGGAACCCGCACCGGGTTCGCTGTACCCCTGGCACCAGAGCTCCTCCCCGGCCGCGATGGGCGGGAGGAACCGGTTCTTCTGCTCGTCGGACCCATGGGCAAGGAGGGTAGGCGCCAGTAGGTTCTCCCCGATATGCCCGGAGCGCGGCGTCGCTCCGGACCGGGCGTACTCCTCGGCCCAGACGACCTGCTGGGTGAGGCCGACCGTCCGATTGCCGTACCCGCCTTCGGGCCAGCCGAGCCCGATCCAGCCGGCCTTCCCCAGCGTGCGTTCCCACACGCGGCGATCCTGACCGGTCTCGGCGTGCTCGGCGAGCCACGCCCTGACCTCCGCCCGAAACGCCTCATCTTCAGCGGTGAATCCAAAGTCCACGGCATCCTCCTAAGCGACGGTCAGGTCTCCAACCTCAGGGGCGCGGGGAACTGCGCGACCAGCCACGACCAACCCGCAGCCGCCGTGGAACCGACTCCCCCGAGCTCTCAGGCGTTAGGTCGCGCCCCCTCGGCGGCAGCCCTCCGCATCGCCTCCACCCGCTCCAACATCGGCATCGGATCCACCCCCACCGACCCGGGCAAAAACTCCGCGATCGTCTCCGGCGTCCACCCGCCGGAGGCGTACGCCGCCCGCAGCTCCCGTGGCTGAGCCCACACCGCGATCTTCGGCCCGGCGACCGTGTAGACCTGCCCGGTGATGCCCTGCTCCTTCGCCCCGTCGGACAGCAGGTACACCACGAGCGCGGCGACGTCCTCCGGCTCCCCGATCTCCGCCAACTCCACCGGAACGTTCGCCGACATCCGCGTACGGGCCACCGGCGCCACCGCATTCGCGGTCACCCCGTACTTGTGCAGCCCCAACGCGGCGCTCCTCACGAGCGAGATGATCCCGCCCTTCGCCGCGCTGTAATTGGCCTGCGAGACCGACCCCTGGTGATTCCCGCTGGTGAACCCGATCAAGGCCCCCGCCCCCTGCTTCCGCATCACCGCGGAGGCGGCCCGGAACACCGTGAACGTCCCCTTCAGGTGCGTGGCGACGACCGGATCCCACTCCTCCTCGGTCATGTTGAACAGCATCCGCTCCCGCAGGATCCCGGCGACGCACACGACCCCGTCGATCCGCCCGTAGGCCGCCAGCGCCGCGTCCACGACCCGCTGCCCGCCCGCCATCGTCGACACGTCGTCCGCCACGGCGACCGCTTCCCCGCCCGCCGCCTCGATCTCCTTGACCACGCCCTCGGCGACCTCGCTCGTGGGGGAGACGCCGTCCACGGACACCCCGTAGTCGTTGACGACCACCCGGGCCCCCTCGGCCGCGGCGGCCAACGCCACCGCCCGCCCGATCCCCCGCCCGGCACCCGTCACGGCGACGACCTTGCCTGCCAAGAAGTTCCCCATGCCCCGGCCCCTTCCCGCAGTTTCTGACGGTCCGTTAGATTCGAACTCGATTCTACGACCCGTCAGATACGCGGAGACAAGCCCCGGGGAGGACTCATGTCACTGCCGGACGCGTTCCACGAGATCGCCAAGCGCGTGAACAACTGGGGTCGTTGGGGCTCCGACGACGAGATCGGCACGCTCAACCTGATCACCGAGGAGGTGGTCCGCGAGGCGGCCGCCTGCGTCCGCACCGGTCACCGCGTTCCCCTCGCCCTCCCCCTGCACCAGGACGGCGTCCAGACCGGGATGATCCCCGGGCGCGTCAACCCGCTGCACGCCATGGTGCAGATCAACCAGGAGCTGTTCGGCCCGGGAACCGTCGCCTGCAGCGACGACATCGTGACCATGGGCCTGCAGGCGGCCACCCACTGGGACGCGCTCACCCATGTCTCGCACTCGGGCCGCCTCTACAACGGCCGCCCCGCCGGCACCATCACCCCGCACGGCGGCGCCGAGTTCAGCGGCATCGACAAAGCCCGGCACATCGTCTCGCGCGGGATCCTGCTGGACGTGGCACGCGCGCGTGGCGTCACACGACTCGACGGCGGGCACGCGGTCACCCCGGAGGACTTGGAGGCGGCGGAGGAACTCGCGGGCACGCGCGTGCGTGCCGGTGACGTCGTGCTCGTACGGACGGGGCAGATCCAGGTGTACCTCGCCGGCGACAAGCACGCGTACGGCTACCCCTCGCCCGGCCTGTCCATCCGTACGCCCGAGTGGTTCCACGCGCGCGATGTGGCGGCCGTGGCGAACGACACCCTCACGTTTGAGATATTTCCGCCCGAGACAGAGGATTTGTGGCTGCCCGTGCATGCGCTCGACCTGGTGGAGATGGGGATGCTCCAGGGCCAGAACTGGAATCTCGAAGAGTTGTCCACAGCCTGTGGACAAGAGGGCCGTTACGCATTCCTGCTGTCCGCGATGCCCGAGCCCTTCGTCGGCGGCACGGGGACTCCCGTGGCACCCGTGGCCGTGCTCTGACGTTCCGAAGCGAGGTCGGCTGGCGGCGCGGCAGTGACCGCCCCGAGCACGGCACCGCGCCGCCATCCGACTCCGGCGTACCCGCCCCGGTCCCCTTCTCCCCCTGCCCCTGAGAGAACCGACGCCGAATCACGACCCACACTCGGCAAGGGTTTCCGTCACCGAAACCCTCGTCGTCCCCTCGCGGCGAATCGCTGACCACAAGCGTGATCAACCGGACACGTCGCGTCAACACCCACCCGGGGATTTGTTACTTAAGCCCTATTTGCAGCGGGCGCGCACAGAAGCATGCCCGGGCGCACCAGTGCCTGGCCCGAGCAGAGGAGACAGCGCTTTCTGCAACCGTGCACCGAACCCGGCGGAGTTGCCGAGCCGTGCGCCCGCCAGACCGCCTCACACCGCCTCGTACGCCAGCCCCTCGTACGCCGACGCCCCGCTGCCGTAGGCGGAAGCGGAGCCCTCCGCCTCCGCGGCGCGGTCCAGCTCGCACCAGATCCGCTTGCCGGCGCCCTCGGAGCTCCAGCCCCAGCGGTCCGCGAGACCGTCGACGAGCGCGAGGCCCCGGCCGCCCGTCGCGTCACCGTCGGCACACCGCGGCACCGGTGCCCGGTCGCTGCGGTCGGCCACCTCGAGCCGTACGGTGGCGCACTCCTGGGCCACACCGGGCAGGGACAGCCTCAGTACGGCCGGACAACCGGTGTGCACCACGGCATTGGTGACAAGCTCGGAGACGAGCAGGATCAGCGTCTCGGCGAGCGGCTCATCGACCCCTATCCCGGACCCGGCGAGCCGCGAGCGGGCCCACCGCCGGGCTCGCCCCACCTCAGCGGGGTCGGGCCGGATCTCCAGCTGCACTTGAAGCACCTGCACCGTTCACACCATCCGAACCGGCGGACACATAGCCCCGCGCCTCACGAGGGCCACGATCCTAGCCATTTTTTTCATGGCCAGAACAATGGCCAAAGCCAGGGTCACAGAACGTGAATCCCTTAGCTGACAGCATGGTTGACGTACAGTCACCCCAACAAGCGCTTCGGGCATATTCCAGCGCGAAGGAGTACCCGTGCGGCATACTGTGCGACGCTTGTCATGGAGAGTCGAACAGGCGGGGGCAGAAAGCCCTCTCGCCCTGCGAGAAACGGCGCGCACCGCCGGATCCGGAGTCACCTCAAGGGCAACTCCGGCATGGCTCGTGCTCGGAACCACTCGCATCTCACACAAGGTACCGGAGCGGACCGCCGACTCCAGGCCGTGACGAGTCACGCGTAGGACACAACCCGATATCAACGCTCCGTAATTCCGGTATGCCACAATCCGCGACATCCGAGCGACAGGGATCGGCGATTTAGCAGACCAGGCGCCTTCAGGTCGATTCGGCGAGAAGCCCGGCGGCCAACCTCTCCTCACTCTCCGTGACAGTGCCCGCACGGTGTGTCCGCACCCATGTGCGCTTCAGATGCAGGTGCACCTCGAACTCCCAGGTGAACCCCATGCCGCCGTGCACCTGGAGGCAGTCCCGGGCGCCCTGCAGGGCCGCCTGGTCGGCGAGCAGCCGGGCGGAGTCGATGTCGGCCCGGTCGGCGGTGACGGCCGCCGCGTAGACGGCGGCGCGGGCCGTTTCCGTGCGGACCAGCATCTCCGCGCACAGGTGCTTCACCGCCTGGAAGGCGCCGATCGGCTGCCCGAACTGCTCACGGGTCCGGGCGTGTTGCACGGCCAGCTCGCACGCGCGTGTGGCGCTGCCCAGTTGTTCGGCCGCGGTGAGGAGTACGGCGACGGGGTCCACGTCGCGGGCCACGGGAACCCGGTGCACGGGCGTCAGCGGATCGACCGACCGCAGCGGCACGGCCCCCGCCGCGTCCCCCCGTACGACGTCCGCCTCCGTGAGCCACTCCACCAGCCCGTTGCCGACGGCGGTCACGACCGTCTCCCCGGAGGCCGCTCCCGGCACCGCCCCGGCCGCGAGATGCGTGGCCACCAGGGGCCCGGGCAACAGCGCCCGCCCCGCCTCCTCGAAGGCCAACACCGCCTCGGGCATCCCGAGTCCGACGCCGCCCCGCGCCTCCGGGAGCCGTAGCGCGAAGAACCCGGCCGCCCCGAGCTCCCGCCACAGCGTCCGGTCCAGGCGGCCGGGCTCGTCGACGGCGGCCCGCAGCGCCTCCCGGCCGAAGCGCCGCGCCAGCAGCTCGCGCACCCCCCGTTGCAACGCCCGCTGGTCCTCGGTCAGTTGGAAACGCATCGGTCACCGCCCCTTCGGCAGCCCGAGGATCCGCTCGGCCACGATGTTCCGCTGGATCTGCGAGGTTCCGGCGGCGATGGTGTACGACAGCGAGGACAGCCGGTCGAGCACCCACGGCCGGTCCAGGTCCAGCGACTCCGGCCCGAGGACGTCGGCCGCGGCGTCATAGAGCTCCTGGCGGGCGTGCGAATACCTCAGTTTGAAAACCGAACCCCCGACCCCCGGCACCCCGCCCGTCAGCTCGGCCTCGCTCACGTTCCACTGCGTCAGCCGCCACAGCGCCCGGAACTCGGCGTTCAGCCGGCCCAGCCGCCGCCGCAGCTCCGGGTCGTCCCAGCGGCCGTTCCTACGGGCCTCTGCGGCGAGTTCGCGCAGCACGCGCCGGCAGGCGACGACCTCGCCCACGAAGGCCGTGCCGCGCTCGAAGGACAGGGTCACCATCGTCACGCGCCAGCCGTCGTTCTCGTCCCCGACCCGGTGGGCGACCGGCACCCGCACCTCGTCCAGGAACACCTCGGCGAACTCGGCCGACCCGGCGAGGGTCTTCAGCGGCCGTACGGTGATGCCCGGCGCGTCCATGGGCATGGCCAGCCAGCTGATGCCGCGGTGCTTGGGCGCCTCGGGGTCGGTGCGCACCAACAGCTCGCACCAGTCGGCCACTTCGGCGTGGGAGGTCCAGATCTTGGATCCGCTCACCACATAGTCGTCACCGTCCCGCCACGCGCGCGTGCGCAGCGCCGCGAGGTCGGAGCCGGCGTCCGGTTCGCTGAAGCCCTGGCACCAGACCTCGTCGCCGCGCAGGATCGGCGGCAGCCAGCGCGCCCGCTGCTCCGCGGTTCCCTCGGCGGCGATGGTCGGCCCCGCGTGCAGCAGCCCGACGAAGCCCGCGCCGACATAGGGCGCGCCGGCCTTCTCGGTCTCCTCCAGGAAGATGAGGCGGACGGCCGGGGAGGAGCCCCAGTGGACATCGCCGTATCCCGCGTCGTACAGCCTGCGCTGCCAGCCGAGGTCGTAGGCGCGGCGCCCCGGCCAGTCGTCGGGGGACGGCTTCGGCGGGAGCGCCGGAAGCGCCTTGCCCAGCCACTCCCGCAAGCGCGCCCGGAACTCCTCCTCTTCGGGCGTGTCCGTGAGGTCCATCCCACCCCCTGACGGTTCGTCAGATTTACCGGCAGGCTAGCCCCGCACCCCTGGACCGGCAAGGCGCCGAGCCCTACGCTCTCCGCACGATCTGACGTACCGTCAGCATGCGAGGGGGTTGTCGTGAACGAGACCGCACACGCCCTGGGTTCCACACGCACACTCTGGGAACTGGTCGCACGCCGTGCCGAGCTGACCCCCGACCGTCCCGTCCTCCTCCAGGACGACCGCTCACTGACGTTCGGCGCTCTACGCGCGCGTGCCGAGCGCGTGGCGGCCGGCCTGTACGACATGGGCGTACGTCCCGGCACGGTCGTCGCCTGGCAGCTGCCCACCCGCATCGAGACGGCCCTGCTGTCCTTCGCGCTGGCCCGCCTGGGCGCCGTCCAGTCACCGGTCATCCCGTTCTACCGGGACCGCGAAGTCGGCTTCGCGCTGCGGGAGTCGAAGGCGGAGTTCTTCGCGGTGCCGGGCGAGTGGCGGGGCTTCGACCACACCGAGATGGCGCGGCGACTGGGCGCGAAGGGGATCTTCGAGGCGTACGGCACCCTGCCCGACGGCGATCCGTCCGTGCTGCCCCCACCGCCCGCCGAGGGCACCTCGGTGCGCTGGATCTACTGGACCTCGGGGACGACGTCCGACCCCAAGGGCGTCCTGCACACCGACCGCTCGCTGATCGCGGGCGGCTCCTGCCTGGCGCACGCACTGCGCCCGAGGGCCGACGACATCGGGTCCATCGCCTTCCCGTACGCCCACATAGGCGGCCCGGACTACATGGTGATGCTGCTGCTGTACGGCTTCCCCGCGGTGATGTTCGAGCAGTTCGCGCTGCCCCAGGCGCTGGAGGGGTACCGCCGGCACGGCGTGACGATCGCCGGCGGGTCGACGGCCTTCTACTCGATGTTCCTGAACGAGCAGCGCAGGCAGCCGGGCGGCGGGAAGGCCGTCCCGTCCCTGCGGCTGCTGGCGGGCGGCGGAGCGCCGAAGCCACCGGAGCTCTATCACGCCGTGGTCCGCGAGATGGGGGTGCAGCTCACGCACGGGTACGGCATGACCGAGGTGCCGATGATCACCATGGGGGCGCCGGACGACACCGCGGAGAACCTGGCGACGACGGAGGGGCGGCCGCCGGAGCAGATGGAGATCCGGATCGTGGAGGGGGAGGTGCGGCTGCGCGGGGAGGCGGTGTGCCGGGGCTATCTGGATCCGGCACAGACGGCGGCGGCCTTCGACGAGGAGGGCTTCCTGCGCACCGGTGACCTCGGGTATCTGACGGACAGCGGGCATCTGGTGCTGACCGGCCGCCTCAAGGACGTGATCATCCGCAAGGGCGAGAACGTCTCGGCCAAGGAGATCGAGGACCTGCTGCACCGGCATCCGGCGGTCGGCGACGTGGCGGTGATCGGGCTGCCGGACGCGGACCGCGGCGAACGGGTCTGCGCTGTCGTGGAGCAGCCGGAGGGCGCGGCGCAGCTGACCCTGGAGGGGCTGACGTCGTACCTGCGCGGGGAAGGGCTGTCGACGCACAAGCTGCCCGAGCAACTGGAGGTGGTGGACGCCCTTCCGCGCAACGAGACCCTGCGCAAGGTGCTCAAGTACAAGCTCCGGGAGCGCTTCTCGGGAACGGCATAGGGGTCACTCGGGAGCAGGTGTCACTCGGGCACGGTGAAGTAGCGGGCGAACGCGGTCACGATCTCGCCCTCCGCCACCTTGCCGTCGCCGTCCGGGTCGAGGCCCGCGGCGGCCGCCTGGGCGACGTCCTCCTGGACGCCGAGGCAGACGAGCACGCGCACGGTGTCGGCGACGGTGGCGGCTCCGTCGCCGTCGGGGTCGGCCAGGTCGAGGGCGGCGTGCAGGAAGGGGCGGGCGATCTCGGCGAACCGGTCCGGGTTGTCGCGCAGCCGCTTGACCGCGCCGTTCACGAACTCCTCGCGGGTGATGCGCTGGTCGCCGTCACGGTCCGCGATCCCGGCCATGCCCTGCCAGAACGCCTCGGCGCCGCCGTACAGCGCCTGGCCCTTGTCGGAGCGGGCGGCGACGCCGAACTCCGCGAGCAGTGCCTTGGCCGCCGTACTGAAGTCCTCGCGGTCGATGTAGCCGTTGCCGTCCTGGTCGAAGGTGGCGAACCGGGCGGCGATCCTGCGTTCGTACTCGCTGCTGACCATGTCTTATCGGGCCGCCTTACGTCACGTGGGGTGTATCTCGCACGGAGCGTACGACGGCGGGAGCCGTGCGGGCGCGAGAAAGCGGCGGTTGTGCCAAGACCGGGGGAATTTTGGGACAACGGTGTGGCACTTGCAGAGGAATCGGGGACGGTCAGGCCGACAGCGGCCCGGCGTCCTCCGCGACCGCCGCCGCGACGTCCGGATAGACGTCGAACAGCCGGCGCACCCCCAGCGCCCCCAGGACCCGGTTGACGTGCGACCCCTCCGCCGCGCCCTGCGCCGGAAGTATCAGCCGCAGACTGCCCTGGCAGGAGCGGATCAGGCGGCGCGAGGCGATGAGGACGCCGACGCCGCTGGAGTCGCAGAACATGACCTCGGAGAGGTCCAGGACGAGGCTGTGCCGTCCCTCGGCCACCGCGTCATGGACGTGCTGGCGCAGCGCCGGCGAGGTCACCAGGTCCAGCTCGCCCGACACCTGGAGCACGGCCCAGTCGCCGCGCTCGCCGCCGGTCACTTTCAACGTCACCACCACGCCCCTCGCTCGCCGGACTCGCCGAAACGGAAGCGACTCCTACGCTTCCTTGCAGCGCGGCTGCCCAGCGGCTGTTCCCTGAAACACCTTCCAGAAAACGGTCGGCGATCAGAAAAGGCTTGTTTCAATCGCATTCGATCCTGTTCGATCGTGTCTGATCACGCGACGGCCGGGTAACCGACCGGACGCGAGGGAGGACGCGGGTCGGATGCGGGTCGGACGCGGGTCGGATGCGGGTCGGATGCGAGGCCCTCTATCACGAGTGCGAGGTGCGTCACCAGCCATGACTCTTCAAGGGGCGCACTTTGCGACAAAGGGGCGTGCGCTGTCGGACGTGCCGACTACATTCGGGGAGACGGAGGACGCAGGCTGGGCAGGACGGACCGGTGAGAGGGGCCGTATGGCGACGAAGGACGCACCGCCCCGCTGGGACCGCAAGATGCAGCAGCGGCTCGTGCGTGGGGAGGCGGCCGCCCTCGGCGAGCTCTACGACCGGTTCGCCTCGCTCGTGCACGGCCTCGCACACACCGTGCTGGGCGACGAGCACGCCGCCGACCACCTCACCCGCGATGTCTTCGCCCACGTCTGGGAGCATCCGGACACCTACGACCCCAAGCAGGGCCCGCTGCGCTCCTGGGTCGCGGCACTGACCCGCCGCCTCGCCGTGCAGCGGCTGCGCGCCACCGAGACCGCCGCCCTCGTGCAGGCCGGGCAGGGCTCCACCGAGGAACTGGAGCGCAAGGTGCGGCACGCCGCGGTCGCCGCCCGCGCCGACTACATCGTCCAGTCCATGCCGGTCCCGCTGCGCGCCGCCCTGGAGCTGGCCTATTTCCAGCGCCGCGACTACCGCCAGACCGCCGCCGACCTCGGCGTCACCGAGGACGAGGCCCGCCGCCGCCTCCGACTGGGCCTGCAACTGCTCTCCACGGCCCACGACGCCGGAGCCGCCCCGGGGGCGCCGCCGGGATACGGGGGTGCGGTGTGAACGAGGCGGGACGGTTCGAGGTGTACGACGAGCACGAGGGCCCCGAGGGAGACAGGGACAAGGACGGAGACAAGGACAAGGGCCGAGACAAGGACCGGGACAAGAACGATCACGGCCCCGAGGGCCCCACCCGCGGAGCCGACGACATGAACAGCGGTCACGGCGACGGTCACGACCCCGCCGCCCCGAAGCCGGGCCCGGACCAGCCACCCCGCATACCGCTGCCCCGCGCCTCCGTCGAGGACACCGGACGCCCCCTTCCCGACCTGGAGGACCTCGACCTGGCAGACCTCGCCGACCCGGCACCGCGCCGCCCCCCGCTCGTCCTCGAACACCGGGTCCTGAAGTCGCTCCTCGGAGCGTGGGCGCTGGCCGCCTGCTCGCCGGAGGAGACGGCGGCCGTCGAGGAGCACCTCGGCACCTGCGGCCTCTGCGCCGACGAGGCGCGCCGGCTGCGCGAGGCCGTCGGCCTGCTGCACCCCTCCGAAACCCTCGACCTGGACCCCTCCCTGCGCACCCGCGTCCTGGAGGGCTGCCTGGAGCGGCGCCCGCCACGCATCCCGGTGCCCGAGTGGGCTACGCCGTACGACGCCGAGACCGCCCGCCTCGACGCCCTGCTGCAGGACTTCGGCGACGCCGAGTGGCATGCGCCGGTGCGGCTGCGGTGGTTCGAGAAGGACGAGCCGACGAGCCGTCGTACGACCGTCGCCGGGGTCATCGCGCATCTGATGACGGTCGACGGGCTGGTGGCGGTCGCGCTGGGCCTGGACGACCCGATGGGCGACGTGACCGCGGACCGGCCGACCCCGTCGGCGCGCACGGAGGCGTACTGGCGGGCCTCGCACTACCCGCCGACGCGCGCCGTCCGGACGCCCTGGCGCGAGCAGACCCACGACCTGGTGCGCACCGTGTCCTTCACGGGCGGCGGCACCGGCGGGCTGTCCGTGCCGTACGGCGACTTCGAACTGCCGCTGCACGACGCGATGCTGGACCGCGCCTTCGAGTGCTGGGTGCACGCGGAGGACATCGCCGAGGCGGTGGACTACCCGTACGAGCCGCCGTCCGGCAGCGACCTGCACCAGATGGTCGCCCTGGCGGCCCGTATGCTCCCCACGGTCCTGGCGGCCCGCCGCCGCGCGGGCCTGGCGGCGCCTTCGCCGGGTCCCTACCGCCACCTGGTCCCTGCCGGGGAGCCCGGCCGCAGCCTGCGCCTGGAGATCGAGGGCTCTGGTGGTGGGGAGTGGCTGATCCCGCTGGACTCACCGGCGGCGGTGGGCTCCGCGGAGCATGAGGTGGCCCATATCGCCCTGGATGGTGGGGAGTTCTGCCGATTGGCCGCCGGCCATGTTTCGCCGCAGGAGGCTGCCGCCGGGCAGCTGGGTGACCGGGAGGCGATCAGGGATGTGCTGTTCGCGGCGGCGAGCTTGAGCCGGATGTAGGGGGCAGTTCTCCGTCGCGGGCGGCTGCGGGTGCGTGGGGGCTGGTCGCGCAGTTCCCCGCGCCCCTAAAGGTACGTCCAGTGGACCGACCTCCAAGGGGCGCGGGGAACTGCGCGATCAACCACAGACAACCCGCAGTCGCCCGACAACAGGTGAACCGAGCTACTAGGCGAAAACCACCGTCCGCCGCCCGTTCAGCAAAATCCTCCGCTCGGCATGCCACTTCACCGCCCGAGCCAGCGCCTGGCACTCCACATCCCGCCCGATCGCCACCAGCTGATCCGGCGTGACGTCGTGCCCGACCCGCTCGACCTCCTGCTCGATGATCGGCCCCTCGTCGAGGTCGGCAGTGACGTAATGAGCGGTGGCACCGATCAGCTTGACACCCCTGGCATGAGCCTGGTGATACGGCTTCGCACCCTTGAAGCTCGGCAGGAACGAGTGGTGGATGTTGATGATCCGCCCGCTGAGCTGCTTGCACAGGTCGTCGGAGAGCACCTGCATGTACCGGGCGAGAACGACCAGTTCCACGTTCTCCTCGCGCACGAGCTCAAGGAGCCGGGCCTCGGCCTCCGGCTTGTTGTCCTTCGTCACCGGAATGTGGTGGAAGGGAATGTCGTACGACCCCACGAGCTCGGCGAAGTCGGTGTGGTTGGACACCACGGCGGCGATCTCCACAGGAAGCGCGCCGATCCTGGCCCGGAACAACAGGTCGTTCAGGCAGTGCCCGAACTTGCTGACCATCAGCACGACCCGCATCTTCTCCTCGGCCCGATGGATCTGCCAGTCCATCTGGAAGGAGTCCCCGATCGCCGCGAAGCTCGCCCGCAGCTTGTCCACCGTCACCGGCGCCTCCGCCGAGAAGTGGACGCGCATGAAGAACAGTCCCGTGTCGCGGTCGCCGAACTGCTGGCTGTCCTCGATGTTGCAGCCGGTCATGAAGAGGTAGCTCGACACGGCGTGCACGATGCCCTGCTTGTCGGGGCAGGAGAGCGTGAGGACGTACTGGTCGGAAGGGACCGCGGCTCGGGTGGACTGCTCATTCATGCAGCACAGGGTCCCATATCCGACGCCCCCGGTGGACAGGCGTCCCGTTACGCGGACCGCTTACGCGGACCGCGTCATGATCCGCAGCACCTCGAGCGTGCGCGGCGGTGCGTCCGGGTCCTCGCCGTCGGCCATGGCCATCCGGACATGCGCGTCCCGCGCCGCCCGCACCGCCTCCGGCCACCCCTGGTTCTCCAGGTAGGCGGAGACCGGCGCGTCCGGGCCGACCTGGTGCATGATCCGCAGCACCCGCAGGACGGCGGTGTCCACGAGGGCCCCCTCCTGCGAGTCGCGGAATATGGTGCCGACGTACTTCTCGGCGGACCAGTTGTCCAGCCAGGTGTCCTCGACCAGGCGGTACACGGCGTCGGTGACGTCGCCGTACCCCTCGACGCCGGCCAGCCAGACGTCCCGCTGGAACACCGGATCGGAGAGCATGTGCAGCGCCGAGCGCACATTGCTGCGCCAGCGCCACCACGGCATGTCGTTTACGGGCATGCCGCCCATGGTGGATGAGCGACGGCCGCGACGGGAAGAGCTATCCGAACCTTGCACGGTCATCGATCGTACGTTCCCCCTCGCGCGAGCCTCACCGACCCCCGTAATTCACCTTCTCGCTACCGAAGGATAACCAAGGGTCACGCTCGGGTTAGCAGTGTGGCGGAATCGTGCATAGCCATGACCGGCAGGCGACGCATCCTCAGCACCGTCCTCCCCACGATCACCAACCGGCCCGTCCGGCCTTCCGCGCGTACGGCCCGTGCCGCGGCAGCCCTGGTGGCGTGTGCGTCCCTCGCGGTCGGATGCGGGGTCATCCCCGGTGCCACGGGGGGTTCCGGGGATGGCCCGATCACCGTCATGACCTGGGCGCCGGAGGACACCAAGGCCACCAACAAACCCGGCATGCCCGCCTTCGCCCAGGCGTACGCCCGCTGGATCAACGCCCACGGCGGCATCGACGGCCGCGAGCTGAAGGTCCTCACCTGCAACGACCGCAACGACAGCGTCGTCGCGGCGAAGTGCGCCGAGCGCGCGGTCGACGAGAACGTCGTGGCGGTCGTCGGCTCCTACAGCCAGTTCGGCGACACCTTCCTGCCCTCTCTGGAGGGCGCCGGCATCCCGTACATAGGCGGCTACGGCGTCACCAACGCCGAGTTCACCAGCCCGCTCTCCTACCCCGTCAACGGCGGTCAGCCCACCCTGCTGGCGGGCCTCGGCAAGGAGCTGGCCCGCAGGTGCGGCCCGGTCGCGCTGGTCCGCCCCGACAGCATCGCGGGCGACGAGCTGCCGCCCCTGATCAACTCCGGCCTCAGGGCGGGCGGGCACCCGGCCGCGGCCGACCAGCTGGCCGAGGAGGACGCCACCGAGTACAGCGGGCAGTCGGAGCGGGCGCTGGGCCACGCCGCCACCGACCCGGCAAGAACGGGCTGTGTGGTGCCCGCCCTCGGCGACCGCACCACCACCTTCATGGACTCCTTCCGGCGCGCCCGGCAGGACCACACCGATGTACGCACGGCCACCGTCCTCGGCAGCGTCGACCAGACCGTGATCAACGCCAACGGCGGGGCGTCGGGCCCGTACGAGGGGTCGTACATCACCGGCTGGTACCCCGTGGCGAGCGATCCGCACTGGGACGCCATGAAGAAGGTGATCAGCGAGGAGGCCTTCGGCGACAACCGCATCGACCCCGCGGACGCCGGCGTGCAGACCACGTGGATCGCGTACACGGTGTTCAAGAAGGTCGTCGAGTCGCTCGGCGACCGGGAGGTGACCTCCGACTCCGTGGCGGAGGCGCTGGACCGGGGCCTGAAGGTCTCCACGGGCGGGCTCACCCCGACCCTCCAGTGGAAGTTCCGGGACGTCCTGGCCTCCGTCGGCTTCCCCCGCCTGGCCAACCGCAAGGTGACGCTGCAGGTCGTGCGGGACGGCCGGCTGGTGGCGGCCCGCAACGGCTTCATCGACGTGACGAGGACCCTGGAGAACGCCGACCTGAACTGACCGCCCGGCCCGCCCTACAGCTGGGTCGGCTGACGCTCCGTCAGGCCGTACTTCCCGGCGATCGCGTTCCACAGCTGGGCGGCGGTCTTCTTCTGCTGGCTGGCGGTGCCGCTGTCGCGGTTGCCGGCCTGGGTCTGGCCGGTGGCGCGGGCCTGGCCGCCCTTGCAGAGCTTCTTCTTGTTGCCGGCGACCTGGTCCGCCCACGCCGCGTAGTGGTTGTCGGCGGACGCCGACGCCTGCCACGCCTTGGTCAGCGCGGTGGTCAGCGCGGTGTGGTTCGGAAGCTTGTCGACGGAGAGCTTGGAGAGGTCGGTGACCAGCTGGGTGCGCTGCTTGGCTGCGCCCCGCAGGTCCTGGGCGGCCTGGGCGAGGTTGCCGCAGGACTTCACGGCGGCCACGGCGTTGATCACCGCGGTACGGCTGTTGCCGCTGTCGGCGAGCAGCTTGTCCAGGGCGACCGCCTGCTGCTCGGCCGGGTCGGCGGACGGCGAGGCGGAACCCTCGGTCGCCGGGGCCGTGGCGGAGACGGGCTGGTTCTTGTCGCTCTTGTCGTCGTCCCCGCCCCCACCGGCGAGCAGCGCGCCCGCGCCGATGCCGAGCACGGCGATACCGACACCGACGGCGGCGATGAGCGGCAGCCTGGAGCCCGTACGGCCGCCGCGGCCACCGTCGTCGTCGCCCGGGCCGTAGGGGCTGTGCGGGTCGTTCGGGCCGGGCGGGAAGTAGCCCGGCCCGGGGCCGCGCTGCTGCGGCGGTTGGGGCTGCTGGAAGCGCGGCAGCTGCTGGGTGGCCCCGGCCGGGGACTCGCCGCCCGGCTCGCTGCGGAAGAGGCTGTCGAAGTCGGAGAGCGGCTGCCGCTGCGGGCCGCCGTGCGGCGGGGCACTCGGCTGACCGGTCACGGGCGGTATGTACCGGGTGGCCTCCGCGTCGGGCCCGGAAGCCGACGGCATCGGTCCGACGCCGCCTCCCTGCCGGGCCCGCCCCAGGATCTGCGTGCTCTCGCCGGCCACCTCGGGCGGCAACGCCCCCGGCCCGACGGGCGGGATGTACTGCGTTGCCCCCTCGTCCGCCGGGGACGCCGGGGACGCGCCGGCCGGAGCGACGGGCGGTATGTAGCGGGTGGCCTGCTCGTCGGCAGCCGCGGGGGCGGCACCGACCGGCGGTATGTACTGAGTGGCGCCTTCGTCGGCCGGTGGCAACGGTGCACCGAATCCACCGCCACCGGCGTGCGGCAGGGGCGCATGGTGCGTGCCGTGCGCGGCGGGCGGCAGCGGAGCGCTCCCACCGGGCGCCCCGTACGCCCCCGCGCCCGCAGGCGGCAGCGGCGCCGAAGCCGGACCGCTCTGCCCGTACGGCGGCTGCGGCGCGGGCATCGGTGACCCGGCAGGGGCGCCCTGCCCGTACGACGGCGTGCCCGGCCGCGCACCCTGTACGCCCTCGCCGTAGGCCGCGCCCTGCGGCGGCAGCGGCTGGGCCGGCTGGGAGGGCACGCCCCCGGCGGCGTCCGGCGCCGCGCTCCACTGGCCCGGCGTCTGCTGCTGATACGGCTGCTGCTGATACGGCTGCTGGTCCTGCCCGCCCCAAGCCTGGCCGGACGGCGCCCCGTAGGGCTGACCCGGGGCGGCCGGCGGCGGAGCCGTGTTCTGGTCGGGTCCCCACGGGGTGCCCCATGCCTGGCCCTCGGGCGGTGCCGAGGGCGGGGGTGCGGCCGGCGGCGTGCCCGGTACCGACATCGGCCGGTCGCCGCCCGTCATGCCCGGCAGCAGCGGCTCACCACCGTCGGAGGGCAGCACGATGCCTTCGCGCGCGGGCCGCGCCGAGGGCTCCTCGCCCTGTCCACTCTGCGTCACCGGGACTCCTACCAATGGGGGACCTTGTGAATCGTCGGCTCACGCTACCGGCTCCGCCGATCCCCGTGCTACGCAGCCCGGGACGTGACGTGCGTCCCTGTGACCGCGCTAACACTCCGGTCCCCACCCGCTATATACGCCCTCCCCTGCCCATCGACGCCTTCATTTCCCTGCCGTTCACGCCCCGGCACCCCGTGGTTTCACGCCGCGGCCTGAAGGTCCAGCCGCGCCCCGAACTCCCTTACCACCGGCTCGTCCCGGTACGGCTCCAACCGCTGCTGGAAGTCCTCCAGGTACTCGGCGCCCCGGTTGGAGCGCAGGGTCTCCAGGAGTTCCACGGCCTGCAGCCCGGTGTGGCAGGCCTGCTCGATCTCACGCTGCTGCACCTGTGCTGTGGCGAGCAGCACATAGCCGATCGCCCGGCGCCGCGCCTTGGTCTGCGGGAGCCCGGCCAGTGACTCCTCCGCCCGCCGCGCCGCCGCCTCGGCCTGGCCGAGGTCGCGGTGGCAGTGCGCCAACTCGTCGGCGAGATAGGCCTCGTCGAAGTGCGCGATCCAGGCCGGGTCGTCCCCGGACTCCGCATCCGCGGTCTCCAGCGCGGTCACCGCCCGCCCGGACGCCATCTGGGCGGCCCGCGCGTCGCCCATCAACGCGTGCCCGCGTGCCTCAGCCGCATAGAACATCGACTCCGCGCGCGGGGTCACGCGCCCCCGCGCCCCCTCCTGCGCCGCCCGCGCCAACTGCGCGATCTCGCGCGGGTTCCCGAGCTGCGCGGCGAGGTGGCTCATGGAAGCGGCCAGCACATACCCGCCGTATCCACGATCCCCCGCCGCCTGCGCGAGGCGCAGCGCCTGGATGTAGTACCGCTGGGCGAGCCCCGGCTGCCCGGTGTCGATGGCCATGTACCCGGCGAGCTCCGTCAACCGCGCGACGGCGGCGAAGAGTTCACGCCCGACGGCCTCCCGGTACGACCCGGCCAGCAGCCCGGAGACGACACTGTTCAGGTAGTGCACCACGACCGGCCGCACATGCCCACTGCCGTACTGGTGATCAAGGTCTACGAGCGCCTGCGTCATCGCACGCACGGCCTGCACGTCGGATTGCCCCACGCGCGGCCCCGCCGAGCGCGCCACCTGTGAGTCGGGCGACGAGATCAGCCAGTCGCGGCTGGGCTCGACCAGCGCGGACGCGGCGACGGACGAGCCGGACAGGAAGTCCCGGCGCCCGACGTCGCTCCGCCACAGCTCGCAGACCTGCTCGATGGCCCCCAGTACCGTCGGCGAGAACTGGAGGCCTACGCCCGACGCGAGATTCTTGCCGTTGGCCATGCCGATCTCGTCGATCGTGACGGTACGGCCCAGCTTGCGGCCGAGCGCCTCCGCGATGATCGCCGGCGCCCGGCCCCGCGGCTGCTGCCCGCGCAGCCAACGGGCCACGGACGTCTTGTCGTAGCGCAGATCGAGGCCGTGCTCGGCGCCGCACATGTTGACCCGGCGGGCCAGCCCGGCGTTCGAGCAGCCCGCTTCCTGAATGAGCGCCTGCAGCCGTTCGTTCGGCTGTCGCGCGACGAGAGGCCTTGCGGCCATGGCGTACCCCCTGTGGCTGCGGTGCCTGCCCACGCACCGAGTTGATGTGTCTTCCACCACCGAATCCGGGCCCCGGGGCACTGGCTGTGCACCGCAAGGTTCCGGCCGTGAAGATCAATGCCCCGTCGGCATACCGAAAATGCGAGGCTTGCGAGGATTGCCGGGGTAAAGGCGGAAGCCGACCCCACAGGTGGCTACCCAGCCCGGGCCACGGTTCCTCCCACGCGCCCCCGCACATGCACCCATGCGCCCCAGATGAGGAATCAATGCTCCTCCCCCGCGCGCGCTACCCCCGTAACCCGAGGTGGGTGCGGGAGTTGTGTTGAGCGTGGAAGAGACGATCCCGGCCACCGAAGCCGCACAGATTCCCAAGCAGCGCGGCGAAACGCTGCTGGAGACCGCCGTTCGCTATGCCGAGGAGCGCCACTGGGACGTGTTCCCCGGGACCTGGCTGGAAGCCGTCGAAGGCGTGCAGCACTGCTCCTGCGGCGACACCGCGTGCCCCGCGCCCGGCGCGCACGCCACGCGCCCGGACTGGGCGACACAGGCGACGGGCAGCGCGACGGTCGCGCGCCGCCTGTGGCAGAAGCAGCCGAACGCGTCGATCCTGTTGCCGACGGGGCGGACCTTCGATGCGATTTCCGTCCCGGAGACCGCGGGGTTCCTCGCGCTGGCCCGGATGGAGCGGATGGAGTTGTCGCTGGGGCCGGTGACGTTGACGCCGGACGGGCGGATGCACTTCTTCGTGTTGCCGGGGGCCTCGGTGAAGGTGCCGGAGCTGGTACGCAAGCTCGGGTGGTCGGTGGCGTCGCTCGATCTGGTCACCTTGGGCGAGGGGGCGTATGTGGCTGCGCCGCCTACGCGGTTCGGGTCCCGGGGGGCTGTGCAGTGGGCCTGCCGGCCCACGCCGGCCAATCGGTGGTTGCCGGATGCGGAGGAGTTGATCTCGCCGCTTGCGTATGCCTGCGGGCGGGATCGATAGCGCCTACTGATCTGCCTCGCATGCGCCGTTGGCGGCTGCGGGTTCGTTGTGGCTTGTCGCGCAGTTCCCCGCCCCCCTCATAGGTTGGCATGCATGACGTCGGCCGTATCTGTGCGTGGGCTCTGGAAGCGGTTCGGGCAGCAGGTTGCTGTTGCCGGGATTGATCTGGAGTTGCCCGCGGGGAAGTTCATCGGGCTGGTCGGGCCCAATGGAGCCGGGAAGACCACCACCCTCTCCATGGTGACCGGGCTGCTGCGGCCCGATCAGGGGTCCGTCTCGGTCGTCGGGCGTGACGTGTGGCGGGACCCCGTTGAGGTCAAGGCGCGCATCGGTGTGCTGCCCGAGGGGCTGCGGCTCTTCGAGCGGCTCTCCGGGCGGGAACTGCTCGCGTACTCGGGGCGGTTGCGGGGGCTGCCCGGGGGCGAGGTCGACAAACGGGCCGGCCAGTTGCTCGATGTGCTCGATCTGGCGGGGGCCCAGCACAAGCTGGTCGTCGACTACTCGACCGGTATGCGCAAGAAGATCGGGCTGGCGGCCGCGCTGCTGCACAATCCCGAAGTGCTGTTCCTGGACGAGCCGTTCGAGGGCGTCGATCCCGTGTCCGCGCAGACCATCCGGGGTGTCCTGGAGCGGTACACCGCATCCGGCGCGACCGTCGTCTTCTCGTCCCATGTCATGGAGCTCGTCGAGTCGCTGTGCGACTGGGTCGCCGTCATGGCCGCCGGACGCATCCGGGCCCATGGACCCCTCGCCGAGGTGCGCGGCGAGGCGGCCTCGCTGCAGCAGGCGTTCCTCGAACTCGTCGGTGCGGGCGGCCGCGACGCCGTTTCCGATCTCGACTGGCTGGGCGGCGGGGCCCGGTGAGCGCGGACGTGACAGGAGTCGTCGTACGGCTGAAGCTGTCGCTGCTGAGGAACGGGCTGCGGCAGTCCGGGGGGCGGCGGGCCGCCTATGTCGCCTCGGCCGTCGTGGTGTTCCTCTTCGCCGCGCTGCAGCTCCTCGGCCTGATCATGCTGCGCGGCAACGCGCACGCCAGCTCCGTGGTCGTCCTGCTGGTGGCGGTGCTGGCGCTCGGCTGGGCCGTGATGCCGCTGTTCTTCCCGGGCGGGGACGAGACCCTCGACCCGACCCGGCTCGTCATGCTGCCGCTGCGGCCCCGGCCGCTGGTGCGTGCCCTGCTCGCGGCCTCGCTGGTGGGGATCGGCCCGCTGTTCACGCTGTGCCTGTTCACGGGGTCGGTGATCGCGGTCGCGCGCGGCGCGGTGGCCTGGGTGGTCGGTGTCATCGGCGTCGCCCTGGCCCTGCTGGTGTGCGTGGCGCTGGCGCGGGCCGTCGCCGCCGCCAACATCCGGCTGCTGACCAGCCGCAAGGGGCGCGATCTGGCCGTACTGAGCGGGCTGGTCATCGCGATCGGGGCGCAGGTCGTGAACTTCGGGGCACAGCGGCTCGGTTCGGCCGGGCTCGGCCGGCTCGATCCGTGGGCGGATGTGCTGCGGTGGGTGCCGCCGGCGTCCGCGATCGGGGCAGTGGAGTCGGTGAGCGAGGGGTCGTACGGCACCGGTGGTCTTCAACTCGCCTTGAGTGCGGGGGCGTTGGTGGCGCTGATCGCCGTATGGTCACGCCATCTGACGCGCCTGATGACCTCCCCCGACGGCTCGACGCTCCAGGCGGCCACCGAGGCCGCCGTACGGGAACGGAGCTCGACCGGACTGGCCCGCCTTCTGCCGGACGGCCGCACCGGCACCGTCATGGAGCGCAGTCTGCGCTATGTCTGGCGCGACCCGAAGACCAAGGCGGCCTGGGTGACCTCGCTCGCGATCGGCCTGATCGTGCCGCTGTTCAACGCCCTGCAGGGCACCGGCTCGATCTACTTCGCCTGCTTCGCCGCCGGGATGCTCGGCATCCAGATGTACAACCAGTTCGGCCAGGACACCTCCGCGTTCTGGATGGTCGCGATGACGATCTCGTCCCCGCGGGACGCCTACGTCGAACTGCGCGGCCGGGCCCTGGCCCTGCTGGTGATCACCCTGCCGTACGCCACGCTCGTGACCGTCCTGACGACGGCACTGCTCGGCGAGTGGCCGCGGCTGCCGGAGGCGCTGGGCCTGTCCTTCGCCCTGCTCGGGGCGATGCTGGCGACGGGTGCCTGGACGTCGGCCCGCTTCCCGTACTCCATCCCCCAGGAGGGCTACAAGAACGTCGCTCCCGGGCAGGCGGGCCTCGCCTGGATCTCGATCTTCGGCGGCATGGTCTCGGCGGCCCTGCTGTGCGCACCGGTCATCGCGCTCACGATCTGGCTGAACGTCAGCGAGGACGGGGACGCGTGGAGCCGGCTGTTGCTGCCGTTGGGCGGGGCGTACGGGGCGGCGCTCACGTGGCTGGGCCTGCGGCTGGCGGCGCCACGGACGGCGGCCCGCCTACCGGAGATCCTCATGGCGGTGAGCAAGGGCTGACGGTTCTTTCTGCCGCAGTGGGCGGCAACGCCGCTGAAGGGGCGCGGGGAACTGCGCGATCAACCACGAACCACCCGCAGCCGCCATCGAGCAGAAAGCCCCGAGCTCAAAGGCGCCCGGCATCACTCCGCACCGCCTCAAGAAACGGTTCGACAGCGGCGCGCCAGCCCTCGGGCTGGTCGTAATGCACCAAGTGACCGGCATCGGCCACCTCCGCATACTCCCCCCGAGGCAACACCCGCACCATCTCCTGCGCCTCGGCCCGCCCCAGCTCCCCGTCGAGCCCACGAACGACGAGCGCCGGGCACCGCACCTGCGCCAGTTCCTCCCAGTGCGCGTCGTACACCCAGGTCTCCCGGGACGCGAGCATCTGGTCCGGCTCGAACACCGGCCGCCACCCGTCCTCGTACTCCTGCATCACCTCGGCGTAGAACTCCCCCCGCGCAGGATTAGGTCGCTCGACCCACGGGTCGTCCTCCCCGAACCACTTCCGCACATCGGCAAGCGTGGCGAAGGGAACGGGCCAGGACTTGAACCAGTCCGCCCACTCCCGCTGCGATGCCGCGCCGAGCGCGGAGGCCCGCATGTCGCAGATGATCACGCCCCGCACCAGGTCGGGCCGCTTGGCGGCGAGCTGCCAGGCGGTCAGCGCGCCCATGGCATGCCCGATGAGGACGGCGGGGGCGAGGCCGAGCTGTTCGAGGGCGGCCTCGGCGTCGTCGACGTACGCCTCACGCGTGAAGGCGGCCTGCGCGGGCTTCTCGCTACGGCCGTGGCCGCGCTGGTCGAGTGCGACGGCACGGTGCCGTTCGGAGAGCCAGCGGGCGGTGGAGGCCCAGTGCGAGGCGCGGCCCATCAGGCCGTGCAGTAACAGGACGCCGGGCAGGCCGTCGGGCTCTTTGGCGGGGTCCGTCTTGGGAGGGTCGCCGAACTCCCAGGCCGCGAGACGTACGCCGCCCTTCCCGGTCACGTCGATGCGCCGCGCCATTGGTCCTGGCACCCCCCTAGCTCCGCTCGGACCGCTCGCTCCCGCTCGAGCCGGCCGATGCTGTGAACCGCGTCCTGCCTGCCGTATCTGCTGCCTCTCACGCGAGCATCGCGCGCCGTCCGTGGCACACGCGGCGTCGATGCCCTCGCACGCGATGTGCATGTCCTGTGTGTCTCACGTGATCTTATGCGCACATACCTGAAGCGCGCGCTCCGCCTGACCCGTCACCGCCACCCGCAGACTATCGAACCTTTATTCGAAAAAGCGGTCTCTGTGGCCAACACCCCTCATTCGAGTGACCCCCCTCAAGGATTGATCGCCACTGCCGAGGGGAGACCTTCACCGGGAGGCGGGCCGCTCGGGGAAAACGGTCCGCGGGGAATGACCCTGAGAGCTCGGGGCTCCGGGTCAGCACAGGGGAGGACAGGCCCCGGCGCCACCAGGCGCCGGGGCCCTCTCCACGATCACGGCACATCCGCCCGCCCCCTCACCGGCCCGATCGCCTCACGGTCGATCGCGGCCAAGAGCCCTCAGCTCATATGCCTCACGCGACAGCCTCGCACGCGAAATGTCGGAGCGCTGCGATTTGGCGCACTGGATCTTGGATTCGACGCGTCCGGCAGATCGCCACAACTCCCGCTCCCGCACCGGGAGTTACCCGCGGGAGAACCCGAGACGGACAGCTGCCGACGAATCAGCGCTTCGCGACGAACACATGGGAGGCGACGTCCGCCTCCAGCTCGGCCGCCTCGCCACCGCTGCCCACCAGGACACCGCCCGCCGACTCGGTCACGCTCACCACCGAGCCGGGCTGCACGCCCGCCCGGCGCAGCGTGTACATCAGCTGCGCGTCGGTCTGGATCGGCTCGCCGATCCGGCGCACGACGACCGTCTTGCCCTCGACGCCCGGGTCGAGGTCGGCGAGCGAGACCATGCCCTCGTCGAGGAACGGATCGGCGCCGTCCTTCTCGCCGAGCTCCTCCAGGCCGGGGATGGGGTTGCCGTACGGCGACTCGGTCGGATGCCGCAGCAGCTCCAGCACGCGCCGCTCCACGGCCTCACTCATCACGTGCTCCCAGCGACACGCCTCCGCGTGGACCTGCTCCCACTCGAGCCCGATCACATCGACGAGCAGACACTCGGCCAGCCGGTGCTTGCGCATGACACGGGTGGCCAGCCGCCGCCCCTCGTCCGTGAGCTCCAGATGCCGGTCACTCGCCACGGACACGAGCCCGTCCCGCTCCATCCGCGCCACCGTCTGACTGACGGTCGGCCCGCTCTGGTCCAGCCGCTCGGCGATCCGGGCGCGCATGGGGACCACACCTTCCTCCTCCAGCTCGAGGATGGTGCGGAGATACATCTCCGTGGTGTCGATCAGTCCGGACATACGTGCCCCTCGATTAGCTCTGCGATTAGCTCAGCCGGAAGCGAGACAGCTCCACGGCGCGTGCGCTGGCCCTGCACTCAATTCTGCCGGATACCACTGACAACCGTGCCGCGCCGTTGGAACGAGCCGGTTACCCGTACGCACAGAGGCGGCCCGAGCACACATCCGTGCACCCGCACCCCCGCCGGAGGCACGTCGTATTGACACCGCAGTGGTCCAGACCGCACGGTGATCCGCGACACACCACCCCCACACCCATCCCGGAGGGCCCGCATGAGCGACAGCAAGCCGGCCGACCAGTTCTTCGACGCCGCGATCGGCCTGCTCCAGCGGGTCCGTGCCGAAGAGGCCGAGAACATCCAGGCAGCCGGCACCCTGCTCGCCGACACCGTCGCCGCCGGCGGCCGCCTCTTCGCCTTCGGCGCCGGTCACTCCTCCCTCGCCGCCCAGGACCTCGTCTACCGCGCAGGCAGCCTCGCCCTGATGAACCTGCTCGCCGTACCCGGCGCCGTGGGCGTCGACGTCATGCCGGCCACCCTCGGCTCCGCCCTGGAACGCGTCGACGGCCTCGCGAGCGCCGTCCTGGACAGCTCCCCCCTCCGCGACGGCGACGCCCTCGTCATCATCTCCCTCTCCGGCCGCAACGCCCTGCCCGTGGAGATGGCCATGCACGCCCGCACCCTCGGCATCAAGGTCATCGGCGTGACATCGGTGGCCTACGCCTCGGAAACGAAGTCCCGCCATTCCTCGGGCACCTACCTCAGGGACCACTGCGACATCGTCCTCGACTCGAAGATCGCGATCGGCGACGCGGAACTCACCCTCGACACGATCCCGGCCCCGTTCGCCTCCGCCTCCACCGTCGTCACCGCGGCCCTCCTCCAGGCGGTCATGGCCACGGCAGCCGCCTCCCTGGCCGCCCGCGGCATCGAGCCCCCGCTCCTGCGCTCCGGCAACGTGGACGGCGGCCTCGACTGGAACGCCCAGGTGTTCGAGAGGTACGGCGACCGGATCTTCTACGAGCACTGAACCCCGTACGGGTACTGGACCTCGTACGGGTACTGAGCCCCGTACCGGCACCGCCCGTCACTCCGAGCCCAGCGCCCCCGCCAAGTCCAACGCCGCAGCGATCCGCACCGCCACGGCCTCCGCATAGACCGCATCGCTCCGCTCGAACGCACTCCGCCCGGCGCCCCGCAGAAACGTGACGACCCCCAGCGTCCGCCCCCGGCTCCGCAACACGGCACACAGCGCATGCACCGCATCCGCGGGCCACTGCCGCCCCACCGCCCACTCACGCGCACGATCGGCCGGCATATCCCCCGCGTCGGCCCGCACCGACCCGGCCCGCGCCACGCACTGCAACGCCGGATGCCCCTCCCCGTACCGCACCGGCAGCCCGGCCTCCCCACCGAGCAGACTCGGCCCCGGCGCCCCGGAAGGCGTCACGGCGACCCGGACCAGCCGTACCGCCTCCGCAGCGCCCGCGTCGGCATCCGCGACCGCCCCGCCCGCGACCCGGTCGATCAGCGCGTGATCGGCGAACCCGGCCAGCGCGAAGTCCAGATGGACGGTCGCCGCCTCCACGGGGTCCTCGCACTCCGCGGCGGCCCGAGCGGCCCGATGCAGCTGATTCGTCCGGAACCGCAGCAGCGCCGCCTCCTGCTCCCCCTGCTTGGCCGCCGTCACGTCCTGGAAGAGCCAGCCCACACCCAACGGCACCGGCTCCTCCGCGAGCGGCGAGGCCAGCCGTACGAAACCGCACCGCCAGCACCGACGCCGCTCCCCCTCCGGCGTCCGCACGCTCACCCAGATCTCGGCCGGCGCGGGCGGCGCACCCTCCGCCAGCACATGCGTGAGCGCGCTCTCCAACTCCTCGACGCCCTGCGCGAGCAACTCCCCCAGCGGCCGCCCGAGCACGGACGTACGCCCGATACCCAGCGCACGCGCCGCATGCGCGTTCACCACCGCCGGCCGCAGATCCGCGTCGACCAGCACCACGCCCCACGACGCGTCCTCGAACAGCGCCTCGCTCAGCGCGATCGACCGCTCCAGATCGATCTGCGCATGCACCTCGCTGAAGGCGCAGTACACCCCGGCGGGCTTTCCGTCCGGCCCCCGTACGGCCGCCGACTGCGTCCGGACGAGAACCCGCCCGCCCTCCTTCGTCAGCAGCGCGAACTCGTGCACCTGCCGCCCGGGAGCCTGCATGGCGGACATCAGCCGCCCCTCGACCTCGTCGGCATCGGCCTCGCGCACCGCCCACCCGGCGAACCCGTGCCGCCCCACGGCCTCCGCCGCACTCCACCCCAGGATCCGCTCCGCCTCACGGTTCCAATGGGTCACGACCCCGTCCGCGTCGAAGGCGCACAGAGCCGCGTCCATCCCGTCCAGCAGCGCGGCCAGCAGATCGGACCCGCCCGCCGAACCCTCCGTACCACCCGAGCCGCCCGACGAACCCTGCGGACCGTCCCGCTCGGGCTCGTCCGGCCCCAGCTCATCGGTGGTCCCACTACGCCGGGAAGCACTCACCTGGACCCCCTGCCAAGCTGCGTCCGCACGTACGACGCGTCGGTTCGCTCACTTGCCATCATCTAACTGGAACGTGACACAGCACACACCGTGTTCCCCAAGATTGAAGGAATCGTTGTACGAGCCGCCGTGGACTCACGTGGACGGCTCCAGCCGCAGGTCCACCCACTGATCGGTCTCCCCGTCCAGCACATACCGATCGATCTCGGCGAACCCCCGCGCCGCGGCAAACCGCAGCCCCTCCTCGTTGACGGCCAGCACACAGGTCTCGATCGCCCTCGCGCCCAGCACGCGCGCGTGCGCGAGCCCGTCCTCGTACAGCTCCTTGCCGTACCCGCGCCCCCGGTGCTCGGGCAGCACACGCGCGATGACCGTCGCCACCGCCTCCTCGCCCTCCGGCGGCCGCACGGTGGAACAGCCCACGAGAACATCACCGGCGTAGGCGTTCCGCAGGCGGTACCGCCCACTGCGCTCGCGCACCTCGCCGAGATCCATGGCCGCGGGCGGAACGATCACGTTGTGGACGTACCGCCACTCCTGAAGCATGGCCTCACCGTCGACCGGCACTATGCGCAGCTCAGACATCGGTGCCACCGCTCCCCCGCCGGGCGTACACCTCGACCTCGATCTTCATCCGAGGATCGGCCAGCCCGCACATCATCATCGTCGCCGCCGGCCGCACCTCCCCGAAGTACCGCCGCAGCACCGGCCAGCACGGCTCGAAGTCCTCCCGGTCCGGCAGCAGATACCGCACCCGCACCACATCGCCGAACGAACACCCCGCCTCCGCCAACGCGGCCCCCACGTTCCGCAGACACTGCTCGGCCTGCTCCACCACGTCCTCGGAAATGGTCATCGTCGCGTAGTCGAACCCAGTCGTGCCCGACACGTGCACCCAGTCCCCGTCGACCACGGCACGCGCGTACCCGATCTGCTCCTCGAAGGTGGAGCCACTGAGAATCGCCTGCCGCACGGTCCCCTGATTTGTCATGCACGGAACGCTAGGTGACCAGCGAAGACGCGTTCAAGGAAAAAAAGTGGTTGATCGGGGCCGAGCCGCTTCTTAGTGTGTGGGCACACGAGAAGGGAGGTGGTTCGGCAGATGTATGAAAACCGGACGCGTGAGGTGGCTGCGGGCTAGCGGCCCGTCACCCCACCAAGTGCGGTGCCGGACCAGCACGTGACAGATGCGTGCAGCCGGCCCAATCCCAAGCAGTCACCCGACCCGCGAGCTCGCCGGTACGTCCGGCCGGCTCCCCCGCCCCGGCGGAGGAACCCGAGCTCGCGGGTCGTCTGCGTTTCCCGAGGGCTCAATCGTCCACGTCGCCGTCGTCCTCCTGCTGCACCTCGCGTTGCGTCTGCGGGTCCCGCTCCTGGGACGCGGAGGCACCCGGGCTCGGCGGTGCCTCGGACTTCGTGCCCTCCGCCCCGCTGTCGTCGGGGGAGAACCACAGCATGCCGAGGAGCATCGCGGCCACGAAGAGCACCGCTGCGGCAGCCATGGCGGCGATGCGTCGTGTCCCGGCCCGGGGCCCGCTCCCCGACGGCCGACGGCCGGCGGACGCCGTTCCCCGGGCGGACGGAAGCATGTACGTCGTCGGGGTGCTGGTCTCGCCCACCTGCTGTGCAGCGGGGGCGGACGCCGAGGCGACCTGCGGCCGGCGGGACGGCGAGGTCGCGTCGGGCAGTGGCTCGGGGCGGCCCTGCCAGGCGCCGTCGGCGAACCAGTCGGCGGCCTGCTGGGCGGTGGGCCGGTGCTCGGGGTCCTTGGCGAGCAGACCGAGCAGGTAGTTCTCGAAGGCGGGCGGGAGGCCGGGGACACCCAGCTCGCGGGGCGGCACGGGGGCGGCGTCGAGGTGCTGGTGCAGGATGGCGACGGCGGTGTCGGCCTGGAAGGGCGGGCGGCCGGTCAGCAGCTGGTAGAGCACGCAGCCCAGGGCGTAGACGTCGGAGGCCGGGCCCGCCGGCTGCCCGAGGGCACGCTCGGGGGCGAGGTAGAGGCTCGTGCCGACGATCTGGCCGGTGGCGGTGAGCGCGGCGCCGGGGTCGTCGAGGAAGCGGGCGATGCCGAAGTCACCGATCTTGAGGGTGCCGTCGGCGTCCAGGAGCAGATTGCCCGGCTTGATGTCCCGGTGGACGATGCCCTGCCGGTGCGCGGCGGCCAGTCCCGCGGCAGCCTGGGCGGCGATACGGGCCACACGTTCGGCGGGCTGTGCGCCGGACCGCGACAGCACTCCGGCGAGGCTGTCGCCCCGGACGAGCTCCATCACCAGGAACAGCCGGTTGTCGTACTCGCCGAAGTCCCGGACGCCGACCACGTTCGGGTGGTCGATCCGGGCCGCGGTCTGCGCCTCCAGGCGGAAGCGGGGGGCGGCGGTGGGGTCGGAGTCCTGGGGCAGCAGGAGCTTGACGGCCACCGGCCGGGCGAGCATCTCGTCGTGGGCCCGCCAGACCTCCCCCATCCCCCCGCGCCCGATCGACTCGCTCAGCCGGTAGCGGCCCGCTATCAGCACCAGTTCTCATCCTCATGCCGTAAGACGTATCGGTCGCCGCAGGCCGTAACTCACCGCGTGGGGACGGGAGATGGTGGGGGGTGCCGCAGCCGACCCAGCATACTGGCGAAGTGGATCAGTCACGTTCCGTATGCCGGCGTCACCGGCTCTCCGAGCGGCATCACGCGGCGCTGATCGGCCCCGCGTGATGACCGGCCCGGAGGGGTCGGGACCCGTACGAGAGGGGTCGGGACCCGTACGAGAGGAGTCGGACCCGTACGAGAGGAGTCGGGACCCGTACGGGTCGGGCTCAGCGTGCGATGTCCGCGTAGCCCTCGATCTCGCGCGGGTCGCGCGGGCCCGGGCCGATGTAGCGCGCGGACGGGCGGACGAGGCGGCCGGTGCGCTTCTGCTCCAGGATGTGCGCCGACCAGCCCGCCGTACGGGCGCAGGTGAACATCGAGGTGAACATGTGCGCCGGCACCTCCGCGAAGTCCAGGACGATGGCCGCCCAGAATTCGACGTTGGTGGCCAGGACCCGGTCGGGACGGCGGTTGTGGAGCTCTTCCAGGGCCGCCTTCTCCAGGGCCTCGGCGACCTCGAAGCGGGGAGCGCCGAGCTCCCGGGCGGTGCGGCGCAGGACGCGGGCGCGGGGGTCCTCGGCGCGGTAGACGCGGTGACCGAAGCCCATGAGGCGTTCGCCCTTGTCGAGGGTCTGCTTGACGTACGCCTCGGCGTCGCCGGTGCGCTCGATCTCCTCGATCATGTGCAGGACGCGGGAGGGGGCGCCGCCGTGCAGCGGGCCGGACATCGCTCCTACGGCGCCGGAGAGCGCGGCGGCCACATCGGCGCCGGTGGAGGCGATGACGCGGGCGGTGAACGTGGACGCGTTCATGCCGTGCTCGGCGGCGGACGTCCAGTAGGCGTCGACGGCGGCCACGTGCTTGGGGTCGGGCTCGCCGCGCCAGCGGATCATGAAGCGCTCGACGACGGACTGGGCCTTGTCGATCTCGCGCTGCGGGACCATCGGCAGACCCTGCCCGCGCGCGGACTGGGCCACGTAGGAGAGGGCCATGACGGCGGCTCGGGCCAGGTCCTCGCGGGCCTGCTCCTCGCCGATGTCCAGGAGCGGTTTCAGTCCCCAGACGGGGGCGAGCATGGCGAGCGCGGACTGGACGTCCACGCGGATGTCGCCGGAGTGCACGGGGATCGGGAAGGGCTCGGCGGGCGGCAGACCGGGCCGGAAGGCACCGTCGACGAGCAGCCCCCACACGTTGCCGAACGAGACGTGGCCGACCAGGTCCTCGATGTCGACGCCCCGGTATCGCAGGGCGCCGCCCTCCTTGTCCGGTTCGGCGATCTCCGTCTCGAACGCGATGACTCCTTCGAGCCCGGGTACGAAGTCGGACATCAGGCGGCTCCTCGTGATGTGTGCGACGGGTGGGGTTGTGGTTGGGCTTGTGGGTGGGGCTCGTGGTCGGGGCCTGTTGGTGGGGCTTGTGGGTGGGACGACGACATGTCGGTCGGCAGAGGTCGGGACGTACGCCCGGTGGATCCACGGTCACGGACTCGGACGCCGGGCTTGCAGGTTTCCGAGCCTCGGCGGACTCGCGGTCCGGGGCGTAACCCTGTGATGCCCCGTGCGGCTGACGGTCATCCAACCGGAACGGCATCAGAAACGATATCTCCGAGTGCCACCTTTGGGGAGGACTTGCGGCACTGAGTGCCATGCAGTGACGAAGGACACCGTGCCGGACGGCGCCCGCCGCATACGGCAAGATGACCGCGTGACCGACCGAGACGCCGTCCCCCTCGATCCCGCCGAGCCCGTCCCCGACCCTGCCGCGATGCGCAAGCACTACCGGGCGGAGGGCCTCGCCGAGAAGGACCTGGCCACCACTCCGGTGGAGCAGTTCGCGCGCTGGTTCAAGCAGGCCGCGGCCGAGGCCCACCTCTTCGAGCCGAATGCGATGATCGTCTCCACCGCGGACGCCGAGGGTCGGCCCAGCTCCCGTACGGTGCTGCTGAAGCACTTCGACGAGCAGGGTTTCGTCTTCTACACCAACTACGACTCCCGCAAGGCCCGCGACCTCGCCGACAACCCGTACGTCTCGCTCCTCTTCCCCTGGCATCCCATGGCCCGCCAGGTGATCGTCACGGGCGTGGCACGGCGCACCGGCCGCGACGAGACGGCGGCGTACTTCCGCACCCGCCCCCACGGTTCCCAGCTCGGCGCCTGGGCCAGCACCCAGTCCACCGTCATTCCGTCGCGCGCCGAACTCGACGCCTCCTACGCCGAGCTGGCGGCGCGCTATCCGGAGGGCGAGCAGGTGCCGGTGCCTCCGCACTGGGGCGGTTTCCGGGTGGCGCCGCAGACGGTGGAGTTCTGGCAGGGGCGGGAGAACCGGCTGCACGACCGGCTGCGGTATGTGGCGGAGCAGGACGGGAGCTGGCGGGTGGAGCGGCTCAGTCCGTGAGGGGTGGCCCCGTCAGAGCTTGCCCCACACGTACGCCGTACGGTGGCCGTACAGGAGCTCGGATATTCGGGTGCGGAACCTCTCGGTGAACGGGGGCCAGTTCCAGAACTCGAACCCGAGGTGGGCGAAGGCGAAGTAGTCGTCGGCCCATTTCCAGTCGGGCAGGGGGACGGCTTCGGCGCAGGCGGGGCAGTCGACCTGGGCCTCGCCCGTCTTGTGCCAGGTGCCGATCACCCTGCTGAACGGCGCCCAGGCGTCGTCGATCAGCTCCCACTCGTCGGTGATCAGCCGGGTGGTGACCCCGCAGCGCGGGCAGGTCACCGCCTCCGGCTCGCCCTGCCCGCCGTGGAAGACGGTGCGCCCGGTGAACACGGCGAGGCCGTCGGAGGGGTCCCAGTCGGCGTCCTCGGGCGCCACGGCATGCTGCCAGTTCGGGCCCGGAGGGTGGCCGAGCGGCTGCCCGAGGACGCAGTCCGTGCGCTCGGCGAGCACGATTCCCTCGGCCACCAGCCACTCGACCACGCGCTCGGCGAGGCGGGGGGCCTGCTGTGGGCTCGCCTGGAGGTCGACGATCGTCTGGAAGTGATCACCCATGCCCGAACAGTAAGTCCCGCCACTGACAACGGCCTCAGCCCAGCGCCGCCTCCAGCAGCGCCGCCCACTGCGCCACCACGCGATCGCGGCGGGCGGTGTCGTCCGTGAGGAGATTGGCCAGGCCCAGGCCGCGGGCCATGTCCAGCAGGCCCTGGACCGTCTCCCGTACGCCGGGCCTGGACTCGTCGGCGCCCAGCAGGTCCACGGCGATGCGGTGGGTCTCGCGGCCCACGCGGGCCTCCAGTTCCGTGACGCGGGGGCGCAGCTGCTCTTCGTTCGACGCGGCCACCCACAGATGCAGGGCCGCGCGGAACAGCGGGCCGGTGTAGAGGTCGACCAGTGCCGACACCACCGCCCGCCGGTCTCCCGCCGCGCCCTCGGGGAACAGGTCCCGCAGTGCCGTCGAGCGTTCCTCGGCGACGTACTCGACCGCCGCGGTGAAGAGGTCCTCGCGGGTCGGGAAGTGGTGCTGGGCGGCGCCGCGGGAGACGCCGGCGCGTTCGGCGACGACGGAGACCGTGGAGCCCGCCCAGCCGTGTTCGGCGAGGCAGGCCACGGCCGCTTCCAGGAGCCGTTGCCGGGTGGCACGGCTGCGGTCCTGTTTGGGCACGCGGTCCGCTCGGTCCACGCGGTCGCCGACGGCGCTCACACCACCCATTGCGCATCCCGTCTTTCGAGGAAGGCCGTCATCCCCTCGCGGGCGTCGGCGGAGGAGAACAGCCGGGCCGAGAGTGCGGTCAGGCCGGCCGCGTCCCGGTCGAAGGTTTCCAGCACCTTAGCCGTGAGCAGCGCCTTCGTCTCGGCCAGGGCCCGCGGAGAGGCCCGGCGCAGGCCGTCCAGGACGGGGGCGAGGGTCTCGTCGACGTCCTCGCCCTGCGTCGTCAGCAGGCCGATGCGGGCCGCTTCCGGCGCGGTGAAGCGTTCGCCGGTGAGGTAGTAGCGGGCGAGGGCTCGGGGGTCGGTGCGCGGGAGGAGCGGGAGGGAGATGACGGCGGGGGCGACGCCTATGTGCACCTCGGTGAAGGCGAAGGTGGATTCGCGCGACGCCGCCGTGATGTCGCAGGCCGCGAGCAGGCCCAGGCCGCCCGCGCGTACATGGCCGGTGACGCGGGCGACGACGGGTTTGGGCAGCTCGACGATCTGCCGGAGCAGGGCCACCAGCGCGTCCGGGTCGGGCGGGTCCCGCAGGTCGGCGCCCGCGCAGAACGTGGTGCCGGTGTGGGTGAGGACGATCGCGCGTACGTCGGTGTCCTTGGCGCAGTCCGTCAGCGCGTCGCTGAGTTCGCCCACCAGGGCCGCCGAGAGCGCGTTGCGGTTGGCCGGGGAGTCCAGGGTGAGGGTTTCCACGGCACGCGCGCGTGTGCGGCCGATCAGTGTCATGTGCCCTCCTTGAGGGTGCTCTCGTCGAGTGCCCTCAGTTCGCGGCGCAGGATCTTGCCGGAGGCGGCCCGGGGGACGCCGTCGATGAAGGTGACCTGGCGGATCCGCTTGTAGGGGGCGACGCGTTCGGCGACGTACATCATGACCTCTCCCTCGGAGAGGCCGGTGGCGGTCGGCTGGCGGACCACGTACGCGTGCGGTACCTCGTTGCCGTCGTCGTTGTAGACGCCGATCACGGCCGCGTCCGCGATGCCGGGGTGGGTGAGCAGGAGAGCCTCCAGTTCGGCGGGGGCCACCTGGAAGCCCTTGTACTTGATCAGTTCCTTGACGCGGTCGACGACGAACAGCCAGCCGCCCTCGTCCACGTGTCCCACGTCCCCGGTGTGCAGCCAGCCGTCGGCGTCGATCATCGCGGCGGTGGCGTCGGGGCGGCCGAGGTAGCCCTTCATGACCTGGGGGCCGCGGATGAGGATCTCGCCGGACTCGCCGACGCCGAGGTCCTTGCCGGGGTCGTCGAGGGAGACGATGCGCATCTCGGTGCCCGCGATGAGCCTGCCGACGGTTCCGGGCGGCGCGTCCCGCATGGTGTCCAGGGGGACGACGTGGGTGCCGGGGGACAGTTCCGTCATGCCGTACGCCTGGCCGACCGGCGGCAGGCCGAGGCGCCGCGAGCAGGCGGCGGCGAGATTCGCGTCCAGGGGTGCGGCGGCGCTGATGATGTACCTCAGGGACGACAGGTCGTACTGCTCGACCAGCGGGTGCTTGGCGAGGGCGAGGACGATCGGCGGGGCGACGTACAGGCCGGTGATGCGGTGGTTCTGGATGGCCTTGAGGAAGGTCTCCAGGTCGAAGCGGGGCAGGACGACGACGGTCGCGCCGACCCGCAGGGGTGCGTTCATCAGGGCCGTCAGGCCGTAGATGTGGAAGAAGGGCAGGACGGCGAGGATGCGGTCGCCGGGGCCGGCCGATATCGCGGGTTCGAGCTGCGCGAGGTTGGTGGCGATCTGGCGGTGGGTGAGCATCACGCCCTTGGGGATGCCGGTGGTGCCCGACGAGTACGGCAGGGCCGCGACGTCGGCGACGGGGTCGATGGCGACCTGCGGTTCGGGGGCGGCGGACGCCAGCATGTCGATGAGCGACCGGTGTCCGGGGGCGCTGTCGCACACGAAGATCTCCCGCACGCCGCCCGCGAGTTCGGCGGCCCGGCGTGCCGCCTGGAGCAGGGGTGAGACGGTGACGATCCAGCGGGCCGCCGAGTCCTTCAGCTGTTTGGCGAACTCCTCGGGCGTGGCGAGCGGGTGCACGGTCGTGACGGAGGCACCCGCGCGCGTGGCGGCGTAGAACGCCGTAGGGAAGGCGACCGTGTTGGGGCTGTGCAGGGCGAGGACGTCGCCCTTGCGCACGCCCGCCTCGGCGAGGGCGGCGGCGATGCGCCGGTGGAAGCGGTCGAGTTGTTCGTACGTGAGGGTGGTGCCGTCCGTGCCGTCGACGAGCGCGGGGGCGTCGCCGAACTCGGCCGCCCGGCCCAGTACGGCCTCGTGGATGGGGAGTTCCACGGCCGGGACGTCTGCGTACGCGCTGCGGAACATCGTTCCTCCTCGCGACCGGCACGACACGGTGCCGGTCAGTACGACTTGGGCAGGCCCAGGGTCTGATGGGAGACGTAGTTGAGAATCATCTCCCGGCTCACCGGAGCAATACGAGACACGCGCGCGGCGGTTATCAGCGAGGCGAGGCCGAACTCGCGCGTGAGGCCGTTTCCGCCGAGGGTGTGCACGGCCTGGTCGACGGCTTTGACGCAGGCCTCCCCGGCCGCGTACTTCGCCATGTTGGCGGCCTCGCCCGCGCCGACGTCGTCCCCGGCGTCGTACAGGTACGCCGCCTTCTGCATCATCAGGCGGGCCAGTTCGAGGTCGATGTGCGCCTGGGCGAGGGGGTGTGCGATGGCCTGGTGGGCGCCGATGGGGGCGTTCCAGACGGTGCGGTCGCGCGCGTACTCGACGGCACGCGCGAGGGCGTGGCGTCCCATGCCGATCGCGAAGGCGGCCGTCATGATGCGTTCGGGGTTGAGGCCGGCGAAGAGCTGTAGGAGGCCCGCGTCCTCGTCGCCGACCAGGGCCTGGGCGGGGAGCCGTACGTCGTCGAGGGTCAGCTCGAACTGCTTCTCGGCGGCGTTGAGTTCCATGTCGATCTGTCGGCGTTGGAACCCTCGGGCGTCCCTCGGGACGATGAAGAGGCAGGGCTTGAGGCGGCCGGTGCGGGCGTCTTCGGTGCGGCCGACTATGAGGGTGGCGTCCGCTATGTCGACGCCGGAGATGAAGACTTTGCGGCCGGTCAGTGTCCAGTCGCCGGTGTCCGGGTCGCGGCGTGCCGTCGTCGTGATGCGGTGGCTGTTGGAGCCGGCGTCGGGTTCGGTGATGCCGAAGGCCATGGTGCGGGTGCCGTCGGCGAGGGCGGGAAGCCACTGGCGCTTCTGCGCGTCGGTGCCGAAGCGGGCGATGACGGTGCCGCAGATCGCCGGGGAGACGACCATCATGAGGAGGGGACAGCCCGCCGCGCCCAGTTCTTCCAGGACGATGGAGAGTTCCGCGATGCCGCCGCCTCCGCCTCCGTGCTCCTCGGGCAGGTTGACGCCCAGGTAGCCGAGCTTCGCGGCCTCGGACCACAGTTCTTCGGGGTGACGGCCCTCGCCGACGATCCTGGTGATGTAGTCGCGTCCGTACCGTCTGCCGAGCTGGGCGACGGCGGCGCGCAGGGCTTTGTGCTCGTCCGTTTCGATGACGGCGCTCATTGGTCCTCCTCGACGACGGCCAGCAATGCGCCGACCTCGACCTGCTGTCCGGGCACGGCGTGCAAGGCGCTCAGCGTCCCTGTGACAGGCGCCGAGATCTTGTGCTGCATCTTCATCGCCTCCAGCCACAGCAGGGGCTCTCCGGCCCGTACAGCGGCTCCTGCGGTCAGGCCCTCGGCGACGCGTACGACGGTCCCCGGCATCGGCGCGAGCAGCGAACCCGGTGCGTGCTGGGTCGTCGGGTCCGGGAAGCGGGGCAGGGCCGTGAGACGCGTGGCGTTCACGTGGATCTCGTCGCCGTACCCTGCGACCTCGAAGTTCCTTCGTACGCCGTCCACTTCGAGGACGACCAGCGCGGCGTCGGCGTGGACGATCCGTACTCCCTCGGCCTCCAGTCCCGCGCGCGTGTGCCGGTACCGGACCTCGATCTCCTCGCCTGCCATGACGTACCGCTTGATCTGCGGCTGGTACGGCAGGTTGCGCCAGCCGCCGAAGCGGGAGCGGCCGTGGGCGTCGGCGAGGGCGGCGGCCAGGGGGGCATGGGGGTCGGGGGCCGGCTCGGTCAGGTCCGTGAGGTGACGGTCGTAGAAGCCGGTGTCCATCCGGGCGGTCGTGAACTCCTCGTGGCGCAGGGAGCGGACGAGGAGGTCCCGGTTGGTGACCGGGCCGTGGAGCGTCGCCCGTTCCAGGGCGCCGGCGAGTTTGCGGACGGCCGCCGCGCGCGTGGGGGCGTGGGCGACGAGCTTGGCGAGCATCGGGTCGTAGTGGACGCCGATCTCGTCGCCGTCGGTGAAGCCGGTGTCCAGCCGGACGCCGTCGGGTACGGCGAAGCGGTGCAGGGTTCCGGTCTGCGGGGCCCAGTCGCGGGCCGGGTCCTCGGCGTAGAGGCGGGCCTCGATCGCGTGGCCACGCGCGCGTGGCGGGTCGGCGGCGAGGGCATGGCCTTCGGCGACGCGGATCTGTTCCGCGACCAGGTCGAGGCCGAAGACCGCTTCGGTCACGGGGTGTTCGACCTGGAGGCGGGTGTTCATCTCCAGGAAGTGCGCCTGGTCGCCGGCCACCAGGAACTCGACGGTGCCGGCGCCGACGTAGTCGACGGCGCGGGCGGCGCGTACGGCCAGGGTGTGCAGTTCGTGCGTGAGCTCCTCGGAGAGGCCGGGCGCCGGGGACTCCTCGACGACCTTCTGGTGGCGGCGCTGCAGCGAGCAGTCGCGGGTGCCGAGCGCCCAGACCGTGCCGTGGGTGTCGGCGAGGATCTGCACCTCGACGTGGCGGCCGTGTTCGATGTACGGCTCGACGAAGACCGCGCCGTCCCCGAAGGCGCTCGCGGCTTCGGCTCGCGCGCTCTGCAAGGCGCCGTCGAGCTCCTCCAGGCGGCGCACGATCCGCATCCCGCGCCCTCCGCCGCCCGCGGCCGCCTTCACCAGCACGGGCAGGTCGGCCTCGGTGACCTCGCCCAGGGGTGCCAGCCCCATCAGCTCCTTGGCCCGCGTCTTGGACGCCATCGCCTCGATCGCCTCGGGGGGCGGGCCGATCCAGACGAGCCCCGCGTCGAGGACGGCGCGTGCGAAGCCGGCGTTCTCGGAGAGGAAGCCGTAGCCGGGGTGCACGGCGTCCGCGCCGGCCGCCACGGCCGCCTTCACGATCAGGTCGCCGTCCAGATACGTCGCGGAGGGCGCCGCTCCGGGCAGCCGTACCGCCGTGTCGGCCACGCGCGCGTGGAGGGCGTTCTCGTCGGCGTCCGAGTACACGGCGACCGTCCGGATTCCCCACTCACGGCAGGTACGGAAGATGCGGCAGGCGATCTCGCCGCGGTTCGCCACAAGAACGGAAGTAATCACTGGCCTCACATCCGGAAGACGCCGAAGCCGCCACGCGCGCCCTCGTACGGGGCGGTGTGGATGGCGGACAAGCACATACCGAGGACGGTGCGGGTGTCGCGCGGATCTATGACGCCGTCGTCGTACAGCCGACCCGACAGGAACATCGGCAGCGACTCCGACTCGATCTGCTGCTCGACCATGGCGCGCAGGGCCGCGTCGCCTTCCTCGTCGTACGGCAGGCCCCTCGCCGCGGCCGACTGCCGGGCGACGATCGAGAGCACGCCGGCGAGCTGCTGGGGGCCCATGACGGCCGATTTGGCGCTGGGCCAGGCGAACAGGAAGCGGGGGTCGTAGGCGCGGCCGCACATGCCGTAGTGGCCGGCGCCGTACGACGCCCCCATGAGGACGGAGAGATGAGGCACCCGGCTGTTGCTCACCGCGTTGATCATCATCGCGCCGTGCTTGATGATGCCGCCCTGCTCGTACTGGCTGCCCACCATGTAGCCGGTGGTGTTGTGCAGGAAGAGGAGGGGGATGTCGCGCTGGTTGGCCAGCTGGATGAACTGGGCCGCCTTCTGCGACTCCTCGCTGAACAGGACCCCTTGGGCGTTCGCCAGCACGCCGATCGGATAGCCGTGCAGGGCCGCCCAGCCGGTGGTCAGGCTCGTTCCGTACATCGGTTTGAACTCGTCGAAGTCGGAGGCGTCGACGATCCGGGCGATGACCTCGCGCGGGTCGAAGGGGGTCTTGAGGTCGCCGGGGACGATGCCGAGGAGTTCGTCGGCGGAGTACTTCGGCGGTTCGGCCGGCCCCGGATCCGTGTACGCCTTGCGATGGTTGAGGCGGGCCACCACGCGGCGTGCCTGCCGCAGCGCGTCCGGTTCGTCCACCGCGAAGTAGTCCGCGAGGCCCGACACGCGCGCGTGCATCTCCGCGCCGCCCAGCGACTCGTCGTCGCTCTCCTCGCCGGTCGCCATCTTCACCAGGGGCGGGCCGCCGAGGAACACCTTGGCGCGTTCCTTGACCATGATCACGTGGTCGGACATGCCGGGGACGTACGCCCCGCCGGCCGTCGAGTTGCCGAAGACGACCGCGATCGTGGGGATCCCGGCCGCGGACAGCCGCGTCAGGTCCCGGAAGATCGCGCCTCCGGGGATGAAGATCTCCTTCTGGGACGGCAGGTCGGCGCCGCCCGACTCGACGAGGTTGATGCAGGGCAGCCGGTTGGCGAGGGCGATGTCGTTGGCGCGCAGGGCCTTCTTCAACGACCAGGGGTTGCTCGCTCCCCCGCGCACGGTCGGGTCGTTGCCGGTGATCAGGCACTCGACGCCCTCGACGACCCCGATGCCGGTGACGAGGGACGCGCCGACCGTGTAGTCGCTGCCCCAGGCCGCCAGCGGGGACAGTTCCAGGAAGGGCGTGTCCGGGTCGAGGAGCAGCTCGATGCGCTCGCGGGCGAGGAGCTTGCCGCGCTTCCTGTGCCGCTCGACGTACTTCTCCCCGCCGCCCGCGAGCGCCTTGGCGTGCTCGGTGTCGAGGTCGGCGAGCTTGGCGAGCATGGCCTCGCGGTTGGCCGTGTAATCGGGGCTCTGCGTGTCCAGGGAAGAGGCGAGGACGGTCACAGGAGGACCTCCGGGATGTCGAGGTGGCGGCTGCGCAGCCATTCGCCGAGGGCCTTGGCCTGCGGGTCGAAGCGGTGCTGGGCGGCGACGCCCTCGCCGAGGATGCCGTGGACGACGAAGTTGAGGGCACGGAGGCCGGGCAGGAGGTGCCGGGTGACCTTGAGCCGGCGGCTTTCGGGGATCAGCTGCTGGAACCGGTCGGCGGTGAGCTCGTGCGCGAGCCAGCGCCAGGCGTCGTCCGTGCGCACCCAGACGCCGACGTTGGCGTTCCCGCCCTTGTCCCCGCTGCGGGCGCCCGCGACGAGGCCGAGGGGGGCGCGTTGCGTGGGCCCGGACGGCAGCGGCTCCGGAAGGGCCGGCTCCGGAAGGATCGGCTCCGGCACCTCGTCGAGGACGGCCGTGTCGTGGGCCGGCGGCACATGGGCCGGCTGCACAGGGACCCGGCGTCCGTCGTGGAGGACGGCCACATGGTCGACGGCACCATGGGGGACGTACACATCCTCGAACACCCCATAGGGCGAGCCCTTTCCGGGTGGCGCCAGCACATGGAAGCCGGGGTAACTGGCGAGCGCCAGCTCCACGGCGGCCCCGCTCAGCGCCCGCCCGACGACCTCCTGGTGCGGGTCGCGTACGACGAGCCGCAGCAACGCGCTCGCCGTCTCCTCGGTCGGGGCGTCCGGACGGTCGGTGCGGACGAGGTCCCAACGGACCTCGGCGGGCGGCGACTTGGCGAGCGCGTCCGTCATCTGTTCGCGCACGAGGGCGGCCTTGGCCTCGATGTCGAGACCGGTGAGCACGAAGGCGACCTCGCCCCGGAAGCCGCCGAGGCGGTTGACACCGACCTTGAGGGCCGGGGGCGGGGCTTCTCCCCGCACGCCCTCGACGCGGACGCGATCGGGGCCGTCCTGGGTGAGCCGTACGGTGTCCAGGCGGGCGGTGACGTCCGGTCCCGCGTACCGGGCGCCCGCCGTCTCGTACACCAGCTGGGCCGTGACCGTGCCGACGTCGACGAAGCCGCCGGTGCCGGGGTGCTTGGTGATGACGCAGGTGCCGTCCTCGTGGAGCTCGGCGAGCGGGAAGCCGGGGCGCCGGACGTCGCCCTGCGTGAAGAACGCGTAGTTGCCGCCGGTCGCCTGGGCCCCGCACTCCAGCACATGTCCGGCGACGACGGCGCCCGCGAGCCGGTCGTACTCCTCCGGCCCCCAACCGAAGTGAGCGGCGGCGGGCCCGGTGACCAGGGCCGCGTCCGTCACCCGCCCGGTGACGACGACGTCCGCGCCCTCGCGCAGACAGGCGGCGATGCCGAAGCCGCCGAGGTAGGCGTGTGCGGCGAGGCTGTGCGGATAGCGGGCCTTGAGGTCGTCGCCCTCGACGTGGGCCACCCGGACGGGTACGGCGAGACGGTCCGCCAGCGCCCTTACGGCGTCCGCGAGTCCGGCCGGGTTGAGGCCGCCCGCGTTGGCGACGATCCTCACGCCCCGCTCGTGCGCGAGCCCGAGGCACTCCTCCAACTGCCGCAGGAAGGTGCGGGCGTATCCCGCGCCGGGGTCCTTCAGCCGGTCCCGGCCGAGGATCAGCATGGTCAGCTCGGCGAGGTAGTCGCCGGTGAGGACGTCCAGTTCGCCGCCGGTGAGCATCTCGCGCATGGCGTCGAAACGGTCGCCGTAGAAGCCGGAGGCGTTGCCTATCCGCAGGACCGGCGCGGTGGGCGGGCCGGTCCGGCTGGACCGGCCGGGTGGGCCGGCCGGGGTCAACGGTCCGTGCCCTTCGGTGCGCGGCCCTCGCCGGGCGGGCCCGCGAAGACCTGGGCGATGTCGAACCAGCGGTCGGCGTCCGGCCCCTCGGCGCGCAGGGCGAGGTCGGAGCGGTGGGCACGCTGGGTGACCAGGAGGCAGAAGTCGAGTGCCGGGCCGGTGACGCGCTGCGGGGCGTCTTCGGGGCCGTATGTCCACACCTCGCCGGACGGCGAGACGAGTTCGACGCGGAAGTCGTCGAGGGGGGCGGGGAGGCCGTGGATGCCGAAGGCGAAGTCGCGGGTCCGTACCCCGATCCACACCACATGCCTCAGGCGGTCTGTGGGTGTGCGCACCACACCGAGTGCGTCGGCGATGTCCAGACCGTGGGCCCAGGTCTCCATGAGCCGGGCCGTGGCCATGGAGGCGGCGGACATGGGCGGGCCGTACCAGGGGAACCGCGCGCCCTGTGGTGCCTCGCGCAACGCCGTGCCGAGGGCGGCACGCCCTTCCCGCCACCGCGCCAGCAGCTCGGCGGGCGCCAGCCGGGCCCCCTCCTCCGCTCCCTCGTCGACGAAGGAGCCCGGGGCCTTCAGCGCCTGCTCCACCAGGTCGTGGAACGCGTCCACGTCGGTCACCGCCAGCAGGGCCGAGTGGTCGGTCCAGGCGAGGTGGGCGATCTGGTGGGCGATGGTCCAGGCGGGGGCGGGAGTCGGGAGTGCCCACTCCTCCGGGCTCAACTCAGCGACGAGCGAGTCGAGTTCGTCGCTCTCGGCACGCAGGTCGTCGAACAAGGGCGTCGGGTCGGCCATGGGGGGAGCATGGCAGCGAGACCAGAAACAAGCAAGCATGCTTGCATTAATTTGTTCGGGCCGGGTGCCCGTCCTGTGCGGGTGCGGCCGACTCCCGAGAACCGGCCGCAGCCGGTTTCACCAGGGTAAAGCGTCCGAGTTCCGGAGGGACAGCAGGAACCAGACGACCAGGGGGAGCACCACGATGAGGACGAGCCAGGCGAGGCCCTTCGCCCAGCCCGCGGTCTTCCCACGGTTCTCGGTCGGCATGACGGCTCACCACCCCTTCATCGCGCGGTGGAGGATCTCACGGGCGGGCAGGACCGCACCCAGGGCCTTTGCCCAGGGTGCGGTCCTGTTCCGTAGCTCTGGTGTCATGGTCGCCTAGAGTTTGCCGACCGCGCGGCGGAACGCCCCGGCGTAGGCGGAGGTGCCGACGCCGTTCGGATGGTAGCTCTCACGGCTGATGCACCAGGAGTCCGTGCTGAGGCACCGGAAGTCGCCGTCCCCCACCGGGGCCGTCACGATCTTGTTGATGCCCTCGTTGTCGTCGCAGGCCCGCTTGCCCTCGAAGTCACTGTCCGGGGACTCGAAGCTGACGGGCAGCCCCGCCTGCTTGAGCGAGGCCACGAGCTCCTGCTGCTTGGTCTCCATGTAGTCGGCCAACGCGTTGATCCGCACCATGCCGGCGCCACCGACACCGCTCACACAGAAGGTCACGTTCTCGTTGAACATCCGCGGATAGCCGAGCAGGACGATCTTGGCGTTCGGTGCCTCCGTGTGAATCTCGTTCAGGACTCCCTTGACCCCGGGCTCTTCGTTGGGCACACCGAACACGGCGTCGTCGATGTCGCTGTGGACATCGTCCTCCGCCGGGCATCCGGTGGTGGCGCACATCCGCATCACATCGGGGAAGCCCGCGTCGTTGCCGCCGATGGTGAGCGCCACCAGGTCGGTGTCGGCACTGAGGACCCCGGACTCGATCTGGAACCTCTCACGGAAGTTCCCGTCGAAGCCCCAGGTCTCCTTGCCGTCCCGGAACGGCAGGCCGGGCATCATCTGCCAGGTGTGCGCACCGGAGCAGGAGACGTTCTGGAAGTCCAGCGAGCCGGCGAAGGAATCGCTCAGTGCGCCGATGGTGGAGGACTGGTTCGGCAGTGTCGTCTTGCGCGCCCAGGAGTTGTCGCTGCGCCGGCACGCGTTCCAGGTGCTCTTGCCGTAGTCCCGGTCGGATTCGGCGCTGTAGCCGCCCGCGCCCTCGCCCGAGGAGTACGAGTCCCCCATCTGGACGACCATCTGGGGCTTGGCCGACAGCGGCTGGAAGGCGACGGCGTCCCACGCCACGTCCTCGTCCGCGGTGCCGTCCTCGGTGTAGTTCGTCAGGGTCACGCGCGGCGTCCCGGAGAAGCGGTAGACGCCCAGTTCCACCCAGGTCTTGGCGCTGTAGTGGGTGTTGACATAGCGCTCACGCGGACCGCCGGAGACGCCTTCGATCGTGTAGTGGGCCTGCTGGGTGTGGGCTCCGGTGTCCGGCATGTGGGCGAAGACGCGGGTCCATTGGTTCAGGCTCTGGCCCAGCGTCCATGTGCCGTCGATGGTCATCCGGGCCTGGGGGCCGCCGAGCGCGGCGGTGTCCCGGGTGTGCGTGAACCAGAAGTGACCCCCGTAGCCGCCGCCGATCTGGTGCAGATCGCCCTTGGCCTCGTACTCGTTGTCGGCGTCGGAGTAGAAGGAGAACGCGAAGCTGCCCTTCGAGACGACCGCGCCGCAGTCGCTCCAGGTGGGCTTGCCGTCGGCGATCGCCTCGACGACCAGGGCGCTGTCCGGCAGCCCGGTGTCGGAGCATTCGGGCTCGCCGTACTGGAGACGGAAGCCGCGGCCCGGCTCCGCACGCAGCGTCTGGTACTTGATGTTCTCGTTGCCGCAGTCGTTGGGGCAGTTGGACTTCCAGGTCACGTTCGATCCGCGCCACCAGTACTGCTTGTAGCAGTCCTCGTCGGGGCAGTCCGGCGGGTTGGCGGAGTCGCACCCGTTGGTGGAGTTGCAGAACGCGCTGAGCGGCGGCTTGACGTTGCTGCGCTGGCCTTCGGTGATCCACCAGGCCGGACGGAATCCGGCCGAGGAGAAGCCGCTCTCGCCCGGCCAGTCCTGCCGCCCGGAGGTGGCGTAGGAGTAGCCGGAGTCGATGGACCAGGCGGCCCAGCCCATCACCTTCTCCTCGTACGGCCAGTCCTGGGGGTGCGCCGCGTCATGGTTGGCGTCCGGGTCGAGCGAGGTGTCCATGAAGGCCAGCCGGGAGGGCGGGTAGAGCGGGTTGGCCGGGTTGTTGTACCAGCCCAGGCCCCACGGCTCGCCCGGCAGGCCGGCCGGGTTGAAGCCGAGGTTGTAGTTCCACAGCGCCGCGAACCAGTTCTCCGGCTTGGCCGGGTCGTCGTTGTTGATGGTGATGGTCTGACCCGGCGTGTGGATCTCGTTCCACTTGTCCGCGAGGATGTACATGGAAGCGGCGATGTTGACCGTGTAGTCGAGGGCGACGGCCCGCTGCACGTTCGGGGCCAGGGCGACTTCGCCGTCCTTCTCGTGCCCGGCCATGCGCATGCCGTCGGTGACCTGGCCGACGCCGTAGCCGCAGTCCGAGTCCTCCCAGTTGATCTTCCAGTACTCGTCGGACGTGCTGCCCTTGTGGCCGTAGAAACCGGCCACGGCGGCGAGCGGGTTGCCCATCTGGCCCGGGATCGCGCCCGACTCCGCCTGCCACAGGTTCGACTCCTGGGCGAGCACGCCCAGCATGACCTGGGCCGGGATGCGTCCGCCGCCCTTCAGCGTCGGCGGCGGGAAGGTTCCCTGCGGGTCGATCGTGCCGAGACCGGTCTGGGTGCGCCAGCCGCCCTGGGTGATCCAGCCGGACCGCAGCTCACCGCGGACGGCCATGTCCACGGCCCACTCGACCTGGTTCGGCGTGGGCTGGAGCGCCATGCTGTTCACGTCGTTGCGGGGTACGGAGCACCAGCGGTCGGTGTCGACCGGGTTGGTGGAGACGGCGGCGGCCACGGCGGTGCGGGTCAGCTGGGTGTGCGTCCCGCCGTCGCTGTCGGTCCCGTCCTTGCCGGCGGTCCCGCCGTCGCCGTCGGCCCCGGTGAGTGCGGGCGAGAGGGTGTCGGTGCCGGATCCGCTCTGCTGCCCGGCCACGGACTGGGTGATCGTCTCCCCGGTCGTCGTGGCCGTGGCCGTCAGCGTCAGCGGCTCCTTGTCACCCGCCTGCGGCGGCTGCGCGGAGTCGTCCTGCGGCGCCGGCTCGGATCGCTTGAAGCCCTTGCCCGCGCCCTTGATCCGCTCCAGGCCGGCGCGGACCGCGGGCGAGACGACCGGGTCGACGGCGAGCCGGCCATGGCTGGAGACATCGGCGTCGGCCGGCGCGTCGAGGCGGGTCACCCCGGTTCCCCCGGTGTCCGGCGTGCCGGTGGGGTGACCGGTCAGGAACACTCGCCCGGTACCGCCCTGTTGCAGGGCGAGGTCGCCCAGCTTGCCCGAGGCGAACGTCGAGGGGTGTCCCTGCCCCCGCCACAGCTTGGCCTGTGCCGTGTCGTCGTCCTCGCGGTCGAGGAAGGCGACCCGGCCCTTGTCCGCCACCCGGATGTCGAACGGCACGTTCTCCGTGTCGGCGAGGTTCTTGACCTTCCCCGACCGGCCGATGTGCACCAGGTGGCTGCCCCGGGCGGCCACCGCGCCGTCCGCGACCGGGACGGCCGAGGTGACCTGCCCGACGGCGACCGTCTCGGCGACGGTGTCACCGGACGTGCCGACGGTGACGATACGGCTGTTGTCGTCGCGGAAGGACGTGAAGGCGGCGGTGTGCGTGTCCGGGTTGCAGGACGGGTCGAAGTAAGCCAGGGACGCCGTGAACGGCAGCTTCGTCACCTGCCCCGACTCCAGGTCGACCACGGCGGTGAAGGCGCCGCCCAGCATCATGTCCTGGTGGTTGGTGAAGGTGCGCGGGGCGTAGGCGACCGCGACGTGCGCGCGGTCCATCACGCATGCGTTGCCGATCCAGGTGTCCGCCGGCATGCCCGGTTCCGCGAGGACGGCGGCGGTCTTCCAGGCGTACGCGTCGGCGCTGTCCGCGGTGAGGATGTGCAGGCCGTCGGTGTCGGCCGCGGAGGTGACGGCCCGGTCGGGTGAGGCCTTCCAGCCCTTGCCGAGCTTCTTGCCGGGGTCCTCGACCCGGCCCGGAGGCGTCGGTGTGGCCTGTTCGGCGGCGCGTCCGGGCCCGGACGGTTCGGGTGCCGCGGCCGCGGGCCCCGCGGCGTGCAGAAGGCCGCCGGTGAGCGCGGCACACGCGGTCAGGGCGGCCCATCCTCTTCTGGATCGGCTTCTTCGTCTCAAGGGATCTCCAAGGTTCGGAAGAGCAGGTGGCGAGACGGACTCCGCGGCCGCATCGGTGCGGAGCACCTCGGCTCACGAGGAGTGGCGGGACGACGGGTCCGTCGGTGGGATGACGGCCACGACCAGGGCGGTGTGCGTGCCCAGGGGGTGCCGATCAGCCCGCCCGGCGTGCAGAGGGCTGTGGAGTCGGTCAGGAACCGTGGGTGATCGCGGCGGCGGCCCACGTGCCGACGGCAGAGGACAGCGAAGACGGCGAGGAACGCGGGCCACCGATCAGACCCTGTGCACTGCTTCGATACGCGCGGACCGCCACGAAACCGCCCCCTGTGCCGAGTGGTGTCCGGCGCATGCCGGACTGCACACCGGCAATTGACGGTGCGCAGTCACCAATCGAAGCGCTTCGAAGATCGCTTCGTCAACGGAAAACGACGGGGAGCTTCCTTCTCAAAAGGGCTGTTCCACCGCGAACTTGACTGTTCCCAAAGGGTCAGTCGGAGCGCCGGGCCGGCCGCCTGCCACCCACCTGTGTGCGCACGGCCCCCATGCTCGCCGCTATGACGAAGGCGATCGCCAGGGCCTGCACGGCCGTGAGGGCCTGGTCGAGGACGAGGAAGCCGGCGGTCGCGGCGACGGCCGGCTCCAGGCTCATGAGGATCGCGAAGGTCGGCGCGGGCATGCGGCGCAGGGCGAGGAATTCGAGGGTGTAGGGGAGGACCGAGGAGAGGACCGCCACGGCCGCGCCCAGCCCGAGGGTCACCGGGTCGGCGAGCTTCATGCCCGATTCGGCGATCCCGAGGGGCAGGAACAGAACGGCCCCCACCGCCATCGCGAGCGCGAGTCCGTCGGCCTGGGGGAAGCGTCGGCCCGTACGGGCGCTGAAAATGATGTAGGCCGCCCACATGGCGCCGGCACCCAGGGCAAAGGCGACACCTATGGGGTCGAGAGCGCCGAACCCTCCGCCGCCGAGGAGGAAGACGCCGGCGAGGGCGAGCCCGGCCCAGACGACGTTGATCGCGCGCCGCGAGGTCAGCACGGAGAGGGCGAGCGGGCCCAGCACCTCCAGGGTGACCGCGGGGCCCAGGGGGATGCGCGCGACCGACTGGTAGAAGAGGCCGTTCATCGCGGCCATCGTGACGCCGAAGACGATCACCGTGCCCCAGTCGGTACGGGAGTGACCGCGCAGCCGGGGCCGGCAGACCAGCAGCAGGACGACCGCCGCCACCAGCAGCCGCAGCGCCACCACACCGAGCGCCCCGGCCCTCGGCATCAGGCTCACCGCCAGGGCACCGCCGAACTGCACCGAGACCCCTCCGGCGAGCACCAGACCCACGGGACCCAGCGAGCCCCAGCGGCGCGGGGCGCCTGCCGTCGGCTCGGGAACGGACGCCCGGGCGCTGGAGGGCGCGGGCGCGGCGGTGGTGGCATCGGGGGTGCTCACGGGCGTTCCAGGGGACTCGGCTCGGGGGATGTTCATCATGCTGTACTGACGAGTCCAGGGTAGTAGACCGAGTCAGGCCTGTGAACCCAGGACGCCACTGTCCCGGAGTGTGGACTACCGCCGCGTCATGTACAGATCCAGCGCCTTGTGCAGCAGCCGGTTGAGCGGGAAGTCCCACTCCCCCAGGTACTCGACGGCCTCACCGCCGGCGCCCACCTTGAACCGGAGCAGCCCCAGCAGATGGTTGGACTCCTCCAGGGTGTCCGTGATGCCGCGGAAGTCGTAGACGCAGGCGCCGAGTTCATGGGCGTCGGTCATCATGCGCCACTGCAGGGCGTTGTTCGGCTGGACCTCGCGCTTACGGCTGGTGGAGGCGCCGTAGGAGTACCACACATGGTCGCCGACGGTGAGCATGGTGGCGGCGGCGAGGGTGTCGCCGTCGTGGTGGGCGAGATAGAGCCGCATGCGGTCGGGGTGCTCGGCGGTGAGCGCGGTCCACATCCGCTGGAAGTAGACCAGGGGGCGCGGGAGGAAACGGTCGCGCTCGGCGGTCTCGGCGTAGAGCTCGTGGAAGACGGGCAGGTCCTCGTAGCCGCCCCGCTCGACCTTGACGCCCGCCTTCTCGGCCTTCTTGATGTTGCGCCGCCACTGCTGGTTGAGGCCGCGGTGGAGGTCGTCCGACGACCGCCCGGCCAACGGCACCTGGCAGACGTACCGCGGCTGCCCGGCGGCGAAGCCCTCCTCGCCGCCCGGCTCGGTCTGCCGCCAGCCGGTGCGTCGCAGCCGGTCGGCGATGTCGAGGGCGCCCTGTTCGCACGAGGTCGGCTCCGCGTCGCGCAGCCGCCGGGCGTCCGGGTCGGCGATGGCGGCCTTCACCGCGTCGGCGTTCCAGCGGCGTACGACGACGGGCGGGCCCATCTTCACCGAGAAGGCCCGCTGCCGTTGGAGGTACGCGAGCATCGGGTCGAGCCAGCGTTCGCAGAGGTCGGGCGCGTGCCACTCGATGAGCGGGCCCTCGGGCAGATACGCGAGGTACCTCTTCATCCTCGGCAGCGGCCGGTACAGCACCAGCCCCGCCCCGACCAGCCGCCCACCACCGTCGAACCACCCCAGGCTCTCCGCCCGCCAGTCGGGCTTCACCTCACCCCAGGACGGCATCTGCATATGGCTGACGGACGGACGGCTCGCGACGAAGGCCAGGTGCTCGTCACGGCTGATGGGCTGCAGGCGCAGGGGCAGGGGCATGGTCAGGGCTCCTTGGACGGCTCGCCTGCCACCCTACGAGGAGACCCCGCACCCCTCATCTCGGCCGCGGCCGGTCCGGTACGGCAGGCTCGGCAAGCGCGGTCCGGAGTTGTGCCGCCCCCGCACTGCCGCTATGAGGCCCCTCTGCCGTCCCGCCGCCCGAACACCTCCAGTACCTCCCCGTCCGTCGCCCGGGCGTTGAGGAAGTAGTCGGCCCACTCGGCGATGTCGGGATACGCGCACTCCGTCACGAGCCGGGCGACGGCCGCCGGGATGTCGTACGGCGTGACCCTCAGGTCCGCTCCCGGCCCGAGCAGGCACCAGTGGGCGCCCGGGCGGCCGTACGGCATGCCGACGCTGCCGGGGTTGACGACGAGGCGGCCGTGGGCGAGGCGGACGCACGGCATGTGGGTGTGGCCGCAGACCACCGTGCGGATGTCGTCGGCCAGGTCCGCGAAGACCTCCGTCCAGCGGGCGGGGCGGGAGTCGACGAGCACGACCTCCTCGTCGTCGCGCAGGGTGGCGTGGCAGAACAGGACCTTGCCGTGGCCGCGGATGTCGAGGGTCAGGGTCTTGGGGAGGGCCGCCAGGAACTCGACCTGCTCATCGGTGAGCCGGTCCGCCGCGTACGGGGCGATCGGGTCGGGGATCCCGGCCCGCTCGCCCCGGCGGTACTCGACCAGTTCCCGGTCCGCGTTGCCCGCGACCCACAGCACGCGGTCGCCCTGCCGGCGCAGCAGGTCGAGCACCTCGGCGGGCTGCGGTCCCGCCGTGATGTCCCCCGTGAGCACGATGCGCTCGGCCGCCGCGACCTCCGGCTCGGCGAGCACCGCCTCCAGGGCGGGGAGGACGCCGTGGATGTCGGAGAGGACGGCCACGCGTCCCAGCCGCCCCGGCACGCCCCGCGCCAACTGCTCCGACCGCCCGCTCACGCCTCGCACCTCTCCCTGCCGCCCACCCTTGTCGCCCCGCCCCTGCCAGCCGCTCATGCGTCGCATCGCCCCTGCCGCCTGCTCATGCCTGGCCTCACTCCGGCCGCCCCGCACGCCACGCCCCGCCACACCCCGCTCCTGGATTGGCGGGCGGCACCAGCGCCCCGGTGCAGGGCAGAGGCGCCGGACAAGTGTCGTCATGCGACCGACCCGCTCACGCCCGGCCCCGCTCCAGCCCCCGGGTCACACACCGCCCTTCCCCAGTCACCCCCTCACCCCTCACCCCCCTCCAACCCCTCCCCCAGCACCTCCGCCAAATGCCGCCCCCGCACCCCGGTCAGCTGCTCCAGCTGTGTCCGGCACGAGAACCCGTCCGCCAGGACCAGTGCGCCCTCCCGCGCGCCCCGCACCGAGGGCAGCAGTTGCTCCTCCGCGCAGGACGCCGAGACCTCGAAGTGCCCTTTCTCGAAGCCGAAGTTACCCGCGAGGCCGCAGCAGCCGCCGCTCAGTTCGCCTGTGAGCAGAGCGGCTTGACGCAGTCGGCGGTCGGCCGCGTCGCCGAGGACCGCGTGCTGGTGGCAGTGGGTCTGGCCGACCACCGGGCGGTCCAGCCGGGGCGGGGTCCAGTCGGGGGCCAGGCGCTGCAGGGCCTCGGCGAAGGTCAGGACGCGGTCGGCGAGGCGGCGGGCCCGCGGGTCGTCGTGCAGCAGGTCCGGCAGGTCGGCGCGGAGGGCGGCGGCGCAGCTCGGCTCCAGGACCACGACCGGCGCGTCGGTCTCCAGCACCGGCTCCATCAGGTCGAGCGTGCGCCGCAGCACCGCACGGGCGCGGTCGAGCTGCCCCGTGGAGACGTACGTCAGCCCGCAGCAGACGCGGCCCCGACCCCGCAGGAGCGACATCGGGTCCAGCGCCACCGTCGTACCGCCACCCCCCGGCGCCCGCTTCAGCCGCACCGTCGGCGGCAGCGCCACCCGCAGTCCGGCCGCCTCCAGCACGCGTACCGCCGCCTGTCCCACGGACGGCGAGAGGTGCTCGGTGAAGGTGTCCGGCCACAGGATGACCAGGTCGCCCTCCACGGCCGCCTTGTCCCGCCGCTCCCACCACCGACTGAACGTCCGCGTCGCGAGGCGCGGGATCTCCCGCTCGGGCGCGATCCCGCCGAGCCGCTTCGCCGCCCACGCCAACGGCCGTACGGCGGCAAGGGCGTTCACCAGCGATGCCGTACGCGTGCGTGCCACCGCGCGCAGCCACTCCGGCAGCCGCCCCATGCTGTAGTGGGCGGCCGGGCGGCGCCGCCCGGCGTAGTGGTGGTGCAGGAACTCCGCCTTGTACGTGGCCATGTCGACCCCGACCGGACAGTCCGACCGGCACCCCTTGCAGGACAGGCACAGGTCCAGCGCGTCCCGCACCTCGGTCGACCGCCACCCCTCGGTGACCAGTTCCCCGGCCAGCATCTCGTGCAGCAGCCGGGCACGCCCGCGCGTGGAGTGCTCCTCCTCGCCGGTGGCCCGGAAGGACGGGCACATGACGGCGGAGCCGGCCACGGACGTCGTACGGCACTTGGCGACGCCGACACACCGCCGTACGGCCGCCGGGAAGTCCCCGCCGTCGGCCGGGTAGCCGAAGGCCACGTCCACCGGCGTGCGGGGCAGGACGGCGAACCGGAGGTTCGCGTCGAGCGGGGCCGGGCGCACGAGCATCCCGGGGTTGAGCAGATCGTCCGGGTCCCACACCCCCTTCGCCCGCTCGAAGAGCTCGACCATCTCCGTGCCGTACATCTTCGGCAGCAGCTCGGCCCGCGCCTGCCCGTCCCCGTGCTCCCCGGACAGCGAGCCCCCGTGCGCCACGACGACCTCGGCGAGCTCCTCCGAGAAGCGCCGGAAGCGGCCGATGCCCGCCTGCGTCAGCAGGTCGAAGTCGATCCGGACGTGGATGCAGCCGTCCCCGAAGTGCCCGTACGGCGTCCCGCGCAGCCCGTGCGCGGCCAGCAGCGCGCGGAAGTCCCGCAGGTACGCCCCGAGGCGCGCGGGCGGCACCGCGCAGTCCTCCCAGCCGGGCCAGGCCTCCGTCCCGTCGGGCATCCGGGTCGCCGTACCGCTCGCGTCCTCCCGGATGCGCCACAGGGCCCGCTGCCCGGCCGGATCGGTGACGACCAGCGCGTCGACGACATCGGCGGCCCGCACGATCGCCTCCGCACGCGCGCGTGCCTCCCCCTCCGACTCCCCGCCCGTCTCCACGAACAGCCAGGCACCGCCCCGCGGCAGCGCCGCCGCCGACGGCACCAGGTCGGCCGCCATCCCCTCCACCGTCAGCGGCCTGTGCGCCAGCAGCCCGGCCGCCGCCTCCGCGGCCGCGCTCTCGTCGGCGTACGCCAGCACGGCGAGCGCACGCGCGCGGGGCGCCTCCACCAGCCGTACGACCGCCTCGGTGAGGATCCCCAGGGTGCCCTCGCTCCCGCAGAAGGACCGCGCCACATCGGCGCCCTTCTCCGGCAGCAGCGCGTCCAGCGCGTACCCGGAGATACAGCGGGGCAGTTGCGGGAACCCGGTCCGCAGACGGGCCAACTCCCCCTCGACCAGCGCCCGCAGCCCCTCCGGCGCCCCGGCCCACCCCTGCCCGAGCCGCAGCCGCTCCCCCCGCGCGGTGATCACGTCCAGCTCGCGCACGCTGTCCGCGGTCGTCCCCCACGCCACCGAGTGCGCGCCGCAGGAGTTGTTGCCGATCATCCCGCCGAGGGTGCAGCGGCTGTGGGTGGAGGGGTCCGGCCCGAAGCGCAGGCCGTGCGGGGCGGCGGCCTCCTGGAGGCGGTCGAGGACCAGGCCGGGCTGGACGACGGCGGTGCGGCCGTCGGGGTCCAGGGAGAGCAGCCGGTTCATGTGCCGGGTGAAGTCCAGCACGACGCCGGTGCCGGTGGCCTGGCCGGCGATGGACGTACCTCCGCCGCGGGCGACGACGGGGACGCCCTGCGCACGACAGACCTCCAGCACGGCTGCCACGTCGTCCGCGTCTCTCGGAGCGACGACTCCCCTCGGGACACGCCGGTAGTTGGACGCGTCCATGGTCGTCAACGCCCGAGAGGTGACGTCGAATCCCACCTCACCCCGGACGACGGTACGCAGCGCAGCCTCAAGATCCGTCATACGTCCAGCATGCCCCCGGCCACTGACAGTGACGGCTCCAGCGGGTGCCGGTCCAGGAATCCGGCCACCGCGCGGGCCACGGGTTCGGGACGCTGGATCTGCAGGAGGTGGCCGACGCCGTCGATCACGGTCTCCTCCACATCGGGGAGCGACTCGCGCAGGAACCCGGCCACGTCCACGAAGAAGGGCAGGGTCTCGGCGCCCCGCACGGACAGCGTCGGCCGGTGGACGGCCGCGGCCTGCTCGACGCCGAACTCCCACTGGGTCAGCGCGGGCAGCTCGATGCCGAAGCAGGTGTCGGCGTCCTCGACGGCCTGGGCGATCGCACCCGGCACCCGCCGCTCGAACAGGGCCTCGCACGTCGCCCGGTCCAGGCCGCTCACCGCCTCCATGAACATCACGAGCGCGCCCGCAGGATCGCCGTTCCCGTACGCCTCGAAAACGGGCCGCGCCTGTTCGAGGAACGCCTTGCCGCTGGGCAGCCCCATCACTTCCGGCTCCATAAGGGTCAGCGTGTGCACACACCCGGGGTGGTCGAGGGCGAGCTGAGCCGCGGCCGAGGCCCCGGTGGAGTGGCCCACCACATGGGCGCGCCGCACCCCGAGCCGGTCGAGCAGCGCCGCGGCATCCGCCGCGTGGTCCGCGACGGTCACCGGGGGCGGGGTGTGCGTGCTGCCGGCCCAGCCCCGCTTGTGGTAGCGGATCAGCAGGTGGTGGTCGGCCAGTACCGGCTCCGCGACCAGCGGCAGGAAGCCGTCGGCGACGACCGGGCTGATGAACAGGACGGGCTCACCGGCGCCCGTCACGTCGTATGCGAGCTGCACACCGTTGACGTCGACGCTCTTCACGGCTTTCACCCCATAGGCTGGTTTCGTGGCTCTCCTACCTCTTTGGGCGTGACAAAGGCCGTTACGGCGGTGACTCCCACGGTTACGGCGATCTGTGATGAGCGACGACGTGAGCGCATCGGTCCTCCGCGGCGGCCGCGAGGCCGCGGCCCGGGGCGACTGGCCTACGGCCTTCGACCTGCTGACGGAGGCGGACGCGGGGGGTCTCACCGGCCCGGCCGACCTGCCCGTCCTCGCGGAGGTCGCCTACGCGGCCGGCCGGCTCGATGTCACGGTCGAGGCCTGGGAACGGGCCCACGCGGCCTGTGTGCGGGCCGGTGACCGGGTCGCGGCGGCGGGGGCGGCGGTGCGGGTCGCCATGCACCTGCTGTTCGACGTCGCCCTGATGGCGCCCGTGCGGGGCTGGCTGACCCGGGCCGACCGGCTGCTGGAGCGGCAGGAACCGGGTCCCGCGCAGGCCTGGTGCGCGGCGGTCCGCGCGTACGAACGGATCCTGACGGGCGATCTGGCCGGAGCGCTCCCCTGGGCCCGGCGCGCGATCGAGGTCGGTGAGCGCTGCGACCCGGCGGCCCATGCGATCGGCCGGGTCGCCGAGGCACGGCTGCTGATCCTCGGCGGCGAGGTGCGGGAAGGGCTGGCACTGCTCGACGAGGTCGGGGCGACGGCGGTCTCGGGGGATCTCGACGTGATGTCCACGGGGGTCGTCTACTGCGAGCTCGTCTGCGCGTTGCAGGGGCTGGCCCAGTACGAGGTCGCCGAGGAGTGGACGGACGCGATGGAGCGCTGGTGCGGGACCCACGCGATCGGCAGCCTCCACGGGCGGTGCCGGGTCCATCGCGCGGAGATCCTCCGGCTGCGCGGAGCGTGCGACGAGGCGGAGCGGGAGGCGCTCGGCGCGTGCGCGGAACTGCGCCCCTACCTGAGACGCGAGATGGGCTGGCCGTTGAGCGAGCTCGGCCGGATCCGGCTGCGCAGAGGTGACGTCGAGGGCGCGGAGCAGGCACTCCTCGCCGCCGATCGCGCCGGCTGGGACCCGCAGCCCGGCCTGGCCCTGGTGCGCCTGGCCCGGGGCGATGTGGCCGCGGCGGCCGCTTCGGTCCGCGACGCGCTGGAACGCCCCCTGCGCGTTCCGTCGAAGGAGCTGCCCCCGGACAACGACCTCCAGCGTGCGCCGCTGCTGGAGGCACGGGTCGAGGTCGAGATCGCGGCCGGGGACCTCGACGAGGCCCGCGCGGCCGCCGACGAACTCGCCGCCGTCGCCGCCCGCTTCCGGAGCAGGGCGCTGATCGCCGCCGCGACGCTGGCCCGGGGCCGTGTCCGGCTGGCGCAGGGCGACACTGCGGAGGCGAAACGCGCGTACGCCGATGCCGTGCGGCTCTGGAACGAGGTCGGGGCGCCCTACGAGGCGGCCCTCGCCCGGCTCGGCCTCGCGGAGGCACTGCGGGCCGGGGGCGGTGAGCAGCAGGCGGCGCTGGAGGAACAGGCCGCTCACGCCTTGCTCGATCGGGTGAAGGGCACGGGGCAATCGGAACCGGTACAGGAATCGGTACTGGAACCGGAGACACGAGCCGGAACCCGCGGAGGCAACCGGCAACCGGGCGAGCAGGCCACCCCGGACGTCAACGTCTTCCGCCGCGAGGGCGACTACTGGTCCGTCGTGTTCGAGGGCCGTACCGTCCGCGTCCGGGACGTCAAGGGCATGCACCACCTCGCACGGCTTCTGGCCCACCCCGGACGGGAGTTCCACGTCCTGGACCTCGTCGTCGCCGAGAGCGGCGGGGCCGCCGACCGGTCCGGGCTGCCGTACGCGACGCTCGGCGACGCGGGCGAGATGCTCGACACGCGCGCGAAGGAGGCGTACCGCCGGCGCCTCAGCGAGATCGACGACGACCTCGACCGGGCGCGCGCCTGCGGGGACGCACAGCGAGCGGCGCAGGCGGAGTGGGAGCGCGACTTCCTGGTGCGGGAGCTGTCCCGTGCGGTGGGGCTGGGCGGCCGCGACCGGAGAGCGGCCGCCCCGTCCGAGCGGGCCCGGGTCGGGGTGACCCGCGCGATCCGCAGGGCCATGGCCCGCATCGGCGAGCACCACCCCCGGCTGGGCGAACACCTCGACCGCACGGTCCGGACGGGCACGTACTGCGCCTATCTTCCGGACCCGCGCATCGGTGCCGAGTGGAAATCCTGAAACGCCGTCTCACCCGACGGACGAGGTTTCGCCCAGGTTTCCCCCACCGGCTAACCTCACTGCGTGGCTGAGATCCAGATTCCCGCTGACATCAAGCCCGCCGACGGACGTTTCGGCGCGGGCCCCTCCAAGGTGCGGACGGAAGCGCTGGACGCGCTGGCCGCCACCGGAACCTCCCTCCTCGGTACCTCCCACCGCCAGGCCCCGGTCAAGAACCTGGTCGGCCAGGTGCGCGAGGGCATCAGTGAGCTGTTCCAGCTTCCCGAGGGCTACGAGGTCGTCCTCGGCAACGGCGGCTCGACGGCCTTCTGGGACATCGCGACGCACGGCCTGATCGAGAACAAGTCGCAGCACCTCACGTTCGGTGAGTTCAGCTCCAAGTTCGCCAAGGCCGCGAAGCTCGCCCCCTGGCTCGCCGAGCCGGACGTCATCTCCACCGACCCGGGCACGCACCCGGAGCCGGCCGCCGCCGCGGGCGTCGACGTCTACGCCTTCACGCACAACGAGACCTCGACCGGCGTCGCCATGCCCATCAAGCGCGTGGAAGGCGCCGACGAGGGCGCCCTGGTCCTCGTGGACGCCACCTCCGGCGCGGGCGGCCTCCCGGTGGACGTGTCGGAGACGGACGTCTACTACTTCGCCCCGCAGAAGTCCTTCGCCTCCGACGGCGGCCTGTGGATCGGCGTCTTCTCGCCGGCCGCGATCGAGCGCGCCGAGCGCATCCACGCGTCCGGCCGCCACATCCCGGAGTTCTTCAGCCTCCCGACGGCGATCGACAACTCCCGCAAGAACCAGACGTACAACACCCCGGCCCTCGCCACCCTCTTCCTGCTGAACCAGCAGCTGGAGTGGATCAACGGCCAGGGCGGCCTGGACTGGGCGGTCCGCCGCACGGCCACCTCCGCCCGGACCCTGTACGGCTGGGCCGAGGACATCAAGTACGCCAACCCGTTCGTCGCCGACCCGGCCAAGCGCTCGCAGGTCATCGGCACGATCGACTTCACGGACGAGATCGACGCCGCCGCCGTCGCCAAGGTCCTGCGCGCCAACGGCATCGTCGACACCGAGCCCTACCGCAAGCTCGGCCGCAACCAGCTGCGCGTGGCGATGTTCCCGGCGATCGACCCGGCGGACATCGAGGCGCTGACGAAGTGCATCGACTACGTGATCGAGAAGCTCTGATCACTCCCGTACGACAGTGAAGGGCGCCCGGTACGGACCGGGCGCCCTTCTCGTTGCACACACTCAGCCGCGGAAGCCGAGCATGCCGTGCAGCGTGGAGCCGGCCTCGGCGCGCGACGCCGACGCCGTGGTCTGCGGCTTCGGGTCGGGCAGCTTCTGGCAGACGGCGTCGGCCGTGCCGCTGCCGTGCGGCACCTTGCCGTTGGTGAGGTACGTCGCCAGGTACTTGTCGAGGCAGGAGTTACCGCTCAGCGAGATGCCGTGGTTGCCGCCGCCCTGCTCGACCACCAGGCTGGAGTTCTTGAGCAGCTTGTGGACGGTGACACCGCCCTGGTACGGGGTGGCCGCGTCGTCCGTCGCCTGGAAGAGCAGCACCGGCGGCAGCTTGGTGTTGGCGACGTTCACCGGCTTCAGCGACTTCGTCGGCCAGAAGGCGCACGGCGCGTTGTACCAGGCGTTGTTCCAGGCCATGAACGGCGCCTTCTCGTACACCGCCCAGTTGTCCTTGCGCCACTGGTTCCAGTCGCGCGGCCAGGCCACGTCACGGCACTGCACCGCGGTGTAGATGCTGTAGCCGTTGTCTCCGGAGGCGTCGACGGCGGCGATGTTCTCGTACGCCTTGACCACCGCGGCCTCGTCCTTGTCGTTCACGTACGCCGCGAACACCTTGGCGAGGGTCGGCCAGTAGCCGTTGTTGTAGCCACCGGGTATGAAGATGTCCTCCAGCTCGGAGGCGCCCACCTTGCCGCCCGCGGGCTTCTTGGCCAGGGCCGCCCGCATCGCGTACCACTTGGCCTCGACCTTCGCCGGGTCGGTGCCCAGCTTGTAGGTGGAGTCGTACTTGGCGATCCACGCCATGAGCGCCTTGTGGCGGGCGTCGAAGGCGTAGTCCTGCCCGATGTTGTCCTCGTACCAGACGCCCGTCGGGTCGACGATCGAGTCCAGCACCAGGCGCCGCACCCGCTCGGGGTACAGCTTGGCGTAGACCGCGCCGAGGTAGGTGCCGTACGAGTAACCGAAGTAGTTGATCTTCTTGGCGCCGAGTGCCTTGCGGATCGAGTCCATGTCCTTCGCGGCACTGACGGTGTTGATGTACGGCAGGACGTCCTTGTACTTCGTGCCGCAGGCCTTGGCGAAGGACTTGGCGCGCGAGAGGTTGGCCTTCTCGATCGCGGGCGTGCTGGGCACGGAGTCCGGGCGCACCGGGTTGAAGTAACCGGGCTTGCAGTCCAGGGCGGGCTTGCTCTTGCCCACCCCGCGCGGGTCGAAGCCGATGACATCGTACTGGGCCGCGACCTCCTTGGGCAGGCTGGAGGCGACGAACCCGGCCAGCGTCAGGCCACTGCCGCCGGGGCCGCCCGGGTTGACCAGCAACGGGCCCTGGTACTTGTCCCCGGTGTGCGGCACACGGGACAGCGCCAGCGTGATCTTCTTCCCGCTCGGCTTCGCGTAGTTGAGCGGCACCTTCACCGACGCGCACTGCAGCGTCGGGTAGTCGTCCGTGGCGCACTTCTTCCAGGTGACCTGTGCGGCGGCCCGGACGGTGTTCACGGAGTCCGACGCGTTGGCGTTGGCGGGGACGGCGGTGAGCGTCCCGGCCACGACGACGGTGGCGCCGCACAGCACGGCTGCGCTTCTTCTCATGGAATTCTCTCGCAACGGTGAGGGGGGTTCAGGCCCGCGCGTTCGCGGGCCGTGTGCCGCATCGTTCCGGAAGAGCACACCGCGAAAGAACTTATTCGACCAGGACTTGACCGAATTGAGTCATTGGAAGCTCTCAAGTTATCCACAGAAATGGTCAGTTGACCCGATTCGGGCATGCCGCCCCCGCCGATGAGGGCGCTCGGCGAGCACCGGGCGCCCTCCGCCCGTACGACGGTCAGGTCGCCGTACAGCTCACCACCGGCACACCCCCTCCTCCAGGCGCGCCACCGAACCCCAAGCTCGCCGAACCGCCCACGGGGACCGCCCCGTTGTGATCGGCGTTCGAGGCGGTGACGGTGGCGCCGGACTGGGTGTACGACGCGTTCCACATCGACGTGACCCTCTGCGAGCCGCTCCAGGTCCAGGTCACCTTCCAGGACTTGAGGGCGGTCGTGCCGCTGTTGGTCACCTTCACCTCGGCGTTGAACCCGCCGCCCCAGTCGCTGCTGACGGTGTACGCGGCGCTGCACGAGGCCGTGCCCCCACCGGGGTCGCCCCCGCCAGGACTGCCCGTGCCGGGAAATCCGGGGGCCTTGACGCTCGCCAGATACCCGTCCTTGACGGTGTCCACGGTCGACCAGTCGTCCTTCAGGATGCCGCCCGTGTCACCGGAGTTGGGGTTCCACGACCAGAAGGTCCAGTGGAAGCTGTCGGCGCCGTACGCCGACGTCGACCGCAGGTACGTCACCAGTGCCGCCAGCCACTTCTGGTCCACCGTCGACTGCAGGGTCGTACCGAATTCGCCGACCCACACGGGCGCGATGTTCTGCTTGAAGATGTAGCCCCAGTACCTGTCCCAGACACCCGGCATGTTGTCGGGGAACGACGGATCGCCGAACCAGGGTTGCTGGGCCACGCTCGTCGCGTAGTCATGGGCGGAGTAGACCAGCCGGTTGGGCACGTCGAGCTGCACCGGGTACTGGGCCACGCCCATCAGATTGCCGCCCCACCAGCCGCTGACGCCGTTGAAGGACTGGACGCCCTCGACCATGATCAACAGTTCCGGGTTGACCGACAGGACGGCGTTCCCGGCGCGCTGGGCGGCGAGCCGCCAGTCGCGTGCCGTGTCGCCGCAGCCCCAGCAGGCCGGGTCGTGGGGCTCGTTGTGCAGGTCGATGCCGATGACGGTGCTGTCGCCCTTGTAACGCGTCGCCAGCGCCTTGAGATCGGCGATCCACGTCGATTCCGGCACCGCGCTCGTGTACCAGAGCGCCGACTGCCCGCCCGAGTCGGGACGATGCCGGTCCAGGACGATCTTCAGGCCGATTCGGCCGGCGTACGCCACGATCCTGTCCATGACCTGCACCGAGGTCAGCCCTTGCAGATCGGCGTTCTTGCCGTCGGCGAAGTTGATGCTGTCCGGCAGGGTGCCGGGCTTGAGGATGTCATCGCTGAAGGGCAGGCGGAGGGTGTTGTAGCCCAGCGATCTCATCTGGTCGAGCATGCTCTTGTAGTCCCGGCTCCACAGGCCGTGGACGACGTGGTTGCCGGTCTCGAAGCCGAACCAGTTGATCCCGGCGATCCGGACCGGCTGCCCGGCCGCGTCCAGGATCTGCCGGCCGCTGGTGTGCCAGTAGCCGGCGCCGGGCTCCGCCGCGTGTGCGGTCTGCGCACCGAGCCCCAGCGGTAGGACGAGCGCGAGCGCCGCGACGGCGGCGCTCAGCGCTCTTCGCAAGCTGCGGAACATGTCGCTGCTTCCTCTCGGAGGCGCGGGCCCGGAACGGATGGGAGCGCTCCCACCCCCCGCACCTCCCATGGAAGTCAGGTCACATGGACACGTCAAGCACCCGGCGTCAATTCGCCGCTCCGAGGCGGGGCGTCACCGGCTCAGCTTCTGGAACCTCCGCACCGCCAGCGGCAGGAAGACCGCCGTGAGGATCACCGGCCACACGCCCGCCATCAGCAGCGCATGCCGCTCGACCCAGGAGCCCCCGCCCCCGACCGGCGTACCGAACAGGTCCCGGGCGGCCGCGGCGGTGGAGGAGATCGGGTTCCAGGCCGCCACCCAGCCCAGCCAGTCGGGCATCAGCTGCGGCGCGACGTAGATGCTGGAGATCATCGTCAGCGGGAAGGCGACGGCGAACAGGCCGCCCGCCGCCTCCGGGTTGGGGACCAGCAGCCCCAGCCACACCCCGATCCAGATCAGCGCGAAGCGCAGCCACAGCAGCAGCCCGAAGGCCGCGAGGAAGCCGAAGCCGCCGTCCGGCCGCCAGCCCATCGCGAAGGCGGTGAGCATCATGATCGCCAGCTCGGCACAGGCGATGATCAGGTCCGTCACGCCGCGCCCGGCCACCACCGCGGACGCCGCCATCGGCATGGAGCGGAACCGGTCGATGACGCCCTTCGTCGAGTCGTGGACGACGACCGTCGCGGTGTTGATGAAGCCGAACGCCATCGTCATCACGAACATGCCCGGCATCAGGAAGTCCTGGTAGTCCCCGCCGCCGGGCACCTTCATCGCGCTGCCGAAGACATAGCCGTAGAGGAGGACGGACAGGATCGGAAAGCCCAGCTGCCAGGCGATGTTGACCGGCTGGCGCTGGTAGTGGGTCAGGCCGCGGCGGACGATGTTCCCGACGTCGGCGAGGATCCAGTACGCACGGCCGTGCGTGCTCTTCGCGGCAAGGTCGAGGGTGGTCATGCCGCCTCCTTGGCTTGTGTCGTCTCCGTGGCTTCCGTGCGGTGTCCGGTCAGGCGCAGGAACACGTCGTCCAGGCTCGGCCTGCGCAGCCCGATGTCCTCGACCTGGACGCCCTCGTCCTGCAGCGTCCGGGCGACCTCCGTCAGGGCGGCGACCCGGTCGAGCACCGGTGCGTGCACCCGCAACTCGCCCTCTTCCGCCTCGGGTTCGCCGTCCGAGACCCGGGCGACGACCTTCGTCACCTGCGGGATGTCGGCCCGTTCGGCGACGACGACCTCGATACGGTCGCCGCCGACGAGGTTCTTGAGCCCGTCCGGGGTGTCGTCGGCGATGGCCCGGCCCTGGTCGATGACGGTGATGCGGGACGCCAGCTTGTCGGCCTCCTCCAGGTACTGCGTGGTCAGCAGGACCGTCGTGCCGCCGGCCACCAACGCCCGGACGGATTCCCAGACCTCACCCCGGCTTCGGGGGTCGAGCCCCGTCGTCGGCTCGTCGAGGAAGAGGACGGCCGGGGCGAGGATCATCGACGCCGCGAGGTCGAGGCGGCGCCGCATACCGCCGCTGTACTTGCCGACGCCCCGGTCGGCGGCGTCGGTCAGATCGAACTGCTCCAGCAGTTCCGTGGCACGCACCTTGGCCCGCTTGCCGCCCAGGTGGAAGAGCCGGCCGAACATCTCCAGGTTCTGCCGGCCGGTGAGCACCTCGTCCACGGCCGCGTACTGCCCGGTGAGCCCGATACGCGCCCGCACCTCGCGCGACTGCCGGGCCACGTCCAGGCCGGCCACCGTCGCCCGGCCGCCGTCCAGCCTGATCAGCGTGGACAGGATGCGGACGGCCGTGGTCTTGCCCGCGCCGTTCGGCCCGAGCAGGCCGTGCACCGTCCCCTCGCGGACGGCCAGGTCGAAGCCGTCGAGGGCGCGCTTCTCGCCGTAGCGCTTCTCCAGGCCCTCGGCCCGTACCGCGTATCCGTCGTCGGTCATGGGTCCCCCTTTCGATTAATTGAGTACAGCGTACCCGATTACGCGTACGCCGTACTCAGTTTTTTTCCGAAGGGCTTAAGCTGAACGGCATGACGAGCGGCAAGGGCGGCACGAGCGGTACCGGCGGCACGGAGACCAGCGGCAGCGGCGACATCGTCCGCACGCTGGAGTTGCTCTGGGACACGGGCCGGCGCCCGAGCCGCGGCCCCAAGCCGACCCTCACCCTGGACCAGATCGTGGAAGCGGCCGTCCGTGTCGCGGACACGGAGGGCCTGGAGTCGGTGTCCATGCGCCGGGTCGCCGCCGAGCTGGGCACCGGCACGATGTCGCTGTACCGGTACGTCCCCGGCAAGGCGGAGCTGCTCGACCTGATGCTGGACCGCGTCCAGCGCCCCTCCGAGAACCCCGCCGACCTCGGCGACGGCTCCTGGCGCTCGGCCCTGGAGGCCCTGGGACGCGCGACCCTCGCGCTCTACCAGCGCCACCCCTGGCTGCTCCAGGTCAACCAGTCCCGCCCGATCCTGGGCCCGAGCGCCCTCGACGGCATGGAGAAGGTGCTCAGCCGTATCAAGCCCATGGGCCTGACCGATCCCGAGCTGGTCTCGGCGGTCATCATGATCGACGGATACGTCGTCGGGGCGGCGCGCACCCAGTTGTACCAGCGGGAGGCGGAGCACCGGACGGGCCTGACGGACACGGAGTTCTGGCAGGTCCAGGCCCCGATGCTGGAGAAGATCATGGCGTCCGGCCGCTATCCCCTCCTCGCGTCCCTCGACGAGGACACCTGGGGTCCCGGCTTCGACCACTTCGAGTTCGGGCTGCAGCGGATCCTGGACGGGCTGGAGGTCTTCGTGGCCGGGCGCGGGGGGACACCGGCGGAGGGGCCGGCACCGGACGCGTCGGCAGCGGACGGGATGACAGGCGGCGCCGGCGGTGCCTCCATGGAGACATGAGCACTGCGCCTACGAGCCCCGAGCTCGCTCCCCTCGTCAAGCAGTGGGCCGTCCGTCTCACCAGCCACCGCAAGGACGGCACGGGCGTCGGCACCGCCGTGAGCATCGCCGTCGACGGCGACCATGCGTACTTCCGCACCCCCGGCAGAGCGGGCAAGGTCAAGCGGATCCGCCGGAACCCCGAGGTCGAGATCGCCCCGTCCACCTACCGCGGCCACCCCACCGGACCGGAGATCCACGCCCGGGCCCGGCTGCTGGACCCCGGCAGCCCGGAGGACCGGCACGCGGCGAAACTGCTGCGGCACAAGCACCCCGTCCTGCAGGGGATGGTGGTGCCACTGACACACCGGCTGATGAGGACGTCGACGCTGCACTACGAGGTGCGGCCGATGGAGGAGACGACGGGGCCCTCCGTCTAGGTGTGCCGTCCGGACAGCACACCTAGGGCCTCGGCTCCACAAGCATGGCGATCCAGCTCAGGATGGCCACGGCGCCGGCGATCACTACGACGGAGCCGAAACCGTCGGCCACCTTCTGGCGCCGCGACGGCTCCCGGCGGTGGGCCTCGCGGCGCTGGGCGGCCTCCCCGTGCGGCTTGATCGCCTGGTACGCGAGGACGGCGAGGACGGCGATGCTGATCGCGACCTGCCAGAGTTCGCCCACGACGCCCCAGAACCCGGCCCGCTGAATCGTGTCCGGCTCGATTCCCTGCCGCGCGTCGAAGGTGCTGCCGTCCGGGTAGTCGTGCCCGGTGTCGGTGAGACGCACGTACACGGCGTCGTCGGCGGTGCCGCCGTCCGGCGTGAAGTCGCCGTGGCAGGCGTAGTCGGAGTTCTTACGGCTGTCGTCGGTGTCGTAGCAGTCCTCCACCTTGTACGTGCCGGGAGTGCCGTAGATCCCTGCGGACAGCGCCAGGTCGGCGGTCGCGGTGACGCACCAGAAGGTCATGACGAGGGCCAGGAGGACACCGCTCACCCAGCCGAGTACGCGCTTCATCCGCCCACCGTGATGTTCGGTTCCTTCTCCAACAGCCCGGAGATGCCCGCCTGTTCGGCGAGCGCCCGACGCTCCGGGCCGGCCTCGGCGCGTTCCTGCTCGTGTTTCCGCCAGTCCGCGGGCTGCACGAAGAACATGTCGTTGCTGCCCGGCAGGACCATGACGCCGCCGAAGTCCGGGTCACCGGCGAACCAGGCTCCGCCCTTCTCGGCCTGCTCCGGCCAGCGGCGGACCGTCGAGGCGTTGAGCGCGCGCAGCGACGGCGCGCCGTGCTGTCCGCGCACCGACAGCCGGACGGTGTGCACCGTGCCGAGGTACATCCACTGGGAACCCTTCCTGGACACCCGGGTGCGGTACTCCAGGGGGTAGGTGCGCAGCACCTTCTCGCACACCTTCATCCGCGAACCGTGGCGCAGCCGGAGCAACAGGAAGATCAGTACGAAGAACGCGGCCGGGATGCCGAACGCGGGCAGAGCGGCGTCATAGCCTACCGAGTGCGCCACGAACGGCACCGCGCACAGGGCCGCGGCGAGCGTGAGGCGCGTGGCTATGTGCCGGTACAACACCGTGCGGTTGTGCTTGAGCACCTGCGCGACGTCAGGTGCTATGGGCGGAAGATCCATGTGGCGGCACCATACATGGCGCCCATGGACCACATGTGTTCGCACCTGCAGGCATGTGCACCGCAACTGCACGCCAACTGCACCGCGCGCGCACTGCACTTGCGACGCCATGACCAGCAAGCTCAGCCCCGGCGCCGCACCTTCCGCAGCCCGTAGAGGACGACACAGGCCACGACCACCGCGACGGCGCCGACCTTGATGTCACCGTTGGTGCCACCGCCACCGTCACCGCCGGAGGAGGCCGAACTCCCGCTGCCGGAGGACGAGTCGGAGGACCCTGCGCCCCCGGGGGCGTCCTTCGCCACCACCGCGCTGCCGGCGCCCTCGCTGCCGAGCATCAGCTTGGTCCCGTCGGCCGAGTAACTGGCGGACTCCCCCTGCCCGATGGGCACGCTGATGCGCTCCAGCCGCTTGAGCCTGCCGCCGTTCCAGTCGTAGGCGATCCCGCCGAAGTAGCCGCGTACGGCCAGCGTCTTGCCGTCCGGGGAGAAGGCGGCGTCGGTGGCCCACATATCGACGGGGGCGGCGGGCTTGAACACGTTGGTCCCGGAGGGGGAGAGCTCGGCCGGGCCCTCGTACAGGTGCCCGCCGTCCTCCTGCTTGTCGATGATGTAGACGCGCCCGGTCTTGGGGTGCACGACGAGCGACTCCGCGTCACGGGGCCCGTCGGAGTACTTCACCACGTACTGCGTGGCACGGATGGTCTGGTCCTTGAGTTGTGTGGGCTCGGGCAGTCGATAGACCCACACATAGGGCCACTTCACGCCGTCGTTGTCGCCTATGTCGCCGACATACAGCTGATTGTCCGGACCCATGGAGATCGCCTCTACATCGCGCGGGGTGCCCACCCCGGTCATGGTGATCGTCGCCACGGTCTCGCCCGTGCTGCTGTCGACGGCGTAGAGGTAGGCGCCCTTGTCCTGGTCGTTGTGCGTCCAGTAGATGCCCGGGTGCTGACGGGAGGCGGCCAGCCCGCTGGACTCGGTGATGCGCGGGTCCTTGATCGTGAAGTCCTCGTTCCCGTCGGCGGCGGACGCGGGAAGGGTGAGCGCACCGGTGAGGAGGACTCCGGCGAGGATGGCGAGCGGTCGACGCATGCCCTCAAGCCTGCCATCCGGCCCGATGATGCGGAGGCGGGGTGCGGATTGCGCGGCAGAAGACTGGCCAGGGGGGTGAATTCCCGGGGGCGTGTCCGGCTTCACACCCCTCCCGCCCCTACCGCCGGGTAGCGATCGTCCATCATGTGCGGATGCTCAGGTTCATGCCCGTCGGCGACTCCATGACCATCGGCAGCGCCGGCGAACACACGTGGCGCTACCGCATGTGGCAGCACCTGCGTGAGACGTACGGCGGCCCGTTCGCCCTCGTCGGCCCGCGCGAGACGCTGTACGACAAGGCGATGGACGCGCCCACGTCGTACGAGTACGCCGACCCCGACCCGGCGTTCCCCCGCGCCCATCTCGCCGGCTGGGGCGAGGGCTGGCTGCACATGGCACCGCTGATCGGCGAGGCGGTGCGGTCGTGCCGGGCGGATGTGCTGCTGGTGTCGCTGGGCCTGATCGACCTGGGCTTCTACACCAACGCGGAGCAGACGGCGGAGAACGCCCGGGCTTTCGTGGCCGGGGCGCGCGCGGCCAACCCGCGCGTCCGGATGGTCGTCCTCCCGGTGATCCCGAATGTCCGCGCCGCATCCGACGCGCCCTTCGCGGCACAGGTGAACCGCTTCAACGAACTGCTGGCCAAGACGGTCGCGGACCTGGACGAGCCACGCTCCCCCCTCCTGCTGGCCTCGCCCCCGCCCTCGTACGACATCCACCTCGACACGTACGACGGCACGCACCCGAACGCGAGCGGCGAGCACAAGATCGCGGCGGCGTTCGCGGACGCCATGCACCAGGCGTGGGGGGTCGCGGAGCCCTACGAGCTCGTCTGATCGCCGATGGCCCGGACGAGGAAGCCGACGCAGGGCCGGATGCCGCGTCGCAGACCGGTCCAGTTCTCGGTCCGCTCCCCCAGGTGGACGGCACGCGCGTGTGCCAGCACGGGCCGGTGCTCCGCCGGTAGTCGCGGCAGTGCCCAGTCGGCGGCGGCGTCCTTCGAGCGGATGGCGCCGGTGGCGAGGGTGGTCCACACGCGGGCGAGGGTGAGCAGGACGTTGCGGGTGTCGGTGTCGAGTTCGGCGACGAGCTGCGGGACACCGGCGACGACGGCCCGCCGGAGGTCCTCGTGCGGGACCGGGTCGAGGAGGTCGGCGGGCGGCGGGCCGTGGAGGGGTGGTGCGTCGCCATTCAGGGCCATGGTGAGGAGAGGGGCGAGGTCGGGCATGGGCTCGCGCGCGGGGACGAAGCCCCGCTCGTAGTCGACGGCCCACCACAACTACGGTCCGAAGAGGACCGCATACGCCGTCGCCGCCGCCACGAGGACGGGACCGTCCACCCCCACCACCTGGATGATCTTCCTCAACTCCCTTTCCCACTGATACCTTTAGTGCCGCCGTGCGCCGCAAACGACCCGAGGAGGTGAGACCGATCAACGCAGTCACAGGTCGGGCCTCCCTCTCCCGCATGGTCTCGGGAGTGCCCGCGTAAGGCACCCCGAAAGGCTTGAAACGCTATGCGCTTCACCTCTGCGACGTCGTCCGACGGCGTCTTCGAACAGCTCTTCACCCTCGGCGAGATCCCCGGCGTGCTCTGGACGCCGGAAGGTGCAGTCGGTACTCGTCCCCTGATCCTCATGGGCCACGGCGGCGGTCACCACAAGAAGGCCCCTGGCATCGCCGTCCGCGCGCGGCGCTTCGTGGTCGAGTGCGGTTTCGCGGTGGTCGCGGTCGATGTGCCCGGCCACGGTGACCGGCCGAAGGACGAGGAGTACGACCGGATCGCGACCGAGAACCAGGCTCGCGTCGAGGCCGGAGAGGAGCTCGCTCCGCTGATCGCCGGCTTCCAGGCGATGGTGGCCCGCCAGACCGTCCCGGAATGGCGGGCGGTGTTGGACGCGGTCCAGCAACTCGAGTACGTCGGCACCGGCCCCGTCGGCTACTGGGGCGTATCACTCGGCTGCGGACTCGGCGTTCCGTTCGTCGCCGCCGAACCCCGGGTCCGCGCGGCGGTACTGGGCCTGGGCGGGGCACTGGCATCGGCTGAGGTCGCCTCGCGGATCACTGTCCCGGTGGAGTTCCTGGTGCAATGGGACGACGAGCGGGTGCCGCGGGCCCAGGGCCTGGCCCTGTTCGACGCCTTGGGCTCGGCCGAGAAGACGCTGCACGCCAACCCCGGCAAGCATGCGGAGATCCCGGCATTCGAGCTGGACAGCGCGGTGCGATTCTTCGCCCGGCACCTCGGCTGAGATCCCAGTCCGTAGGCCGTAGTCCGCTGCGCGCCGGTCGGGGTCCGTACCCGACCGGCGCGTTCAGCGAACACCGGCACTAGAACATGGTGTTGTCGTTCGCGGACGACGCCGGCACGTCCTGGATCACATCCCAGTGCTCCACGATCTTCCCGCCCCGCACCCGGAACAGATCCACGATCGCCTGCCCCCGCTCCCCCGGCGCGTTCACATAGTGGCTGTGCACCGCCACCAGGTCGCCCTCGGCGATCACCCGCTTCGGTGTGACCGTCAACTGCGGGAACGCCTCGAAGTACCCCCCGAGCCCCGCCTTCACGCCCGCCACGCCATCCGTGATGTTCGGGTTGTGCTGGTGGTACTCGGGTCCCCAGTACCGGTCGATCGCCGACAGGTCCTTGTGCACCAGGAGCTGCTCAAAGGCCTTGGTGACCAGCTTCTTGTTGAACCCGGTCGACCACCGCGGCCCCGGCTGCTCCGTCCGCGGCCAACTCTCCGTCGAGAACATGTCGTTGCCGTTGGCCGAGGACTCCGGCACCTCCTGTCCCACATCCCAGTGCTCGGCGATCCTCCCGCCCTGGAAACGGAAGATGTCGAAGACCGCGGTTCCCCGCGTGTCCGGCGTCAGCACCACATTCGAGTGGACCAGCACCAGGTCGCCCTCGGAGATGACCCGCCTGACGTCGTACCGGGCGTCCGGGAACTGCTGGTGGATGGCGACGCCCAGGTTCTTCAGCGTCTCGGCACCGTCCGGCGCGAGCGGGTTGTGCTGGATGTAGTCCGGGCGGACGTAACGGTCGACGACCCCGGTGTCGCCCTGCTCGAACACGCCCTTGAGGACACGGACGGCTACGGACTTCTGGTAGCCGAGGCGGGCGGCGTCGCCGTAACCGAAGCCGGCGTGCCCGGCGGAGGCGGCCGGCGCGGAGGCGGCCGGTACAGCAGCGACGGCGGGCACGGCGGCGGCGCCCAGCAGGGCCGAGGACGCCAGGACAGCGACAAGTGCCTTACGGACAGGCGTGGTGGGGGGCATGGGGCTCTCTTTCCGGGCATGGATATTGAAAGTTCAAGCTCACGCTTGCCACAGGAAAGCACTAACCGAGAGTTAGCGTCAAGCTCCCTTGCTTAGAGCGCACTCCACACAGTTACGGTGCGGACCCATGGAGTACACGCAGCTCGGACGCACGGGACTCAAGGTCAGCCGGCTCGTCCTCGGCACCATGAACTTCGGCCCGCAGACCGACGAGGCCGACAGTCACGCGATCATGGACGCGGCGCTGGACGCGGGCATCAACTTCTTCGACACCGCCAACGTGTACGGCTGGGGCGAGAACAAGGGCCGTACCGAGACGATCATCGGGAACTGGTTCGCGAAGAGCGCCGGCAACCGCGACAAGGTAGTCGTCGCCACCAAGGTGTACGGCAACATGGGCCCGGACGGCGCGGCCTGGCCCAACCACGACAAGCTGTCGGCCGTGAACATCCGGCGCGCCGTGGACGCGTCGCTCAAGCGGCTGCAGACCGACCACATCGACGTCTACCAGTTCCACCACATCGACCGCGCCACCCCCTTCGAGGAGATCTGGCAGGCCATCGACGTCCTCGTCCAGCAGGGCAAGATCCTGTACGTCGGGTCCTCCAACTTCCCGGGATACAAGATCGCCCAGGCCAACGAGATCGCCGCCCGGCGCGGCGGCACCATCGGCCTGGTCAGCGAGCAGTGCCTGTACAACCTCTTCGAGCGCCGCGCCGAGATGGAGGTCATACCGGCCGCACAGGACTACGGGCTCGGGGTCATTCCCTGGTCGCCGCTGCACGGCGGACTGCTCGGCGGCGTCATCAAGAAGGAGGTCGAGGGCGGGCGCCGCAGCTCGGGGCGGGCCGCCGAGTCCCTCAACGATCCGGCCGTACGCGCCAAGATCCAGGCGTACGAGGACCTGCTCGACAAGCACGGCCTGGAGCCCGGCGAGGTGGCCCTGGCCTGGCTGCTCACCCGCCCGGGCGTGACCGGCCCGATCGTCGGCCCGCGCACGGCCGGGCAGCTGGAGTCCGCGCTGCGTGCGGCCGAGCTGGAGCTGAGCGAGGAGCTGCTGACGGGGCTGGACGAGATCTTCCCGGGGCCGGGGCCGTCCCCGGAGGCCTTCGCCTGGTGACGGGCCACGCCTGACGCCGGGACCGCGCCGCCGCGTACGGGATGCGGCGGCGCTGTTCCCGGCCGGGCACGTGCGCTACCTGCCGAGCGCCGCCGCGACAGCCACCACGACGAACATCAGCACAAGCGCACCGGCCATGATCCGGTTCCGGGTCTTCGGGTCCACGGAAACGAGCCTAACCGGCGCCGCCGAGCGGCCGGCGGGCGACCGCCTCATAGCGGGGCTGCTCGCCCGCCACCCCGGAGGTCGGCAGGTTGCTGCGCACCAGCACCAGCTCGTCCACCGTCCACGTACGGCTCGTGAAGTCGTGCAGGGCCGCGACATACGGCCGTACGTCCACCGCGGACCGGCTCCTCGCCACCGTCAGGTGGGCCTGGTAACGCCGGTGCTCCCCCATCGGCACCCCGGCCTTGCGCGCCGCCGCCTCACTGCGGTCCGCCAGCAGCCGCATCGTCGCCAGGTCCCCCTCCGCGCCCGCCCACAGGGCACGCCCGTGCCCGAACTGGCCGCCGCCGCGCAGGGCCAGCCGGAAGCGGGCGGTGCGGTGAGCGGCGCGCTCCAGGCGGGCCGACAGGTCCGGCACCAGGTCGTCGTCGACCTCGCCGAAGAAGGCGAGGGTGAAGTGCCATCCCGGGCGGCCGGTCCAGCGCAGCCCTTCCGCACCGGGCAGCTTCTTCAACTGCGCGACCTCGAAGGCGAGTTGGTCGGCCACTTCCTCGGGGGGCAGCACGGCGGCGAAGAGTCTCATGAGACCAAGCCTGACACCATGGGGGCATGGAGATCATGATCAGAGACGCCGGGCCCGGCGACATCCCCGTGATACTCGGCATGCTCGACGGCTGCGTGGAGTGGCTGACCGCACAGGGGCGCACCGGCCAGTGGGGGTCCAAGCCGCTCTCGGAGAACCCGAAGGTGGCGGAGTCGGTCGCCCGGGACATGGAGGCGGGCGACGCCTTCATCGCCGAGGCCGACGGCGTGCCGGCCGGCACCCTCACCCTCACCGACGCACCCGGCGCCTACCTCTCCCACCTCCCGCCGCCCGGCGAGCCCGAGCGGTACATCCACTGGCTCGCCTCCGACCGCCGCTTCAAGGGACACGGCGTGGGCAGCACCCTGCTGGCCCACGCCGCCGAGACGACCCGCCGGGCGGGCATCTCCCTGCTCCGCGTCGACTGCTACGCGGGCGACGACGGCAAGCTGGTCCGCTACTACGAGAACAACGGCTTCCTCCGCACCGAGACGTACACGGGGAAGGACGACTGGCCGGGGCAGGTGCTGGCCAGGAGGGTCTGAGCAGGTCGGTGCAGAGCAAGCCGCGGTTCGGAAACGCCCCCAAGGGCGCGGGGAACTGCGCGACCAGCCCCCACCGGTCCGCAGCCGCCCAACGACGGACCGCGGCACCCCCTTTCGCGGCTCAGACGGCGGCAGCCAACCGCTCACGTGGAACGAACCGCACCCGCGGATGCCCGTGGTCCCAGCCGACCGACAGCCGCAGCCCGCCGACGCGGGCCAGGACCAGGGCGATCACGGCCGCCGCGGCGGCCGTGATCGCGCCGCCCACCGCCAGGCCCGCCCGGACGCCGTACGCGTCCGTGATCCAGCCGGCGATCGGCGCGCCCAGCGGTGCGCCGCCCATGAAGACCATCATGTACAGCGCCATCACGCGGCCCCGCATGACCGGGTCGGTGGCCATCTGGATGCTGCTGTTGGCGGTGACGTTCACCGTCATGCCGAACATGCCGATGGGCGCCATGAGCAGGGCGAACAGCCACAGCGAGGGGGCGAGCGCGGCCACGATCTCCATCGCGCCGAAGGCCACCGCCCCCGCGACCAGCACCCGCATCCGGGCCGTACCGCGCCGGGCCGCGAGCAGCGCGCCCGCGAGGGAGCCGACCGCCATCAGGGTGTTGAAGAGGCTGTAGGAACCGGCGCCCGCGTGGAAGACGTCGTCGGCGAAGGCGGACAGGTAGACGGGGAAGTTGAAGCCGAAGGTGCTGACGAACCCGGCGAGGACGATGGTCCAGATCAGCTCCGGGCGCCCGGCGACATACCGCAGGCCCTCCCGCAGCTGCCCCTTGCCGCGCGGGGCGCGCTCGACGACGTACAGCTCACGCGCCCGCATCAGCAGCAGACCGGTGATGGGCGCGACGAAGGACAGCCCGTTGGCGAGGAACGCCCAGCCCGTACCGACGCCGGTGATCATCAGGCCGGCCACGGCGGGGCCGATCAGGCGGGCCGACTGGAAGTTCGCGGAGTTCAGGCTGACGGCGTTCTGCAGCTGGTCCGGGCCGACCATCTCGGAGACGAACGACTGACGGGCCGGGTTGTCGACGACGGTCGCGAGGCCGACGGCGAAGGCGGCCAGGTACACATGCCAGACCTGGACGTGTCCGGTGAGGGTGAGGACGGCGAGCGCGATGCCGGTGGCGGCCATCGACGACTGTGTGACGAGAAGGGTGCGGCGCTTGGGCAGGCGGTCGACGAGGACACCGCCGTAGAGGCCGAAGAGCAGCATCGGCAGGAACTGCAGGGCCGTGGTGATGCCGACGGCGGTCGCGGAGCCGGTGAGGCTGAGCACCAGCCAGTCCTGGGCGATGCGCTGCATCCAGGTGCCGGTGTTGGAGACGACCTGGCCGAGGAAGAACAGGCGGTAGTTCCTGACGCTCAGGGAACTGAACATCGAGGACTTGCGGGGCTTGAGGGCGGATGGGGATCGGTGGGCGTCCGGTGCGGGTGCGGAAGGTGTTCCGGGTCCCGTACTCAAAAGGGTTCGCCTCCTTGTGACCGTGGCTTACAGGTGTGCGAGCTTCTCCAGCACGGGGGCGGCGGCGCGCAGTTTCGCCCACTCGTCCTCGTCGAGGCCCTCGACCAGGGCGGCCAGGAAGGCGTTGCGCTTGCGGCGGCTCTCCTCGAGCATCGCCTCGGCCTGCTCCGTCTTCGTGACGACCTTCTGGCGCCGGTCCTCCGGGTGCGGCTCCAGTCGGACCAGTCCCTTGGCCTCCAGCAGGGCGACGATGCGGGTCATCGAGGGCGGCTGGACGTGCTCCTTGCGGGCGAGCTCACCGGGGGTGGCCTTGCCGCAGAGGGAGAGGGTGCCCAGCACCGACATCTCGGTGGGGCTCAGCGACTCGTCGACCCGCTGGTGCTTGAGCCGACGCGACAGTCGCATCAGGGCGGAGCGAAGAGAGTTCACGGCGGCAGCGTCGTCGCCATGGGTAAGGTCCGACATGTTCCTTAGCATAACTCATTACTCTGACTAAAGACCACCGGGTACAACATCACTCATCCGGGTGATTCGGTGGCGGAACGTGACACGCCGAGCCGTCGGGTGCGGCAACCCTCGTGTTCATGGGGACCAGCGTGCTCAGCCTGCGGATAGACCATGAGCTGCTCGAACGACTCCGAGAGCATGCGGCGAAAAGAGGAATGAGCGTCCAGGACTATGTCGTCCGGACGCTCATCCGCGATGACTTCGACGAGCGCTTCCAGTCCGCCGTCGAGGAGACCGAGAAGTTCTACGGCCTCACGTGAGGCGGCTGCCTGGGCGGCCTATGTGAGACCCAGCGCCGGCATCAGGTAGTAGAACGTGAACACCGCCGCGACGACGTACATCGCGACCGGCACCTCCCGGCCACGCCCGGCGGCCAGGCGCAGCACCACGAAGGTGATGAAGCCCATGCCGATGCCGTTGGTGATCGAGTAGGTGAACGGCATCATCACCATCGTGACGAAGGCCGGGATCGCGATCGTGTAGTCGGCCCAGTCGATCTCCTTGACCGAGTTGGCCAGGATCAGGAAACCGACCGCCAGCAGGGCCGGGGTGGCCGCCTGGGACGGGACCATGGTGGCGACGGGCGTCAGGAACAGCGCCACACCGAAGAGGGCGCCGGTGACGACGTTCGCGAATCCGGTACGCGCGCCCTCGCCGACGCCGGCCGTGGACTCCACGAAGGCGGTCGTGGCCGACGAGGAGCCGGCGCCGCCCGTCGCGACGGCGAGGCCGTCGACGAACAGGACCCTGTTGATGCCGGGCATCTGGCCCTGGGCGTCGGTCAGCTTCGCCTCGTCGCTGACGCCCATGATCGTGCCCATGGCGTCGAAGAAGCAGGACAGCAGGACCGTGAAGACGAAGAGGGTGCCGGTCAGCGCGCCGACCTTGTCGAAGCCGCCGAAGAGGCTGACCTGGCCGATCAGGCCGAAGTCGGGGGTCTCGAACGGGTTGCCGGGCCACTTCGGGGTGGTCAGGCCCCAGGACGGCACGTTCGCGACCGCCTCGATGACGACGGCGAGCACCGTCATCGCGACGATCGAGATGAGGATCGCGCCGGAGACCTTGCGCACGATCAGCGCGAGGGTGAGCAGCGCGCCGAGGATGAAGACCAGGACCGGCCACCCGTTGAGATGACCGTCGCCGCCGAGCTGGAGCGGGACGGTGGTGTGGGCGGCGTCCGGGATGCGGGAGACGAAGCCGGAGTCGACGAGGCCGATCAGCATGATGAACAGGCCGATGCCGATGGAGATGGCCTTGCGCAGGCTGTAGGGGACGGCGTTCATGACGCGCTCGCGCAGGCCGGTGGCGACGAGCAGCATGACCACGAAGCCGGCCAGGACCACCATGCCCATGGCGTCCGGCCAGGACATCCGGGGCGCCAGCTGGAGGGCGACCACCGAGTTGACGCCCAGGCCGGCGGCGAGCGCGATCGGCACGTTGCCGATGACGCCCATCAGCAGCGTGGTGAACGCCGCCGTGAGGGCCGTCGCGGTGACCAGCTGGCCGTTGTCCAGCTGGTGGCCGTACATGTCCTTCGCGCTGCCGAGGATGATCGGGTTCAGCACGATGATGTAGGCCATCGCGAAGAAGGTGGCGAAACCGCCGCGGATTTCGCGGGGCAGGGTGCTGCCGCGTTCGGAGATCTTGAAGAAGCGGTCGAGTGCGCCGTAGGCGGGGCCGGCTCCCGGCTGTTCAGGGGCGGGGACCTTGGCGGGGGCCGAGGTGGACATGCTTTGGCGGTTCCTACGAAGAGAAGTGGTCAGACATAAACCGTTTCAGTATGAACATATAAAGCCGCGATCGGCCATCTCCGCGCGTAGATCCGGCCGCCTCGTAAGCTGTGCTGCATGGCGAAGTGGACCCCCAAGCACGAGGCGCCGGAGCCCCTGGAGGGGCCCGTGGTCGCCACCATCACCGGCGGCACGATCCTCTGGTTCGTCCTCTTCGTCGTACAGCTGCCCTTCTACGGCTGGTTCGACGACCGCGGGCACGCCTGGTGGGTGTGGACCTGCCTGGCCGGCGGCGGGCTGGGGCTCATCGGCATCTGGTACGTCCGCAGGCGCGACGCGGCCATCAAGCGGGCCGCTGCGCCGGCCGAGGCGGAACAGGAAGAGGCGCCGTCCGCCCAGTAGGCTCCCGGCGCTGTTTCCGTGGCCCCCGGCGTACAACCACAGCACCATTCCCCCGCTCCCCCGTCCTCCCCAAGTCGGAACTTCCGCCCACTCGGCGGGTGAAGCCGTAAATCCGCACGTACCGTCGAATGCATGACGCATACCGACGCGGGCGCCGACGTGGACAACCCTGTGCACCCCGCCCCCGCCCCGGTGGCGCCGGGCGGGCTCACCGCGGCCGAGGTGGCCGAGCGGGTCGCGCGCGGGCAGGTCAACGACGTACCGGTGCGCAGCAGCCGGTCGATGGCCGACATCGTCCGCGCCAACGTGTTCACCCGGTTCAACGCGATCATCGGCGTGCTCTGGCTGATCATGCTGTTCGTCGCGCCGATCCAGGACAGCCTGTTCGGCTTCGTGATCCTCGCCAACACCGGCATCGGGATCATCCAGGAGTGGCGGGCGAAGAAGACCCTCGACTCGCTCGCCGTGATCGGTGAGGCGCGGCCCACGGTGCGGCGCGACGGGGTCGCCGCCGACGTCGGCACGTCGGAGATCGTGCTGGACGACCTGATAGAGATCGGACCGGGCGACAAGGCCGTCGTGGACGGGGTGTGCGTCGAGACCGACGGGCTGGAGATCGACGAGTCGCTGCTCACCGGGGAGGCCGACCCGGTCGTCAAACGGCCGGGGGACCAGGTGCTGTCCGGGAGCTTCGTCGTCGCCGGGGGCGGCGCCTTCCAGGCCACCAAGGTCGGCCGCGAGGCCTACGCCGCCCAGCTCGCCGAGGAGGCCTCCCGGTTCACCCTCGTCCACTCCGAGCTGCGCTCCGGCATCTCCACCATCCTCAAGTACGTCACCTGGATGATGATCCCGGCCGCGATCGGCCTGATCGTCACCCAGCTCTTCGTGAAGAACCGGGACCTCGACGACTCGCTCGCCCGGACCGTCGGCGGCATCGTGCCCATGGTCCCCGAGGGGCTGGTCCTCCTCACCTCCGTGGCCTTCGCCATCGGCGTCATCCGCCTCGGCCGCAAGCAGTGCCTCGTCCAGGAGCTGCCCGCCATCGAGGGCCTCGCCCGGGTGGACACGGTCTGCCTCGACAAGACCGGCACCCTCACCGAGGGCGGCATGGACGTCACCGAGCTGCGGGCCCTGGGCGGCAGCGACGAGGAGTACGTCCGCAAGGTGCTCGGCGCCCTCGGCGAGTCCGACCCCCGACCGAACGCCTCCCTGCAGGCCGTCATCGACGCCTACCCGGACGCCGAGGACTGGCGCTGCACCGAGTCGCTGCCCTTCTCCTCCGCCCGCAAGTACAGCGGCGCCAGCTTCAGCGAGGGCAACGGCGAGTCCAGCACCTGGCTGCTGGGCGCCCCCGACGTGCTCCTGGCCGCCGAGGACCCGGCCCTGGCCGAAACCGATCGGCTGAACGAACAGGGCCTGCGGGTGCTGCTGCTCGCCCGCGCCGACCGCGACCTCGACGATCCCGACGTCGCCGAGGGTGCCAAGCCGACCGCTCTCGTCGTCCTGGAACAACGGCTGCGCCCCGACGCCGCCGACACCCTGCGCTACTTCGCCGAGCAGAACGTCCGGGCGAAGGTGATCTCCGGGGACAACGCGGTGTCCGTCGGCGCCGTCGCGAACAAGCTCGGGCTGACCGGTACGACGGTCGACGCCCGCGCGCTCCCCCGCGACCGGGACGGCATGGCGACGGCCCTCGACGAGGCCACGGTGTTCGGGCGGGTCACCCCGCAGCAGAAGCGGGACATGGTGGGCGCACTGCAGTCCCACGGGCACGCCGTCGCCATGACCGGCGACGGTGTGAACGACGTCCTCGCCCTCAAGGACGCCGACATCGGGGTCGCGATGGGCTCGGGGTCGGAGGCCACGCGGGCCGTCGCGCAGATCGTGCTGCTGAACAACAGCTTCGCGACGCTGCCGTCGGTGGTGGCGGAGGGCCGGCGGGTCATCGGCAACATCACGCGCGTGGCGACGCTCTTCCTGGTCAAGACCGTCTACTCGGTGCTGCTGGCGCTGATGGTGGTGATCTGGCAGGTGGAGTACCCCTTCCTGCCCCGCCACCTGACCCTCCTGTCCACCCTCACCATCGGCGTCCCCGCCTTCTTCCTGGCCCTCGCGCCCAACAAGGAGCGCGCGAAACCCCATTTCGTCCGGCGGGTCATGCGGTACGCGATCCCGGGCGGGCTGGTCGCGGCGGTGGCGACCTTCGCGACGTACCTGATCGCCCGTCACTACTACACGGGCGCGGACACGTTGCCCGCGGAGACGAGCGTCGCGACGCTGACGCTGTTCCTGATCTCCCTGTGGGTCCTGGCCATCATCGCCCGCCCGTACACGTGGTGGCGTCTCGCCCTGGTGACCGCGATGGGCCTCGGATTCCTGCTGGTACTGGTGGTGCCGTGGCTGCAGGAGTTCTTCGCGCTGCGGCTCGTCGGGATGACGATGCCGTGGATCGCCGTCGGCATCTCGGCGGTGGCGGCGGTCGCCCTGGAGCTCACGTGGAGGTGGGTCGACCGCCGTTTCCCGGCGTAGCCGCTGCGCTTGGCTTCGGCCGAAAGAGCGCCGTGGTTCACTGCGGGTCCGTTGTGGCTGGTCGCGCACACGCGGCGGTAGCCGCAGACCGACACAGCCCCGCGCCCCTGAGGGCGCTGCCCTACTGCACGTCGATGAAGTCGCCCGCCGCGTTGACCGCCGGGGTCGTCGTGGTGCCGGCGAAGGTGTAGCGGAAGTAGCCGTCCACGGACGCGGTGACCGTCGTCTTCAGGTCGCCCGTCGAGTTGGTCCTGAGGGTCTTCACCGTGGTGTAGGTGTTGCTGCCGTTCTTGCGGAACTGCAGGTTCACCGGCTGGCTGACGTACCCGTGGTACTTGTTGTCCTCCCAGTTGGCGCGGGAGAGCTTGCCGGTGATCGTGATGGGCTTGCCCTTCTTCACCGGCTCCGGCGCGGCGTTGACCGTCAGCTTCGAGGCGCGCTGGACCAGCGTGCCGCCGAGGCCGTCCTGGCTCTTGTAGCCGACCTTGGTGATGTCGAAGGTCTCGCCGTCCGGGTCCTGGCCGTTGAAGGCGGTGGCCTCCGCCGCGGCCTTCCAGGCGCCGGCGTCCGCGTTGATCAGCTCGTGCGAGCCCGGGTAGACGTCGATGGTGCCCTTGCAGTCGGCGGTGGTCGCCGAGGTGGCGGTGCACTTGGCCGGCTTGTTGCCGTAGAGCATGTTGTCCGGGCTGGTGGAGGAGCCCTTGTAGAGGATCGGGTCGGTGACGAAGTCGGCGGCCTTGATGTCGACGTCGGCGCCGTGGGTCAGCGTGTACGTCACCGTGGTGGAGACGTGCTGGGTCGTGCCGACCTTGACCGCCTTTGCGATCTTGAGGTTGGAGAAGCTGACGTTCAGGGCGTACGGCTGGCCGTCCACGGCCGCGGCCCTGCCCGACCCGGCCTGCGCGGCCTGGCGGATCTTCGCGACGTCCGCGCGGTAGGAGGCGGCGGAGTCGTCGGCCTGCGCGGCCGGCACGGCGAAGGCGGAGAGGGCCAGGGCGCCGGAGAGAGCGGAGACGGCGGCCACGGTGGCTCTGTTGCGCATGCGTTCCCCTGATGCGGAAAGGGGCCCCGCTGGTCGTCGTGCCCTGCACTGGCGGTCACGTCGGGGCCCGAGTGATCGTGGGACCTTTTGGCCCATGTGATCAGATAGGCGCCGGGGGGTTGCGGGTTGTGTCCTCGCCGCGGATTTTTCGTGAGCTGCGTCACGAACTCCCGGCGGATACCGGGATGTTCGTGACGCGGCCCTGCTCTGCCTACTGCACGTCGACGAAGTCGCCCGTGGCGCTGACCGCCGGGGTGGTGGAGGTGCCCTCGAACCGGTAGCGGAAGTAGCCGTCCACGGATGCGGTGACGGTCGTGCTGAGGTTGCCCGTCGAGTTGGTCTTGATGGTCTTCACCGTGGTGTAGGTGCTGGTCCCCTTCTTGCGGAACTGCAGCTTCACCGACTGGTTGGTGTAGCCCGCGTACTTGTGCGTCTCCCAGTTGGCGCGGGACAGCTTGCCGGTGACCGTGATGGTCCGGCCCTTCTTCACCGGCTCCGGCGAGGCGTTGACCGTCAGCTTGGAGTAGCGCTGCAGCCTGGTGGTGGCCAGGTCCGACTGCTCGGCGTACCCGATGTTGTCCCAGTTGACGTCGTTGTCCAGGTCCTCGCCGTTGAAGTCGATCGCGTAGCCGACGGCCTTCCAGGTGGTGGCGTCGGCGTTGGTCAGCTCGAAGTCGGGATAGACGTCGATGGTGCCCTTGCAGTCGGCGGTCGTGGCCGAGGTCGCGGTGCAGGCCGGCCACTCGTCGCCGAACAGCACGTTGGCCGGGTCGTCGTAGCTGCCGCGGTAGATCTCGACGTCCAGAAGGAAGTCGGGGGCGTCGAGGTCGATGTCCGCCGCGTGCGTGACGGTGTAGGTGACGGGGACGGTCACCTGGTTGGCGATGCCGGCGACGATCGGCTTGCCGTTGTTGACCTTCACGTTGGAGAAGGAGAGGTCGAGAGCGTACGGCGTGCCCGTGTCCTGCGTGGCGTAGGTGCTGCGGGCGGACTCGCCGGAGGCCTGCCGCGCGGCCTGCACGGCCTTCAGCACGTCGTCCTTGCCGTACGAGGTGCCCTCGGCGGCCTGAACGGCCGGAGCGGCGAGGGCGGAGAGGGCCAGGGCGCCGGAGAGGGCGGCCACGGTGGCTCGAATGCGCATGCGCTTCCCCAGGGGAGGAGAGGTCCCGGGCGGTCTTCACGGGACGGGTGATGGGTGTTCGGGCGGAATCGGAAACCGCCCGGCACCGGAGAGAACCGGCACCGGGCGGCTTGAGGCCCGTGGGTTATCGGACGTCGACGAAGTCACCCGCGGCGCTGACCGCCGGGGTGGTCGACGTGCCCTCGAAGCGGTAGCGGAAGTAGCCGTCCGCGGAGGCGGTGACCGTCGTCTTCAGGTCGCCGTACGAGTTCGTCTTGATGGTCTTGAGGGTGGTGTAGGTGCTGGTGCCGTTCTTGCGGAACTGCAGCTTCACCGGCTGGGTGGAGTAGCCGTTGTACGTACCGCGGTCCCAGTTGGCGCGGGTCAGCTTGCCGGTGACCGTGATGGTCTTGCCCTTGGCGACCGGCTCCGGCGAGGCGTTGACCGTCAGCTTCGACAGACGCTGGACGAGGAAGCTCTTGGCGTTGTCCTTCTGGACGTAGTCGGCGTCGTTGCCCGCGGCGATCGCCCAGACCTTCCAGCTGCCGGCCGCGAAGTTGGCCAGGTTGTAGCCCGGGTCGAGGTTGTAGGTCGACTTGCAGTTCGACGTGGTGGCGTTGACGACGGTGCAGCTGGCACGGCCGTCGCTGCTGTTGGCCACGGCGCCGGTGTCGGAGCTGTCGATGTCGGCGCCGTGGTAGAGGATCGCCTGCGCCCAGTCGACGCCCGAGTCGTCCTTCACGGTGAAGGAGACGGTGATGGTCTTCGTCGTGGTCGCGCCGACGACCGCCGCCTTGCCGCCGTTCACCACGACGTTCGAGATCGTCGTGTCGCCATGGATCTCGTCGGCCTGCGCGGCCGGAACGGCGAGAGCGGAGAGGGCCAGGGCGCCGGTGACGACGCCGAGGGTGGCACGCATGCGCATGTGTTGTTCCCCACGTGGAGAAGGGGTCCCGGCGCCGGCAGTACCTCGCGGCTCAGGGCGCCTTGCGGGACCCAAGTGATCAGGGAGCCTGTTGGCTCGCCTGATCAGATTCACGGCGGATGTGAAAGGTTGTACGACTTCTGGAAAGTTTGTGCGGGAAATTTCAAGATCAGTCGAACCACCGGTCCCGCGCCAGCTCCCCCGTCCGCGAAGGATCCTCCAGCAGCGCCGCCACCTCGAACCGCCGGGGCCACTGTCCCGCCGCCCACGCCAGTCCGGCCGCGACGCCCTCCAGGGTCGCCGCGTGCAGGACCCCGTCGTCGGTCAGGCGCCAGTCGATCTCCACGCCGTCGACCACGAGCTCCTCGTGCTCGACGTACGACGCGGGCGTCCGCGTCCCGAGCAGCACCCGCACCGAATCCGGTACGTCGTGCTCGGTGCCCTCGGAGTCGACCGAACCCGTCACGGACTCGCTGAGCCGCCGCACCTGGAACAGTTCGGCCAGCTCGGCGGCCCGGGACGGACGGACCGGCAGCAGCGGCACCCCGCCAGTGAACGGCAGCAGGTCGGGCGAGTCGACGACCACCGCGTCCGCCGCGTCCACGACCTCCACCCGCCCGTCGACCACGGCCCGCAGCTCGTCCGGCAGGGTCACCTGCTCGGGGTCCAGATCGGCCAACGCTCCATAGAGAGCGTGCAGTTGAGCGGCGGTGACCTCACGGTCGGGGTCGGCCAGGCGGTCCAGCAGCTCGGCGGCGCCGCCCGGCTCGTCGAGCAGCGCGGCGACGGACGTCCGCACGCCGAGCGCCCGCAGCACCTGCTCGTCGTCGAAGCCGGTCGCGTCGGCCTCGTCGTACAGGCCGCGCAGGAGCGGGTCGCCGCCGGAGGCGAGCAGACCGGCGGGGCGGCGGCCGTCGAGCACCGGGTGCCCCCGCAGCCACCAGGCCGTGTACGGCCGTACGACTTCGTGCGTGCCGTCGGGCAGCAGGATCCGCACCTGCTGGGTGAGCGCGTCGCGCAGGGGCGGCTGGGCGAGCAGGGCGAGGGCCTGCGGCCACTTGTCGTCGTCGACCAGGTCCAGGTCGCGTACGGCGATGAGTTCGGTGGCGACCGGCGGTACGGGGGTGTCCGGGAAGCGGTCGAGGATGTCCTCGCACCACACGTCCACCGCGTCCAGCAGACCGGCGTCGTCCGGCTCGGCGAAGTCACCTTCGCGCGGCTCCAGTTCGTCCGGGTCGAGGACGACGTCCGTGGCCCGGACGAGGGCGAAGTTGGCCAGGACGCCGCAGGCGGCGAGCGGCTGCTCTCCCCATTTCTCGGCCAGCTCGGCGTCGACGGTCGCGAGTTCGTCCTCCCGCATGATCTGCGCGAAGGGGCTGCCGGGAAGGACGAGCTCACCGGCGGGCGCCAGCTCCCCCTCCTCGTCGGGCAGCGCGAGGGCGCCGAGCCACGGCTCGTCACCGGGCTCCAGCCCCGCGTCCCGCACCAGCGCGAGCACGATGTCGGCCAGTTCCTCGGCGTCGGGGGCGTCCTCCTCCCAGCTCAGGCCGGCGTCCTCGTCGAGGGACGCGGCGACCGCGGCGCGCACCTGGGGAGTGGTGAGGACGGCGCGGGGCGTGGCCGGCAGGGCGCCGAGCTTTTCCAGGAGGGGGTGGGCGGCGTCCGGGTGGGTGACCTTGAGTCCGAGGCGGGCGAGGACCTCGGGATCGATGGGGGCGCCGTCCGGGGTCGGCAGCAGGACCTGCCGGGGCCCGATCGTCGTCCGCCCGTCGGCCAGCGGCACGGGCAGGCCGGACAGCCGGTCGGGGTCGACCCCGGCGAGGCTGTCGTAGAGCCGCCGCCACCAGCCCGGGGCCTTCTCCAGTCCCGCCAGCCGGTCGATCGCGTCGGTGAGCGGGACGCGGGCGACCCCCAGCGTCCGCAGCTCCACGCGCCGTTCCAGTCCGGCGGGGAGCAGCGTGGGCAGCACCTCGGCCAGTACCCGCACCGTCTCCGCACCGGCGCCCTCGACGACCTCGGCGTCGCGCGGCCGCAGCGACTCGGGCAGCTCTGGCTCGTGCTCGCGCGGCTCTACGGCGGGCGGCAGGAAGGCCGGGTGGGCGGGCGGGAGAAACTCAGTACGGGGCAGACGCTCCAGGATCGCCTGGCGCAGGGCCCCGTCGAGTTCACCCTTCCCCAGCGGCCCGGGCACCAGCCCGATGATGCCCTCGCTCACCGGACGCCAGTCGGCGAGCAGGTCGGCGTAGGCGTCGGCCGCCCGCTGCACGAGGAAGTCGGTGAGCGGGCCGGGGGCGGCGTGGCGGCGGGTGGTGTCGAGGGGGAAGGAGGCGATGAGGAGGGCCGGGACGCCGAGGGGTTCGTCACTCGGTGTCGGCGCGTGGACCACGGGAGCCGTGCGGGGCCGGGCCGGCGTGCTGTCGGCGGCGTTGACGGGCACGGCCCAGGTCAGCGACCAGTGCGGCCGCAGCCGCTCCTCCACCGGCCGGTCGGCGAGGAGGTCGGGCGTGAGCGGGCCGTGGGCGGCGGTCGTACGCCAGTGGGTGACGCCGTTGCGCGAGTCCTCTACGACGGTGAAGGGCCCGTCGACACTGCGGCGCAGCGTGCGCGGCTCGTCCTCGCCCACCTCGACCACGACCTCCTCCAGGCCCGGCAGGGCGAGGAGCAGGGCGTCGTCGACGGCGTGCAGCAGGCGCTCGGCGAGGTCGGCGGCGGCGGTGTCGCGCAGGGGAAGGATGACGGCGGTGTCGTACGGGTCCGGGGCGGTGCCCTCGGCGGCGAACGGCAGCCGGAGGAGGGGTACGTGCCCGTCGCGGCGCCGGATCTCGTCCCCCAGCCCGGGACTGTGGCGGGCGGTCTCGGTCGCCAGCTCGCGGGCCTCGGCGAGGGACCACCGCACCCCGCCGTGCCGCCCGACGACGGCAGGCTCGTCCGTCACGGCGATGACGGCGGCGAACCCGACACCGAACCGCCCCACGGCGCCCTGCTGGGTGTCCCGCTTGGCCGAGGCGCGCAGGGTGGACAGCGACTCGACGCCGGCGGCGTCCAGCGGGGCGCCGGTGTTGGCGGCGACGAGGACCCCGTCGCGCAGGGTGAGCCGCAGCCGTCCGGGCACGTTCGCCCTGGCGGCGGCGTCGGCGGCGTTCTGAGCGAGCTCGACCACGAGCCGGTCCCGGTATCCGCCGAGGACGAGGTCCTCCTCGGCGTTGGCGTCCTCCCGGAAACGGGCGGGGCTGGTGGCCCAGGCGTCCAGCACTCCGCGACGCAGCCGGGCCGTACCGAAGGGGTCGGCGCCTTCGGCTGCGGGCCGCACGAACTTGCTCACGTCACTCTCCTCATCGCCGTCGCGACGAAGGTACCGCCTGGGGAGCGGGGCACAGAGCACAGGCTGCGCGCTGGTGGGCCCACGGCGGCTCGCGTCACTCGGTCAGGAGTTCCTGAGCTGAGCCGGTTGATCACGTGCCATCGTCTGGAGCGGTGCCGGCGCCTCAGTGCGGTCGGCGCAGCCCCGCGACAAGGAGTCCGACCAGGCGGCGGGCGTCGTAGCGGGGGTCGCTGTCGGCGCCGATGCAGAGGTTGCCGACGCCGCGCATGAGCTCGTAGGCCTCGATGCCGGGGCGGATCTCACCGGAGGCGGCCGCGGCCTCCAGCAGCTCGGTGCAGACGGGCACGAGGCGGTCGAGGAAGTAGGAGTGGAGGGCCTCGAAGTCGGCGTTGCCGGACTGGAACACGGCGGCAAGTCCGTGCTTGGTGACCAGGAAGTCGACGAAGAGGTCGATCCAGCGCGTCAGTGCGGCGTACGGGGTCTCGCCGGCGGCCAGCAGGGACGGACCGGCCTCGGCGCAGGCTTCGACCTGGTGCCGGTAGACGGCGATGATCAGGTCCGCTCGCGTCGGGAAGTGACGGTAGATCGTGCCCAGCCCGACACCGGCCTCGGCCGCGATGTCGCGCACCGGCGCGTCCACGCCCTTCGCGACGAAGACCGCGGCGGCCGCGTCGAGCAGCGTCTCCTTGTTGCGCCGGGCGTCCTTCCGCCTGGGCGGGGCCGCGCGCCCGGCGCCCTCGTCGCTGTCGTCCACCGAGCCACTCCCTGTCCGTCCCGCTGCGCTGCTGCTCACGGTACGCCACTCCGCTTGCCAAAGCGGAACAGCGTTCCGTATCGTTCGGCAGCACCAAACCGGAACGATGTTCCGTTTCACCATGAGGAGATATGGCCATGCAGTACCGCACCTTGGGCCGCACCGGAGTACAGGTCAGTGCCCTCGCACTCGGCGCCATGAACTTCGGCGCGATCGGACGCACCACCCAGGACGAGGCCACCGCCCTCGTCGACGCCGCTCTGGAGGCGGGGATCAACCTCATCGACACCGCCGACTGGTACAGCGGCGGAGAGTCGGAGGAGATGGTCGGCAAGGCCGTCGCAGGCCGTAGCGACGACATCGTGCTGGCCACGAAGGCGACCATGCCGATGGGCGAGGAGCGCAACCACCAGGGCGGTTCACGTCGCTGGCTGGTCAAGGCACTGGACGACAGCCTGCGTCGGCTGGGCGTCGACCACATCGACCTCTACCAGATGCACCGCTGGGACCCGAACACCAGCGACGAGGAGACCCTGTCGGCCCTCACGGACCTTCAGCGCGCCGGAAAGATCCGCTACTTCGGCTCCTCGACCTTCCCCGCCCACCGCATCGTCCAGGCCCAGTGGGCCGCCCGCGAGCACCACCTGGGCCGTTATGTCACCGAACAGCCCAACTACTCCATCCTCCAGCGCGGGGTGGAGGCCCACGTCCTGCCCGTGGCCGAGGAGTACGGGCTCGGTGTGCTGGTGTGGAGCCCGCTGGCCTCGGGCTGGCTGACTGGCGCGGTCCGCAGGGGCCGGGACGTCACGACGAACCGCTCGGCGTTCATGCCGGAACGCTTCGACATGAGCCTCCCCTACAACCGGGCGAAGCTCGACGCCGTCGAACAGCTGGCGGAGGTCGCCGACGAGGCGGGCCTGACGATGATCCAGCTCGCCCTCGGCTTCGTGACCGCACACCGTGCCGTGACCAGCGCGCTCATCGGCCCCCGTACGCCGGAGCACCTGCAGTCGCAGCTGGCCGCCGCCGACACCGTGCTCTCGGCGGACGTCCTCGACGCGATCGACGCGATCGTCGCTCCCGGAACCGACCTCGCGGCGCACGAGAAGTTCGACACTCCGCCGGCGCTGCTGGACGCGTCGCTGCGGCGCCGCTGAGCTGGGGACACCGTCATGCCACCCACCACGCCCACCGCGCCGCCCCGCTTCGGAATCATGACCGCGCCCATGCAGGTGTCGTACGACGACGTCCTGCGCGTCTGGCAGGAGGCGGACGCGCTGCCCGAGATCGAACACGCCTGGCTGTTCGACCACCTCATGCCGATCGCGGGCGACCTGGAAGGACCGGCCTTCGAGGGCTGGACGCTGCTCGCGGCCCTGGCCGCCCGGACCCAACGGCTGCGCCTCGGCGTAATGGTGACCAGCAACCGCTTCCGCCCTCCCGCGATGCTGGCCAAGATCGCCACGACCGTGGACGTCATCTCCGGCGGCCGGCTCGACTTCGGCATAGGGGTCGGCTCACGCCCCGGCCACCCGCTGGCGCGACGCGAATACGAGGCCCACGGCATCCCCTTCCACGACACCGCGCACGCCGTGGAGAGCCTCGCCGAAGCCTGCACCCTGATCCGGCGCCTGTGGACCGAGTCCGCCCCCTTCGACTTCCACGGCACCCACCACCACCTCACCGGCGCCTACGCCAACCCCAAACCCGTCCAGCGCCCCCATCCGCCCATCCTCATCGGCGGCCGCTCCGCCGCGACCCTGCGCGTGGCCGCCGAGCACGCCGACCTGTGGAACATCCCCGGCGGCGACATCGGCGACGCGGTCCGCCGCAGCGCACTACTGGACCGCTACTGCGCCGAGTCGGGCCGCGACCCGGCCTCGATCACCCGCTCGATCCACCTGCCGGTCTCCTACGACCACCCGGCCGCCATCCGGCACGCGATCACCGACGCGCTCGACGCCGGCTTCCACCACATCGTCCTCGGGCTGCCGGCGCCGTATCCCGCCGGGGTCGCTCGGTGGGTCGCCGACGAGCTCATCAAGAACCAGAAGAACTGGGGCGTGTGGTGACGAGCATGTCGACAACGCCCGTCAGATCCTCCTGGCCGCTGCCCTCGGCCAGGCGGCGGCGCATCAGCTCGAAGTAGGGGCTGAGCAGTTGCGGGTCGACACCCTGCTCCTCGGCGGTGCGCAGGAAGGTCGGCGTGCCGGCCACCTGCATGGCGAGGTTGGAGACGACGCCCTTGGTGTAGTCGCCGCTCCGCAGATGGTCAGCGGTCTGGTGAACTGCCGGCGCCATCGCGACGAGCCAGTCGGCCAACAGCGGGGCGAACGACGTCGGGTCGATGTCCTCCTTGCGGATCAGGGCGAAAGCGTGCGCGGCCCCGGCGAACATCCCGTACATGGCGCTGAGCAGGGCCACGTCGTGCAGGGCCGCGAAGCCCGCGTCCTCGCCGACGTAGGTGGTGCCGACGGGGACGACCAGGGTCTCCTGGTGTCGCTCGAACAGCTCCCTTGAGCCGCTGTAGAAGACGTAGCCGCCGGCTTCGGGAACGCCGATCATCGGAGGGACAGCCATGATTCCGCCATCCAGGTAGCGGGCGCCGCGCTCGCGCGCCCACTCGGCGCGGGCGCGGGCCTGGGCAGGGGTGCTGGTGGTCAGGTTGACCAGGTCCCTGTCTGCCAGGTCGGTACCGGCCAGCACCTCGTCGACCGAGGCGTCGTCCAACAGACAAACGACGATCAGGGTGTTCGCCGTGACCGCCTCAGCGGCGCTGTCCGCGATCCGGGCACCCTCGGCGGAGAGTGCCGCGGCGCGGGCCGGGGTGCGGTTCCAGACGGTGACCGGGTGGCCGGCGGCAAGCCAGGCGCGGGCCAGCGCGGTGCCCATCGCGCCGAGACCCAGCATCGTGACGGGAGTTTTCTCAACAGGGTTGCGTGTCATACCGATTAGGCTGGTCACGGGGCCGGAGGTGATCAAGTACGCACTTGGTGGTGGGTGGTTACCCCGGGGTGAGCGAGCACGTCGGAAGGGTGGGGCATGACGACGCTGAACCGGCCGGGCGCACCAGACGGACACGTGTGCGGGATCGACGCCGCGATGGAGGTGATCGGCGGCAAGTGGAAAGTGCTGATCCTCTGGGCGCTCCACGAGCACCCCTACCGTCGCTTCGGCGAGCTGCGTCGACTGCTTCCAGGGATCACCGAGAAGGTGCTGGCCTCGCACCTGCGTGAGCTGGAAGCGGACGGCGTCGTGCACCGCGTCTCCTACGACGAGGTCCCGCCCCGCGTCGAGTACTCACTGACCGCGGACGGGATACGCCTCAACGAAGCACTCCAGCCACTGGCCGCCTGGGGACGCGAACGGCCGGCCACTCGCTAGACGACGTACGTGACGAAAGCGGCCCAGGCCTGCGGCGCGAGGGCGAGGCGGGGGCTGGTGTCGGAGTACTTGGAGTCGCGGACGTGGATGGTTCGGGGGGCTACCGCGATCTCGACGCAGGAGTTGCCATCGGTGCCGCTGCTGTAGCTGCTCTTGAACCACACCAGTTCGGAGGCGTCCCCGGCAGCGCTCTTGCGGATCATGTTTCTCCCAGCAGTTGCTCGATGAAGGCCAGCGACTCTCGGGGAGGGAGAGCCTGAGCCCGGATGGTGCCATACCGCAGTTCCAGGATGCGGAGCTGTTTCGGATCGGTGAGGGGGCGCCCGTTGAAGGCGCCGTCCGAGCGCCCCACCGCCGTACCGTCCGGGAACTTCAGCAGCTCGATCTTGCCGTCCAGCCCCGGGTGGGCATCGCTCTTCGTCGGCATGACTTGAAACGTCACGTTACGCAACCGCCCCACCTCCAGCAGACGTTCGAGCTGCTGCCGCCACACCATTGTGCCCCCGACGGGTCGGCGTACCACCGCCTCTTCCAGCACGAAGTGGATGGACGGGGCCGGGTCTCGGTCGAAGACCGACTGCCGGGCCAGACGGGCAGCGACCATGCGTTCCACGTCGTCCTGTGAGTACGGCGGCTGCGCTGCCTCGAACAGGGTCCTCGCGTGGTCAGAGGTCTGCAACAGCCCGTGGACGCTGTTGCACTCGTACACGCCGATCTCGACCGCCTTCTCCTCCAGCTTCCCCAGCTCACGCACCTTCTTGGGGTACCGGACCTTCTTCACGTCCTCCCACGTCGCGGCGATGAGCCCACCCGCCCCCAACACCTCGTCGGCCCTGTCCAGGTAATCCTGCCGAGGAATCCGCTTCCCGCCCTCGATCTTGTAGACCATGTCCTCGCCGTAGCCGACGGCCTTCCCGAAGTCGGCGGCCCGCATCCCCACCGCCTCCCGCCGCAGCTTGAGCTGCCGTCCGACGGTCGCGATGACGGCGACACCCCACTCGTCGTCCGGATCGACCTCCCAACCCGGCTCATCTGCTTCCGTCTTGAGCCGTCCCGTGTCCGCCTCGACCGTCATCCCGTACCCCTCCGTCGTACCACCGCGATGCAGCAGCGCCTTACCCGCGCATCCGTCCCGACAGCCCGGACACGACCGGACAAGCTCCGGACAGTCACCGTGCGCACCCGCTGAGTCACTGTTCACAGTAAGCACGCGCGGCCACGCTGAGTGATGTGAATCAAGAAACCGCCGCCCCCACGGCCCAACTCCACAACCCGATCCGCAACTTCAGCGTGCAGCTGTCCCCCACCCCACGCGGCGCCCGCCTCGCCCGCCTCCTCGCCACCGAACAACTCCGCAGCTGGGGGCTGCCATTGGACCCGGCGGCACACGTGGTCGCCGAGCTGGCGGCGAACGCGGTCACACACGGCCGCATCCCCGGCCGGGACTTCCTGCTGCTCCTCTACGTCGTCGGCGACACGCTCCGTATCGAGGTCACCGACACCCGCGCCGACCGGCTTCCGCACACCGAACGGCCCACCCCCGACGCGGAGTCGGGCCGCGGCCTCGCCATCGTCGACGCCCTGGCCGACCGCTGGGGCGTCACGCCGGGGCTGCCTCCGCGCAAGACGGTCTGGGCCGAAATCGACCTCTCACCGGAGCCCGGAGAACCGTGCTCCGGTGCCACGGGCGGCCTTCCCCAAGAAACACAAGGGTGAAAGAACCCGCACCAAACCCCACCCCTCCCTCCCGCCGGCCCGCCCACGGCACAAACTCACTCGCCCGGGTGAACATCACCAACTCGGCTGGATTCGGGAGCTATTGCCTGCCCTACGCTCGGCGCAACACAACCGCAGACATGCAACGGCCCTCGCCGGGACGGCAATCCCAGTGCGAGGGCCTGACCATCAAGGAACGAGACCTTCCCGATGGATACCCAAAACCCTAGCGCGCCCACGCGCGCCCAGTCCCGTACCGCGGGCAAAAACCACCCCCACACGGAGCCCGGGGGCGGCGGCCTCATCCACGACAACACCCGCCACACCACCCGTTTCACGGTGATCGGCAACCACCTCGCCCAGCACCCGGAGCTGTCGGGCCTCGCCATCGGACTGGCCGTCTACATCCAGTCCCTCCCCAAGGGCGCCCGCGTCGACATCAAGACCCTCGCCGCCCGCTTCCCCGAGGGCAGGACCCGTATCTCCGCCGCGCTACGCGAACTGGAAACCCACGGCTACCTGCGCCGCGAACGCCAACGCACCCCCGCCGGCCGCATCGTCACCCGCACGATCTCCTGCAATCAGCCCGGCCGCCGCCGCACCCAGGACCACCCGGTCCCGACCCCTGCACGGAAGAAGCGAACTCCGGCACCCCGCAAACCCCTCCCCGCCGTACCGCAACCCGCCTACCCGGCCCCCACCCTCCTCCATACGGCGACCGACCTCCTCGCAGACCTCCGCCGCCACGACCCCCGCCTGCTGCTCTCCGCCTGCGACACAGCCCACCTGGCCCCCGGCGTCGCCGCCTGGCTCGAACGCGACGTCACCCCCATCGCCGTACGCCACGCCTTGACCACAGACCTGCCACCCGGACCCTTGTGCCGTCCGGCAGCACTCCTGGCCCACCGCCTGACCACCCAGCTGCCGCCCCCACCCCCGTTCCGCGCGCCCGCACCACCGCCGGATGTGGTCCGCCACCCCCTTCGGACCTGCGACGGCTGTGACCGTGCCTTCCGTTCACCTGCCCCTGGCCGCTGCCGCGACTGCCGATCCCATGTCCTGGAGGCCGCCTAGCATGAACGTGACGATCCTTGCCCCTGGGCACAGACGACGAGGAGCGAGCGCCATGACCATCGCCCCGGACAACGCGCAACAGGGCGCCCACCACCTGTACCGCGCCATGCGGGACGTCGTTCAGTCAATGGACGACGCGCTCCCCGGAAAGTTCGAGATCACCAAGGAAGGGATCGTTCACGACATGATGTCGCCGGGAGGACCTCATGAGGTCACGGCCGCGCACGTCAGCCGCCGTCTGGAGAAGGTCATGCCGGATGACTTGCTGGCGCACAACGGCACACCCGACGTGGAGGATGAGCCTGAGGGCATCATGCGACACCCCGATGTGATGGTGATCGCGTGGACCGACCTGAGCGTCCAGGGGTCTGTCGACCCCCGCACCGTCATCGCCGCCATCGAGGTCGTCTCCCGCTCCAACCCCGACAATGACTGGGTCACCAAGATGCGCGACTACCCCCTGATCGGCATCCCCATCTACGCGATCTTCGACCCTCGTACCGGAACCGGCGCCGTCCTCACCGACATCCACTCCACCCCCCACGGCCCCCGCTACGCGACCCGCAAGGACTTCGTGTACGGCGAAGACGTCACCATCGCGGAGTGGACGATCTCGACCGAGAATCTGCCGCGGTACAAGGCCGAGGGCGAGGACGAAGCCGGCGTGCAACCGGCATCCTGAACCCTCGGCCTGAACGCTAGGAGTGCCCCAACTCCGCCGACTCCTCGTCCCCCGCCATCGGCACCGACCCCGAATCCGCCGCCGGACGCAGCGGGAACGGATCCACGCGCGTCTCGTCGATCACCGGCGGAGCCGGACGCGGCGGCTTCGGCATGACCGCGGCCTCGGAGTGGCCGCCGCAGCCGTACGTCAGGGACACGACCCGGCCGTCCGCCGGGGAGAACTCGTTGGCGCAGACTCCGAAGGCCTGGCCGAGGGAGCCGCCGATGGGGGCCAGGAAGCCGCAGGTGACGCAGCACGCCGGGGCCGCCTGGGCCATGGGGGTCTTCGCGCCGTACGCCTCCTCCCAGCGGTCCGCGGCGATGTGGAGGCCGTAGCGGGAGAGGACCCGGGCGCGACGCAGGCCCAGTTCCTCCGCCACCGCGGCGATCGAGCCGCGGGAGGGGGCCACCGGGAGGTTCGCGGGAGCGCCCGCCGTGACCTCCGCGTCCTCCGCCTCCACCAGCTCCGCCATCTCGTGCGAGACGGCCGAGCTCGGCACCGGCTCGTCCTCGCCCGTGAAGCCGGGCTCCAGCCGGAGATCCTCGGCGTCCGTGGGGAGCAGGTCGCCGGGACCCATGTCGCCGGGGCGCAGGCGCTCGCTCCACGGCACCCACTCGGGGGCGAGGAGGGCGTCGGGGCCGGGGAGGAGGACCACCTCGTCGAGCGTCACGATCTTCGCGCGCGACGCCCGCGCCACCGTCACCGCCCAGCGCCAGCCGCGGTACCCGAGCTCCTTGCACTCGAAGAAGTGCGTGACAACGCGGTCGCCCTCGGAGATCAGACCCGCGTGCTCACCCACCACGCCGGGGGCGGCGGCCTCCTCGGCTGCGCTGCGGGCGAGGTCGACCGCCTCGGCGCACAGACGGTCGGGGGTGCGGCTTCGCGTTGTCGCTGCGCTCACAGGTATCGCTTCTCTCCTACGCCGTCTCTCGGGTGCGGTCCTCGAGGGCGAGGGAACGGACGGAGCGGACCTGTGGGCCGCGTCGACGTCCGCATCCGAATCGCGCTCGGGCGCACCTACGTCATCCATTGTGCGGGATGGCTGAGATACGCACGCTACCTGTTCGCGAGCGCTGGGCCTACACCGACGGCCCTTTCACCGTGCGCGGCGGCCGACTTCGCCGTGCGCGGCGGCCGGCGGAAGCCCGCGGAACCCGTGCCGCCGACCCGAGAGTTGCCCACAGGTTCCCCCCATACGCGCCGTAACCGCACTACCCACCCCCATCTCGGGGCACTATTGCGTCGTGGCAACCGCGAGGCCGCCGCAAGGAGCCACCGGTGTCGGTGGCGACAAGGGCGGCCGGAGTCGAGGTGGCGGAACGGGCCGGATGGGCGGCTCCCTCCGCGCGGTCGGCCGCGCCCTGCACTTCCCGGTCACCGGCACCGCCCGCGGCATCCGCAAGGCGACGCACGCGCAGGGCGCAGGTGAGTCCGGCCTCGGCAAGCTGATCGAACTGCACGGGGTGAACGGCGCCGGCGACATGATGATCACCGTCGCGCTCGCCTCCACCGTCTTCTTCTCCGTCCCCACCGACGAGGCCCGCGGACGCGTCGCGCTGTACCTCGGCATCACGATGGCGCCGTTCACGCTCCTCGCCCCCGTGATCGGCCCCCTCCTCGACCGTCTCCCGCACGGCCGCCGCGCGGCGATGGCGGGCGCGATGCTCGCCCGGGCGCTTCTCGCCCTGGTGCTGTCCAGCGCCGTCGTCAGCGGCGACCTCCAGCTCTATCCGGCCGCACTGGGGGTACTGGTCGCCTCGAAGGCGTACGGGGTCGTCAGAAGCGCCGTGGTGCCCCGTCTGCTGCCACCCCGCTTCTCCCTCGTGAAGGCCAATTCACGGGTCACGCTCGGCGGGCTGCTCGCCACGGGCATCGCCGCGCCCATCGGCGCCGGGCTCCAGGCGATCGGGCCCCGCTGGCCGCTCTACGGCGCCTTCGTGATCTTCATCGCCGGTACGTTCCTGTCCTTCTCGCTCCCGCACAAGGTCGACTCGGCCAAGGGCGAGGACACCGCGCTGCTGGCGGCCGACGAGCAGCATCTGCACGGGCCGCACCGCCGGCCCGTCAAGCGGCCCGGGCTGCGCACGGTCGGCATCGCCGTCACCCACGCCCTCGGCGCCAACGCCGCCCTGCGCTGTCTGTCCGGCTTCCTGATCTTCTTCCTCGCGTTCCTGCTGCGCGAGCACCCGATGTCCGGCCAGAGCGCCGCCGTGTCACTGGGCATAGTGGCCGTCTCGGCCGGGGTCGGAAACGCGCTCGGTACGGCCGTGGGGGCGTGGCTCAGGTCCCGGGCGCCGGAGATCATCATCGTGACCGTCGTGGGCTTCGTGCTGGCCGTGGCGATCACGGCCGCCGCCTTCTTCGGCGCCGTCCTGGTGGCGTTCCTGGCGGCGGTCGCCGGGTTCGCGCAGGCGCTGGGCAAGCTGTCGCTGGACGCGCTGATCCAGCGGGACGTGCCGGAACTGGTCCGTACGTCGGCGTTCGCGCGCTCCGAGACGCTGCTGCAGATGTCGTGGGTGCTCGGCGGCGCGATCGGCATCGTGCTGCCGCTGAGGGGTCCGTTCGGCCTGCTGGTCGGCGCGGCGATCGTCGCCGTCGGCTGGCTGACCACCGTCAAGGGCCTGATCGTCTCGGCCCGGCACGGCGGCCACACGCATCCGCGGGTGGCCTGACACGCCTCGCGGCACCATGGCCCGCGTACGCCCTGGTGCCGCGCCGTAAAGCCCTGCCGCCTCCTTGGCAGAGGCCCTGCCACCTCCGTGAGGTACACCCCGACGCCTGCGTGGCGTACGCCGCGACGCCTCCGTGACATACGGCACGCCGCCCCCCACGTAGAGAGAGCGCCACCCGCGCCCGATAGCCTTCCGCCATGACCACGCTGCAATCCGTTGTGCGACGCCGCCGCGCGCTCGCCGCCGCCGGCGCCGTTTCCGCCGGACTGCTCCTGCTGTCGGCCTGTGACGAGCCGACGCCCCTGGCCACGGTCACCGTCGGCACCTCCTCCGTCCACTCGGAGGCGACCTGCGGTGGCGAGGGCGACGCACTGAAGCCCGCCGACCTGGCGAAGTGCCTGCAGGACAAGGGCATCGAGTCCATCAAGGTCGACCCCGACGAGACCGTGCGCTTCGGCGTCGACCCGGACATCGCGGACGAGGGCTGGACCATCCTCATGAACGGCCAGCCGCTCACCGACTCCAGCAAGAAGACCTACCGCACCATCCCGGGCAGCGTGTTCTTCAACGCCCAGTACGGCGCCAGCGGCGACTCGACGCTGGTGTCGATCAAGGGCGGTGAGAAGGACGTGACGGGTCTGTGGTCCTTCAAGCTCAAGAAGGACAGCTGACCACGTCTGCCGCAGTACGTGTCCTGGTGGCCACCGCGGTCCCCGCAGAGCGGGACGCGGTGGCGCGTGCGCTTGCCGGGACCGGTGACGGTCGGCTGTCGTTGAGGTCGGCGGAGTCGGTGCCCGGCACTGCAGGCCGTGCCCACCCCCCCTCCCTCTCGGCTTCGCGCGAGCCGGGGGACCCTCGTCCCCCGGCGGACGGACTGCCCACAGCGGTGGCCGACCTGCTCGCAGTCGGCGTAGGCCCCGCCCGGGCCGCCGCCTCGACCGCCACGGCCCTCACCACCGCCGCCCTCGACGGCGCCCCCTACACCCTGGTCGTCTCGGCCGGGATCGCCGGCGGCTTCCTCCCCGACGCCCCGGTCGGCTCGCTCGTCGTCGCCGACGAGATCACCGCCGCCGACCTCGGGGCGGAGACCCCCGACGGCTTCGTGCCCGTCACCGAGCTGGGCTTCGGCACCGTCACCCACCGTCCGCCGGAAGCACTCGTACGAGAGGTCGCGGCCGCCACCGGCGCGCGCCCCGGCGCCGTCCTCACCGTCTCCGCCGTGACCGGCACCGCCGTCCGCGCCGCACGGCTGCGCGAGCGCCACCCCACCGCCCTCGCCGAGGCCATGGAGGGCTTCGGCGTCGCCGAGGCCGCGGCCGCGCACGGCACGCCCGTGCTGGAGCTGCGCGCGATCTCCAACCCCGTCGGCCCCCGCGACCGCGCCGCCTGGCGCATCGGCGACGCGCTGGCCGCGCTGACGGACGGCTTCGGGAAGCTCGCGGCCGTACTGGAGAGTTGGAACCCGCATGAGCAGTGAGCCGTTGCAGATCGCGTACTCCCCCTGCCCGAACGACACCTTCGTCTTCGACGCCCTCGCCCACGGCCGTCTCCCCGGCGCCCCCGCCCTCGACGTCACGTTCGCCGACATCGACATCACCAACGGCATGGCCGAGCGCGGCGAGTTCGACGTACTGAAGGTGTCGTACGCCGTGCTGCCGTACGTCCTCGACGAGTACGCCCTGCTGCCCTGCGGGGGTGCGCTGGGGCGGGGTTGCGGCCCACTGGTGCTGACTCGCGAGGCGGGCCTGGACCTGACGGGCCGTACGGTCGCCGTGCCGAGCGAGAAGTCGACGGCGTATCTGCTGTTCCGCCTCTGGGCCGCCGACACGCTCCCCGCCGGGGTCGGCGAGATCGTCGTCCTGCCGTTCCACGAGATCATGCCCGCCGTGCGGGACGGGAAGGTGGACGCGGGGCTCGTCATCCACGAGGCGCGCTTCACGTACCAGAACTACGGGCTGCACAAGCTCGCCGACATGGGCGAGCACTGGGAGAACACCACCGGGCTGCCCATCCCGCTGGGCGCGATCATCGCCAAGCGGTCGCTGGGCACGGACACGCTGCGGCTGCTCGCCGACTCCATTCGTACGTCCGTGAAGTCCGCCTGGGACGACCCCGAGGCCTCCCGGCCCTACGTCATGGAACACGCCCAGGAGATGGACCCGGCCGTCGCCGACCAGCACATCGGGCTGTACGTCAACGAGTTCACCCACGACCTCGGCGTGGACGGCTACGCGGCGGTCCGCGGGTTGCTCACACGTGCGGCGGCCGAGGGGCTGGTGCCGCCCCTCGGCCCGGATGCGCTGGATTTCCCGTAACGAGACTTACTGGACCTGGTGGACCTATACGTCCAACTGGTCGGCTACCGCTCGGAGCAGACCGGCGATCTTCTTTCCGGCGGCCTTGTCGGGGTAGCGGCCCCGCTCCAGCATCGGCGTGATGTTTTCGAGGAGAGTCGTCAAATCCTGGACGATCGACGCCAGCTCGTCCGGCTTCTTGCGCTGGGCCGCCGCGACCGACGGGGTCGGGTCGAGCAGGGTGACCGAAAGGGCCTGGTCACCGCGCTGACCGGCGACGACGCCGAACTCGACCCGCTGTCCCGGCTTGAGTGCGTCTACTCCGGCGGGGAGGACCGAGGAATGGACGAAGACGTCACCGCCGTCGTCGCGGGAGAGAAAGCCGAAGCCCTTCTCGCTGTTGAACCACTTGACCTTGCCGGTAGGCACGTCTGTCCTCGTCCTCGTACTCGTCGGAAAACTGCTTCTGAAAACGGCTCTTGATAGCACTACAGCGGGTCGACCATGACCCGCCGGTACCAAGGCTAATGGTCCCCGGGCCCCTGACAAGACGTCGCCCGGTTGTTCCCTCGCGCAGGGAACTACCCTGGTCCGGTGCGCGACAAAACCCAAACGAATTCCGCCGCTCCCGGTGACCGACTGATCCGTGCCGGAGCGGTCGTGTTCTTCATCGGTGCCGTGGCCACTCTGGTCACGGTGGCGCCGTTCCTGCTCGGTACCACGCCATTTCCGACGTACATGTTCGGATTGAGCATGCTCATGGGCGTCGGATTCCTCGTCGCCGGAGCGGGGGTGCTCCGCTCGATCGCGGCGGGGAGGCGTCAGGCGCGGGGCGCGTCCAGGTAGCCGGTGAGCCAGCCCGGGAACCGCGTCAGGTCCGTGAGGACCACGTCCGCGCCGAGTGCCTGCAGCTCATCGGTGCCGTAAGGGCCGGTGGCCACGGTGACCGACAGGGTGCCGGCGGCTCGGGCGGCTCGTACGTCGCCCGCGTGGTCGCCGACATACACGGCTGCGCCGTACTCGCGCAGGGCCTCCGCCTTCTGCTCGGCCCAGAGGTTGCCTATGACGGCGTCCGGGTCGATGCCGAGGTGCTTCAGGTGCAGCTTGGCGTTGGGTTCGTATTTGGCGGTGACGACGATCGCGCGGCCGCCTGCGGCGCGTACGGCGGTGATCGCTTCGGCGGCGCCGGGCAGCGCGGGGGTCGCGGCGATGGCGATCGTGGGGTACATCTCGCGGTACAGGTCGGCCATGGCGGGGACCTGCTCCGCCGGGAACCAGTTGACCAGCTCCTCCTCCAGGGGTGGCCCCAGGCGGGTGACCGCCAGGTCGGCGTCGATGTGGGTCCCTGTCCGCTCGGTCAGCGCCGTGTAGGTGGCGTGGATGCCGGGGCGGGAGTCGATGAGGGTCATGTCGAGGTCGAAGCCGACGGTGAAGGCCATGGGGGCCATTGTGCCTACGCCTGGTAGCTCGGTCGTGAATGTGGTGTGGCGACTGCGGGTGGGTGGGGGGTTGTCGCGCCCACGCGGCCGAGCCGCATATCGATACAGCCCCGCGCCCCTAAGGGCGCCTCTGTGAGCGCCAGACGATGAACAGCGCCGACGCCACCGCCGCCCCCTTCACGACCCACGGCCAGGTCTCCGCCAGGGCCGCGTTCGTCCGGCCCTCGGCGATGGGGTCGCCCCAGCGGCCGTTGGTGCGGCCCCACAGCCAGACGACGCCTGCCGTGAGGGAGAGGCCGGGCAGGATCACCACCGCCCATTTCGTCTCGGCGTCGGACAGGCGGCGGGAGCCCCAGGCGATGAGCCAGCCGAGGAGCAGGACGATGAGGTTGCCGAGGATCGCACCGGTGACGAGGAGGGCGGCGGCGAGCAGGAGGAGGGGGTTGCTCCAGCGGGTGGTGGGGAGTGCCGGGCGGCGGAAGAAGCGGCGACGGGATGTGTCCGGTGCCGCTTCCTCGGTCTTCTCGACGGCAGCCGGGGCGGGGTCCTCGGCCGGCTCCTTCTTTTGCAGGCGGGCCCCGTCCTGCGCGGGTGGGCGCCTGAGCATCTCCGGGATCTCGACGCCGCCGACGAATCCGGGGACGTCCTCGCCGGGGCCGAAGGGGCTGCTGTCCACCCGCCACCAGTCGGGCTGGGTCGCACTGCCCCCGAGGTCCGCCGTACTGGCGAGGTGGGGCGGTGGCGGGGCCTCGTCCGGAGCGGCCGCGGGCTCGGCGGGGCGGGGGCGGGGCACGATGCGGCGCAGACCCTTGGGGCGGTCCTCGGCCGCCTCGCCGGCCTGGGTGCCCGGCCGTGACTGCGGCTGTACGGGCACGGAGGCGGCGGGGGGCTGGGGGGCGGGGGCGGCATGGCCGCCGGCTGCGGTGACGACCTCGTCCGGGGTGCCGAGACGGGCGATGATGCGGCGGACGGCGGCGGGGCTGTCGACGGGTGCCTTGGCGCGCCGCCGGTCGATCTCGCCGCGCAGTTCGGACACCAGGCGCATGCGGGTGGCCGACGGCAGCTGTCGCTGCTGGGCCACGTCGCCGACGCGGCTCAGATACTCGTAGACGACCTGGTCGCTCTCGATCCCCACGAAGTCCCCTCCGGGGTGGGTGCGTTGGATACCCCGTGGGACGACGTTAGCGCAGGACAGGACGGACGCCGTGGCCTCGCCGTGGGTGCGGGTGAACCCGGTCTGCCCGCAGGGCCCTCCGCGCAACGTTCCGTTCGCCCGGGAAGCAGCCCGCAGACCCCCTGCCCCCTCCTTGTACCCGGTAACGTGAGTCGGATGAGCGACCCGGCTACACCGCCCCGTTCCCTCGCGGAAGCGCTCCGCGCGCGGGACGACGCCTCCCTGGCCGTGCTACTGCGCAGCCGGCCCGACCTCATCACCCCCGTGCCGACCGACCTCACCCAGCTGGCGACCCGCGCCGGCACGCGGGCCTCCGTCGTGCGCGCCCTGGAGCGGCTGGACCGTTTCGCGCTGCAGACGGCTCAGGCGCTGGCCGTGGCGGCGGACCCGGCGACGTACGACGAACTGCTCGGCCTGCTGACCGGCGACGAGGGCGATCCCGTGGTGGCCGGCGCTCTGCCGCAGGCTCTGGGCACCCTGCGCGACCAGGCCCTGGTGTGGGGCGGCGACGACCGGCTGCGCCTCGTCCGCACGGCACGCGAGCTGCTCGCGCCCTCGCCGCAGCATCCGTCGCCGACCGGTCTCGGGCCGACCGTGCAGGAGGCGACGGCGGGCATGTCGCCGGGCCGGATCCAGGAGATCGTCACCACGGCCGGGCTGCCCTCGACCCACGACGCGGTGTCCGCCGTGGCCTCGCTCACCGCCTTGTTCGGCGACCGGCGGCGCATGGCGGCCCTGCTCGCCGACGCGCCGGAGGAGTCCCGGGAGGTTCTGGCCCGGCTGGTCTGGGGACCGCCGTACGGCCAGGTCACCGCCGATCCGGCGCCCCGGCTGCGCTGGCTGCTGGACCGCGGCCTGCTGCTGCCGACCGCGCCCGGCACGGTCGTCCTCCCCCGCGAGGTGGCCCTGCATCTGCGCGCGGGCCGCGCGCACCGCACCACCGAGCCGCTGCCGCCTCCGGTCGAGCCGGCCGCGACGCACCGTCCACAGGTTGTGGACACGACGGCGGCCGGGCAGGCGTACACGGCGCTGGCGACCGTCGAGGAGCTGCTGAAGGACTGGGACGAGGGCGGGCCGGCCGTGCTGCGGGCCGGCGGGCTCAGCGTGCGCGACCTCAAGCGCACCGCCGTGGCCCTGGACGTCCCCGAGCCCGTCGCCGCCTTCTGGGTGGAGCTGGCCTACGCCGCGGGCCTGCTGGCCTCCGACGGCGAGGCCGACGAGCGGTACGCGGCGACCCCCGCCTACGACGAGTGGCTGGAGCAGCCCCCGGCCCAGCGCTGGGCACGGCTGGCCGAGGCGTGGCTGACCGCGACGCGTACGGCGGGCCTGGTCGGCGGGCGGGACGCGAAGGACCGTACGTTGTCGGCGCTGGGCCCGGGGCTGGACCGCTCCGCCGCGCCGGAGGTACGGCACCGGGTGCTGACCCTGCTCGCCGGGCTGCCGGAGGGGGCGTCCCCCTCCGCCGAGTCGGTGCTGGCCCGGCTGCGCTGGGAACGACCCTTGCGCGGGCCCCAGCAGGACGACGACCTGCGCAGCCGCCTCGCCCGCTGGACGCTGGACGAGGCGGAGCTGCTCGGGGTGACCGGGCGTGGGGCGCTGTCGGCGCAGGGGCGGGCCCTGCTGGGGGCGCGGCCGCCGGAGCCCGTTCCCGAGGAGCCCGTCGGTCCCGGCGACAAGCTCCCCGTGCATCACCGCCCCACCCCGGCTCCCGAGCCCCTCTCCCCCGCCGAGCAGGCCGCGGCCACCGCTGCCGCCGCCCGGCTCCTCGCCCCGCTCCTCCCCGAGCCGCTCGACCACGTCCTGCTCCAGGCCGACCTCACCGCCGTCGCGCCGGGGCCGTTGCAGCGGCCGCTCGCCGCCATGCTGGGGGTGCTCGCGGACGTCGAGTCGAAGGGCGGTGCGACGGTGTACCGGTTCACGCCCGGCTCGGTGCGCCGGGCCCTCGACGCCGGGCGCAGCGCCTCCGACCTGCACGCGTTTCTCGCCGAGCACTCGCGTACGCCGGTGCCGCAGCCGCTGGCGTACCTGATCGACGACGTGGCCCGCAAGCACGGGCACCTGCGGGTGGGCGCGGCGTCGGCGTACGTCCGCTGCGACGACGACGCGGTGCTGAACGAGATCCTCGCCGACAAGCGGGCCGCGGGCCTGCGCCTGCGCCGCCTCGCGCCGACGGTGCTGGCCGCCCAGGCCGACCCGGCCGCCCTGCTGGAGGGCCTGCGCGCGCTGGGCTTCGCGCCGGCCGCCGAGTCCGCCGAGGGCGACGTCCTGATCACCCGCGCCGACGCCCACCGCACGCCGCCGCGCACGGCCCCCGAGCCGGTCCCGGACGGCCCGCCGACGCCGGACGCCACCTTGCTGACGGCCGCGATCCGCGCCATCCGCGCGGGCGACCTCGCCTCCACGACCCCGCGCAAGCCGAGCGCGACGGCGGCTCCCGTGGCCGGCGGTGAGCTGCCCCGCACCACCTCGGCGGAGACCCTCGCCACCATGCAGGCCGCCGTCCTGACCGGCGAGGCGCTGTGGATCGGGTACGTCAACGCCGAGGGCGCGGCGAGTCAGCGTGTCATCGCGCCCGTGCGGGTGGAGGGCGGGTTCGTGACGGCGTACGACCACACCGCGGACGAGGTGCGGACGTATCCGCTGCACCGGATCACCGGTGTCGCCGAGCTCGCGGACGACCAGATCTGACGGCCGGGGCGGCTCACTCGTCCGGGCGTACCCGGCGGTTCATGCACGCCACGCCGGGCTTTTCCAACTCTTGAGGGACCTTTCGGGTCCTTCCGCATCGCGTCGCGCGGCGCAGGGCAGCCACCGGGTGTCCTGATCACGCTCAAGTGAGCGCAAACGAGAGGTAGTTGTCCCATGCGCACAGCTCGCCGTCTTGCCACCGTCCTGGCCGCCGCAGCCCTGATGATCGGTGCCGTCACCACACAGGCCGCGGCCGTCAGCGTCGACATCGCCGGGCTGGTCATCGAAACCCCACAGGTCTGACGCGACCGCAGCGCACCTTCCGGGCCGGTCCCGGCGTCGCGGGGCCGGCCCGCCCTCCGTACCCGAAAGGTCTTGAAGTCCCCATGCGTTCGAAGCGTCCCGTCCGCACCCGTACCGGCGTCGCCGTCCTCGTCTCGGCGGCCGCGTTGGTCACCGCCCTCGCTCCCGGGGCCGCCGCGGCCCCCGCCACCACCCTGCCGCTGCCCCTCCCGGCCCCGGCGGCGGAGTCCCTGATCACCGAAGGCGTCACCATCGAAGGACCGCTGATCAACAACCTCGGTCTGCCCACGGTGACGTAGCGCGGTGCATCCGGTAGCTGTCCCCGTCGATCCGCACGACCTCGGCGTGGTGGGCCAGCCGGTCCACCATCGCCAGTGCGGAAGGGCCGCCGAAGATCTCGTCCCAGCGGCCGAGGGGACGGTCACTGGTCACGATCAGCGCGGCCCGTTCGTAGCGATGCGCGACCAACTGGAAGAAGAGGGCGGCGGTCTCCGCGTCGAAGGGGGTGTAACCGACCTCGTCGACGATCAGCACGGCATGGTCGTCCAGTCCGGCCAGTTCCTCCGCGAGCCGCCCGGCGTCCTGTGCGCCGGCCAGCCGGGCGGCCCACTCGGCGGCGGTCGCGAACAGCACCGCGTGTCCTGCCTGGCAGGCGCGTACGCCGAGGCCGACGGCCAGATGCGTCTTGCCGGTGCCGGGCGGGCCGACGAAGACCACGTTGCGGCGGGCGGCGACGAAGTCCAGCTTGCCGAGCCGGGCCACGGTCTCCCGGTCGAAGGAGCGGGGGTGGTCGCAGTCGAAGTCCTCCAGCAGCTTGCGGGCCGGGAACCCGGCGGCGCGCACCCGCTCCTCGACGCCGGTCTCGCCCTCCCGGGCGGTGGCCTGGGCCGGTACGAAGACCTCCTCGGGGTCCTCGGCGGGCGCCTCGGGAGGGTGCTCGCGGTGCGTCTGCCGGTGACCGCGCTCGGCGCGTGCGGCCATCGGGCCCGACATGTACGCCAGGATCGCCGCCGAGGCGATGAACGCCATGTGGATCACCGTGCCCCACAGCAGTGAGTGGCGCGGGGTGTGGTGGACGTCCACGAACATCTGGAGCAGATGGACGGAGGAGATGCCCACGATGGCCGTGGCGAGCTTGACCTTGAGCACGTTGGAGTTCACGTGCGAGAGCCATTCGGGCTGGTCGCGGTGGCCCTGGAGGCCGATGCGGGAGACGAACGTCTCGTAGCCGCCGACGATCACCATGATCAGCAGGTTGGCGATCATGACGACGTCGACGAGCTTGAGCACGGCGAGCATGACGTACGTCTCGGTGGCCCGTCCCGTCACGCAGCGCAGGACTAAGGTCCACAGCTCGTTGAAGAACTTGTAGACGTACACCCCCTGCGCGGCCACGAGGCCGAAGTAGAGCGGGGCCTGCAACCAGCGGGTGGCGAACAGGGCGTACCCGAGGGTGGTGGTGGTCGGGGACGGATCACGGCTGACGGTCGGCACGGTCGGCATTCTTCGCAGCCGCCGCCGTTCAGGTGAAACCGCACCACCCTCAGGGATGAAAAGACATCCTGTACGACTCCGGTACCGGCAGTACCGGCAGTACCGGCGTGACCGGCAGTACTAGGCGGTCGCGTACCGGTAGCCCGTGCACCGCACGTCGCCGACGCCCCGCTTGATGTAGCAGACCTTCACCTTCACCCTGGCGCCCTCGACGAAGCCCGCGTTGCCGCTCTGCACCAGGTCGTCCTTGCCGCCCCAGCAGGACGCGGTCTGCATCCACTCCTCGCCGTGCACCATCGACTCCGCGTAGGTCCGGACGCCGTAGCCGTCCGCCTTGGTGTCGTGGCACTCGACCCGGTCGCCCGCGTCCAGGAACGTCCCCGTGCCGCCCGAGACCCTGATCTTCACGATGGTCCCTGCGCTCGCGCTGCCGGCGAACCCCGCCGTCACCGCCAGCGCGACCCCGGCCACGAGCCCGGTGCGGAAGGTCTTGCGCAAACGGTTCCTCATGTTTCCCCCATGTCAGTCCCGATGATCAATGCACGGTGAAGCTAACACAGCGCGAATGAGCGACTGCGAAGAAGGTTCAGGGCCGGAATCCGGCCCGCGCAGAGCCGGATGTGATCGTCCGCGGATGAGGCACACTGGACGTTTGGCCCCCACCGAGCCCCCGCCGAGCCCCGCCGAGCATCCGGAAAGGCAGCCACGCGTGAACGGACCACTGATCGTCCAGTCGGACAAGACCCTGCTCCTGGAAGTCGATCACGAGCAGGCCGACGCGTGCCGTCGGGCGATCGCGGCGTTCGCCGAGCTGGAGCGGGCGCCCGAGCACATCCACACCTACCGGGTGACACCGCTCGGCCTGTGGAACGCGCGGGCGGCGGGGCACGACGCCGAGCAGGTCGTGGACGCGCTGGTGACGTACAGCCGCTACCCCGTGCCGCACGCGCTGCTGGTGGACATCGCCGACACGATGGACCGGTACGGCCGGTTGACGCTGAGCAAGCACCCGGCGCACGGGCTGGTCCTCACCACGACCGACCGCCCGGTGCTGGAGGAGGTGCTCCGCTCCAAGCGGATCGCCCCCCTCGTCGGCGCCCGTCTCGACCCGGACACCGTCGTCGTGCATCCGTCCGAGCGCGGACAGATCAAGCAGACGCTGCTGAAGCTGGGCTGGCCGGCCGAGGACCTCGCCGGGTACGTCGACGGCGAGGCGCACCCGATCGAGCTGGCCGAGGACGGGTGGGCGCTCAGGCCGTACCAGAAGCAGGCGGTGGAGAACTTCTGGCACGGCGGGAGCGGGGTCGTCGTGCTGCCCTGTGGTGCGGGCAAGACGCTGGTCGGCGCCGGGTCGATGGCCCAGGCGAAGTCGACCACGCTCATCCTCGTCACCAACACCGTCTCCGCCCGGCAGTGGAAGCACGAGCTGGTGAAGCGGACCTCGCTCACCGAGGACGAGATCGGTGAGTACAGCGGGACCCGCAAGGAGATCCGGCCGGTCACGATCGCGACGTACCAGGTACTGACGACGAAGCGGAAGGGCGTCTATCCGCACCTGGAGCTCTTCGACTCCCGCGACTGGGGGCTCATCGTCTACGACGAGGTGCACCTGCTGCCGGCGCCGGTCTTCAAGTTCACGGCCGATCTTCAGGCGCGGCGGCGGCTGGGGCTGACCGCGACGCTGGTCCGCGAGGACGGACGCGAGTCGGACGTGTTCTCGCTGATCGGTCCGAAGCGTTTCGACGCTCCCTGGAAGGAGATCGAGGCGCAGGGCTACATCGCGCCCGCGGACTGCGTGGAGGTGCGGGTCAATCTGACGGACTCCGAGCGGCTCGCGTACGCCACCGCCGAGCAGGAGGAGAAGTACCGCTTCTGCGCGACGACCGACACCAAGCGGAAGGTCACCGAGGCCCTCGTCCGCCGGTTCGCCGGGCAGCAGATCCTGGTCATCGGCCAGTACATCGACCAGCTCGACGAACTGGGCGAGCACCTGAACGCCCCCGTCATCAAGGGCGAGACCTCCAACGCGCAGCGCGAGAAGCTCTTCGACGCCTTCCGGGAGGGCGAGATCAGCGTCCTCGTCGTGTCCAAGGTCGCGAACTTCTCCATCGACCTGCCGGAGGCCACGGTCGCCATCCAGGTCTCGGGCACCTTCGGCTCGCGCCAGGAGGAGGCGCAGCGGCTGGGGCGGGTGCTCAGACCCAAGGCGGACGGGCACCAGGCCCACTTCTACTCGGTGGTCGCGCGGGACACGATCGACCAGGACTTCGCGGCACACCGGCAGCGGTTCCTGGCGGAACAGGGGTACGCGTACCGGATCGTGGACGCGGACGAGGTTCTCGCGGAGGGGTAGCGGCCGAGGCGGGTGCCCCGGTCGGTCACTTGCGGCGGACGCCCGCTTCCTCGCCGTACTCGCCGAGGACGATCACGTCGAAGGCCGCACGTGCGAACACCTTGACGGCACGCAGGGCTTCGCCGAGGCGGTGGTGGTGGCTCCCCTGGAGCGCGGTCGCTCCGTGGGGACCCACGGGGGCTGGGTGGATGGTTGCTGCGCTCATGTCTCCATGATGGGTTCCCGGCCGTAAAGGCGGCATCGGCCTGTGGACCGAAGCTGCCTACCGCCCGCGTACGCCTCCGGACGGACCGCTCACCCCCGGACAGGAGGGCGTCATCCCCTAGGGGGCGGAATATTCGTTGGCGCCCGCCTCGGCCGCTCACCTAAAATCTCCGCTCTTGCCCGCCTCCCCACGCGGAGTGCCGCCGCCCGGACGGAAACCGGTCGGCTCGTCCAGGAGTCACCCCCCTCGCAGGTCTTCCGGAGGCACCCCCTTGTCCACGTCCGTCGACGACTCCCCCGACCCGCTCTGCCGAGAGCGCTCCCACCTCGCCGAGTCCCGCGCCGCCCTGCGTGCCATGCGCGAGGACGTCGAGTCCCTCGACATCAGCGACGTCACCGCGAACTGGGTCAACGCCGAAGTCCTCGCCCACCAGATCGACCAGCGCATCAAGGCGCTGGCCGACCTCAGCGACACACCGCTGTTCTTCGGGCGGCTCGACTATCTGCACGCTCCCGGCGCGGAGGGGGCGGAAGGCGCCGAGGGCGAGCGCTTCTACATCGGGCGCCGGCATGTGCACGATGCCGAGGGCGACCCGATGGTCATCGACTGGCGGGCGCCGGTGTCCCAGCCGTTCTACCGGGCCTCCAAGAAGGACCCGATGGACATCGCGCTGCGCCGCCGCTTCGGTTACACGGGCGGCGACCTCACGGCGTACGAGGACGAGCACCTCTCCGATCCGGCGGAGGCCGCGAAGACCAGCAAGCTGCTCCAGCAGGAGATCGAGCGCCCGCGCGTGGGCCCGATGCGGGACATCGTGGCGACGATCCAGCCGGAGCAGGACGAGATCGTACGGTCCGGGCTCGGCGGAACCGTGTGCGTGCAGGGAGGCCCGGGCACCGGGAAGACGGCCGTCGGCCTGCACCGGGTGGCGTATCTGCTGTACGCCCACCGCGAGCGGCTCGCCCGCACCGGCACGCTGGTCATCGGGCCGAACAGGTCCTTCCTGCACTACATCGAGCAAGTGCTCCCGGCGCTGGGCGAGTTGGCGGTCCGCCAGGCCACGGTCGACGACCTGGTCGCGCACGTCGAGGTGCGCGGCACCGATGACTCGGCGGCCGCGGTGATCAAGGGCGACGCGAGGATGGCTCAGGTGCTGCGGCGCGCGGTCTACTCGCAGGTGACCATGCCGACCGAGGCGATCGTCGTCGTACGCGGATCCCGTCGCTGGCGCGTCCCGGCGTACGAAGTCGAGGAGATCGTCCGCGAGTTGCTCGCCCGGGACATCCGCTACGGGGCCGCCCGCGAGGCCCTCCCGCAGCGCATCGCGCATGCCGTGCTCGTGCAGATGGAGCGGTCGGGTGAGGCGCCGGACGACCGGGTGCAGGACGCGGTGGCCCGCAACAGCGCGGTGAAGGCCGCGGTGAAGGTGATCTGGCCGGCGGTGGACCCGGCGAAACTCGTGCTGCGCCTCCTCTCGGACGCGGACTTCCTCGCCGTACACGCGCGGGGGCTGCTGAGCGAGGACGAGCAGAAGGCGATCCTGTGGGCGAAGCCGGCGCGCAGCGTCAAGTCGGCCAAGTGGTCCGCGGCGGACGCGGTGCTGATCGACGAGGCGCACGACATCGTGGCGCGCACGCCGTCGCTCGGCCATGTCGTCCTCGACGAGGCGCAGGACCTGTCTCCCATGCAGTACCGGGCGGTGGGCCGTCGCTGCACGACCGGTTCGGCGACGGTCCTCGGTGACCTGGCGCAGGGTACGACCCCTTGGGCGACGCGCAGTTGGGACGAGGCGCTGGCCCACCTCGGCAAGCCGGACGGGGTGATCGAGGAACTGACGGCCGGCTTCCGCGTCCCGACGGACGTCATCACCTACGCCTCGCGCCTCCTGCCCCACATCGCGCCGGGCCTGACGCCGGTGGCGTCGATCCGTGAGAACCCCGGGTTCTTCGAGGTCCGTGACGTGTCGGACACGGCCGAAGTCGTCGCCGCGTGCGAGGAGTTGCTGCGCAACGAGGGGTCGATCGGGCTGATCGTCGCGGATGTCCGGGTCCCGGCCCTTGCGGAGGCGCTCGCGGCGGCGGGGATCACGTACCTGGGCCCGGGTGAGGAGACGACCCGGGAGACCCGCCTGACGCTGGTCCCTGCGTCGCTCGCGAAGGGCCTGGAGTACGACTACGTCGTGCTCGACGAGCCCCAGGCGGTGGTGGACGGGGAGCCGGACGAGCGGACGGGGTTGCGGCGGTTGTATGTCGCCCTGACCCGTGCGGTGTCGGGCTTGATCGTGGTACATGCGGCGCCGCTGCCGGGTGAATTGGGCCGGGGCCGGGAGGGTGGGGGGTGGTGACTGTCTCGTGGCGGGCTGCGGGTCGTCGGTGGCCGGTCGCGCAGTTCCCCGCGCCCCTGAGGGCATTGCAGCGCGCCCCGACTGGGGGCTGAGGCCGGGAGGCTCCGGGCAGTGACTGCTCGTTGCCGGCTGCGGGTCGTCGGTGGCCGGTCGCGCAGTTCCCCGCGCCCCTGAAGGCGTTGCAGCGCGCCCCGACCGAGAGGCTGAGGCCGGGAGGCTCCGGGCGGTGACTGCTCGTTGCCGGCTGCGGGTCGTCGGTGGCCGGTCGCACAGTTCCCCGCGCCCCTGAAGGCGTTGCAGCGCGCCCAGCCGTGGATGTCATGCCTGCTCGGCTGCGGGCAGCCCCGACGCCGGGCGCCTACGGAGCGTCGTCCAGTGCCGCTCGCCACTCCGCCACCGCAGCCACCGACACCGGCCCGTCCCAACCCTCCGGCCGCGCCGCACCCCCGATGTGGAAGCCGTCGATGCCGGCGGCGAGCAGCGTCGGCACGTGGTCGAGGCGCAGGCCGCCCCCGACCAGAATCCGCTGCTCGTACCCGGGCTCCCCACTCCTCCCCGCCTCCAGGACCAGCGTGGCGAGCCCGTCGTCCACTCCCGCCGCCGACCCGGCCGTGAGATAGGTGTCCAGCCCCGGCATCCCGTCCAGCTGCTTGCGCAGCGCATCCCGGTCGGCGGCCCGGTCGACGGCGCGATGGAAGGTCCACCGGCACCCGTCCAGTTCCCCCACCACCCGCTCGACGGCCCGCAGGTCCACCCCGCCGTCGGCGTCGAGGAACCCGAGCACGAACTCCTCGGCCCCGGCATCCCGCATCGCCCGCGCCGCCCGCACGACCTCTTCCACGTCCCCCACCGCGAATCCGTCCGCCAGCCGCAGCATCACGCGCAGATCGATGTCGACGGCGGCACGGATCCCGGCGAAGGTCCCGACGGACGGGGTGAGCCCGTCGGCGGCCATGTCGGTGACCAGTTCCAGCCGGTCCGCACCCCCGGCCTGGGCGGCGACCGCGTCCTCGACGCCGAGGGCGATCACCTCCAGGACTGCACGCTCGCTCATGGGACCCCATTCCTCGGCATTCGACGGCGGCTACAGGTCTAGTCCAATCCGCACCAGCCTACGCCCCGCCCACCGAGGACACCGCCCCCCAGGTCACCGTCACCCGAAGATGTTCATCACCTTCACCCGAAGATGTTCAGCTCCCCCGCCTCCGCCCCCGCCAGCTCGTACGACGCCCCCCGAACCGGCCGCCCCGCATACAGCCGTACGAGGGTGGCGGCGTCGCCGATGTACCGCGCCGGTGGCCGCGGGGCTGTCGGATCGCCAAGACGCAGGGGCTCGTCGACGTCGTCCAGGTCGGCATGCAGGGGCTGATGCCGCCGCTCCCGGGTGATCCGGGCGAGCAGCCGCAGCGCGTCCGGCAACCCGGCCCCCGCGTACGCCCCCGGCTCCCCGAGCACGTCCCGGACGTCACCCGCGTGGACCCATTCCCCGAGCGCGATCGCGTCCAGGCCCCCGCCCGCCTCGGCGATCACCGGCCCGGCCTCGGTCATCCCGCGTTCCAGCTCGTCGACGACCTGCGCGTTGGTCCAGTCGGCGCGCTCGGCGATGTCCCGGTCGTTGGACTCGGGCGAGAACACGCCCTCCTCGAACCGGCTCTCCACCACCCGCATCAACGCGGCCGAACAGTGCGCCAGCACATCCCGCACCGACCACCCCGGACACCCGGCGGTCGGCAACGCGAAGTCGCCGTCCGCCCGCGCCCGCAACAGCGGAACCAGCGCGTCCCGCTCGACGACCAGCAGTCGGCCCGGCAGCTCGGGATCCCGTACGTCGTGCACGTCAGCAGAAGTCATGGCCCCCACGCTAGGCGGCCGGGCACGCGCCCGGGAGGACGCCGACACGCCGGGGCGGGGACCACACCCGCCACAATGGCGCCATGGCCGATCCCGACGCCCTCGAAGCCCTGCACACCCGCTTCGCCCGAGCCCTGAACGCCGCCCGCTCACCCGCCACCGCCCCGGACCCCGCCCCGTACGCCGACAACCTCCTCACCCGCTGGCAGGAACCGCAGCGCCGCTACCACACGCTCACCCACCTCACCGCGGTGCTGGACCACATCGACGAGCTGGCCGGACACGCCGACGACCCGGACGTCGTACGGCTCGCCGCCTGGTTCCACGACGCGGTCTACCTCCCGGACCGCTCGGAGAACGAGGAGCGCTCGGCGCGGCTGGCGGAACGCGCCCTCCCCGAGGCCGGTGTCCCCGCCGAGCGCACCGCCGAGGTGGCCCGTCTGGTCCGCCTCACCACCACTCACGACCCGGCGCCGGACGACCGCGACGGCCAGGTGCTCTGCGACGCCGACCTCGCGATCCTCGCCGCCGCGCCCTCCGCGTACGCCGCCTACACGGCCGCCGTCCGCGAGGAGTACCACTTCGTCCCGAACGACGCCTTCCGCGAGGGCCGCTCGGCGATCCTGCGCCAACTCCTCGCCCTGCCCAGCCTGTTCCGCACCCCGTACGGGCGGGAGAAGTGGGAGGCGACGGCCCGTTACAACCTCTCCTCCGAGCTGGAAATGCTGTCGCCCTGACCGGTCCGGGCCCGTAGCCTGCGCACATGCGACACATGGGTGGGGAACGAGTGGACGAGGCCGTCGCCGGTGCCGTGGCGCTGCTGCGGACGGTGGTGGACCGGGACTGGGGCGGAGTGCGGGCCGGGCGGCTGGAGTGGAGCTGCCGGGAGACGGCCGAGCACATCGCCGGTGACCTCATCGCGTACGCGGGGCAGTTGGCGGGCCGGGCGCAGAATGCGTACGTCCCCTTCGAGATCACCCTCGACGAGGGAACCGACAACGAAGGCCTCATCCAGGTCATCGAGACGACCGGCGCCCTCCTCACCGCCGTCCTCCGCACCACGCCCCCCGAGGTGCGCGCCTTCCACCCGTACCCCTTCCGCAGCGCGAACCGCGAGGGCTTCGCCGCGATGGGAGTCGCCGAGGTCCTGCTGCACACGCACGACATCGCCGAGGGGCTCGGGCTGGTATACGAACCGCCCAACGAACTCCCTCAGTTCGTGCTGACGACGATCTTCCCGCACGTCCAGCCGGGCCCCGACCACTGGCGCACCCTGCTGTGGGCCACCGGCCGCGGAGACCTGCCCGGCCGCGCGCCGGTCACCGAGTGGCGCTGGCGCAACAACCTCGTCCTTCCCACCGACCGCCTCACCCTCCAGGGCGTCACCCCCGCGGCCGCCGCCGACCTGAGCGCGGGCGGTGACGGGGGGTTCGTGTGGGTCGTGGGCGGTCCCTTCGAGGGGACGAGGGAGGCCGCGGGAATGGTGCTGAAGGCGTACGAGGCGGGCGTGCACCGGCCCGAGTCCGGGCTGTTCGTGCTCGTGCGGAAGGAGGACGGCCTCGCGGTCGGCGGCATGGGCTTCCACGGCGTCCCCGACGAGGAGGGCCGCGCCGAGGTCGGCTACGACCTCGTGGAGGGTGCCCGCGGCCGTGGCTACGCGAGCGAGGCCCTGGGCGCCCTGTCGGAGTGGGCCCTGGCCCGGGACGACATACGGCTCCTGTGCGCCACCATCGAGGCCGGCAACCTCCCGTCCCAGAACGTCGCCTCACGCGCCGGGTACGTGCGGGCGACGGTCGAGGAGGAGCGGACGGCACAGGAGGAGCGGGACATGGACCGGACGCTCCGGCTCTACGTCCGCCGGGAGCGGGGCACCCAGGCCTAAGCCGGGTCCGCAAAGTCCCGCCTGCCCCGCGACGCCTGACACGCCCTCTCGCCGCGCCGGGCGAAAGCCCACGTGCAACCAGTACGACGGCTTCCACCCGGCGCGCCCGCCTCCGGGTGGACGACGGGACTCTGCCGACACGACCTAGTCTGAGGCGGAGCCTGCCCGTGTCGCCGGAGGGAGCCCGCCGTGTCGTTCAGCGACGAGGAGATCGTCTACCTGTCCTCCCACCCGCTCGCCCGGCTCGCCAGCCTCTGCGCGCACGAGCAACCCGATGTGGTGCCGGTGGCCCTGGAGTTCGACGGGACCCACTTCTGGGTGGGCGGGCCGCGCCCGGAGGTGCTCGGTACCCGTAAGTTCCGCAATGTCGGGCACGGCCGCGACAAGGTGGCCTTCGTCGTGGACGACCTGGTCTCCATCGAGCCGTTCATCGCCCGCGGCGTCCGCGTGTACGGCGTCGCGGACGGCCCCGTGGAGCGCGTCGGCATGGTGGGCCCGGGGCACTACCTGCGCATCACGCCGACCCTCTCGTGGAGCTGGAACCTGACGGACCCGCCGCGTCCGGCCGGCGACACCTGGTACCCCATGCGGCGGGCCGAGCACTCCCACGGCACCGACAGCGGGTGACTCACGTCACTTCCGCCCGTGTCACATTCCGCCGAGCCGTTCCGTCATAGCTGTGTAATCACCGACAACGGCCAAGGAGTTCGCCATGAGCGCCCGTCTGAACGCCTTCCAGATCCCCACCTTCGGCAAGTTCGTCAAGCACCTGGTCTCGGCGTCCAAGGTGATCCACGACTCGTCGCTGCCCGCCTCGGTCGGACACCTGGTGACGCTCCGCGCCAGCCAGATCAACGGCTGCGGCTACTGCACCGACATGCACAGCAAGGACGCCGTCGCCGCCGGCGAGGACTGGCTGCGCCTCAACATGGTCGCGGCCTGGCGCGAGGCCACCTGCTTCACCGAGGCCGAGCGCGCCGCCCTGGAGCTGACGGAGGAGGCCACCCGCATCGCGGACGCGGCCGGCGGGGTGCCGGACGAGGTCTGGCAGAACGCCGCCAAGCACTACGACGAGGAGCAGTTGGCCGCACTGGTGTCGCTGATCGCCCTCATCAACGCCTTCAACCGGATGAACGTCATCATCCAGCAGCCGGCGGGGGACTACCAGCCGGGGCAGTTCGCCTAGCCGACAGCGCCGATCCTCAAGGCCGGAACCCTCCGCACTGGCAGCGGCTCCGGCCTCCTGGAGCCCTGGCCCGCATGCCCGAGTGTGCACATCAAACCTGCAACGCCGATCCCAAGGCCCCCTGGTGGAACTACAGTTGTCCTTCCGCGCCACGACGACGGCGTGTCAGGGCTGAGGGAGACGGGGACGGCATGAGCGAGCAGGCCTTGGACCGGGTCGGGGGAGCCGAGGACGCCAAGGAGGGCACGACGGTCCGGGCGTCGGTCGACGGACAGACCCTGCCGTTCTGGGTGATGGCGACGGAGGAGGACATCGCGCTCGCCGCCCAGGACAGCGACACCATGGGCAGTCTGTTCAGCCGCGACGGCGACGCCGTGCTGCGCGCGGTACCCCTCGGCCCGCTCCGCAAGAACCTGGCCGACGCCGTCGACGCGCTACAGCGGATCTTCCAGGACGTCGCCGACCGCGGCGGCCCGCTCCCGCTGGCCGAGGCCCAGCTCTCCTTCCAGGTCACCGCGAGCGGGGGCATCCAGTTCGTCGGCTCTGGCCAGATGCAGGGCTCCCGGAGCCTGACGCTGACGTTCAAGCGGCCTGCCTGAGCGGGCGGGGTCCATGGCACAGCCCAAGCACAGGGCGCTGCTTGTCGGGGCGAGCGACTACTCCGACAGCCCCAGCTTCGGAGACCTGCCCTTCGTCCGCGATGACCTCCAGCGGCTGCGCGAAGTCCTCATCGCCCGCGGTTTCGAGACAGCCGACATTCTCGAGAACCGACGCGGCATCACGCTGAACACCGTGCGCGGCGCCGTCCACCGTTTCCTGGGCGACGCCCGGACCGGCGACACCTTGGTCATCGTGCTGAGCGGGCACGGGATCCACATCGACGGCAAGGACTACCTCGTACCCGAGGATGCCCCGGACGCCGAGCCGTTCACCGAGGGCTGCATCGAGATCGGCTGGCACAAGGAGGTGGAGCGGTCTCGGGCGCAGCGCGTCATCTTCCTCATCGACGCCTGCCGCGAGGGCAGGATGCCGGACACCAAGTCGATCCCAGGTACCCGGGGCTGGAAACCCCCCGAGATCATTGGAGCGCTGCGCCGCAAGGTCGCCTACGTCCATGCCTGTGCGGCACCCCGGTTCGCCCTGTTCGTCAGGGAGACGGACACCCTGCGGCCCGGCTACGACATGGGGGCGCAAACGGGCGAGTCGTTCAGCATCTTCTCGCGTGCCGTCGCCGACGTGATCACGGCCGATCCGCATGCCTTGAGGCTGCGGGAGTTCGCCGTGCAGGTGCAGGAGCGGGTCGACGAGTACTACCGCGCCTACGGCAAGCCGAGCCCCCCGCAACAAGTGAAGGTGACCTGCGAGACGGACGCCGACGGCGGAGACTTCCCGTTTCTGCCCGGGGCGGAACGGCGCACCGAGGTCCATCCCTGGGTGCGCGGCGTCGACGAGTACCCCTGGCACCGCACCCCTGAGGGCCCTTCCCGGGAGACCCTGCGGGACATCTGCCGGGCCCTGGCGGAGCGGCTGGCGCAGACGCACGACGCGGCGGTACGGGCCTTGAGCGGCGATCCCTGGCGCGACGGCGACCTGGCCGCGCGCACCCACAAGCGGCTCGGCTTCCTCGTCAGCCGGCTCACCGACGGCGTGCGACTGTCGCCGACCGAGTCCGCGCTCACCTACCTGTTCCCCCTGATCGCCCAGACCTTCTGGGCCCAGGAGGCGGCCCAGCGCGTCGGTGTCCTCACCGCCGATCCCACGGCCCCCGGGCCCGACCTCGGCCGCTTCCACAAGTTCGAGCAGGGCTTCCCCAGGCTCAAACGGCGGCTGACCGCTCTGGAACACCAGAGGGCCGCAGCCGGCTCCGCCGAGCAGAAGGAAGCCGCCCGCGCCTCCATGGAGCGGATCCGCTGGTGGCTCTTCCACCGCTGGCTGATCCAGCAGCCCGAGCTGTACTCGGCCGAGCGGCTGAAGGAGCTCCTCGGCGACCTGACGTCCGGCGGCGCGCATCCTCAGTGGGTCACCGACGCTCTCTCGCCCGAGCGCCTGACGGAGTTGTTGAGGGAGCACCGGGCCGCCCCGTTCAGCATGCGCCGGTCCGCCACCGACCCGCCGCCACGCGGGCTCCGGCCGCCCCGGGAGGACCGGGTGGTCATCGCGGCCAGCACCCTCGTCGAGCAGGTGGTGCGCACCCCCCTGGTCACAGCCCTCGTCAAGGCGGCGCAGGCCATGGCCGTGGATCCACTGGACCTGCCGGAGATCGTCGTCGAGCACGTCGGCATCCACGACAGCGTCGATCTGGACCAGTTGCTGACCACCGTCCGCCACTCCGACTGGCAGGTCTCCGGCCTGGGCCGCTCCCTCAACGCGGTGTGCACGCACCCCGCCGTCCAGGTGGCGCTGCGCGAGCACGCGGCCCGGGTCGACGTACTGCTGCGCGACATCAACCGCGGCGAGGATCCCGCCCTCGACCCGCTCGAAGGGCTCCCGCCCTACGCCGACGGCAGCCGCGTACGCCCCGCCGGCAACACTCCCGACGAGCTCTCCGACGGCATCCGCTTCCAGCTCGCCGAGGACCGCGTCCAGGAGCTCCTCATGGGCGAGGAGCTGTACGGCGACAGTGAGCTGGCCGTCCGCGAGCTGTACCAGAACGCGCTGGACGCCGTCCGCTACCGGGACCGCCGCACGGAGTACCTGCGGCGCACCGACCGCCCAGTGGACGACTGGGAGGGCCGCATCACTTTCACCCAGGGCGTCCGTCCCGACGGCCGCCGCTACCTCGAATGCCGTGACAACGGCATCGGCATGGGCATCACCGAACTGAGCACCGTCTTCTCCCAGGGCGGCGCCCGCTTCGTCGATCTTCCCGAGTACATCGAGGAGCAGGCCGCCTGGGCGGAACTGCCGGGGCCGAAGCTGCGGCTTCACCCCAATTCCCGCTTCGGCATCGGCGTGCTGAGCTACTTCATGCTGGCCGACGAGATCGTCGTACGGACCTGCCGGATGGGGCGCGAGGACGGGCGGCCGAGGCGGCTGTTGCAGGTGACGATCGCGGGGCCGGGGAATTTCTTCCGGGTGGAGGACAAGGGGGAGGGCAGGCCGGAGGACATCGGTACGACCGTCACGTTGCTCCTGGGGAAGGAACACAGATCGGTCTCCTGTGTGGAGGCGCTGGGGAAGGTGCTGTGGGTGGCGCCCTACCGGACAGTCGCCACTCATGGGGCGCGGAGCCTGGAGTGGCGGCCGGGGGAGCTCTCGCGGACCGCTCTCGCGACGTACCACCCCTACCGGTACGCGCGCAGGGGCCACACCGTGTGCATCGACTCCGAAGACCCGGATCTCTGGTGGGTCGAGAGCCTCGGCGCCCTGCTGGTGGACGGCGTGTTCGCGGAAAGCGACACAACGCCCTACGGCGCCGTCGTCAACCTCAGTGGCGAGAAGTCGCCGGAGCTGACGGTGGACCGGAAGACCCTGCGGTCCTTTGACCTCGAACACGTGAAAGCACGCGTGATCGCGGCCGTTCCCAGTCTTACCGCATCAGCCAGCGGACTGCCCACCGCGTCGTGGCTGGAGGAATGCAGTAGCTGGTCCGTGCCCGTCGCCGATGCCGTCGCCGAGCACATACGGCGCACGGATATGCCCTGGCAGCTGACGGACGGCTGCTCGGCCCCCTTCAACCGCCTCGGTTTCTTCCCGCCGGACATCGACCTGCTGCCCCTGGTCACAGGCGACTACAAGGAAACCGACCCGGCGCTTTCCGCCTCGTTCCTCGCCAACTTTCCGCTGCCGGTGCTGCGTTGGCGCCTGCGGACGCTGTACCGTGCCGGATTCGGCGGCCCGGTCTCGCTGCCGGAGCCGGAGGAGACGGACTCGCTCTGCGCCCGCCCGTCGGACCTCGTGCTGCTGTGCGCCGCCGACCGCACCGGTTTCCTCGGCTGGAGCACCTGGCACGAAGGGTGGCTGAAAGGCCCGCGATCCTCGTTCTTCATTACCGGATCCGCGCCTTCGCAACCGCTCGCGGACACCGGCTGGGGCAGCCTCGGCCTGATGTTCCCCTGGCGGGATCCCGCGATCACCGTGAGCACCGCCGAGGTCTTCCGGCTCAGCTCGGCGGTCCAACGAGCGCCGGCCGACATCGCGGAGCGCCTCACGGCCCTGGGGTTCCGCGTCGATCCCTTGTCGGGCTGCTCCGCGGCCCGGTGCGAAGACCTGCCGCTCCTGCGCCCGCTGGGCGATCTGTCCGGCTGGCTGTCCCCGGGGGCCACGCTGACGGCCGCACAGATCTCGGTCAGTGCGGCGCAGGCCGCCTGCTCCACCTCCCAGGCCGCTCGGCGGCTGGCAGAGCTGGGCTTCGCGGCCCCGGCTGAATACCCGGTCAAGGAACACTGGACCAAGGAGGAGCGCAGCGTCGTCAAGGAGCTGTGGACGTCGTACGCCACACCGCCCTCACCCCGGGAAGCCGTGCGCGTCTCTGCGGTCCAGCTGAGGGAGGTCACCTACCAGACGGACCTTCCCCTTCGCTTCGTCTCAGAGCTCCTCTCGCACCTCGGGTTCCTGTTGCCCCCGGATGCGTCAGCGCTCCCGGAGCTGACCGACGACGACCGGGTCCTGATCGACAGTGCCGCGGTCCGCGCGGATCGGGAGGTCCCGCTGCGTTACATGGTGGACGCCGCCCGCCGCTTGGGCCGCCCCGTCCATGAGGTAGCCGTGAGACTGCGCGAACTCGGATATGCGGTGCCTGAAGTGCCGGATGGCGATCAGCTGCCCACGCCCGAAGAGATCACCCTCCTCGGCATCGGCCTCGCACTGGCCGACACCGGGCGCCCGGTCACTGTGCGCAATTTGGTGACCGTCGCGAGCCGTGCCGGGAGCTCCCTGACGGAGGCGGCCAACCGGCTCGCGTCTCTGGGTTACCGATTCCGCTTCGATCCCGCCGCCTTCGCGCACTTCAGGAAGCAGGACGTCGAAGTCCTCTCGCGCGGCCGCGACTTCGGACAGTGGCTGAGCCCGGAAGAATCCGGTCCGGTCTCCCTCGGCGCTCTCCACGCCGCCGCCGCCCACATCGGCAAGGATCACAGCGTCGTCGCCGCCTCCCTCAAGGCTCTGGGCTTCGACGTCGTCCCGGAAACCGAGGACTGGGCCGCAGAACGCGCTCGGGAAGCCGTCCTGTCCAAGTTCATCAACCTCAGGAATTCCGACCAGAGGTTCGAGAAGTTCCCCGAGCGCTCCGTCTCCCTGGTCACCTTGGCGGTCGTGGCGATGCGAGCCGGCAAGTCCCTCCGCGAAGTGGCCATGAGGGCCACCGAGTGGGGCACCCGCCACGAAGCCGAAACGTGGTTCACCCTCGCTGCGGCGGAGCCTCCCGCCCCTTCGGCCTGCGCAACCCCGCCCCCTGCAACAGCCGCACCACCTCACGGCTGCTGACCTCCACGGCGCCCGCGCGCACCGCGTCGGCGTACCGATGGGACGGGATGTCGTAGTGGTCCCGCTCGAAGGCCCGCCGCGGCACGCCCAACTGTTCGGCGAACGCGTGCAGTTCGTCGTACGACACGTCGCTCACCAGGTGCGACCACATCCGCCCGTGCCCCGGCCAGGTCGGCGGGTCGATGTAGACCGTCACGCCTGCCTCATGAGGACGGCCCGCCGCGGGTGACGGCGGACGCGAGCCCGCCCACCGCGGCGACCTTCACCCCGGCCTCGTGACACACCCAGTGCGGATCGGGCCCCAGTTCCGGCTCGATGTCCAGCGCGTGCGGGTCACCCGAGCTGCACACCGGGCACAGCGGCCAGCGGCCGTACCGGTCGAGGAGGGCGTCCTGCACGTCCTGGGCGACCAGCCCGGCCACGTACTCGACGCCGTCCGGCCATTGCTCCACCCACCAGCGCCGCTGCACGACGGACTCCTCGACCAGCGAGACGACGTCCGCCTCGGCGACCTCGCCCGCGACCAGGTCGGCGAGCACGAGAGCGCGGGCACGGTGCAGCGCCTGCTCCAGCGGAGTGATGGCTTCCATGGTCCTATTGTGCGCACTCTTGACCGCGACGCCGAGCCGAAAATATCTTTCACATGTGACCCAGGACGTGAAGGAAAGTTTCGGCAGCCCTCGTGGACCCGCGCCCGCCCCCGCCGCCCTCGCGGCCAAGGTGCGCACGCTCGCCCCGTCGATGACCCGCTCCATGCAGCGCGTCGCCGAAGCGGTCGCGAACGACCCGGCGGGCTGCTCGGCCCTCACGGTCACCGGCCTCGCCGAACTCACCGGCACCAGCGAGGCGACGGTCGTGCGCACCGCCCGCCTCCTCGGCTACCCCGGCTACCGCGACCTGCGCCTCGCCCTCGCCGGCCTCGCCGCCCAGCAGCAGTCGGGCCGCGCCCCCGCCATAACGACCGACATCGCGGTGGACGACCCGATCGCCGACGTGGTCGCGAAGCTCGCCTACGACGAACAGCAGACCCTCGCCGACACCGCCGCCGGACTCGACACGGTCCAGCTGGGAGCGGCCGTGTCGGCTGCCGCCGCCGCTCGCCGTATCGACGTGTACGGCGTCGGTGCGAGCGGGCTGGTCGCGCAGGACCTCACCCAGAAGCTGCTGCGGATAGGGCTGATAGCCCATGCACACAGCGACCCGCATCTCGCCGTGACCAACGCCGTTCAGCTGCGGGCCGGTGACGTGGCCATCGCGATCACCCACTCCGGGTCGACGGGGGATGTCATCGAGCCGTTGCGGGTGGCGTTCGAGCACGGGGCGACCACCGTCGCGATCACGGGGCGGCCTGACGGTGCGGTCGCTCAATACGCCGACCATGTGCTGACCACGTCCACCGCGCGGGAGAGCGAGTTGCGGCCGGCGGCGATGTCGTCCCGGACGAGTCAGCTGCTGGTCGTGGACTGCTTGTTCGTGGGGGTGGCGCAGAAGACTTATGAGACGGCGGCGCCTGCGCTTGCCGCGTCTTACGAGGCACTGGCACATCGGCATCGTCGATAGACCGTAGGCCCGACCGTTGTGGAGATCTGCGGGCTTGTGGGGGGCTTGTCGCGCAGTTCCCCGCGCCCGTTCAGGTACGTCAGCACACCGGAAACTGGAAAGAGCCGTCTCCCTCATGACCTCGACATCCAACCCCCGTGATCTCCGCGCCGAGTTGGAGAGCCTGACCACCGAGGCGTTCCGGCCCGAACTCGCCGAGATCGATCAGCTCCCCACCCTCGACATCGCCCGGCTGATGAACAGCGAGGACGCCTCCGTCCCGGCCGCCGTGGCCTCGCGCCTCCCCGAGATTTCCGCCGCCATCGACGCCATCGCGGAGCGGATGGCCCGCGGCGGGCGTCTCGTCTACGCCGGTGCAGGCACCGCCGGCCGCCTGGGCGTGCTCGACGCCTCCGAGTGTCCGCCCACCTTCAGCACCGAGCCGGGCCAGGTCGTCGGGCTCGTCGCGGGCGGCCCGGAAGCGATGGTCACCTCGGTCGAGGGCGCCGAGGACTCCGCGGAACTGGCCCGGGCCGACCTCGACGCCCTGGAGCTGACCCCGGCCGACACGGTCGTCGGCATCTCCGCCTCCGGGCGCACGCCGTACGCGATCGGTGCGGTCGAGCATGCGCGCGGGCAGGGTGCGTTGACGATCGGGCTGTCCTGCAACCCGGGCAGCGCCCTCGCCGCGGCGGCCGAGCACGGCATCGAGATCGTCGTGGGTCCGGAGCTGCTGACCGGCTCCACCCGCCTCAAGGCCGGCACGGCCCAGAAGCTGGTCCTCAACATGCTGTCGACGATCACGATGATCCGGCTCGGGAAGACGTACGGGAACCTGATGGTCGACGTACGCGCCTCCAACGACAAGCTGCGGGCCCGCTCCCGCCGTATCGTCGCCCTCGCCACGGGTGCGGCCGACGCGGACATCGAGCGGGCGCTGACCGAGGCGGGCGGCGAGGTGAAGACGGCGATCCTGATTCTGCTGGCGGGCGTGGACGGGCCCTCCGCCACGGGGCTGCTGTCGCGGGCGGACGGCCATCTGCGGGCGGCGCTGAAAACAGCGGGGAGCTGAGCCAACTCCGTTGTTAGCGTGGCCGTATGACGGCTACGACGACGTTTCGTATCGGCGGCGATCTGGAGGTACGACGGCTCGGGTTCGGGGCGATGCACCTGCGGCCCGATTCCGCCGAGGCTCGCGCGGCCTGCCTCGCGGTCGCCCGGCGTGCCGTGGAACTGGGTGTCACTCTGATCGACACGGCGCACATGTACGGCTGGGGCGCGAACGAGGATCTGCTGGCGGAGGCCCTGCACCCGTATCCGGACGGGCTGGTGATCGCCACCAAGGCCGGCATCCGCCGCACCTCGTCCGGTGAGGGCTGGCGGCACGCGGGCGAGCCGGCCGATCTGCGCGCCCAGGTCGACGAGGCCCTGCTCCGCCTCCGCCTCGACCGCATCGAACTGCTCCAACTCCACCGCCTCGACCCGGGCGTACCGCTCGCCGACCAGCTCGGAGCCCTCCGCGAGCTGCGCGACGAGGGCAAGGTGGGCCGGATCGGACTGTCGGAGGTCACGGTCGCCGAACTCTCCGAAGCCCGCGCCGTCGTGGACATCGCGAGCGTCCAGAACCGCTACAACCTCCTCGACCGCGAGCACGAAGCCGTCCTGAAGGCCTGCGAGGCGGCGGGCATCGCGTTCCTGCCGTGGCGGCCCGTGGCGGCGGGGACCTCGGGAGCCAGGGCCGAGATCGCCGCCGTGGCCAAGGAAGCCGACGCCACACCGACCCAGGTGGTCCTCGCCTGGCTCCTCGCCCACTCCCCGGTGATCCTCCCCATCCCGGGCACGACGAGCATCCCGCACCTGGAGGAGAACGTCGCGGCGGATGCCGTACACCTCGACCGGGATCAGTACGACCGCCTGAGGTCATTGAGGTCAGAATCTGACCTCAATGGCTCCTAACGTTGGTCTCGACCGACGGAGCGGGAATCCCCGGAACGCCTGGAACCCCTGGAACCCCGGACATCCCTGGAGGGACGAGACCATGCAGGACACCACGAACGCCGCCACCACCGCCGCCGCTGCCACTGCCACCGCCACCGACGAGCGCGCCGACCTGCTCGAAGCGCTCGCCAAGCAGCGGCACTTCCTGCGCTTCACCACCCGCGACCTCACCGACGAGCAGGCCGGGCAGCGGACCACCGTCAGCGAGCTGTGTCTGGGCGGCCTGGTCAAGCACGTCGCGTCGGTGGAGCGGCACTGGGCGGACTTCATCCTGCAGGGCCCGTCGGCCATGCCCGACTTCACCGCCATGACCGAGGCCGACTTCGCCAAGCGGGCCGAGGAGTTCCGGATGCTGCCCGGCGAGACGCTGGAAGGCGTCCTGGCCGACTACGCCGACGTGGCCCGCCGCACCGACGAGTTGGTCACCACCCTGCCCGACCTCAACGCGTCGCACCCGCTGCCCAAGGCCCCGTGGAACGAACCCGGCGCCCGCTGGTCGGCCCGCAGGGTCCTGCTGCACATGATCGCCGAGACCGCGCAGCACGCCGGCCACGCCGACATCATCCGCGAGTCCCTGGACGGCGCCAAGAGCATGGGCTGACCGTCCGCCGACCCGGCAGACTGGCATCCATGAACCACGCCCACCTGACGGCTCTGGGCCGAGCCCTCCGCCTCATCGGCGAGCACGGCGAGGCCCTCACCGCCGACACCCCGGATGCCAGGCTGCACGAGGTCAAGGCGGACCTGCGCCGCGCCCTCGACCTCCTCGACGAGAGCGTCAGCACCGCCACCCGCACCACCCGCTGCCCGGAACACCCCGCCGGCCCGGTCGACCCCGCCGCCCCCGACCTCTGCCTGCTCTGCGAGACCCGTCGCCGAGCCGCGCGCCGCTCCGAGTTCAACGGCACCGGCCCCGCGGTCCCCCGCTCCCCCGAGCACCCCGCGCCCTCCCGCTACGGCGTCCGCGGCGACCGCCCCCAGCCCCAGCAGCGCTGGCTGCCGGAGCTGTGGAACGGCCAGGAGTGGCAGCTCTGCGGCACCCCGCGCCGCGACCGCCGCGAGGCCGAGCTGTATCTCGCCGCCCAGCGCCGCGGCCCGCGCCCCGCGATGGCCTACCGGCTGGTGCACGAGTTCACCGACTACGAGGTGCTGCGCGTGTGGGGCACGCCGGTGAAGGTCGACATCGAGCCGATGGGGAACCTGTAGCGGCCGTACGGCCTTCCCAGCCGTACGGCCGCTCCGAGGGCTACGACTTCACCGTCGCCCCCACCTGCTCAGCCGCCCCTTCCGCCACCGGCTCCCCGGCGGCAGCCACCCCCTGCCGCGGAATGAACGACGCCACCACGAAGGCCAGCAGCGCCGCCCCGGCGCCCACCGCGAGGACCACCTTGAAGGCGTTCTCGGACGGGAGGGCGTACCCGCCGAGGTTCGTCGTCATCTGGGCGAGGATCACGCCCGCGACCGCACTCGCCGTGGACGTGCCGAGGGACCGCATCAGCGTGTTGAGGCTGTTCGCGGCAGCCGTCTCCGACGCGGGCACGGCGCTCATGATGAGCGCGGGCATCGAGCCGTACCCGAAGCCGACGCCGGCGCCGATGACGCAGGCCACCAGGATGAAGTGCCAGACCTCGGACATCAGGACGATGTTGAGGCTGTAGCCGGCGGCCACGACGAGGACACCGACCATGAGGGTGACCTTGGGGCCCTTGGACCGGGAGAGGGCGGCCGAGACCGGGGCCGTCGCCATCATCACCAGGCCCGACGGCGCCATGCACAGGCCGGCCACCAGCATCGACTTGCCGAGGCCGTAGCCCGTCTGCGCGGGGAGCTGGAGGATCTGCGGGATGACCAGGCTCATCGCGAACATCGCGAAGCCCACCGCGATCGAGGCCAGATTGGTGACCAGCACCTGACACCGGGCCGTCGTACGGAGGTCGACCAGCGGCTGCTCGGTCCGCAGCTCCCACCAGCCCCACGCCGCCAGGACGACCACGGCCGCCGCGAACAGCCCGAGCGTCGTCCCGCTGCCCCAGCCCCAGTCGGCGCCCTTGGAAACGGCAAGGAGCAGACAGACCAGACCGGCCGCCATGCCGACTCCGCCGACCAGGTCGAAGCGCCCGCCCGTGCGCACCGTCGACTCGGGCACGAACAGCAGGACGCACACCAGCGCCACGACGCCCATTCCGGCCGACGTCCAGAACAGCACGTGCCAGTCGAAGTTGTCCGCGATGAGCGCGGCGGCGGGCAGACCGAGCGCGCCGCCGATGCCGAGGGAGGCGCTCATCAGGGCGGTGGCGGAGCCGAGGCGCTCGGCGGGGAGTTCGTCGCGCATGATGCTGATGCCGAGCGGGATCACACCCGAGGCCAGCCCCTGGAGCACCCGCCCGGCGATCATCGGCACCAGCGACTCGCTGAGCGCGCACACCACCGAGCCGCTCACCAGCAGTACGACGCTGACCAGCAGCATCCGCCGCTTGCCGGACATGTCGCCGAGCCGTCCCATCACCGGCGTGGCCACGGCCGCCGCGAGCAGCGTCGCCGTGACCGCCCAGGCGGTGTCCGACGCCGGGGCGTCGAGCAGCCGGGGCAGCTCCGGCACGATCGGGATGACCAGGGTCTGCATCAGCGAGACGACGATCCCGGCGAAGGCCAGCACCGCCACCACGGCGTTCGAGCTCGGTGGGGCGGAGCCCCCGGCCGGCTCGGCGGTACGGGTCGGTGCGTCGGACATGGATCGGCCTCCGTCGGCATACGTGCGTGAATGACACCCGATTGACCGAGGCAACTTTAAGTCAGCTGATTGACTTACTCAAGCAGCAAGCGACGGCGCTCCGCGGCCGCGCCAGGGAACTGCGCGACCGCGGAGCGCCCGGTTCAGCTCAGGGTCTTGAGCGAAGCCGCGTCGTACGGCGCCAGCTCCTCGAAGCGGCCGCTCAGGACCTTCGCCGCCCACTGCGGGTCCTGGAGCAGCGCGCGGCCGACGGCGACGAAGTCGAACTCCTCGGCCTCCAGGCGGTCCAGGAGATCGTCGATGCCCTTGACCGTGGACCCCTCGCCCATGAACGCGCCGATGAAGTCGCCGTCGAGGCCGACCGAGCCGACGGTGATGGTGGGCTTGCCGGTGAGCTTCTTCGTCCAGCCGGCCAGGTTGAGGTCGGAGCCGTCGAACTCCGGGAGCCAGTAGCGGCGGGTGGAGGCGTGGAAGGCGTCGACGCCGGCCGCGGCGAGCGGGGTCAGGATGGCCTCCAGCTCCTCCGGGGTCTCGGCGAGGCGGGCGTCGTAGGCCTCCTGCTTCCACTGCGAGTAGCGGAAGATGACGGGGAAGTCCGGCGAGACCTTCTCGCGTACGGCGGCCACGATCTCCGCCGCGAACTTCGTACGGGCGACGGGGTCACCGCCGTAGGCGTCGGTGCGGCGGTTGGTGCCCGCCCACAGGAACTGGTCGATGAGGTAGCCGTGGGCGCCGTGCAGTTCGACGCCGTCGAAGCCGATGCGCTCGGCGTCCGCGGCGGCGTCGGCGAAGGCGGCGATGACGTCGTCCAGGTCGCTCTGGGTCATCGCCCTGCCGGTGACCTCGTCCTCGCCGATCCGGAGGCCGGAGGGGCCGACGGCGGGGGCCTCGGGGTACGGCGACTGGCCCTCCTTGCGGACCATGCCGATGTGCCACAGCTGCGGCACGATCGTGCCGCCCGCCGCGTGCACCGCCTCGGCGACCTGCGCCCAGCCCGCCAGCTGCTCCTCACCGTGGAACCGCGGGACCCGGCTGCTCTGCCCGGCGGAATCGTGGCCGACGTAGGTGCCCTCGGTGACGATCAGGCCCACGCCCGCGGCGGCACGGCGGGCGTAGTACGACACCACGTCCTCGCCGGGGACGCCACCCGGGGAGAACATGCGCGTCATCGGCGCCATCACGATGCGGTTGGGGACGGTCAGACCGTTGATCACGGTCGGCCGGGACAGAATCTGGGCCGCACGGGAGGCGGAGGTCTCGGTGACGGTCACGTGGAGGGCTCCTCGGGAGTGGCGGGGTCGGCCGGCGACTGGAAACCGGCTGGTATGTGCGCACGCATTGTTGCAGCTACTTAATCAACTGCCTATGCGCTGCCCCACATTCCGCGTCCCGCCGCGTCCGGCTGTGAGCCGGGCCACCCCACGCCCCGGCACACCTCGTCCGCCCCGAGAATGTCCCCATGCCGAAGCCCCCGCTGGTCTCCGCGAGCAAGCTGGAGCGATCCTCCGTGGTCGCCAACAACACGATGAACCGCGAGCGCGGTCTCGCTGGAGTGAACAGTTACGCCCGTGAGCTGGGCTTCGATCCCCTCGCCCGGCTGGCCGACCGCCCCACCGCCCCGTCCTGGCTGGACCTGTGCAGCGGAGAGGGGCGTGCCCTGCGCGAGGCCGCCTCGGCCCTCCCCGATGACGCGGTGCTCACCGGCGTCGACCTGGTGGGCCCGCTCGCCCCGACCCCGGCCCCGCCCTCCGTGGAGGAGGTAGTGGCCTCCGTCTCCTCCTGGGCGCCGACTCGGCCGTACGACCTGATCACCTGTGTGCATGGTTTGCACTACATCGGCGACCAGCTCGGTCTCCTCGCCCGCGCCGCCTCCTGGCTCGCCCCCGGCGGACTGCTGGCCGCGCACTTCGACCCGGAGTCGGTCCGGTGGGCCGACGGGGCGGCGGCGGGGCGGGCGGCGATCGCGGCCCTGCGCGCGGCCGGGTTCCGGTACAGCGCCCGGCATCACCGGCTCACCCTCGACGGCGGGCGCGAAGTGACGCTCCCGTTCCGGTATCTCGGTGCCGACCCCGCCGCCGGGCCGAACTACACGGGCCAGTCCGCCGTCGGCTCGTACTACGACCCCTGCTGAAACGCCCGAGGGCGGCACCCCCTGCCCGCGCAGGAAGTGCCGCCCTCGGTAAGGACGTTGATCAACCGTCAGGCCGATCAGAAGTCCATGTCACCGCCCGGCATACCGCCACCGGCGGGCGCGGCGGCCTTCTCCGGCTTGTCGGCGATGACGGCCTCGGTGGTGAGGAACAGCGCGGCGATCGACGCGGCGTTCTGCAGCGCGGAACGCGTCACCTTCGCCGGGTCGATGATGCCCTCGGCGACCAGGTCGACGTACTCGCCGGTCGCGGCGTTGAGGCCGTGACCCGGGGTGAGGTTGCGGACCTTCTCCACCACGACGCCGCCCTCGAGGCCGGCGTTGACGGCGATCTGCTTCAGCGGGGCCTCAAGAGCGAGCTTGACGGCGGCAGCGCCGGTCGCCTCGTCACCCTCCAGCTCCAGCTTCTCGAAGACACCGGAAGCCTGCAGCAGGGCCACGCCACCACCGGCGACGATGCCCTCCTCGACGGCCGCCTTGGCGTTGCGCACGGCGTCCTCGATGCGGTGCTTGCGCTCCTTGAGCTCCACCTCGGTGGCGGCACCGGCCTTGATGACCGCGACACCGCCGGCGAGCTTCGCCAGGCGCTCCTGCAGCTTCTCGCGGTCGTAGTCCGAGTCGCTGTTCTCGATCTCGGCGCGGATCTGGTTCACGCGGCCCGCGACCTGCTCGCTGGCGCCGGCACCGTCGACGATGGTGGTCTCGTCCTTGGTGATGACGACCTTGCGGGCCTTGCCCAGGAGGTCGAGGGTGGCGTTCTCCAGCTTGAGGCCGACCTCCTCGGAGATGACCTCGCCGCCCGTGAGGATGGCGATGTCGCCGAGCATGGCCTTGCGGCGGTCACCGAAGCCCGGGGCCTTGACGGCGACGGACTTGAAGGTGCCGCGGATCTTGTTGACGACCAGGGTCGACAGGGCCTCGCCCTCGACGTCCTCGGCGATGATCAGCAGCGGCTTGCCCGACTGCATGACCTTCTCAAGCAGCGGGAGCAGGTCCTTGACCGAGGAGATCTTGGAGTTGGCGATCAGGATGTACGGGTCGTCGAGGACGGCCTCCATACGCTCCATGTCGGTGGCGAAGTACGCCGAGATGTAGCCCTTGTCGAAGCGCATACCCTCGGTGAGCTCCAGCTCCAGACCGAAGGTCTGGGACTCCTCGACGGTGATGACGCCTTCCTTGCCGACCTTGTCCATCGCCTCGGCGATGAGCTCGCCGATCTGGGTGTCGGCGGCAGAGATGGAGGCCGTGGAAGCGATCTGCTCCTTGGTCTCGACGTCCTTCGCCTGCTCCAGCAGGGCGGCGGAGACGGCCTCGACGGCACGCTCGATGCCGCGCTTGAGGGCCATCGGGTTGGCGCCGGCGGCTACGTTGCGCAGACCCTCCTTGACCAGGGCCTGGGCGAGAACGGTCGCGGTGGTCGTACCGTCACCGGCGACGTCGTCCGTCTTCTTGGCGACTTCCTTGACCAGCTCGGCGCCGATCTTCTCGTACGGGTCCTCGAGCTCGATCTCCTTGGCGATGGAGACACCGTCGTTGGTGATCGTGGGGGCGCCCCACTTCTTCTCGAGGACGACGTTGCGACCCTTGGGGCCGAGCGTCACCTTGACGGCGTCCGCGAGCTGGTTCATGCCGCGCTCGAGGCCGCGCCGCGCCTCCTCGTCGAACGCGATGATCTTGGCCATGTGAAGTGGTCCCTCCAGGACTGGGGGTGATTCCTTCGGACCGCGCCCGCGCCCGCGACGGACGGCACGCATGCCTCGTGGTTCCTTGCCCCACCTGGCCTGCGGGCCTCACCGACCCGGTCCTTCTTTGTCACTCTCACCTTCAGAGTGCTAACGCAATGATTAGCACTCGCCCCCTGCGAGTGCAAGCGGCTCTCGGGGATCGGGCGGGGTCGTCAGCCTCCCGCGAACAGGCCCGGAGCAGGTCCCGAACGGATCCCGAACGGCCGCCGGCCCCGGGCATGGCGAAGGGCCCGCACCCCGGGAGGTGCGAGCCCTTCGAAGAAGAACGTCGCTGAGTTGAGTCGACGCGTGCTTCAGCTGGTCGCCAGACGGACCATGTCCGCCTGCGGCCCCTTCTGGCCCTGCGAGATCTCAAAATCGACCCGCTGACCTTCCTCCAGGGTGCGGTAGCCGTCCATCTGGATCGCGCTGTAGTGGACGAAAACATCCGCACCACCGTCGACCGCGATGAAGCCGTACCCCTTCTCCGCGTTGAACCACTTGACGGTGCCCTGAGCCATGCCTAACTCCCCTATTACTGGCCCTTGCACAGATCCACACTTCGCGGATCCGGGTCAGACCTCACCCCCCATCGGTCGGGGGCGTGCGCCGGAACGCGTCGACCGCGGCTGAATGTATCTGCCCAACTGCCGTCTGCAACAGGTCAATCGGACGAGAAATCCGGGCACGACCGGTCGGGAATGTGGGGACAATTCCCCTGACTTCAGGTCAAGTCGGACCCGGCAAAGGGAACAAAAGCCGCAAAAAACCCGCACACTTTGGCTACTTCTTGTCGGGCATACGGCAGAAATGAAGGGCTGCCGACCTGCGGATCGGCGGCACGTTCCCCAACTGTACCTCGCTCAACCACACAGAATTGCCCCCTCCGCTTCTCTCACGGAGGGGGCAATTCGATGAACTCTCAGTAACTCGTGTTACCGATGGTAATGATCGGTCATTCGGTCAGCCGCCGGCGACGGCCGGAATGATGGAGACACCGGCACCGTCAGGCGTCGCCGTCTCCAGCCCCTGCTCGAAACGGACGTCGTCGTCATTGACGTACACGTTGACGAACCGACGCAGCTTGCCCTGGTCGTCGAGAACGCGGGCCGCGATACCCGTGTGGTTCTTCTCCAGGTCGGCGATGACCTCGGCGAGGGTCGCGCCCTCGGCGGCGACCTCGGCCTGGCCACCCGTGTAGGTGCGCAGGATGGTGGGGATGCGGACGTTGACGCTCACGATGGAACCTCCGGTCAGGTGAACAGGCCTAAGGGGCGCGGGGCTGTGTTCAATTTGTGGCTTCGCCGCGTGGGCGCGACCAGCCCCCACCGGCCCGCAGACGAACGACTATGCGAGTCCGGCCTCGCGGAACGAGTCCAGGTTGGGACGAATGGTCGCAGTAAGCCCCGTACCGGCCACCGCGTCCAGCGTCTTGAGCCCATCGCCGGTGTTCAGCACAACCGTCGTCTTCGTCGGGTCGAGCACACCGTTCTCGATCAGCTTGCGCGTCACACCCACGGTCACCCCACCGGCGGTCTCCGCGAAGATGCCCTCGGTCCTGGCGAGAACCTTGATCGCGTCGACGACCTGCTCGTCCGTCACGTCCTCCACGAACCCGCCCGTACGGCGCGCGATGTCCAGGACGTACGGCCCGTCGGCCGGGTTGCCGATGGCCAGCGACTTGGCGATGGTGTTCGGCTTCTGCGGGCGGACCACGTCGTGGCCGGCCTTGAAGGCGGTGGACACCGGCGAGCAGCCCTCGGCCTGCGCGCCGAAGATCTTGTACGGCTTGTCCTCGACGAGCCCGAGCTTGATCAGCTCCTGCAGACCCTTGTCGATCTTCGTGAGCTGGGAGCCGGAGGCGATCGGGACGACCAGCTGGTCGGGGAGCTGCCAGCCGAGCTGCTCGCAGATCTCGTACGCCAGGGTCTTGGAGCCCTCGGCGTAGTACGGCCGCAGATTGACGTTGACGAAGCCCCAGCCCTCGCCGGCCGGGTCGCCGATCAGCTCGGAGCAGAAGCGGTTCACGTCGTCGTAGTTGCCCTCGATGCCGACGAGCTCGCCGCCGTACACCGCGGCCATGACGACCTTGCCCTGCTCCAGGTCGTGCGGGATGAACACGCAGGACCGGAAGCCGGCGCGGGCCGCCGCGGCACCCACCGCGCCGGCGAGGTTGCCGGTCGAGGAGCACGAGAGGGTCGTGAAGCCGAAGGCGCGCGCCGCCTCCAGCGCCTGGGCCACCACCCGGTCCTTGAAGGAGTGCGTCGGGTTACCGGAGTCGTCCTTCACATACAAACCGCCGGTGACGCCGAGCTCGCGCGCGAGGTTGTCGGCCTTGACGAGCTTGGTCCAGCCGGGGTTGAGGTTCGGCTTGTCGGCCACGTCGGCGGGGACGGGCAGCAGGGGGGCGTAACGCCAGATGTTCGCGGGTCCCGCCTCGATCTGCTTGCGGAGCTCCTCGGTGTCGTAGGCCGAGAAGTCGTACGCGATCTCCAGCGGGCCGAAACACTCCTCGCACGCGAAGACCGGGCCGAGCGGGACGCGGTGACCGCACTCGCGGCAGGACAGCGCCGCGGCGGGACCGAGGTCTACGGTGGAATCGGTGGTGCTTGCAACAGTCTGCACAGCCATGTGAGGCGAGGCCCTTTCTCCTCATCTTCCTCACGACGCATCTCGCCGTGAGACGGATTTGGCACCTTCCCTAGCCGGGAGCCTCGCGGAGCCGATCGACGGTGATGCGGCGATCGCTACGAGAGCCGACTGGAGGGTTGCCGGGGCTTCATCGGGCCGTTTCCCTCTGCCCCTCTGGATGAGCTGTATGTGGTTGTTAACAACGGTTGACCCCGGACATGCGATGGTCATCCGCGTTGTTCAAGACTGTAACCGAAGGCCAGGACAGTTGAGATAGTCGTCCGAACCGCGAGATGGATCACACGGTTAGCAGATGTGATCACGAACAGTGAGGAGCCACAGACTGTGCTGGAAGAAGTCGAGCGCTGGCTGAGCACCCGCTCCTGGTCCGTGACCGATCGCCCGCTGCACCAGATCCTGGCCGCCAAGCAGCGTACGGGTCAGTCGGTCTCCGTCGTCCTGCCCGCGCTCAACGAGGAGGAGACGGTCGGCGACATCGTCGCGGTCATCCGTCACGACCTCATGCAGCAGGTTCCGCTGGTCGACGAGATCGTCGTCGTCGACTCGGGGTCCACCGACCGCACCTCCGAGGTGGCCGCCGCCGCGGGCGCGACCGTGGTGCACCGGGACGAGATCCTCCCGCGCATCCCGGCCGTGCCCGGCAAAGGCGAGGTCCTGTGGCGCTCCCTGCTCGCCACGACCGGGGACATCGTCTGTTTCATCGACGCCGACCTGAAGGAGTTCTCCTCCGACTTCGTCTCCGGCATCGTCGGCCCGCTGCTCACCGACCCCGACGTGGACCTGGTCAAGGGCATGTACGACCGTCCGCTCGGCGGGGCGGCCGGCCAGGGCGGCCGGGTGACGGAGCTCATGGCCCGCCCGCTGCTGAACATGCACTGGCCGCAGCTGGCCGGTTTCGTGCAGCCGCTCGGCGGCGAGTACGCGGCCCGCCGCTCCCTGCTGGAACAGCTCCCGTTCCCCGTCGGGTACGGCGTCGAGCTGGGCATGCTGGTCGACGCCCTGCACCTGGTGGGCCTGGACGCCCTGGCCCAGGTGGACGTGGGCGTCCGCAAACACCGCCACCAGGACGGGCAGGCCCTCGGCCGGATGTCCGCCGCGATCTACCGCACGGCCCAGCTGCGACTGGCTCGCGGGCATCTGATCCGGCCCTCCCTCACCCAGTTCGAGCGGGGCGAGGACGGGTTCGAGCCGCGCACGTACTCCGTGGACACGGAGGAACGGCCGCCGATGGTGGAGATCGCGGAGTACGCGACGCGGAAGGTCGCGTGACGTCCCGGTACGGGCTGTATTCCGGTCATGATCCGGCCGTATGCGGAACCCGCCACTGAGCGGAACCGCACGTTTGAGCGTTTCGGGGCCGGGCTAGGTTGAGGCGTATGGCTACCACGCAGGATGCGCAGGGTGCTGCCAAGGTGCTGGTCGCGTCGAACCGAGGCCCGGTCTCGTACGAAGTGCGCGACGACGGCTCGCTGCACTCCAGAAGAGGAGGCGGCGGAGTCGTCTCCGGGCTGTCGGCGATCGGGCCGGACGCCGGCGCCCTATGGGTGTGCTCGGCACTGTCCGACGGTGACCGCGAGGCGGTGCGGCGCGGGGTCGGCGAGGACGGCGTGCTGATGCTGGACATCCCGGCCGACGTGCACGCCGACGCCTACAACGGCATCGCCAACTCGGTCCTCTGGTTCGTCCACCACATGCTCTACCAGACGCCGCTGGAGCCGGTCTTCGACGCGGAGTTCCGGCGCCAGTGGGCGTCGTACGAGACGTACAACCGCGCCTTCGCCGAGGCGCTGGCCGGGCAGGCGGCGCCGGGGGCGGCGGTGCTGGTGCAGGACTATCACCTGTGCCTGGTGCCGGGGATGCTGCGGGAACTCCGCCCCGACCTGCGGATCGGCCACTTCTCGCACACGCCGTGGGCGCCGGCGGAGTACTTCCGGATGCTGCCCGACGACATCCGGGCGCAACTGGTGTGGGGCATGCTGGGCGCCGACCGGCTGGGGTTCCTGACCTGGCGGTGGGCGTTCGGCTTCATGGCCTGTGCGAACGAGATCGATGGCGAGCGGATCTTCGTGTACTCCCCCGTGCCGAGCCGGCCGCAGCACATCGAGCACACCCCGACCGGCGGGCCGCCCCTGAGCACCACCTGGATCGGGGTGCACGGGCTGGGTGCCGACGCCGAGTTCCTGCGCGACCGCTCCCGCCGCCCGGACGTCGAGGAGCGGATGGTGGCGCTGCGGCGGGAGATCGGCGAGGCGCCGGACGGGAGTGCCCGCAAGACGATCGTGCGGGTGGACCGGACCGAGCTGTCCAAGAACATCGTGCGCGGCCTGCTGGCCTACCGGCAGCTGCTCGACGACCACCCCGAGTGGCGCGAGCGGGTGGTGCATGTGGCCTTCGCGTACCCGTCACGGCAGGACCTGGCGGTCTACCGCGACTACACGGCAGAAGTGCAGCGCCTGGCGGAGGAGATCAACTCGCAGTACGGGACGCCGGGCTGGACACCCGTCGTCCTCCACGTCAAGGACGATTTCGCGCGCTCCCTGGCCGCGTACCGGCTGGCGGACGTGGCCCTGGTGAACCCCGTCCGGGACGGCATGAACCTCGTCGCGAAGGAGGTGCCGGTCGTCTCCGACCAGGGGTGCGCGCTGGTGCTGTCGCGGGAGGCCGGGGCCTTCGCGGAGCTGGGTGAGGACGCGATCACCGTGAACCCGTACGACGTGATGGACACGGCGCGGGCCCTGCACGAGGCGTTGTCGATGCGGCCGGAGGAACGGGCGGAGCGGTCGAAGCGGCTGGCCGCGGCCGCGACCGCGCTGCCGCCGGCCCAGTGGTTCCTGGACCAGCTGCACGCGCTGGACGAGGACCCCGATCAGTCCGAGTGAGCGGCGATCGTCCGCAACAGCCGTACGACCCCCTCCGGGCCGTCGACCACGAGATCCGCCTGCTCGGACAGCTCGGTGACCTCCTCGCTGCCGCTGCAGACCAGGAGGCCGGGGGTGCCGTCGGAGCGGAGTTCGCCGACGGCGGCGTAGGCGGGGAGGTCGCCGAGGTCGTCGCCGGCGTAGAGGACGGACTCGGCGCCGAGTTCGCGGACGTATTCGCTCAGCGCCACGCCCTTGTCCATGCCGGGTGGGCGGAGTTCGAGGACCATGCGGCCCGGTTCGACGATGAGGCCGTTGCGGGTGGCGAGGTCGGTGAGCGGGGCGCGGAGGGTGTCGAAGGTGCCCTGCGGATCGGCCGCGCGGCGCGTGTGCACGGCGACGGCATGGCCCTTGTCCTCGATCCAGGTGCCCTGCGTGATGCTCGCGAGCAGCCCCGGCAGTTCGGCGCGGACGGCCGCGACGCCGGGGTGCGGGTCGGGTGCGGAGACCTCGCCGCTGACGGCGTCCCAGCGCTCGGCGCCGTAGTGCCCGAGCACGACGAGATGCTCCAGCCCCGGTACGCCCGCGAATCCGCCGTACCGTACGGCCACGTCGGCCGGCCGCCCGGTGATCACCGCCACGGCGGCCACCTTCGGGGCGAGCGCGGCCAGCGCCGGCAGCGCGTCGGGGTGGGCCCGGGCCTGCTCGGGGTCCGGCACGATCGGTGCGAGGGTTCCGTCGAAGTCGAGCGCGACCAGCGCCCGGGCGGGCCGCGCGAGGATGGCGGCCAGTCCGTCGCGGCCGGGCCGGGTGGCGGGGGTCGGCAGGGGGTCCATGGAGTCGGTCGAGTCCGAGTCGGTCAGATCCTTGTGACTGCCCATACGCCGACCCTATCCATCCCCATTCCCATCCCGAAGGGGCTCCGCCCCCTGGACCCCCGCTCCTCAAACGCCGGAGGGGCTGACTCACCAGCCCGTCCGGCGTTTGAGGACGAGGCCCCTTCAGGGCCGAAGCGGGGGTCTGGGGGCGCAGCCCCCAGGGATGGGACGGGTAGGGGCGGCGGGGGCGAGGAAATGCTCGGCCCGTAGCCGGTCGTCAGCGCTCCGACCGTCGTGCCTCCCGTACCCGCCGCAACCGGTTCACCGTCACCGGGTCGTGGGCCAGCGCCCGCGGATCGTCCAGCAGGGCGTTCAGGAGCTGGTAGTAGCGGACGGGGGCCAGCCCCAGTTCCTCACGTATCGCTCGCTCCTTCGCACCGGGCCCCGCAAAACCCCGGCGTTCCAGGGCAAGGACGGCTCGCTCGCGCTCGGCGAGGCCGGACGGGTGCTGGTCGTGGTCCATGAGTCGAACCGTAACCCCGGCCACCGACACTACTCGGCGCTCTCCACCCGCGTAGCCGTCGACTGCAGCTCCCCCAGGATCACCGACGGACTGCCCCCGGCCGCGACCGTCCTGCCGATCCGCTTCTTGATGTCCGCGCTGACCGCAGCCCAGGAGGTCCGGCCGACCGGGTAGAGCTCGGAGCCCGGCAGCTCCTCCAGGAAGGGCTTGAGGTCGGCGTCCTCCTTGGCCGCGGTCATCACCTCGGACGCGGAGGTCGTGACGGGAAGCAGGTCGTACTCCCGGGAGAAGTCCAGGACGTTCTCCTTGTCGTAGACGAAGTCGAGGAACTCGCCCACCTGCTCGGCATGCTCGTTCTGCTTGAAGGCCATCATCCAGTCGGCCACACCCATGGACACCTTGGTGGGCCCCTGCAGCCCGGGCATCGGCACCATGCCGAACTTCACGCCCTTCTGCTGCGCGATCCGCATCAGGGAGGGATGCCCGTTGAGCATGCCGACGTCCCCGGCCGCGAAGGCGGAGAACGCGTCGGCCCGGTTGAGCTCACCCGGCGCCACCGGCCCGGTGAGCCGCTTGCCGACCAGGTTGTCCTTGAGCCAGCTGAAGGTGGCGACATTGTCCGTGGAGTCGATGCTGTACGTGCCGAGGTCGGCGTCGGTGTAGCCGCCCCCGCCGCTGAGCAGCCACTGCATCGTCTCGGCCTGCGCCTCCTCGGGACCGAGCGGCAGCGCGTACGGGTACTTCACGCCCTCCGCCTTGAGCGCCGCGGCGGCGGCGGCCAGCTCCTTCCAGGTGGTCGGCGGGGTGATGCCGGCCTTCTCGAAGAGGCTCTTGTTGTAGAAGAGCAGGCGTGTGGAGGAGGCGAACGGAATGCCGTACTGCTCCCCGCTGACCTGCCCCGCCTCCGCGAGCTGCAGGAGGAAGTCCGCCTGGACGGGGATGGAGAGCAGGTCGTCCGCCGGGTAGAGGAGGTCCTTCGCGGCGTAGTCGGCGTACGCGCCGATCTGGGCCATGTCCGGCGCGTTCCCGGCGTCGACCATCTCCTTGACCTTGGCGTCGACGTCGTTCCAGGAGTACACGGTGACATCGATGTGTACGCCGGGGTGCTCGGACTCGTACGCCTTGACGAGCTTGCCCCAGTACTTCTCGGAGCTGTTCGCGGCGCTGTCGCCGTAGTCGGCGGCCACCAGCTTCAGGGTCACCTCGTCCGAACCGCCGGTCACCCCGCACCCGCCCAGAACCGCCGTGAGGCCCAGCACGGCCACCCCTGCGATCGTTCCCGTACGCCTACGCCGCTGCACGCAAAACCGCCCCACACCCATGTTCGAAACTTTCGAAACGTCATACATATTGCCCCCTAAGGTCTACACCACGTAAGTGGACTAGACCTCTCGCGGGTGCGCAAGCCACACTGTCCCCTGTGAGACACGTCATCGCCCTCGATGTGGGCGGCACCGGGATGAAGGCCGCCCTGGCGGGGGCGGACACCGAGCTGCTCCACCAGGCCCGCCGCCCGACCGGACGCGAGCGCGGACCGGACGCGGTCGTCGAGGGCATCCTCGACTTCGCCGCCGAGCTGCGCGCGTACGGCGAACAGCGCTTCGGCGAGCCCGCGTCCGCCGTCGGCGTCGCCGTGCCCGGCATCGTCGACGCGGAGCGCGGCATCGCCGCCTATGCCGCCAACCTGGGCTGGCGGGACGTGCCTCTGCGCGAACTGCTCACCGAACGCCTTGCCGGCACTCCCGTCGCCCTCGGCCACGACGTACGCACCGGAGGCCTGGCGGAAGGCCGGGTCGGCGCGGGCAAGGGCGCCGACCGCTACCTGTTCGTGGCCCTCGGCACCGGCATCGCGGGCGCGCTCGGCGTCGACGGCCGGGTGGAGGCGGGGGCGCACGGCTTCGCGGGCGAGATCGGCCACATCGTCGTACGCCCCGGCGGGGCCCCCTGCCCCTGCGGGCAGCGCGGCTGTCTGGAGCGGTTCGCGTCCGCGGCGGCGGTCAGCGAGGCGTGGGCCGCCGCCTGCGGGGACCCGGAGGCGGACGCCACGGACTGCGCGAAGGCCGTCGCGTCCGGCGACCCGAACGCCGTACGGGTCTGGCAGGAGTCCGTCGACGCCCTAGCCGACGGCCTGGTCACCGCGCTCACCCTGCTGGACCCACGGATATTGATCATCGGTGGCGGCCTTGCCGAGGCGGGGGAAACCTTGTTCACACCGCTGCGGGAGGCAGTCCGGCGGCGGGTCACGTTCCAGAAGCTGCCGGAGATCGTTCCTGCGGCCCTTGGGGACACGGCCGGCTGCCTCGGTGCCGGCCTCCTGGCCTGGGATCTCCTCGACCACACCGACCGTACGGAGGTATCTCCCTGATGGCAGCGGACCTAGGGGCGCGGGGAACTGCGCGACCAGCCACGACGAACCCGCACCCCGCGACGGGCAAAGCGCCCCTGATTCTCTCCGGCGCCAACGTGGTCATGCCCACAGGAACCGCCAAAGACGCGCAAGTGATCGTCGACGGCACCCGGATCACCGGCACAGCCCCGGAGAACGCCCACCGCATGGACCTCACCGACCATTGGCTGGTACCGGGTTTCGTGGACATCCACAACCACGGCGGCGGCGGAGCCTCGTTCACGTCGGGCACGCCGGACGACGTAGTCAAGGGCATCCACACCCACCGCCTGCACGGCACCACCACCCTCGTCGCCTCCACGGTGACCGGCGACATGGACTTCCTGACCCAGCGGGCCGGCCTCCTCTCCGAGCTCGCCGAGCAGGGCGACATCGCGGGCATCCACTTCGAGGGCCCGTTCATCTCCCCGTGCCGCAAGGGCGCGCACTCCGAGGAACTGCTGCGCGACCCGGACCCGGCGGAGGTCCGCAAGCTGATCGACGCGGCGCGCGGCCACGCGACGATGGTCACCCTCGCCGCCGAACTGCCCGGCGGCATCGACTCCGTACGCCTCCTGGCCGATCACGGCGTCATCGCGGCGATCGGGCACACGGACGCGACGTACGAGCAGACGGTGGAGGCGATCGAGGCGGGCGCGACGGTCGCGACGCACCTGTTCAACGCGATGCCGCCGCTCGGCCACCGTGAGCCGGGCCCGATCGCGGCCCTGCTGGAGGACGAGCGGGTGACCGTCGAGCTGATCAACGACGGCACGCATCTGCACCCGGCGGCGCTCCAGCTGGCGTTCCGTCACGCGGGCGCGGGCCGGGTCGCGTTCATCACGGACGCGATGGACGCGGCCGGCTTCGGCGACGGCCGCTACATGCTCGGCCCGCTGGAGGTGGAGGTGGCCGACGGGGTGGCCCGCCTCGTCGAAGGCGGCTCGATCGCGGGGTCGACCCTCACCCTGGACCGCGCCTTCAAGCGGGCGGTGACGATCGACCGGCTGCCGGTCGAGGACGTGGTGACCGCCCTGTCGGCCAACCCGGCCCGCCTCCTCGGCCGCTACGACCGCATCGGCTCCCTGGAACCCGGCAAGGACGCGGACCTGGTCCTGCTGGACGCCGAGTTCGACCTCAAGGGCGTGATGCGCCGGGGCGAATGGGTGGTTGAGCCCCAACTGGGCTGATGTGTCCCGCTGTTGAGGGCGGCGGTTGTCCTGGGAGACTGGGACGGCCGCCGCCCGTTTGGCATGATCAGCTCTCCGGGCGGATCGTTCGGCAGACAGACGGCAAACGTGTTCTGAACTTCTTCGCACTCAGAACTTCCGGGGGAGGTCGGCCCAGGTGATCCTCACGGTCACGCTGAACACCGCTCTCGACATCACCTATCGCGTACGGGAGCTGCGGCCCCACGCGTCCCACCGGGTCTCCGAGGTGACCGAACGCCCCGGCGGCAAGGGACTGAACGTGGCCCGGGTGCTGGCGGCCCTCGGTCACGAGGTGACGGTCACGGGCTTCGCGGGCGGTGCGACAGGACGGGTCGTGCAGGAGCGGCTGACGCAGACCCCCGGCGTGGTGGATGCCCTGGTCCCGGTGACCGGAGCGACCCGACGCACGATCGCCGTGGTCGACGACCACACCGGCGACACGACCCAGCTCAACGAACCCGGCCCGACGATCGCGCCGGCCGAGTGGTCCGCCTTCCAGGAGGCCTACGAGGATCTCCTCACCTCGGCCTCCGCGGTGGCCCTGTGCGGCAGCCTGCCGCCGGGGGTGCCGGTCGGGGCGTACGCCGGTCTGGTCAGGTCCGCGAAGGCCGCCGACGTGCCCGTCCTGCTGGACACCAGCGGCGAGGCACTGCGCCGGGGCGTCGCCGCCCGCCCGGACATCATCAAGCCGAACGCCGACGAGCTCGCTGAGCTCACCGGCTCCCATGAGCCCTCGCGCGCCACGCAGGACGCGCGCAGGCGCGGTGCGCGGGCCGTCGTGGCCTCCCTCGGCGAGGGCGGCCTGCTCGCCCTGACCCCCGAGGGCCGCTGGCGAGCCACCCCGCCCACCCGCCTCCACGGCAACCCGACGGGCGCCGGCGACGCGGCGGTCGCGGGGCTGCTGTCGGGGTTGGTGGCACGGCTGCCCTGGCCGGACCGGCTGGCCCGCGCGGTGGCGCTCGGCGCGGCGAGCGTCTTGGCACCGGCGGCCGGGGAGTTCGACCGGGAAGGGTACGAGGAACTGCTGGGGCGGGTTGCGGTGACCGGGCAGGTCACCGCCGCCTGACTAGGACTTCGACTTGTACCAGCCCTTGACCAGCCACAGCTGGTCGATGAGGGCATCGCACTGATTGCCCTGCTCGCACGAGAGCTTGATCGTGTTCGTGCCCTTGTTGAGCTGGATCCAGTTGTAGGTCTTTGTCCAGCCCTTCTCGTAGTCGCCCTCGGGACCGCCGGCCCAGTTCTTCAGGTCGACCGGCCTGTCGGCGGGGGTGTCGTTGACCGTGAGGGTGGCGTTCTGGTCCTTGCCGGGGACGCTGTAGCCCGTGAACACCGTGTACTTGCCGGACTTCGGGATGTCGCTGACCGTCCAGGTGACCGAGGAGCCGACCTGGTTGAAGCCCTGGACGTAGATGCCGCCGTCCGCCTTGGCGCCCTTGACGTCGGACGCGGTGGCGGCGGTGCCGCCGAGGGCGAGGGCCTTGGCGTCGATCGTCGGCAGGTTCTCCTCGGCGGCCTGGCTGTTGCTGTTCGACGGGCTCGGGGCGGTGCTCTGCTGGGACTGCGTCGGCGTCGACCGGGCGTCGTTCTTCTTGTCGCCCGGGTCGTCGTCCCCGCCCAGCATGGCCACGCTGATGCCGATGACGACCGCCGCGACGACCGCGATGGCGCCGATCAGCAGCCCCTTGGTGTTGGGCCCCCGGCCGCGGCCGGCACCGGACCCGCTGCCGCCGCTGTACGCCGGCTGCTGGGGAGTCGTCGTGGCACCGCCGGGGAACGTCTCCGGTGCCGCGTAGTGGGCGTTCGGCTGGCCGTACGCGCCCTGCTGCTGCGGGACCTGGCCCTGCGGCGCGGGCGCCTGCTGGGCGTACTGGCGCTGGCCGACCGCGCGCACTCGGTTGACCGAGCCCGGGTAGCCGTAGCCCCCGCCACCGGACGGCGGCTGGGCTCCGTTGGCCTGCCCGTCGGCGTAGAGGTAGCCGAACGGGTCGTCGTCCTCGGGCGTGCTGGCGCCGTTGTTGCCGGACGTCATCCCTGGATACTCCTCACCGGGTGCGGGCTGATGCGATACGTCTGATGAATGGCGAGCCTACCCGCTCCCGCGGACCCAAACGGGTGACTCGGATCGCATCAACCCGCTGACCTGGGGGTTACCCAGCGCGTCTGTGCTGTTTGGGACGAGATCGTTTCTCTACGTACATCCGCTCGTCGGCAGACTTCAACACTTCGTCCGCAGTCATGCCACAGTGTGCCCACCCGATGCCGAAGCTGGCCCCGACACGGACCGCCCGGCCCTCGGCCCGGATCGGCTGGATGATCTCGTTGCGCAGGCGTACGGCGAGGTCCTGGGCGTCGGCCCGGCCGAGCCCGTCGGCGAGGATCACGAACTCGTCGCCGCCGAGCCGGGCGACGGTGTCGCCGTCGCGCACGCCGCGGGACAGCCGCCTGGCCACCTCGATGAGCACCGCGTCACCCGCGTTGTGCCCGAACCGGTCGTTGATCGACTTGAAGCCGTCGAGGTCGCAGAAGAGGACCGCGAGCCCCTTGGTGCCGTCGTCGCGCTCGCCCTCGGCCGGGGCGACCGTGTGGACGTGGTGGTCGAAGCCCTCGTACGCCGCCGCGACCGGCCGGAAGTCGAACCCGTGCCCGTTGGCGTCGTACACGGCCGGATGGCCGTAGGCCGCGTCCGTGGACTCCAGCGCGCCCGCGTGGGCGGGACGCTTGCACAGCCGGGCGGAGAGGCGGGCGCGCAGCTCGGCGGAGTTGGGCAGGCCGGTGAGGGAGTCGTGGGAGGCGCGGTGGGCGAGCTGGAGCTCGCGGCGCTTGCGCTCCTCGATGTCCTCGACGTGGGTGAGCAGGAAGCGGGGGCCGTCGGCGGCGTCGGCGACGACGCTGTTGCGCAGCGACACCCAGACGTACGTGCCGTCGCGGCGGCCCAGACGGAGCTCCGCGCGGCCGCCCTCCGCCGACGTACGCAGCAGCGTCCCGATGTCCTCGGGGTGCACCAGGTCCGAGAAGGAGTAGCGGCGCATCGCGGAGGCGGGGCGGCCGAGGAGACGGCACAGGGCGTCATTGGTGCGCAGGATCCGGCCGTGCTGGTCGCCGCCCATCTCGGCGATGGCCATGCCGGAGGGGGCGTACTCGAAGGCCTGCCGGAAGCTTTCCTCGCTGGCGCGCAGCGCCTGCTGCTCGCGCTCCAGCCTGACCAGTGCCCGCTGCATATTCGCGCGTAGACGTGCGTTGCTGATGGCGATGGCCGCCTGGAACGCGTACATCTGGAGCGCCTCGCGCCCCCACGCGCCCGGCAGCCGGCCGTTGCGCGGCCGGTCCACGGACAGGACACCGATCAGCTCGCCGCACGCGCCGCCCTGCACGCCGGGCGTGTACATCGGCGCGAAGAGCCTGTCGCTCGGGTGCCACTCGTCCTCGAAGCGGGGCGCCGGGCCGTCGGTGTACCACTGCGGGACGTCGTCGTCGTCGAGGATCCAGCCCTCGGTGTGCGGGATGAACACCAGGTCGCCCCAGTGCTCGCCCATGCTCAGCCGGCGCTCCCAGGACTCGCGGGAGCCGACGCGGCCGGTGATGAGGGCCTCGGCGGCGGGGTTGCCGGAGAAGGCGGCGACGACGAGGTCGCCGTCGGGGCGTACGAGGTTGACGCACGCGAGCTCGTAACCGAGGCCGGTGACGACGCCGTCGGCGACGGTCTGTAGTGTGTCCGCCAGGCTACGGGCCGTGTTCATGTCAGCCATGACCTGGTGCAGTTGTCGCAGGGTCGCAAGACGGACATACGGCTCCGACTCGGTCTCCATGCTCGCCCTCCCCCCGAGACCTCGCAGCGAATCAAGGGTTCTACTCCGGCGTAACGTCCCTTGCTGGTTCCCCGCCACTGAATCACAGCGCGCTGCCCACTCGGTACACAGGGTCAACAATTAATGGCCCTTGTGACTCAAGTCACAGGTAAACGTGAACAATTGAGTGGTGTTTCTGCGTTTTTCCTGTGCGTTTACTGAACGCAAGCTTTGTGGGCGCTCCCACGCAGTCGGTCCGCGGTCCTAGGTCCGTTCTCGTGCGCAGGCCCGATGTGGGGGACGCGGGGCTGACATTAGCGTTTCCGGTGTGCCGAACACTCTTCCTCCCCCCGCGCCGCACCTGACCGCCCTCCTCCCCGCCTCCCGGAGCGCCTCCGGGCATGCTGAGGGAGTGAGCAACGACGAGTTCCGTGCCGCCATGTCGCGGCTGGCCGCCGGTGTGGTCCTGGTGACCGCACTGGAGCCGCCGCTGGACCCGGACGACCCGCACGCTCCGGCCGGCGAGGACGTCGGCATGACGGCGACGGCGTTCATGTCGGTGTCCCTGGACCCGCCGCTGGTCCTGGTCAGCCTGCGCGAGGGCTCCCGCATGGACGACCTCCTCGCCGAACAGCACCTGTGGGCGGTCTCGGTGCTCTCCGAGAGCCAGCGCCACATCGCCGGCCGCTTCGCCATGAAGGGCCGCGTCAGCGACCGCCTGCTGTTCGCCGACATCCCGTACGTCCGCGGCAAGGAGACCGGCGCTCCCCTGGTCGGCGGCGCCCTGGCCACCCTGGAATGCCGCACCGAGCAGCGGGTGACGGCCGGCGACCACACCCTGGTCATCGGCCGCGTCCTGGCGGCCTCGCTGCCGAGCGCGGACGGGGGGCCGCTGACGTATTTCCGGGGCCGGTATCGGCACCTGGGTTGAATCGCCCGACCGAGAGCGCAACCGCTCGAATTGCAAAGCGGGTATCGGCAGTTGGGGTGAATCCCGCGACCGAGAGCGGCACGCAATTAGGTGGCGACCGCCGATCACCCGACTTACCGTTCCGGAGTGACGTCGACCACTTCAGGGCTCGCGCCCCGCCTCGAAAAGATCACCCCCTCGAATTTCGAGGCCGCCACCGCGATACGCGTCCGCCCCGACCAGGAACACGCCGTTTCCCCGGTCATGCAGTCCCTCGCCGAGGCGTACGTCCACCCTGCCGGCGTCGCCTGGCCGCGCCTGATCGTCGACGGCGACCGCCCGGTCGGCTTCCTGATGGCCTTCTTCGACATCGACTGGCCCGGCGACGGCACGCCGAGGCGCTCCGGACTGTGGCGTCTGAACATCGCCGCCGGTGAACAGGGCCGCGGATACGGCCGGTTCGCGGTCGAGTCCGTCGCCGCGGAGATCCGCCGCCGGGGCGGCACACGGCTGTACGTCACCTGGCACCCGGGACCCGACGGCCCTGAGGGCTTCTACCTCGGGCTCGGTTTCCGCACCACCGGCGAGACGTCCGGGGACCAGACGGTGGGCGTGCTGGACCTGGACCGGGCGGAGCAGGACCAGGCGGGCTAGACCGGCCTGACGTCGAGCCGGGACACCCGCCCGGGGTCCGTCACGATGTCGATCACGGCGATCCGATCCCGTACGAACGCAAACTTCAGGGCCCGCTCCACCCGCCCCCCGGCGAGGACCACGAACCCCGCGGCACCGTCGACCAGCGCGGCCCGCGCGGCACCGGCGAAGGACCCGCCGAACATCGCCGCGCCGCGCGCCACCGCCGCCGCACCCGTGGCCACCCCGGCCTCGGTGCGCGCGATGACGTCCGGGTCCAGGACGTCGAGCAGCCCGTCGAAGTCGCCGTCCCGCGCGGCGGCGAGGAAGGCGTCGACGATCTCCCGCTGCCTGCGCTGCCTGGCGCGGTCGGCCTCGGGCGGTTCGGCGCCCTGCACCCGTCGCCGGGCACGGCTGGCGAGTTGCCGCGCGGCGGCCGGCGTACGGTCCACCACCGCGCCCACCTCGTCGTACGGCACCCCGAACAGGTCGTGCAGCACGAACGCCAGCCGCTCCGCGGGCGTCAGGGTGTCCAGGACGACGAGCAGGGCGACGCCGACCGTGTCGGCGAGGACGGCGTCCTGCTCGGGGCCGGCCGTGCTTGCCGAGGCGAAGGCGGCCGGAGCGGAGGACGGGGGCGCCGCGGTGTCGAGGGGCTCCTCCGCGCGGGACTTGCGCGAGCGCAGCATGTCCAGGCAGACCCGGCCGACGACGGTCGTCAGCCAGCCGCCGAGGTTGTCGACCCGGGTGGTGTCGGAGCGGCTCACCCGGAACCAGGCCTCCTGCACCGCGTCCTCCGCCTCGGCGGTCGAGCCGAGCATGCGGTGGGCGACAGCGCGCAGGTGTCCGCGGTGCGCCTCGAAACGCTGGGCGAGGAAGTCGGTGTCGTCGGCGCTCATCTGTCGCAGCCTCTCGTCGCGGTCCGTCATCAGTGGCTTGACGGACCGCGCGACGCGGATGTGACAGCCGGCTCCCCTCCGGGGTCGCACCCGGTCCGGGGTTACCCCCAGTCCCGGCCCGACCGCCCCCGCTTGGTGTCCGAGCGCTGCTTCTTCTCCCTCAGCCGCCGCTCGTTGATCCCACGGGGAATCCGGGTGGGCCTGCGCGGCTTGGGCGGCGGCGCCGTCGCCTCGGCGAGGAGCGCGGCGAGGCGTACGGCGGCGGTCTCGCGGTTGCGCCACTGGGAGCGGTGCTCGGAGGCGCGGACGGTGACGACACCGTCGACGAGCCTTCCGGCCAGCCGCTCGAGCGCCCGCTGCTTCCAGACCTCGGGCAGCGCCTCCGTCCGGGCGAGGTCGAACCGCAGCTCGACCTGGGAGTCAGTGGTGTTGACGTGCTGGCCGCCCGGGCCGCTCGACCGCGAGAAACGCCACATGAGCTCGGCCTCGGGAAGCGAGACGGAGCCACGGATGACGTAAGGACCAGACATGCCGTCCATGTTCCCCGTCCTGTCCGGTCCACGTCACGCGAATATCCCCTGAAGGTCCCGCGAGAGTGCTCTTTGGCAAAGAAAGTAAAGACACATGGAACTTGAGGCACCCCTCTTCGCGTTCATAGGGGTAGCTGTAGCTTCTAGCCGTACCGCAACGAGGGAAGGGACTCCCAACAATGGCTGTAAGCCTGTCCAAGGGTGGCAACGTCTCGCTCACCAAGGAGGCTCCGGGCCTGACCGCCGTCACCGTGGGCCTCGGCTGGGACGTCCGCACCACCACCGGCACGGACTTCGACCTCGACGCCTCCGCGATCGCGGTCAACCAGCAGGGCAAGGTCTACTCGGACGCCCACTTCGTCTTCTTCAACAACAAGCAGACCCCGGACAACTCGATCGTCCACACCGGCGACAACCGCACGGGCGAGGGCGCCGGCGACGACGAGGCGATCAACGTCAACCTGGCGGCCCTCCCGGCCGACATCGACAAGATCGTCTTCCCGGTCTCCATCTACGACGCGGAGAACCGCTCGCAGAACTTCGGCCAGGTCCGCAACGCCTACATCCGCATCATCAACCAGGCCGGCGGCGCCGAGATCGCCCGCTACGACCTGTCGGAGGACGCGGCCACCGAGACCGCCATGGTCTTCGGCGAGCTCTACCGCAACGGCGCCGAGTGGAAGTTCCGCGCGGTCGGCCAGGGCTACGCCTCGGGCCTGGTGGGCATCGCGCAGGACTTCGGCGTGAACGTCTGACGAACGCTGCGCTGAGCTGAAGCCCCTTGCTGCGGTACGCCGTGGCCGGGGGCTTCCGGCTCTGTGGGGCCCGATAAGTTGCCCACGTGATCCTCGACCCCCTCCGCCTCGCCCCCGACCGAGACATCCCGGCCCCGCTCCTCACCGAACTCACCGCCCTCTACGCCTCCAACCGCGACTTCCACGCGCTCAGCGGTGACTTCCCGGACCCGGACGACATCCGGCCCGAGCAGGTGGCGGCCGCACTGGCGGACGAGTTGACGCACCCGGACGTCGAGGTCCTGCTCGCCCGCAGCTCCGGACGGCTGGCCGGGATCGTGATCACGCTCGCCCGTCACCCGGACCCGGCCGACCCGGACCCGTGGATCGGCCTGCTGATGGTGGACGCCACGGCCCACCGCCAGGGGTACGGCAGGCAGGTGGCCGCCCTCGTCGAGGACCGTTTCCGCGCGGCGGGCCGCAGCGCCGTACGCCTCGCCGTCCTCGACAACAACCCCAAGGGCCTCGCCTTCTGGACCGCCCTCGGCTACGAGGTCGTCGCCCACCGCAAGGACCGCCGGCTCGGCCGCCCCTGCGCCGTCCTGCGCAAGCCACTCGCCGAAGCCTGAACCGGCATGGACTGGACGACCCTGGCCGCCACGGCCCTCGGCGCCCTGGTCGGCGTCGGCTCGACACTGCTCGCGGACCGCGCCCGGTGGCGCCGCGACATGGCCGACCGGACCCGCCAGGAACGCAAACAGATCTATGTGACCGTCCTCACGAAGTACCGGCTGGCCTACGAGGCCATGCACGCGGCCGCCGTCGCCGGCCGCGGTCAGGACGACGGGGCGCGCGAGACGTCGGTACGGGAGGCGTTCCGCTCGTCGGGCTGCGACGAGGCCCGGGAGACCGCACTGATCTGCGCCCCGCAGGAGATGTCGGACGTCCTTGAGAACGTCTACGCGACCCTGCGGGACCTCCAGGACGCCTTCGCCGCCGGTGATCCGCCGCTCGACTCACCGGAGTTGCAGGCGCGGCGGCTGAAGCACGCCGAGGCCGTCTGGGCGGCCCGCGCCGCGATGCGCCGCGACCTCGGCCACCGGGTGTGACATAACCCGCCCCAACCGCGCTTTTCGAAAAGGGAGTTGGGCGATCGCGCCACCTCTCCTCGCCCGTCCGTATACCGGTTCTCAGGTAACGACTTTCGGATACAAACACGTAAAGTCTTGACGGCGCCCTGTCAAACAAGCCACTTCAGGTGTCACTCTCTCTCCCGCTCGCCGCAACTCTGTGCCCCACCTGTGCCTCCCCCATGAGGCCAGTCCGAAGGAGACCGAGTGAGACAGCAGTCCCGCGCCACCAGCGCGACCCGCTCCACCCGCAAGGCCACCGTGCGTGCCACCGCCCTGATCGGCTCGGCAGCGATGGTCGTGCTCGCGTTCCAGAACGGCCCCGCGACCGCGGCCCCCGAGCCCACGCCGTCGGGCGCCGCCGCGCTCCCCCTCAGCACGTCCGCCCGCGCCGCCGCCATCGAGTCGGCCCAGGAGGCCGCCGGTTCCACCGCCCGTGAGCTGCGGCTCGGCGCGCAGGAGAAGCTCGTCGTCCGGGACGTCGTCAAGGACGCGAACGGCACGGTCCACACCCGCTACGAGCGGACGTACGCCGGACTCCCCGTCCTCGGCGGTGACCTGGTCACGCACGTGACGAAGAGCGGCTCCCTCAAGGGCGTCAGCAAGGCCACGAAGGCCCGCATAGCCGTGGCGTCGACGGACGCCGCGATATCCGCCGCCACCGCGAGGAAGTCGGCGCTCGCGGGCACCGGTTCCTCGCAGGCCACCGCTCGCAAGGTCGTCTGGGCGGCCGGCGCGAAGCCCGTCCTCGCCTACGAGTCCGTCGTCAAGGGCCTGCAGCACGACGGCACCCCGAGCGAGCTGCACGTCATCACCGACGCCGCCACCGGCAAGAAGATCTACTCCTACGAGGCCATCGACACCGGTACCGGCACCAGCCAGTACAGCGGCACGGTCCCGCTCGGCACCACCGGCACCGCCTCCAGCGGCTACGACCTCAACGACGCCGGCCGCGGCGGCCACAAGACGTACGACCTGAACGGCGGCACGAACGGCACCGGCACCCTCTTCCACGACGCCGACGACGCCTGGGGCGACGGCACCGCCGGCAACCGCCAGACCGCCGCCGTCGACGCCCAGTACGGCGCTGCCGTCACCTGGGACTTCTACAAGAACGAGCTGGGCCGCAACGGCATCCGCGGCGACGGCAAGGCCGCCTACTCCCGCGTCCACTACGGCAACGCGTACGTCAACGCCTTCTGGAACGACAGCTGCTTCTGCATGACGTACGGCGACGGCGTGAGCAACCTCCACCCGCTCACCTCGCTCGACGTCGCCGGCCACGAGATGAGCCACGGCCTCACCGCCGCGACGGCCGGGCTGAAGTACAGCCGTGAGTCGGGCGGCCTGAACGAGGCCACCTCCGATATCTTCGGCACCTCGGTCGAGTTCTACGCGGCGAACTCCCAGGACGTCGGTGACTACCTCATCGGCGAGAAGATCGACATCAACGGCGACGGCACCCCGCTGCGCTACATGGACAAGCCCAGCAAGGACGGCAGCTCGGCCGACTACTGGTCCCGCAACGTGGGCCGGCTGAACGTCCACTACTCCTCGGGCGTCGCCAACCACTTCTTCTACCTGCTCAGCGAGGGCAGCGGCGCCAAGACCGTGAACGGCGTCTCCTACAACTCGCCGACGTACGACGGCTCGACGGTCACCGGGATCGGCCGCACCAAGGCCTACCAGATCTGGTTCAAGGCCCTGAGCACGTACTTCACCTCGTCGACCGACTACGCGGGCGCCCGCACCGGCACCCTCCAGGCCGCGGCGGACCTGTACGGCTCCGGCAGCGCGGAGTACAACGCGGTGGCGGCGGCGTGGAAGGCGGTCAACGTCAACTGACCCGCACCTGCTGCGGACCTGCCGGGCCGTCCGTCACGGGCGGTCCGGCTTTCCGTCGCCGTACAGCCAGTCCGCCCAGATCCCGCTGAAGTCCTTCTTCGGCGCGTGCTTCTCGACGAACGCCGTGAAGTCGTCGGTGTCCGCGGTGCCGTGACGGTGGGCGGCCGCCCAGCCCTGGACGATGTCGTAGAAGGTGCCGTCGCCGACGGTCTGCCGGATCTTGTGCAGGACCATCGCGCCGCGCTGGTAGACCGGGCTGTCGGAGATGCGCGCGGCGCTCGTCGGCTCGGCGGGCGGGAAGTCCCACAGGCCCTCGTGGTCGTCCTCGCCGTGGTCGTACATCGCCTCGAAGGTCTCCTGGACGCTGTCGCCGCCGTTGTCCTCGTCCCACAGCCACTCGGCGTACGTCGCGAAGCCCTCGTTGAGCCACATGTCCCGCCAGCTCTTCGGTGTGACGGAGTTGCCGTACCACTGGTGGGCGATCTCGTGCACGAGCGTCGTGGTGTCCGGGGCGCCGGGGAAGACGGGCCGGTTCTGGGTCTCCAGGGCGTAGCCGGCGGCCTTCTTCGGGGCGACGATCGCGCCGGTGGAGGAGAAGGGGTACGGACCGAAGTTGGTCTCGGCCCACTCCAGGATGTCGGGGAGATCGGCGAGGACTTCGCGGCCGGCGTCGGCCTGGGAGGGGGCGACAGCGGTGTAGACGGGCAGCTCCCCGCCCGTCTCGCTGGTGACCGTGGAGCGGCTGATGTCGTAGTCCCCGATGGCGAGGGCGGCCACGTAACTGGCCATGGGCTCGGCGGTCCGCCAGCGGAACGTCGTACGGCCGTCGGTGGTGGTCCGGTTGGCCAACTCCCCGTTGGAGACGACCTCCAGCTCCTCGGGCACGGTGACCGTGATGTCGTACGACGCCTTGTCGGACGGGTGGTGATTGCCGGGGAACCACGCCATGGACCCCACGGGCTCACCCAGCGCGAGCGCCCCGTCGTCGGTGGGCAGCCACCCTTCCTCCGAGCCGTCGGCGTCGGTGACGGTCTCAGGGGTGCCGGAGTAGCGGACGGTGACCCGGAAGGTCTCGCCGTCGTCGAGGTCGCCGTGGGGACGGACGACGAGTTCCCGGCCGTTGCGGCTCCAGCGGGCGCGCTCGCCCTCCACGGTGACCTGCTCGACCTTCATGCCCGTCAGATCGAGGTCGAAGGCGGTGAGGTCCTGGGTGGCCCGCGCGGTGATCTCGGCGGTGCCGCCGAGGTGGCGGTCCTCGGGGTCGTAGGCGAGGTCGAGGGCGTAGTGCGTGACGTCGTAGCCGCCGTTGCCGGCCTTCGGGAAGTACGGGTCACGCAGGCCGGAGCCGCCGGGGGTGCCCTGGACGCCACCGCTGCACGCGGTGAGGACGAGCAGGGCGGAGGTGACGGTCAGGGCAACAGGCGTCAAACGGGACACCCGGTGATCCTATGGGGCCAGGGGCGGCTCGACACCAGCAGATACGCTCCAGGTGAGGCGTGACACCATCACCTACGTGCTCGACATCGGCTACGCCCTCTCCACCCGCTTCCCGGACCCCCCGCAGACGGACTACCGTCGCGCGGACGTCCGTGCCCTGCGCCACGACCTGTTCTGCGGCGACGTCTACCTCGCCGACACCAAGGCGGACCGGGAGTTGTCCACAGCCTGGGGATGGGTGCCGGTGCTCGACTTCGCCTGGGCCCTGTGCGACATCGTCGAGCAGCTGGACCGGGACCCGGCCGGCTCCCGCGCCTCCCGCCCCCAGCACGCGGAGCTGGACTTCACCGAGTCCACGGACCGCATGCTCTTCGAGCGCCGCTTCGGCTGGGTGGACATCGAGGCGGACTGGATGCCCGCCGAGGAGCCCCCGCTGACCTTCTCCCACTCCGAACTGCGCCGCGAGGCCCGCGACTTCCTGCACGACCTGATCGCCGACCTGATCGATCTGCACGAGGGCCTGGGCGAGAACCCGGCGATCTGGACGCTGCAGGCCCGCTTCCCGCGCGTGGCCTAGGGACTGTCCGCCACGACAACGAAGGAGCCCCTCCCGTACGCGACGGGAGGGGCTCCTTGTCAGAGCGCCGGGCAGGCCTTGCACCTGCATTTCCCCGCAGGAAGCGGGGCGTCTTTCCTTGGACCACCAACGCAGCACCGGCCGCCGGGAGTTCCGGCGAGCAGCTCAAGATCAATCATACACGTCCCCTCCCCTGCCCTACTCCCCCTCCACCCGCACCCCCATCTCCGCCGCCAGCACCGGCGCCAGATCCAGCAGCTGCGAGGGACTGATCACCGCCCCCGCGAGCCGGTCCACCCCCCGTGCGATGTCCAGCTCGGCCGCCTTCCGCAAGTCCACGTCCGTCAGAGTCACCGCGGTGAGATCCGCCCCCTTGACCGCGCAGTCCACGAACTCGACCCTCTCCAGCCGGGCTCCCCCGAAGTCCGGCTCGACCAGGACGCAGCCCTCGAAGACGACATCTCTGAGCCTGGCCTTGCGCAGGTTCAGGTAGTCGATCTTGCCGCCTCGGATCACCACCCGCTCCAGGACCGCGCCGTGCAGCTGCACTCCGCCCAGCCGGGGGTCCACCAGCTCCACATCACGCAGGGTCGACTCGGCGAGATCGGTGCCGACCCCCCGCAGTGCGGTGAGCACCGAGTCGAGGATCCGGGCGTGATGAAGTCCGGTCTCGTCCAGCGTGCAGCCCTTCAACGCGCAGTCCATGAAGCGGGCACCCGCGCCGTCCTGTCCGGAGAGGTCCTCCTCCCGGAACTCCAGGCTGTCGTAGTCCCCGTCCGGCTCCAACTGCCCGTCCCGATACGGCTCCAGCACCGGCAGCCGCACCTCGGGCCGCCGCGCGCCCTTCACGACGCCCTCACCCATCGCTCTCCTCGCCATGCCCCCATGCTGCACCCCGCCACTGACAATCGCCCTGACCTGCACAGACAGCGGCCATGTCACATTCGGGGTGCCTCGGACCGTCGTAGTCACAGACGAACACGTCACAGACAGACGAGCAGACAGACAAGGCGAACCGAGCACAAGGGAGACCCCCAGCCATGCACCGCATCACCGTCATCGGCGGCGGCTTCGCCGGACTCACCGCCGCCATCACGGCCGCCGAGGCGGGCGCCAAGGTCACCGTGTACGAGGCCCATCACACCCTCGGCGGGCGGGCACGCACCGCCGAGGGGCCGTACCGGACGAACGACGGACCGCACGCCCTGTACAACGGCGGCCCGCACTGGGCCTGGCTCAAGCAGCGCGACCTGATCGGGCCGCTCGCGCCGATCCCGCCCCTGGAGGCGGCCCGGCTGCGGCTGCGGCACCGGGGCGTCCTGCGCCGCACCCCGCCCTTCGCCATGCTCAAGCTGCTGCGGCCCGCCCTGCCGCAGGCGCCCGTCGACGTGGACTTCATGACCTGGGCGACCGGCATCGCCGGGGAGGAGGGCGCCCGTGCCGCCGCCCACTACTCCGCCGTCGCCCTGTTCCACCACGACCCCGGAGCGCTCTCCGCCGCGTTCGTGCAGGAGCGGCTGCGGCGGGCCACCAAGCTGCCGCCGGAGGCGCACTATCCACGGGGCGGCTGGGCGAACCTCATCGACCGGATGGCGGCCCGGGCGTGGAACCTCGGCGTGCGGATGGAGACCCTGTCCCGCGTCGAAGAGCTGCCGACCGACACGCCCGTCGTCGTCGCCACCTCCCTCGACGCCGCCCGCCGCCTCCTCAGGGACGACTCCCTGATCTGGACCGGCGGCCGTACGGCACTCGTCGACCTGGCGGTGCGCACCCGGCGCGGGGACGCCTTCATCGTCTCCGATCTCGACGAGACGGGGTGGCTGGAGCGGTTCACCGCGCAGGACCGCTCCCTGGCACCGGCGGGTGAGCAGCTGATCCAGGGGCAGATCCCGATCGCGCCGCACGAGTCCAAGGCGGACGGCGTCGCCCGTGCCGAGCAGCTCCTCGACCTCGGCTTCCCCGGCTGGCGCGAGCGCGTCACCTGGCGGCGCGAGTCCGTCGCGAGCGGCCGTACCGGCGCCGTCGACCTGCCCGGCACCAGCTGGCGCGACCGTCCGGCCGTCGACCGGGGCGACGGCGTCTACCTGGCGGGGGACCAGGTCGCGGCCCCCGGCGTGCTGTCCGAGGTCTCCTTCAACAGCGCGCTCACGGCCGTGTCCCTGGCCCTCGGCCGGCACGCCCTTGACCTCAAGCGAGCTTGAGGTTGGAGCATCGGTCAGCAGCCGTTCATCAGTCGCCCCCGGCGACGGGTGGGTACCTGACACCTTCCGGCACCGGCACATCCGATGGGGGACCTCCTATGCACGCCATCCGCCTGCACACCTTCGGCCCGGCCGAAAACCTCAGCTACGAAGAGACCGACGACCCCGCACCGGGCCCCGGCCAGGTCCGCATAGCCGTGGAAGCGGCCGGCGTCCACCTCCTCGACACGGCCCTGCGCGAGGGCATACAGGGCCCGGCGCCGAGGCCGCCCACGCTGCCCACCGTCCCCGGCCGCGAGGTCGCCGGAGTCGTCGAGTCCCTCGGCGAGGGCGTCGCCGCGCTCTGGCTCGGCAAGCGCGTCGTCGCCCACCTCGGTTTCGCGCCGGGCGGCTACGCCGAGCTCGCCGTCACCGACGTCGACCGCGTCCACGAGATCCCGGCGAACCTCGACTTCGCCCAGGCCGTCGCCATGATCGGCACGGGCCGTACGACCATGGGGATCCTGCAGTTCGCCGAGCTCGGCCCGGACTCGGTCGCCGTGATCCCGGCGGCGGCCGGCGGGATCGGCACCCTGCTCGTGCAGTACGCCAAGAACGCCGGCGCGGTCGTCGTCGGCCTCGCGGGAGGCCCGGAGAAGACCGCCCGCGTGCAGGAGAACGGCGCCGATCTCGCCGTGGACTACCGGGACCCGGGTTGGCCGGAGAAGGTCCGCGCCTTCCTCGGCGGGCGGCCGGCCACCGTCGTCCTCGACGGCGTCGGCGGCGACGTCGCCCGTGAGTCCGTCGCCCTGCTCGGGCCCGGCGGCAGGCACCTCGTCTTCGGCTGGTCCGGCGCCGGGCCGCACGACGGCGAGCCCTACCTCGTCGACGGCGTCTCCGAGAACGTCCTGGGCCCCGCGATGCTGCAGAAGACCGGTGGCCCCGACCCCGTCCGCACCCTCGAACTGCGCGCCCTCACCGAGGCCGCCGCGGGCCGCCTCACCCCGGCCGTACAGCGCTTCCCGCTCGCCGAGGCGGCGGCCGCCCACCGGGCCCTCGAAACCCGCGGCACCTCCGGAAAGGTGGTATTGGAGCCGTGACCAGCCGTAAGCACTCCGCACACGGGATATCCCGCCCCTCCCCGGATGCGGCGCCTCCCGAATCGTGGTCTTCTGACGAGGTGAGTTTCACCCGAACAGGTGAACCCGCCGTGGACGCCGACCCCCGCCGCTGGTGGGGCCTGGTGATCATCGCCCTCGCGCAGCTCATGGTCGTCCTCGACGCGACCATCGTGAACATCGCGCTCCCGTCCGCACAGGCCGACCTGGGCATCTCCGACGGCAACCGCCAGTGGGTGATCACCGCCTACACCCTGGCCTTCGGCGGGCTGCTCCTGCTCGGCGGGCGCATCGCCGACCTGGTGGGCCGCAAACGCACCTTCGTCATCGGCCTCGTCGGCTTCGCCGCGGCCTCCGCGCTGGGCGGTGCCGCCACCACGGCCGGCATGCTCTTCGGCGCCCGCGCCCTGCAGGGCGCCTTCGCCGCCGTACTCGCCCCGTCGGCCCTGTCGTTGCTGACCACGACCTTCACCGACCCCAAGGAACGCGGCAAGGCCTTCGGCATCTACGGCGCCCTGGCCGGCAGCGGCAGCGCGATCGGGTTCATCGTCGGCGGCCTGCTCACCGAGTACCTGGACTGGCGCTGGTGCCTGTACGTCAACGTGCCCATCGCCGTGATCGCCGTCTTCGGCGCCCTCGCCCTGCTGCACGACCGCCCCGGCCACGCGGGCGCCCGCCTCGACGTGCCCGGCGTGCTCCTCGGCTGCGGCGGCCTGGTCGCCCTCGTCTACGGCTTCAGCGAGGCGCAGCCGCGCGGCTGGACCGACCCGCTGGTGCTCACCCTCTTCGCGGTGGCGACCGTCCTCCTCACGGCTTTTGTGTGGTGGCAGACGCGGGCGCCGATGCCCCTGCTGCCGCTGCACATCATCAAGGACCGCACCCGCGCCGGCTGCTTCCTGACCATGGCCCTGGCCGTGATCGGCATGTTCGGCCTGTTCCTGTTCATGACCTACTACCTCCAGGTCATCCTCGACTACTCGCCGGTGATGACCGGCCTCGCCTTCCTCCCCCTCACGGCCGCGATCATCACCGGCTCCACCCAGATCGCCGCCCGGCTGCTCGGCCGTGTGGCGCCCCGCCTCCTCATGGCCCCCGGCGCCCTGCTGGCTGCGGTCGGCATGGTGCTCCTGACGCAGCTGACGGTGGACTCCTCCTACGCGTCCGACATCCTCCCGGCCCTGCTCCTCATGGGCCTCGGCATGGGCCTGATCTTCATGCCGGTGTTCGCCACGGCGACGGCGGGCGTGGCCCCGCAGGACTCCGGCGTGACCTCCGCGACCATCAACACCTCGCAGCAGGTGGGCGGCTCGATCGGTACGGCCCTGCTCAACACCATCGCCACCACCAGCAGCGCCGCCTACATCACCGCCCACCTCACGGACCCGGCCCAGCGGGCCCTGGTCACCAAGGAAGGCGTGGTGCACGGCTACACGGTCGCCATCTGGTGGGCCGCCGGCATCATGCTCCTGGCCGGCCTGGTCGCGGCCCTGATGGTGACGGCGAAGCCCCCGAAGCAGGGCGCGCCGCAGGAGGAGCCGGTCCCGGAGAAGGTGGCCTGAGCCCGCCCCCGCCCGGCCTCCGCAAACGGGGGGAGGGGCCCCACCGGACCGCGGAGCCCCTCCCCCACCCTCCGTCGATCTTCTTGCCCGGGTCGCCGACCAGCTGCCGAGGCGCGGCGGTGGCCTTGTCAGGTCGAGGGTCGCGGTCACCGGCCGGTTGTCTCCTCAGTGCCGCCCGGCCACCCGGTCGGCGACCCGTGCCAGCCGCGCCGACTCCGCACCGTTCGTGCTGCGCTCCCGCCGGTCCGCCGCCCGGTAGGCGGCGTACAGGCCGTGCACGCCGAGCCAGCGCAGCGGCTCCGGCTCCCACCTGCGCACCTTGTGCCCGACCCACGGCAGTTCGGTCAGCTCGGTCCGCCCGCCCTGCCCGGAGTCCTGCTGCACCAGGTCCCGCAGGGTCCGCGCCGCGAGGTTGGCGGTGGCGACGCCCGAGCCGACGTAACCGCCCGCCCAGCCGAGCCCTGTCGAGCGGTCCAGCGTGACCGTGGCGCACCAGTCGCGCGGCACGCCCAGCACGCCGGACCAGGCGTGCTCGATGCGCACCCCGGCCAGCGAGGGAAAGAACCCGACGAGGATCTCCCGCAGCGCCTCGATCGTCGCCGCCTGCGTCCGCCCGTCGTTGTCGGTCCGCGACCCGAACCGATAGGGCACCCCGCGCCCGCCCAGCGCGATCCGCCCGTCGGCGGTGCGCTGGGCGTACATGTAGGCATGCGCCATGTCGCCGAGCGTCTCGCGGCCGTCCCAGCCGACCGCCGCCCACTGCTCCTGAGTCAGCGGCTCGGTGGCGATCATGGAGGAGTTCATCGGCAGCCAGGTCCGCTTCTGGCCCTTCAGGGCGGCGGTGAAGCCCTCGGTGCAGCGCAGCACGTAGGGCGCGCGCACGGTGCCGTACGGCGTGACGGCGTGCTTGGGCCGGATCTCCGTCACCGGCGTCAGCTCGTGGATGGTGACGCCGAGCGCCTCCACGGCCGCCGCGAGGCCCTTCACCAGCTTCACCGGGTGGACCCGGGCCCCGTGCGGCGTCCACGTCGAGCCGACCGCGTCCGCGATCTTGATCCGCTCGGCGGTCTCCCGGGCGCCGTACAGCACGCGGTCCTTCTCGCCGTACGACAGCTCGTGCTCGTGGAAGGCCTTCAGCCGGGCCAACTGGGCGGGCGTACGGGCGACTTCCAGTACGCCACCCTTGTGGACGCCGGCGTCGATGTCCTCGTCCCGCGCGACCCGGACGACTTCGTCCACCGTGTCGTTCATGGCCTGCTGCAGCCGTACGGCCGCGTCGTGACCGTGCAGCTTCGCGTACCGGTCACGCCCCGCGATGCCGTTGTACAGCCAGCCGCCATTGCGCCCCGACGCCCCGTACCCGCAGAACTTCTGTTCCAGGACGGTGATACGGAGGAAGGGGACCGCCTTCTTCAGGTAGTACGCGGTCCACAGTCCCGTGTACCCGCCGCCCACGATCACCACGTCCGCGGAGGCGTCCCCCGCGAGCGGCTCGCGCACCTCGGGGAGGCCGTCGTCCGCGTACCAGAAGGAGATGCCGCCGTTCACGGCACCGCTCACCGAGCTGCTCATGCGAGGACGTTAATGGGCGTGAGCCGATTGCGGGAGCCCCGTAGGGTCCCCAAGGTGATCGACATTCCGGACGAGCTCATCGCCCAGCACGTGCGCTACGACGGAGAGGCGGGCCGGGCCTACGTCGCCGCGCTCGCGGAGCGGGCCGCGCGATTCCTGGACCACTGGCGGCTGCGGCCGGACGGGTCGACGATGTACGGCCGAGTCGCGCTGGTCCTGCCCGTGCTCCAAGCCGACGGGACAGGGGTCGTGCTCAAACTCCAGGACGTCGACGAGGAGACCGTGGGCGAGCCGGCCGCGCTGCGCGCGTGGCAGGGCGACGGGGCCGTCCGGCTGCTGCGGTGCGACGACGACACCGGCACGCTGCTGCTGGAGCGGCTCGACTCGGACCGGCTGCTGGACGACCTGCCGGACTCCCGCGAGGCCACGCTGGTGGTTGCCCGGCTGCTGGCCCACCTCACCGCCACCCCGGCCCCACCGGGCCTGCGGCGGCTCGGCGACATCGCCGCGGCCATGCTGGACCGGACGCCCGCGGCCCTGGAGCACATCCCGGACTCGGACGCCCGCCGGCTCATCGCTGACTGCGCGGCGGCCGTGCGCGAGGTGGCTGCCGAACCCGGCGACCGGCTGCTCCACTGGGACCTGCACTTCGAGAACGTTCTCGCCTCCGACCGGGCACCCTGGCTCGCCATCGACCCCAAACCCCTCACGGGCGACCCGGGGTTCGACCTCTTCCCGGCGCTGTGGAACCGATTCGACGCGGACGAGGTCACGTGGCGCTTCGACGCCATGACGGAGGTCCTTGGCCTCGACCGGGCCCGAGCCCGCGCCTGGACCCTCGGCCGAGTCCTCCAGAACTCGCTGTGGCAGCTCGAGGAGGACCGCGCCCCGCTCACCGCGCACCTGGAAATCGCGAGGCGTCTGAGGAACCATCCCGGCTAGCCTCCCGACCATGATTCGCACCGCGACGCCTGCCGATGTCCCCGCCATCCACACCCTCATCCGCGAACTCGCCGAGTACGAGAAGGCCTTGGAGGAGGCGAGGGCCACCGAGGAGCAGCTCCACACGGCCCTCTTCGGCGACCACCCGGCCGCCTACGCGCACATCGCGGCCGACGACACGACCGGCGAGACCGTCGGCTACGCGATCTGGTTCCTGAACTTCTCCACCTGGCGCGGCGTCCACGGCATCTACCTGGAGGACCTCTACGTCCGCCCCACCGCCCGCGGTGCCGGCCACGGCAAGGCCCTCCTCACCGAGCTGGCCCGCCTCTGCGTGGAGCGCGGCTACCAGCGCCTGGAGTGGTCCGTGCTGAACTGGAACGCGCCCTCCATCGCCTTCTACGAGGCCCTCGGCGCCCGCCCCCAGGACGAGTGGACGGTGTACCGGCTGACGGACGAGGCGCTCACGGCGCTGGGCGGCGGCCAGGCGGCCTGACTGTCCCCAACGGGCAACGACGTGAACGAAGTTCGCATGACCCCTCACCGAATGGGCACGGCTTCCCGGCATGAGCGACACGCATATGCACGCCGATGACGCGGCCGCCTTCGTCCCCGGTCTCGAACTCTCCCGCCGCTTCTACACCGACGCCGTACGCCCCTTGCTGGAGGAGGCCGCCCCCGGCATCCCCCACTCCGCCGCCCGCATCGGCAGCGGCTCCGAGGTCCTCGGCTACGACACCCCACGCTCGGCCGACCACGAGTGGGGCCCGCGCCTGCAGCTCTTCCTCCACCGGCACGACGTCCCAAGGCACGCCGCCCGCATCAGACACGTACTCTCCGAGCACCTGCCGAAGACGTTCCTCGGCCACCCGACCAACTTCACCCCCACCGGAGAAGACCGGGACATCCGCGTCATGCGCGCGACCGACGGCCCCGTCCACCATCGCGTCGAAGTGACCGGCACTTCCATCTGGTTCACCGACACCCTCGGCTTCGACCCGGCGCAGGGCATCACCCAGGCCGACTGGCTCGCCACCCCCACCCAGCTCCTCGCCGAGGTCACCGCGGGCGCCGTCTTCCACGACGGTCTGCACACCCTCACCCCGTTACGCCGCGCGCTGCGCTGGTACCCCCACGACGTCTGGCTGTACGTCCTGGCCTGCCAGTGGCAGCGCGTCGCACAGGAGGAGGCCTTCGTGGGCCGCTGCGGCGAGGTCGGCGACGAACTGGGCTCCGCCGTCACCGCCGCCCGCCTGGTCCGCGACCTGATGCGGCTGTGCCTGCTGATGGACCGCCGCTACCCGCCGTACGGCAAATGGCTCGGCAGCACTTTCGCCCGTACCGCCGCCGCCCCCCGCCTGACCCCGATCCTGACGGCCGCCCTCGCCGCCACGGACTGGCGCACGCGCGAGCGGCACCTCGGTCACGCCTACGAGATCGTCGCGCACCAGCACAACCAGCTCCGCCTGACCGACCGCGTCGACACCGCCACGCGCCCGTACCACTCCCGTCCCTTCCAGGTGCTGCGCGCCGACCGCTTCACCGAGGCCCTGACGGCCCGCATCACCGACCCGGCCCTCAAGGAGCTGCCGCCGATCGGGGCGGTGGACCAGTTCACCGACAGTACGGACGTGCTGATGTGCCCCGCCCTGACCAGGGACCTGATCACGGCGTCTCGGACGCCGCGACCGCCTTCAGTTCCTGGGCCACGGCAGCACCGATCATCTCCGCGTCACCCGCACGCGCATGGCTGACGACGGTCAGCGTGTAGGTGTCGGCGCTGTGGACGAGGCAGAGGTTCGCCGTGCCCGGCGGGGAGAGCTGCGGCAGGGGAACGACGCGGGACAGGGCGCGGCCGTGCAAGCGGCTGGGGTTGTCCCGCCACTTGAAGGCGGTGCACAGGCTCGTGGTGACCTCGGGCCGCGCCAGGCTCCTGGCCATCGACCCGGCCAGCCACGGCTGGGAACGGGCGACCGCCTGCAGCGTGGGAAGAATCGCGCGGTGGGTGTGGCAACGGTGCGGGAAGGCCGCGACCAGGTCCTGGCACATCTGCAGCCGGGCCACCGGGGACGCGCCGTCGACGGGCAACGGGATGCGCAGCGCGGTGACGCCGTTGCCGAGCTGCTGTGCGTGGTGCCGGGTGCGCAGGTCGACGGGCACGGTGGCGTAGAAGGGGGCCGGTCCCCCGGGCCAGCAGTGCAGGGGGCCGTAACAGGCGTGCAGGGCGCCGGCGTACGCGCTCAGCAGCAGCTCGTTGAGCGTGGCTCCCCGTCCGTCGGCGGGTTGGCGGCGCGCTGTCCGCATCACCTGCGGGTCGAGGTCGACCACGGCCACCGACGGCCGCGGTTCGCCCGGGCCGACCGCAGGGACGGGCCGGCCGAGGGCCCTGATGCGGCGCAGCTCCCTGGCCAGCGTGGCGGGACGCACGGGCGGACGCCGCTGCGCCGCCGCGAGCACATGCGTCGCAGCCGGTGCGAGCGGGGGCGGCGCTGCGGCGTCGTCCATGAGCAGCCGGAAGAGCGTCTCCAGGGATCTGCCGTCCAGCAGGGCGTGATGGGCGAACAGAACGACGGTCTGCTGCGCGACCAACAGCCGCCACAGCGGTCGTTCGGGTGGCAGCGGGTGACGGACGCCGTCGGTGAGCAGGGATTCCAGGTCCTGGTCCGTGGCGGTGACGTGCGCGCCGGGATCGAAGGACCGGGCCGCCGCCCATCGATGGCCCGACAGCGCCGCCGGCCCGGCGGGAGGCTCCAGGACCATGCCCATCCGATCCAGTACGCCCCATCGTTCACGGACCCGGGAGCGCACCTGCTCCGGATCGCACGGCTCTCCGGCGAACACCCCGGCGATGCCGATCGTCCCCGGCAGCCCGTTGCGCAGGTGCCCTTCCTCGATGGCCGTCAGCCTCATGGTCCGCAGCCTCCTTCGGTGTTCAGCCGTGGGGTGAATCGAACACGACACTGGCGTTGTGGCCGCCGAAGGCGAAACTGTTGCTGATCACCGGGCCGTTCGGGATCTTGCGCGGTTCGCCGGTGACCACGTCCAGTGCGCATCGGGGGTCCAGCCGCGTGAGGGACGCGGTCGGCGGCGCGAGCCCTTCCCGCACCGACCAGGCCGTGATCACCGCTTCCAGTGCTCCCGCCAGCCCCAGCCCGTGCCCGGTGACCGACTTGGGCGCGGTCACGGGCACCGCACGCGGGCCGAACAGGTCGCTGATCGCCTGCGCTTCCGCGATGTCGTTCAGCTCGGTGCCGGTGCCGTGCGCGTTGACGTGCGTGACGGCGTCCGCCGTCGTGCCGGCGTCGGCGAGCGCCTGCTCCATGCACGCCCGCGCCCCGGCGCCGTCGGGATGCGGTGCGGTGAGGTGGTGGGCGTCGGAGGTACGGCCGTATCCGGTGAGCGTGGCGTGGATCCGGGCGCCCCGCGCATGGGCGAGGTCCAGCCGCTCCAGCACCAGGAACGCCGCCCCTTCGGCGAGGACGAACCCGCGCCGCTCCACGTCGAACGGCCGTGACGCGGCCGTGGTATCCGCGCACTCGGTGACCATCGCACCGGCCCGCCCGAAGGCCAGCGCGGTCGTGGGCGTCAGCGGGCTGTCATGGCCGCCCGCCACCACCACGTCCGCGCACCCGGTCCGGATCATCTGCATCGCCTCGCCCACCGCATGCGTGCCGGACGCACACGCGGTGGAGACCGTCAGGCTGGGCCCGGTGATACCGAGCCTGGCGCTGATCCAGTACGCCCCCGCGTTGTGCATCAGCCGGGGCGCGTAGAGCACGTCGGGATGTCCGATGCCGTTCTCCTGGCTGATCACCCCGCCGTACCCGGTGCCGGTGACCACCGCCCGCCGGCCCGGCGCGACGTGCAGCCCTCCGGCGTCCTCCACCGCGTCCACGGCCGCGCACACCGCCATCTGCACCGACCGGTCGGCCCGCCGGACCTCCTTGGGCGCCAGGTAACCGGCCGGATCGAAGCCGGTCATCGCACACGCCGGGTATACGACGGTGCCCTCGTCGTCGAACGCGTGCAGCGAGGTCGCCGGACGGCACTGCACGAGGCTCTCCCACAGCGCCTGCGGAGTCGCTCCGGCGGCACAGCGCACGCCCAGGCCGGTGACGGCGACGGCATGTCGGCGGCTCATCGGGCGAGGGGACCGTGGGCGGCGTGGGCGCGCATCCTCACGATGAGGTCGGCGACGTCACCCACCGTGGACACGCCGGTCTTGTCGGTGCCCCGCAGGGACACGCCGAACAACTCCTCCGACGCCGCTTCCAGTTCGGTGATGTCCAGGCTGTCGGCCCCCAGGTCGGCGACCAGCCGGGCCTGCGGCACCACCGCCTCCGTCGGCACCGACATCACCCGCGCGCAGAGCGGGCGCAGCGCTTCCCATACGTCGCCGTGTTCCACATCCATGCAACTGCCTCCATTCCTGGTGCCGTCAGGGCTGACTCACACCGACGGCGTCGCCATCCGGGCCCATGCCTCGAACTCCGTGACGACCGCGTCGGCGAGCCGTCTCGCGTCGTCCGGGCGCAGGTTGCACACCACGGTGAGCGTGAACGTGTCCCCCGCCTGTGCCAGGGCGAAGCTGGCGGTGCCCGGGTGCTGCAGGGGCGGCAGACCGACGGTGCGCACCAGCCGGCGCCCCTCGAAGGTGCTCGGCCCACCGGGCCACTTCATGGCGGTGGTCGCCGTCGCCGCGAAGCAGGAGCGGCGACCGCGGTCGGCCAGCAGCCCGGTCACCCACGGGCCGGTCCGCCGAACCGCTTCCGCAGCGGGAAACAGCACACCTGCGTGGACGGCGGCCCGCTCGGGCACCGAGGCCAAGGCGGCCTGGCACGCCCGCAGCCGCGCCACGGGCCCGTCCACGTCGACGGGCAGCGGAACCCGCACGACCGTGAGCGTGTTCCCCAGTTCCCCCGGATTCGCCCGGGTGCGCAGGTCGCACGGTACGGCCGTGTACGCGGGCTCCTCCCGCTGCCGCCACCGCCGCACCGGACCGTACTGGGCCCGCAGCGCCCCGGCCACCGCGCCCACCAGCAGTTCGTTCAGCGTCGCACCCCGGCCGTCGGCGGGCTGCCGGCGGGCGGACCGCACCGTCTGCGGGGACAGTTCGCGCACCGCGACCGAGGGGTACGTCTCCCCCGGCGCCCGCGTCGGAAGGGCCTGCCCCGCGGCCGCCATCGCCCGGAGCTCCCGGCCCGCCGCACGCAGCCCGGTACGTGTGAGCGGCCCCGACCGCGCCGAGTCCCTCGCCGCCACCGGGCCGTCCGTCAGCGAGCGCATCAACGTCGCCAGGGAACGCCCGTCCAGCAGCGTGTGCTGGGCCACCAGTGCCAGGGCGAACCCGCCGCGGTACGACGCGTCCGGGACCACGAAGAGCCGCCAGGGCGGCACGCTGCCGGTGAGCGGCCGGTGCACGCTCTGCGCCCACAGATCGTCCAACTTCTCCCCGGCGACGGAGACATGGACGGCCGGATCGAACGGCCCCGGCACGACCCATCGCACGCGCCCGCGCCTCCCGAACGGCCCCCGCCGTGCCGTCCCGCCGGCGTCCGGCGTGCGGTCGAGGACGCAGTTCATCCGCTCCAGGCCGGTCCACCGCTCGGCGACGCACGCCCGCACCCGCTCCACGTCGGGCCGCTCACCGGAGAAGACCGCCGCCAGGCCGATGACGCCCGGGCACCCGTTGAGCAACAGCATCTCGTCGGCACAGGACAGTCTCATGCGACAGGTCGCCCACCCTTCCTGGTCAACGAGATCACCCTACACGCAGGGTTACGGAGTATCACTCAGCGCATATGGCGCGCCCAACAGTCCGACGCCCGCCCCGTGGTGGAGCGGGCGTCGGACCGAACGCTTCGCACGCTCTACTTGAGCGCCGCGCTGTTGCAGCCCATGTCGGAACCGAGGTGGGTGTCCTGCCCACCGGCGTTGCCCTCGCCGTTCAGCAGGTTGCCCGCCAGGCCGTTGATGAGGCCGACGCTGCCGAGGACGTCGACGTTCATGTCGTGCGAGCGGCACTCGATGCCCTGCGTGATGTCGAGGTCGTGGGCTCCCCCCTCACCGTGGGCGAGGGCGGTGCCCACACCGAAGGAGCCGACACTGCCGAGGACCGCGCCCACGAGGGCGACCTTCTGAAGCTTGCGCATTTCTTCTCCGTTGGTCGAGCGGATGTGCTGTGCAGCAGACCGAGTTGGGACGGTGGACAACTACAGAGGGATCAGCCGAGCCGCGGCAGACCCAACTGGCCCACCGGAGGCGCCTGGACCTGCCCGAGGCCGAGCCCGGGAACCTGCGGCGGACCGGCCGGGGTGGGGTCGATCAGCGGGTTGATGAGCGGGTTCACCTGAGGGTTCACCTGCGGGCTCACCTGCGGCGCGACCCGCGGCGGCGGCTCCGGGTTGAAGACCTGCGGCGCGTTGACCTGGGGGGCCACCTGCGGCATGACCTGCGGCGCCGTCTGCGGGGTGACCTGCGGCACGACCTGCGACACGGGCGACTGCTGGGGAGCGGACTGCGGCGCGGCGTGCGACCCGTTGGACGCCTCCGCGACGCCGCCCGACGAGGCCGAGGCGGAGGCGTGCCCGCTCTGCGGCTGGGGGGCGGGCGCGGGGGCCGGAGCCGGAGCCGGGGCCGGAGGCGCGTACACCGGGGCCGGAGCCGGAGCGGGCGCCGGAGCCGCGTACTGGGGCGCCGGCCGCGGGGCGGAGGTCTGCGCGACGCCCGTCGAACGGGCCTCCGCGACGGCCTGGTAGGGCGCCGGGTACTGCGGAGCGGGCGCGGGAGCCGCATACGGGGGCGGCGCGTACTGGGGAGCGGGCGCCGGGGCCGCGTACTGAGGTGGCGCGTACTGGGGAGCCGGCGCCGGGGCCGCGTACTGAGGTGCCGGGTATTCGGGGGCGGGCGCCGGAGCGCCGTACCCGTAGGGAGGATATTCGGCGGCCTCGCTGACGCCGGCGCCGATGGCGGACAGTCCGCCGGCCGCCGCTACGACGAGCGCGGCCTTGTGAAGCTTGCGCATGGAACCCTCGGCCCTTCATTACCTGTGCAGGGAATCCGTATGTATTCAGTGCGGTCTTGCGTGCGCTCAGTGTGATATTCGTACTGCGCCCTTACAGGGGTAATGCCTGAGCTGTCATGTGGACTTCACGCTGGAGCCGGCAGCGGATCCCATTGCCCCTCTCCAAGTCCTGATCGCTGCCCTCTCCCAGCTGGCAACGACAATTACCGAGCCGGGTCACGGGATGAGAAAGTCCGTCACTCAATTGCCATCGATCAGATAAGCGGCTCTACGGATTTGTTACGCCGTCAATGGCAAGAACCGGGCCCGCACTTCTCATCGTTGATGATTTACACCCACGGCAAATGGGTGACCACATCCCGGCACACGTGACCGGGCCCGCACCCGCCTCGTTTCCCACAGGGTCAGAGCAATGGCTCACAGCACTTCCATACGTTCCATGAACAGGTCAATGAAGGGCCGAGGTTCCATGCGCAAGCTTCAGCACGTCGCGCTCGTCGTCGCAGCAGCCAGTGGTCTGTCAGCCATCGGCGCCGGCCCCAGCGTCGCCGACGCTCCCGTGGCATACAGGGGCACCACTCCGCCCCCGGTCGGGCAGCAGGACGCCCAGGCCCACACCTGGACCCGCTCGCAGGCCAGCGTCCAGACCTCGGGCAATCAGACCGCACCGCAGCGACCGGCCGCCCCCCAGCGCGGTGCCGAGGTCAGCCCGCAGGTCAGCCCCCAGCTGAGCCCGCAGATCAACCCGCAGATCTCGCCCCAGTCGGCCCCTCAGTCCGAGCCGCTCGGCCAGGCCAACCTGTTCCGTCCGTCCCAGGAGTGCAGCCCGCAGTCCCTGCTCAACGCGAACGTCCCGATCGCCGCCCTCGCCGCCGCAGACGCCCGCGGCGTCGACTGCGACCAGGCCAACAGCCAGGCGAACGCCGCCGCCCACGCCCGCGCGACCAGCTAGGGCGCACCTCGGCGCCGCCTGTCAGGAACCCAGTGCTGGTCACAGCCTTCAACGAGCGGCTGTGACCAGCACTTTCTCGTTGCGCGCTGCGACTTCCGGGTGCTTTCGACACGTGAGCGCACATCCCGGCGCGTCGCTACGACATATCGGATATTTCTTATTATTCTCCCGTAACTGTACGAAGTCGATCTCTCACAGATCGCACCCACCTCACTCCACCGGAGATGACATGCACAAGCTTCGCAAGGCTGCCGTCCTGGTCGTCGCCCTCGGCAGCGTCGGGCTGCTCGGCGCCGGCACCGCCGTCGCCGACCAGGGTGGCCACGGCGGCAAGGACGGAGGCAAGTTCAGCGTCCTGCAGAGCTCCTCCTGCAAGTCGCACGACCTCAACGTCGACGTCCTCGGCCAGGTCGGCATCCTCAACGGCCTGCTGGGCAACGCGCTCAACGGCGAGGGCAACGCCGGCGGCCAGGACACCCACCTCGGCTCGACGATGGGCTGCAACAACAGCGCCTTCTAAGCACGTGACGGCCGCATAGCCGGCCGACGGCGGGAAAAGTCCCGGTACCGAGCCCAGAGCCAGGTACCGGGACTCCTTTTTGTGCCGTGATTCGCCACGGCGGGAGGCATTTCCCGGCAATCGGCCAAGGCGGTGAGACTTCCTCGAATTCGGCGTGCCTCCGATTAAACCCGAATATTTCCTATTAGCCTCTGTAACTGTTCGAAGTCGATCCCTTACGGATCGCAATCCTCTTCACTCCACCGGAGAAGAACATGCACAAGCTCCGCAAGGCCGCCGTCCTGGTCGCCGCCCTCGGGAGCGTAGGACTCCTGGGCGCCGGCGCTGCTCACGCCGACCAGGGCGGATGGGGCAAGAACGGTCGGGGCCACGGCGGCTCGAGCGTCAGCGTCCTGCAGAGCACCAGCTGCAAGTCGCACGACGCCAACGTCGACGTCCTCGGCCAGGTCGGCATCGCCAACGGTCTGGGCGGCAACCTGCTGAACGGCGAGGGCGCCGCCGGCACGCAGGAGACCGGCCTGGGCTCGACGATGGGCTGCAACAACAGCGCCTTCGGCAAGTAAGCCACACCCTTCCCCCGGTGCCCCGGCCTGCGGCCGGGGCACCGGCCATTTCCCGGCCGGCCCCCGCCGGCGGGAAGCAGAAATGCCGGACCGGGCGTCAGCCCCGGTCCGGCATTCTCCGCTCACGCCTCAGAACTTGAACTTGAACTTGGGAACCTTGAATCCCTTGGGCAGCTTGGCCCTGTTCGAGCATTCCACGACCGGACCGGACTCAGTGGACCCACCGTTCAGCAGGCTCTCCTCGGGAAACGTGAAGCGCGGCCGCTCGGTGATCTGGCAGTCCTGCTTCTGCTTGATGACATACCCGCGCTTGTCCTTGCGGACCTTCTCGCTCTTCTTGACGCAGACGATGTCCCCCTGGGCGGTGATGGTGCACGCGCCCTTGGGTTCGTCATCGGCGTACGCCGGCGCGGCACCGGCGTAGATCACGGCGAGCGCCCCGAGGAGTCCCGAGACGGTTGCGATCTTCTGTCGACCGATCATGTGCTGCGTTCCTTTGCCATCGAGGCCCGGGCGACCGCGCCGACGACCGGCGCCTGCCCGAACCTTGGAGAACGTCGATATACGGAACCCGTCGCCCGGCGCGTTCTCGATTTCGCCCGACGACGGAATGGATGCAGCCCGGCCGCGCACCCCGAAGGGTCTGCCGCGCGTCCGGGCTGCAGGTGCTGAGGGTCCGACGGATATCGATGCGCCTGTCGTGAGAAACGCCCTACGGGGCCGACCATGGCTCGGAGTGCGAAGCCATCCGCCCCGCGGCCGTCACGACGACGTCCACAGTGCCCTGAAACTCGCGCATCGATCTCTCGGTGGTTTGTTACTGAGCGGCGGTAGGAGCGGCGGCGGTGTACTCCCCGTAACCGGCCTCGGGCGCAGCGGCCGGAGCGGCGGCCGGAGCAGCCTCCGGCGCGGCAGCCGGAGCAGCGGCCGGCGCGGCAGCCGGAGCAGCCTGCGTGGCCGTCGGGGCGGCGGACGCCTTGTCACCGTACGGAGCACCCCACGTGCCCGCGGCGTTGGCCGTCGAAGTGGCCACCGCAGTCACGTTCTGGGCATCCCAGTCGTCGTTCTCGTGGGCGAACGCGGAGCCGGCGGCACCGAAAGCGGACAGTCCTGCGACCGCTGCAGCTACGACCGCAACGCGCTGAAACCTGCGCATAGTTAGACCCTTTCTTCCCGGGCACGAAGCCCTGGCTTGACTACTTAGTGTGAGCATATACACGTAATCCGTAGCAATTTGGGATCTATGGTCTTTCTCTGTGGCGTGTCGACCCATGGCAAGGAGCCCTTTCGTCCGCCTCGCCATGGCCGTGAAGGGAGTTGGGAAAGCGGCTGTCACGACCCTCACGGGCCCACCGTTCTCCCTTGAAAGGAACGACGTTTCCCCGAGGGCGAGTCACGGGCCGCGAGGGACGGTCACCCGTTTGCCGACACTCGAAGACGCAAAAGCAGCGGAGGCCGGACCAGGTCAACCCGGTCCGGCCATCCGCTGCTTGAGAGACGGGGAAGGCGTAGCAGGCTACGCGCCGCCGCCGAACAGGTGCTGCAGAGCACTGCCGACGGCCCCCGGGTCGATCTCGTTGCTGTCCGCCGCCGGCCCCGTCGCGGGCAGGTCGCTGCAGGTGATGTGCGGACCGATCCGCGTCTGCCCGTTGGAGAAGAGTCCCGGAGCGGGCACGGACACGGGCTTGGTCGGCTGGCAGTTCACCGACCGACGGACGATGAAGTTGTCACCCTCGGGCGTCTGGCCCACGATCCGCTGGGTGCAGTGGGTGTTGCCCTGGCTGTCGGTCGTGCAGGCGGGCGGGTCCGCCGCGGCGTTGGCCTGGGTGACGCCGATACAGGTCATGGCGAGGCCGCCAAGAAGCCCCGAGATGGCCGCGATCTTCTTTCCGTTGAACATGTGATGCGTCTCCTTTGTGAGGGGTGCCCGGACGCCGTGCGCGGTGAACCGCCGCGCCGGGCCCGGGATGTCGGAGATACGGGCCCCGGCATCCAGCCATGTCCGGGAATCTTCGGGGCCGTTTCGCTTACGAAGGGAAGGAGTGACCTGGGCTTCGAGGTTCAGGTCGTGCGCCGCGACGGTCCACGGGAGCCGACCTTCGCTCCTGGCGGCCGTACAGGAACGGGCCCCCTCGGGGACTGACCCCGAAGGGGCCCGCGGAAGGCGTCGCGCACGACTACGCCGCCGACCTCAGCCAGTGAACGCGTTGTTGAACTGACCGCAGGTGGTGTCGAAGGTCTCGGAGAGACCGAGCACGGCGATCGGGAGGTCACCCTCGGCCACCGTCTGCGGGCTGCACTCCTGGTAGGGGCGGTAGAGGTCGGTTGAGGTCGGCCTGACGTCGTAGGCGACACCGGTGCCGGCACCGATGGCGGACAGGCTGCCGGCCGCCGCCGCGACGATCATGACCTGGTGAAGCTTGCGCATGGAACCCTCGGTTTTCATTACCTATAGATGAGGCTGATTGCCTACTGTGACTGAACGAACACTAGCAGTAGCGACGAGGTTCCATGTCGGTCCATATCCCGTGTCCGAAACGGGAGATGGGACAGGGCGCGCACGAAAGGCGGGCATAAAAAATGCCTGACGTGACGGTCGGAGTGCGAAGCGTCACGCCAGGCTCTGCGGCGGGTTGCCGGGGATGTCGGAGCCCCCTGTCGGATTCGAACCGACGACCTGCTGTTTACAAGACAGCCGCTCTGGACCAGCTGAGCTAAGGAGGCCTGCACGCACTGTCACGCACGCGCCCGTGCAGTGTACCCAGGTTCCGAGCGGGCCCTGTCGAAAATTTCCGCGAAGTTCACATGCCTCCGGGTACTGACAGACCGGGCGAACCCCAGGTAGCGTCCAGAGCCAGTCCGCACATGTGGACTAAACCAACCACCTTCCTACAACGGATCGTCCGGCACGTTCCTGCCGGTAGAAGGGGGCCCATTCACCATGGCCACTGTCTCGTTCGACAAGGCGACCCGGATCTACCCGGGCACCGAGAAGCCCGCCGTGGACGCGCTCGACATCCACATCGAGGACGGAGAGTTCCTCGTTCTGGTCGGCCCGTCCGGCTGCGGCAAGTCCACCTCGCTCCGCATGCTGGCGGGGCTCGAGGACGTCAACGCCGGCGCCATCCGCATCGGTGACCGCGACGTCACGCACCTGCCGCCGAAGGACCGGGACATCGCCATGGTGTTCCAGAACTACGCGCTGTACCCGCACATGACCGTCGCCGACAACATGGGCTTCGCGCTCAAGATCGCCGGCGTCAACAAGGCGGAGATCCGCAAGAAGGTCGAAGAGGCCGCGAAGATCCTCGACCTGACCGAGTACCTGGACCGCAAGCCGAAGGCCCTCTCCGGCGGTCAGCGCCAGCGTGTCGCCATGGGCCGCGCCATCGTGCGTGAGCCGCAGGTCTTCCTCATGGACGAGCCGCTGTCCAACCTGGACGCCAAGCTCCGTGTGTCGACCCGTACGCAGATCGCGTCGCTGCAGCGCCGTCTCGGCATCACCACCGTCTACGTCACCCACGACCAGGTCGAGGCCATGACGATGGGCGACCGTGTGGCGGTCCTCAAGGACGGTCTGCTCCAGCAGGTCGACACCCCGCGCAACATGTACGACCGCCCGGCCAACCTCTTCGTCGCCGGCTTCATCGGCTCCCCGGCCATGAACCTGGTCGAGGTCCCGATCACCGACGGCGGCGTGAAGTTCGGCAACTCGGTCGTGCCGGTGGACCGTGACGCGCTCGCCGCCGCCCCCGACAAGACCGTCACCGTGGGTGTCCGCCCCGAGCACTTCGACGTGGCCGGCTCCGACTCGGACCAGGGCCTCGCGGTCACCGTCAACGTCGTCGAGGAGCTCGGCGCCGACGCGTACGTCTACGGCACCGCCAAGGTCGGCGCCGACTCCAAGGACCTCGTCGTCCGCGTCAGCGGCCGTGACGTCCCGGAGAAGGGCAGCACGCTGCACATCGTCCCTCGCTCCGGCGAGACCCACGTGTTCTCGACCTCCACGGGCGAGCGGCTCTCCGACTGAGAGCAGTCCCAGGCAGTACAACTCCGGGTAATTCACCCAGGTTGACGAAGAGGGCCCCGCAGACCGCTGCTGGGCCCTCTTCTGTGTCGACAAATACCCCGGCAAATCGGTTCATTTCGAGGGCTGTGCGTCAACGCTCCGTTCGGGAAAGAGCACCACTTCGTCCCCCGAAACGGTGACCAAATGTCGCCATATCAGTACTGAACGCTACCCTCACTCGCGTGAAGCACTCCACCAACCCACAGACACGACGCGGCCACCGGGGCCCCGCCCGCCAGCTCGGCCGCACTCTCGCCCTCGTCCTGCCCGTCGTCCTGGTGCTCTCCGGGACCCTCGCGGTCACCCGGGTCAACTGGTCGGGGAACTCCTCGGACTCGGTACTCGCCGCGACCGACGTCACAAGCGCGGGTGACGCGAAGAACGCGGCCCCGCGCGCCCCGCAGGACGTGCTGCGCGACCAGCTGCTGACCGAGCTGCAGGAGCGGAACCCGGGCGCCGCCCTGACCCACCTCCAGCAGGCCGTCCACGAACGTCCCTCGCTGGCCCGGCACTGCGCCTCGATCGCCCGGGCGCTCGGGCGGGCCGCGGTGCGGGTGTACGGTCCGACGCGGGCCCAGTCGTACTCCCGTCCCGTCTGCGACACCGCCTTCGCCTCGGGCGTGGCGGCCGCACACCGCTGAACACTCCTTTTACGGATGGTAACGGCTGATTAAGGAACGGTTGCCGGCGAATGCCGCGAGCGGGGCGCCGCGTACAGTTCGGTCATGACTGATCCGAATGCCGCGTCCCGCCCCGTTCAAGCCGTCGTCCTGGCCGGTGGCCAGGGGTCCCGGCTGCGTCCGTACACCGACGACCGGCCCAAGCCGATGGTCGAGATCCCCGGTACGGGGACGCCGATCATCGGCCACCAGCTCGCCTGGCTCGCCGAAGAAGGTGTGACGGACGTGGTGGTCAGTTGCGGTCACCTCGCGGAGGTGCTGCAGGACTGGCTCAAGTCGGCCGATCTTCCGGTGCGCGTCACGACCGTCGTCGAGACCGAGCCGCTCGGCCGCGGCGGCGGTCTGAAGTACGCGGCCGCACATCTGCCGCATCCCGACCAGCCGTGGTACGCCACCAACGGCGACATCTGGACGCGCTTCTCGCTGCGCGACATGGCCGGCTTCCACACCGAGCGCGACGCCGTCGCGACGCTGGCGCTCGCGCGTCCCCGGATCCCGTGGGGCGCGGTGAAGACGGACGGCTTCGGTCACATCACCGACTTCATCGAGGCACCGCCGTCGACCTTCGAGATCAACGCGGGTGTCTACGTCTTCTCCCCCGAGTTCGCCGGCCTCCTCCCCGAACGCGGCGACCACGAGCGCACCACATTCCCTCACCTGGCCCGGGAACGCCGGCTGGCCGGTTTCCCGATCCCTCAGGGGGCGTACTGGCGCGCCATCGACACGGCGAAGGACCTGACGGAGGCAGCGAAGGAACTGGCGGCGCTGGGCCGTTAGCCTCCGGCGGTTGGGCCGGGGGCCTGCGGCGGCCCGTGCGGGGTGAGTGGGGCGCGCGTGAGCCCGCCTCTCGGTGCCGGTCCGCATCAATCAGCCCGTCCGGCGCGCCCACGCCGGCCTTGGCGGCTGCGCCCGTCGCCGACATGGCTGCGGGCAGTCGTGCCGCCGGGGCGGCACGGGTGCCTACAGCGTCTACGGCGAAGGGCCCCGGACGTCGCCGCGTCCGGGGCCCTTCGCTGCGTTGCTCGGCGTCTATCCCAACAGGCCGCCCACCAGGCCCGGTTCGCCGGAGGTGGAGCCTCCGTTGCCGGAGCCGCCGGTCGAGCCGCCGCCGGAGGTGGGGCCTCCGGAGGTCGGACCGGTGCTGGTGCTGGGGGCCTGGTCGGCCGGCGTGGACTGCTGGGGCGGGGCCTGCCCCGTCGTGCCCTGCGTCTGGCTCGGCGCCGCGCCGGTCGCGCCCGTGTCGCTGGTGGCGCCCGGCGTGGCCGCACCCGACGGCGTGGCCGCCCCCGACGTGGCTCCCTGGGTCGGGGAGTTGGAGGCGGACGGCGTCTTCTTGTGCCCGCCCGGCTCCTGCGGGAACGGGGAGCCCGGCAGTTCGTTGCGCGGGGCCTCACCGGGGCCGGGGACGACCACCCGGTCGGCGTCGCGGACGGCGCCGCCGAGGAGGGAGCCGATGAGCAGGGTGAGGCCGCTGACGATCGCGGTGACCAGGGCGCCGCGGCGGAGAACGTAGTTGCGCAGCTCCCAGATGTCGGAGCGGGGGCCCAGGCGGCGCCAGGCCATGCCGGCGAGGCGGCCGTCGATGGAGTAGACGGGGGCGCCGGCGATGATCAGCGGGGACCAGGCGGCGAGGTAGATGATGTCGGGGGCGTCGTAGACCGGGACGCTCTTCCAGCTGACCGTGAGCAGGAGCGCGGCGGACAGCAGGGCGCCGACGACCGCGGCCACCCGCTGCCAGCAGCCCAGGACCGTGAGGACGCCCACGATGACCTGGAAGAAGGCGATGACCAGGCCGGAGCCGACCGGGTGCTCCAGGGCGAACTGGCGGAGGGGCTCGGCGACTTCCCAGGGGTGCAGGGTGTTGAGCCACTTCACCATCGAGCCGCGCTTGCCGCCGTCGAAGTAGACGGGGTCGCAGAGCTTGCCCATGCCGGCGTAGATGGAGATGAAGCCGAGGAAGACGCGGAGGGGGAGGAGAACGACGCCCAGGTTCATGCGGCGGCCGGGGTAGTAGGCGTGCCGCGCCGGGTCGTCGCCGAGGCGCTTGGGCGGCGTATCGGTCGTCTCGTCCGGGCCGTCCGGTTCCTCGAAGTCCTCGGCCTCATAGGGGAGTTCCTCGTCGTAGGCGCTCTCCACCGTGCGCATGTGGGGCAGCAGCCGGGTCTCCACCGACTCGGGCGTGCGCTGGGCGCCGACGATCGGCGTCTCGACGGTCCGCGTCAACTCGTCTTCGTAGCCGTCGTCGTAGCCGCCGACCCCTACGCGCGGGATGACCTGGGTGGCCCCCGCGGGGACCGGTTCGTCGCCGTGGCGGACGCTGCCGTCCCGCACTGCCTGGAGCAGGCGGTGGGCGCCGGTGTCGTCCGGCGCGGACGTGCCGTTCCAGACGGCGACTCGGCGGCGGGCGCCGGGGGCCGCGCCTGCTCTGCCTGCCGCGTTGACGACGGGGATGCGGGCGGTGTCCTCGGTGGCGCTCAGGTGCCGTGCGATGCGCGAAGATTTGGTGCGCCCGGTCGACGCGCCCAACAACACGCGGAAGCTCGCGTGATTGACGATGATCTGCGCCGGATCGCTCGGCACCTTCACCATGCTCAGCGCGGGAGCGTCGTCGAATCCCGACGAGCGGTCCCCCGTGGGTGTGCGGGGTGTTCTGGTGTCCACACTCAACTAACCGAGTGACGTGAGGTTAGGACACTGCTTTGACCGGTCCGATCTGTCCGGACCCCGTCAAAGATGCGCAGGTCGCACCACTGTCACCAGAATTAACCCGCACGGGTGACGCCACGGATGTCTGTTCAGCCGCGTCGGCGGGCCGCCTCGTACAGCACGATGCCTGCCGCCACACCGGCGTTCAGCGACTCCGCGCCGCCGGGCATGGGGATGCGGACGCGGAAGTCGCACGTCTCGCCGACCAGCCGGGACAGGCCCTTGCCCTCACTGCCGACGACGATGACGACCGGGCCCTCCAGGGCCTCCAGCTCACCGAGTTCGACCTCGCCGTCGGCGGCGAGGCCGACGACCACGATGCCCGCCTTCTTGTACGCCTCCAGGGCGCGGGTGAGGTTAGTGGCGCGGGCGACGGGGGTGCGGGCCGCCGTGCCGGCGGACGTCTTCCAGGCGCCGGCCGTCATACCGGCAGCGCGGCGCTCGGGTACGACGACGCCGTGGCCGCCGAAGGCCGAGACCGAGCGGACCACGGCACCCAGGTTGCGCGGGTCCGTCACGCCGTCGAGGGCGACGATGAGCGGGTCCTCGCCCTCGTCGGCTGCGGCGTCGGCGAGGTCCTCGGGGTGGGCGTACTCGTAGGGCGGGACCTGGAGGACGAGGCCCTGGTGGTTGAGGCCGTTCGTCATGCGGTCCAGCTCGGGGCGCGGGGCCTCCATGAGGTTGATGCCGCCGCGCTCGGCGGCGAGCTGGAGGGCCTCGCGGACGCGCTCGTCGTTGTCGATGAACTGCTGGACGTAGAGGGTGGAGGCCGGGACACCCTCGCGCAGCGCCTCGACGACCGGGTTGCGGCCGACGACCAGCTCGGAAGTGCCCTTGCCGCCGCGCCCGCGGGCTGCGGGACGCCGCTGGGCCTGCTTGGCCTTGGCGGTGGCGATGCGGTTCTTCTTGTGTCCCTTGCGCATCTCGGCCGGAGGCGTCGGCCCCTTGCCTTCCAGGCCCCGGCGCCGCTTGCCGCCGCTGCCGACCTGCGCGCCCTTCTTGCCGGACATGCGGCGGTTGTTCGCGGCCATGACCTACCTGTTCTGTCGTGAAGCGTTCGTACGTACGTCTAGTGCGTCTATGAAGTGTGCCGCCCGGAGGCCCGGACGGCACAATCGATCTTCCCGGGCGCCGGCCCGGTCAGCGCGGGCCGAGGCTCCAGCGCGGGCCCTGCGGGCCGTCCTCGATGACGAGGCCCGACTGGTTGAGCTGGTCGCGGATGGCGTCCGCGGTGGCCCAGTCCTTGCGGGAGCGGGCCGCCTCACGCTGGTCCAGGACCATGCGGACCAGGGTGTCGACCACGCCGTGAAGGTCCTCGCCACGGTCGGTCTCGCCGGCCCAGTGCTCGTCGAGCGGGTCCAGGCCGAGGACGCCGAGCATGGCGCGCACCTCGGCGAGGCGGGCCACGGCCGCTTCCTTGTCGTCGGCGGCCAGTGCGCTGTTGCCCTGTCGGACGGTGGTGTGCACGACGGCGAGCGCCTGCGGGACGCCCAGGTCGTCGTCCATCGCCTCGGCGAAGGCGAGCGGCACCTCGGCGGACGGCTCGACGACGCCCGCCTTCTCCACCACGCGCTGCACGAAGCCCTCGATGCGCGCGAACGCCGACTCGGCCTCGCGCAGGGCCTCTTCGCTGTACTCGATCGTCGAGCGGTAGTGCGGGGTGCCCAGGTAGTAGCGCAGGACGATGGGGCGCCACTGCTTGACCATCTCGGACACGAGCACGCTGTTGCCGAGCGACTTCGACATCTTCTCGCCGCTCATGGTGACCCAGGCGTTGTGCACCCAGTACTGCGCGAACTCGTCGCCGTAGGCCTTGGCCTGGGCGATCTCGTTCTCGTGGTGCGGGAAGATCAGGTCGAGTCCGCCGCCGTGGATGTCGAAGGCGGAGCCGAGGTACCTGTGCGCCATCGCCGAGCACTCCAGGTGCCAGCCCGGACGGCCCCGGCCCCACGGCGTCTCCCAGTCGGGCTCGCCGGGCTTGGCGGCCTTCCACATCGCGAAGTCGCGCGGGTCCCGCTTGCCGGTGATGCCCTCCTCGGCGGGCTGGCGCATCTCGTCGAGGTCCTGCCGGGACAGCTCCAGGTAGGAGGGCCAGGACCGGACGTCGAAGTAGACGCTGCCGTCCGCCTCGTAGGCGTGTCCGCGCTCGATGAGCCCGCGCATCATCTCGACCATCTCGGTGACATGGCCGGTGGCCCGGGGCTCGTAGGTCGGCGGGAGGCAGCCGAGGGCGGTGTAGCCGTCGGTGAAGGCGCGCTCGTTCTCGTAGCCGATCGACCACCAGGGGCGGTTCTGGTCGACGGACTTGGCGATGATCTTGTCGTCGATGTCCGTGACGTTCCTGATGAACGTCACCTCATAGCCGCGGTATGCGAACCAGCGGCGCATGATGTCGAAGTTCAGCCCCGAGCGGATGTGCCCGATGTGCGGCGCGGCCTGCACGGTGGCGCCACAGAGGTAGATCGAGACACAGCCCGGCTGGAGCGGGGTGAAGTCACGGATCTGCCGGGCGCTGGTGTCGTACAGGCGAATAGTCACGACACCAGGGTAGTGGGCGGAGGATGGTGGATCCGACGCTTGGGTGCAAGTCCGTCCCCGGGCGGGCGGAAATCACCTGCCGGTGCCTCAGCCGGCCCGCACCACCAGCGCCGTCGCCACCGCCATCAGGCCCTCGTCGCGGCCCGGGAAGCCCAGCCCGTCCGTCGTCGCTCCCGACACGGACACCGGTGCGCCCGCCGCCTCCGAAAGGATCTTCTGCGCCTCGTCGCGCCGCTTGCCGATCTTCGGGCGCGGCCCGACGACCTGGACCGCGATGTTGCCGATACGGAAGCCCGCCTCGCGGACGATCCGGGCCGCCTCGGTGAGGAGTACGACTCCGGGGGCTCCCGACCACTGAGGCCGCCCCGTGCCGAAGTGCTGCCCCAGGTCGCCGAGGCCGGCCGCCGAGAACAGGGCGTTGCAGGCGGCGTGTGCGACGACGTCCGCGTCGGAGTGGCCGGCGAGGCCCGGGCCCTCGCCCTCCCACTTCAGGCCCGCGCACCACAGCTCGCGGCCCTCCTCGAAGGCGTGGATGTCGGTGCCGATGCCCACCTGGGGCAGCACCGGGAGCTGCTCAGAAGCCATCGTTGAGCCTCCGGCGCGCCAGGACCGCCTCGGCCAGGACCAGGTCCAGCGGGCGGGTGACCTTGAAGGCCTCCTCGTGGCCGGGGACGACCACGACCGTCAGACCGAGCCGCTCGACCATGCTCGCGTCGTCGGTGACGTCGCCGGTCACCGTCTCGTGCGCACGGATCAGCGTGGCGCGGTCGAAGCCCTGGGGGGTCTGTACGGCACGGAGGCGGGCGCGCTGCGGGGTGGCGACGACCGGTTCGGGGTCGCCCGCGGCCGCGGCCGGCTCGACCTCCTTGACCGTGTCCGCGAGCGGCAGCGCGGGCACGACGGCCGGCGCTCCGTCGCGGACCGCCTCGATCACCGCGTCGACCGTGTCCACCGGGACCAGCGGGCGCGCCGCGTCGTGCACCAGCACGATGTCGTAGTCCGGCGGCAGCGCGTCCAGGCCGAGCTTCACGGACTCCTGGCGGGACTCACCGCCGGGGACCACCAGGAAGTCGGTGCGCTCGGGCAGGGCGTGCGCGTCGAGCATGCTCTTGACCTCGGCGGCGCCGTCGGGCGGGGCCACGACGACCACCAGGGAGACGGCGCGGGATGCGGCCATCGCACGTACGGCGTGGATCAGCATGGGCGTGCCGTTCAGCGCGCGGAGCGCCTTGGGGGCGCCCGGACCAAGGCGTACGCCCCGGCCGGCGGCCGGGATCACGACGGCCGTACGGGTGCCGGCGGCCGTCCCACCGCGGGCTTCCGAGGGCGAAGGGCGCGAAACGTCAGACATCGGTTCCTGTCAGGTTTGTGTGCTCGGCCTACTTGGGTATGGCCTCAGCGTGCCGGGCGCGACGCCTTGACGGACCCTTCCGTGACAGTCGGTCGAGCCAGCTGCCCGGGCCCGGCACGTCCAGTATCGGGGGCGCCCCCGACACAGACGTACCGCACAGAGACGTACAGCGTCTGTGAGCGCACATGCCGCAGCGCCCGGCGACATCAAAACGTCATCGGGCACCGCGGCACTTCTTTGAGAAATTCAGCACTGTGCTGAACTGAGGCGGATGGACCGCGTCAGGACGCGAGAACCTCGTCGAGCAGGGCCTCAGCCTTGTCCTCGTTGGTGTTCTCCGCGAGGGCGAGCTCGCTCACCAGGATCTGGCGAGCCTTGGCGAGCATGCGCTTCTCACCGGCGGAGAGTCCACGCTCACGCTCACGACGCCACAGGTCACGCACGACTTCCGCGACCTTGATGACATCGCCGGAGGCGAGCTTCTCCAGATTTGCCTTGTAACGACGAGACCAGTTCGTGGGCTCCTCGGCGTACGGCGCGCGCAGCACCTCGAAGACCCGGTCCAGCCCGTCCTGACCGACCACATCACGTACGCCGACGAACTCCGCATTGTCCGCTGGCACACGCACCGTCAGGTCACCCTGGGCGACCTTCAGCACCAAGTAGGTCTTGTCCACGCCTTTGATCTGGCGAGTTTCGATGGCCTCGATCAGCGCGGCCCCGTGATGGGGATAGACCACGGTGTCGCCAACCTTGAACGTCATGTGACAGGTACCCCTTCCGTGGCTATCCAGGGTAACACGGATACGGCGTCTTCTGAATGGCGTTTTCGCAGGTCAGGGCATATCTCGGGGCTTGACAACTCCGACAGGAACGTGCTTCGCGGGCCGATCGGAAGAAGGTATTCGCAGGTCGGAGCCGCTCTGCGGGTGAGGTGAAACGCGCACGTTACACACATCCGGAGGCACGTCCGAGCGGCCGAACGTCCGCATATGTCCGCTTCCAAGTGTGCGACTTCCGCTACTCCGTTCGGTGCCCGGAGTCGGGTACCGGACGAATCCGGAATTGATCACTGCCCCGGGCCGGGAGCACAGCCGGTGATCAATTCCGGGAAGGTCGCGCATTCCTTCACGGAAATTTTGCGCCGCCGCTCGGGAGGGGCTTATGTGAATGCAGGACGAGTGTGCGGGCAATGTGGCTGCTGGGTCACTTGTGGGTGACGGGACGGATCACGGAAGGCGTACGAAGAGGTGCTTCGGCGGTACTTCGGCCGCTCAGGGGAGGGTCGGGTGCGGTCGCGCGGGAACGGCTCGGTAACCTAAGGCCGCTGACAGACACTTAGGGCGGCTTTACGCGCCCGCCCCGTTCGAGTCAAGGAGTTGCCGCCGCCGTGAGCAGCAGCCTTCGACGCGGCGCCCTCGCCGCTGCCGCCATCGCGTTCTCTATCACGTCGCTCGCCGCGTGCGGCGCCGGCAACAACAGCCAGACGCTGGAGATCAAGCCGGACAACGCTGCCACCACCGTCGGCGACATCAAGGTCCAGAACGCCGTCGTCATCACCCAGCCCGACCTGGAGTCGACCGGCCCGGCCGCCATCTCCGCGACCCTGTTCAACTCGGGGAAGACGGCCCAGACGCTGGACGCGATCAAGGTGGACGACTCCGGCGAGACCGCCGAGCTCAAGCCCGCCAAGGGTGGCAGCCTGACCGTCCCGGCCGGCGGCTCGCTCGTCATCGGCGGCGCGGGCAACGCCTCCGCCGTCCTGGCCAAGGGCCGTGACGGCATCCAGGACGGCAACGCCCAGGCGATCACCTTCACCTTCAGCAAGACCGGCGACGTGAGCCTGCGGGCGTTCGTCGTCCCGTCCGAGCACTACTTCGAGAGCTGGGGCCCGAGCGAGGTCCCGAAGACGCCGGGCGCGTCCGCCTCCCCGTCGAAGCCCGCCGCGAGCGGCACCCCGACCGGCGAGGCCTCCGCGAGCGGGACGCCGACCGAGGGCGCCGAGGCCGGATCCGAGGCCGGCAGCGGCACGGGCGGCGCGGCGACCCCGTCCGACAGCGCCTCGCAGACGACGGCCGGTCACTGAGCCTTCGTACGGCACTGAGTAGCCGTACGACCTCCGCACAGCCGTAGAAGAAGGGCGGGACCCCGTACGACCGGGGTCCCGCCCTTCGACGTGTCCAGTGCTTCTTACGGCTCGAACTTGTAGCCGAGGCCGCGCACCGTCACCAGGTACCGCGGCGCGCCCGGGTCCGGCTCGATCTTGGCGCGCAGGCGCTTGACGTGGACGTCGAGGGTCTTGGTGTCGCCGACGTAGTCGGCGCCCCAGACGCGGTCGATGAGCTGCATACGGGTCAGGACGCGGCCGGCGTTGCGCAGGAGCATCTCCAGGAGGTCGAACTCCTTGAGGGGGAGGTCGACCTTGGAGCCGGAGACCGTGACCACGTGGCGGTCCACGTCCATGCGGACGGGGCCCGCCTCCAGGGCGGCCGGGGTCACCTCCTCCGGCTCGCCGCGGCGGCGCAGGACGGCGCGGATGCGGGCGACCAGCTCGCGCGAGGAGAACGGCTTGGTGACGTAGTCGTCGGCTCCTATTTCCAGGCCGACGACCTTGTCGATCTCACTGTCCTTGGCGGTCACCATGATCACCGGGACATTGGAGCGGCCGCGCAGCTGACGGCACACCTCCGTACCGGGCAGACCCGGCAGCATCAGGTCGAGGAGGACGAGGTCGGCGCCGTTGCGCTCGAACTCGTCGAGTCCGTCGGGCCCGGTGGTCGCGACGGCGACCTCGAAGCCCTCCTTGCGGAGCATGTACGACAGGGCGTCGGAGAAGGACTCCTCGTCCTCGACGACGAGCACACGGGTCACGGAAGGACCTCCGGGGCGGAAAGCGTTTCGTACGCGGTTGAATCGGGGGATTCGGCGGATGAGCGGGCGGAGTGCCCGGCCTCGTCGTCGAGGTCCGGGGGCTGCTGTGCGCGGTCGCGCGCGGCGCCGGCCTCCGGCAGCCGCAGGGTGAACGTGGAGCCCTGTCCCTCCGAGCTCCACACCGTGACCTCCCCGCCGTGCGAGGCGGCCACGTGCTTGACGATCGCGAGACCGAGGCCGGTGCCACCGGTGGCACGGGAACGGGCCGGGTCGACGCGGTAGAAGCGCTCGAAGATGCGCTCCTTGTCCTTGTCCGAGATGCCGATGCCCTGGTCGGTGACGGCGATCTCGATCAGGTCGCCGCCAGGGCTGGTCACCCGGCGGGCGGCGATGCCGACGCGGGTGCGGGCGGGCGAGTAGTTGACGGCGTTCTCGACGAGGTTGCCGAGAGCGGCGGCGAGCTGGCCCCGGTTGCCCCAGATGCTCAGTTCCTGGGTACCGCCGGCGGCCATGGTGATCTGCTTCGTCCCGGCGGCGTGCCGGCAGCGGTCCATGGCCTCGGCGACGAGCTCGTCGACGCGGACGGGCTCGGCGTCCTCCAGCGGGTCGTCGTTCTGGACCCGGGAGAGGTCGATGAGCTCCTGCACCAGGCTGGTGAGCCGGGTCGCCTCGATCTGCATGCGCCCGGCGAAGCGCTGGACGGCCTCGGGGTCGTCGGAGGCGTCCATGACCGCCTCGGAGAGGAGGGAGAGTGCGCCGACGGGCGTCTTCAGCTCATGGCTGACGTTCGCGACGAAGTCGCGCCGCACCGCCTCTATCCGCCGGGCCTCGGTGAGGTCCTCGACGAGGAGCAGGACGAGGCGGGAGCCGAGGGGCGCGACGCGCGCGGACACGGCGAGGGCCTCGCCACGTCCGGTGCCGCGCCGCGGCAGGTCCAGCTCGACCTGCCGTATCTCGCCGTCCCGTCTGGTGTCCCGGGCCATCTGGAGCATGGGCTCGACGGAGAGCTTGCCGCCGCGCACGAGACCGAGGGCGTACGCCGCCGAGCTGGCCTTGACCACGGCGTCCCCCTCGTCGAGGACGACGGCGGAGGAGCGCAGCACCGACAGGACCGTGTCCACGCCGGGCGGCAGGACCGGGTCGGTGTGCAGAGAGGTTCGGGTGGGTCGCTTCAGGTCGCGTTCGCTCCAGCGGAACGCCAGCATGGCGATGACGCCGGTGAGCACCCCGGCGATCGCTGCCGCTGCGGCGACCGCCGCGTTCACGTCCATGCATCCAGGTTAGGCATGGGCCAGGCGGTGGCCACAGCCGTCGGAGGGCGAGCTCGAACACTCGTCGCTCAGAGTTCACCTTGGAGCCAGTAGTGGTTCATTTGGGGTGGCGGAAACGGACGCGTTGGGGCCGGATCGTGGGAGCGTCGGGTTCGCCCTGGCGGTTTAGCGTGGAGATCACACTGGCGGTTTCACGACAGTCCGACTGGCGTTTTCGGGACGGTCTTACTGTCGGAGGTCATGACCGTAAGACTGTCCTCTCGACGGTTTGACCGGTTTGTTGACGAGAAGACTGTCGGTTCGGACGACAAGGCCGACGGCTCGACAGCAGTCTCCTGGCCCCGGAACCCCCGAGGCAGACGTAAGAGAGGGACCCCTGATGCGGGACGCGTACCACGAGGAACTGGACTCGATCGGCGACAGCCTGGTCGAGATGGCCCGGATGGCCGGGTCGGCGATCGGGCGCGCCACGACGGCGATCCTCGACGCCGACCTGAAGCTGGCCGAGAGCGTGATCGAGGCCGACCAGAAGGTCGACGACCTCCAGCACGACCTGGAGGCGCGGGCCATAGCGCTGCTCGCCCGCCAGCAGCCGGTGGCGACGGACCTCCGCATCGTCGTGACGTCGCTGCGCATGTCGGCGGACCTGGAGCGCTCGGGCGACCTCGCCCAGCACGTGGCCAAGCTCACGCGGCTGCGCTACCCCGAGCGCGCGATCCCGCAGGACCTGCACGCCACCATCCTGGAGATGGGCCAGCTCGCGCAGCGCCTGATGGCGAAGGCGGCCGAGGTGATCGTCACCAAGGACGTCGACCTCGCGCTGCAGCTGGAGCAGGACGACGACGCGATGGACCTCCTGCACCGCACGCTCTTCCAGCACCTGATGGACGAGCGCTGGAAGCACGGCATCGAGACGGCCGTGGACGTGACGCTGCTCGGCCGCTACTACGAGCGGTACGCCGACCATGCGGTGGCCGTGGCCAAGCGTGTGGTGTACCTGGTGACGGGTGAGCACGCGGACGAGCTTCAGGCCGACGTCCAGCCGGAGATCCAGCCGGTCTCGGGGGCGGAAGGGGCGTAGGCCTCTCTCGTACGCGGGCTTGTGGAGGGCTGTTCGGGGCGTACGCAAGCCTCAGTGCGCCGTTGATGCGCCCAGCGGGGCGGGCATGGAATGGGCACAGGCTCCAGCCTCGAGGAGGGACCATGGCCGAATCCCCCAGCACCCCCGGCACGACACCCGACCCCACCCAGGAACGCCCGACCGAGCAGCCCGCCGACATCAGGAGCCTCCCGCTCGTCGGCGCCTGCGGCTGCGGCTCGGGCTGTGGGTGCGGATGCCAGTCGGGGAACCCTTGCCAGTGCGGGTGAGGGTCTCATACGACGGACAAGGGCCCCGGTGCACCTGCCGGGGCCCTTGTCCGTCGTGACGCTCGTCGTGTTGCTCACCGTGCTGCTCGTCGTGCTCCTCGTGCCGGACGGGCGCAGCATGGAAAGGAGAGCAGGAGGTGCGAGCATGGCTCAGTACATGGACGTACACCACAACATGAAGGGCATCACGGCCGACCAGCTTCGGGAGGCCCACAACGCGGACCTCGCCATAGAGAAGGACGAGCGCGTGCACTTCGAGCGGGCATGGGCCGACCCCGACTCGGGCGTCGTCTACTGCCTCTCCGAGGCCCCCTCGGCCGACGCGGTCCAGCGCATCCACGAACGCGCCGGGCACAAGGCCGACGAGATCCATCCGGTTCCGCTGTCGGTCTGAGCAGGAGCCAGGCTGTGAAAATGCCCCCGATCCGCGCCATCAGCGCAGGTCGGGGGCGCGATCAGGGAAGTTACTTCTTCTTGCCCTGGTTCTTGACCGCCTCGATGGCCGCCGCGGCCGCCTCCGGGTCCAGGTACCTGCCGCCCGGGGTCACCGGCTTGAAGTCGGCGTCGAGCTCGTAGTACAGGGGGATGCCGGTCGGGATGTTCAGGCCGGCGATGTCGGCGTCGGAGATGCCGTCCAGGTGCTTGACCAGGGCGCGCAGCGAGTTGCCGTGGGCGGCGACCAGGACCGTGCGGCCGGCCAGGAGGTCGGGGACGATGCCGTCGTACCAGTACGGGAGCATGCGGACGACGACGTCCTTCAGGCACTCCGTGCGGGGGCGCAGCTCCGGGGGGATCGTCGCGTAGCGCGGGTCGTCCGACTGGGAGAACTCCGTGCCGTCCTCGAGCGGGGGCGGCGGGGTGTCGTACGAGCGGCGCCACAGCATGAACTGCTCCTCGCCGAACTCGGCGAGGGTCTGGGCCTTGTCCTTGCCCTGGAGGGCGCCGTAGTGGCGCTCGTTCAGGCGCCACGAGCGGTGGACGGGGATCCAGTGGCGGTCCGCGGCCTCGAGGGCCAGCTGCGCCGTGCGGATCGCGCGCTTCTGGAGGGACGTGTGGACCACGTCGGGCAGGAGGTCGGCGTCCTTCAGGAGCTCGCCGCCGCGGACTGCCTCCTTCTCGCCCTTCTCGTTCAGGTTGACGTCCACCCAGCCGGTGAACAGGTTCTTCGCGTTCCACTCGCTCTCGCCGTGGCGGAGGAGGATCAGCTTGTACGGTGCGTCGGCCATGCGATGAGCGTAATCCAAGGCTCCGACCGGGTGCGCCCGCCTCTCGATGGGCGGACTGTTGACGGGATCTGTTAATTGAGTGGCCCCCGACAAGTCCGCGCTCGTAAGTTGTGCCTAGCGCATGAGCCGCTTACATCGACCGCACCGTTCCTGGCTTTGCCCTACCTGGCCTCGCCACACCTGGGGGATCTCCATGTCGCTCGCCGCCCTGAGACGTGCCACCCGAGAGACCGTCTCCGGGCTCCCCCGCGAGTTCTGGTGGCTGTGGACCAGCACCCTGGTGAACCGGCTCGGGGCCTTCGTCGCCACGTTCATGGCCCTGTACCTCACGCTCGACCGCGGGTACTCCGCCTCCTACGCCGGTCTCGTCGCCTCGCTGCACGGCCTCGGCGGGGTCGTCTCGTCGATCGGCGCCGGCGTGATGACCGACCGGCTCGGGCGGCGGCCCACCCTCCTCATCGCCCAGGTGTCCACCGCCCTCTCCGTCGCCCTGCTGGGATGTGTGCACCACCCCGTCGCCATCGCCGCCGTCGCCTTCCTCGTCGGCGCCGCCTCCAACGCCTCCCGGCCCGCCGTGCAGGCGATGATGGCCGACATCGTCCGGCCCGAGGACCGGGTGCGCGCCTTCTCGCTCAACTACTGGGCCATCAACCTCGGATTCGCCATCTCCTCCATGGCCGCCGGGTTCATCGCGGAGGTCAGTTACCTCGCCGGGTTCCTGATCGAGGCGGGGATGACGGCCGTCTGCGCGGTCGTGGTGTTCGTCAAGCTGCCCGAGTCGCGGCCCGAGCGGACGAAGGCGGACCAGGCAGCCGAGGAGGTCGGGCTCGGGACCGTGCTGCGCGACGGGCGCTTCATGAGCGTCGTCGGACTGTCCTTTCTCGTCGCCCTCATCTTCCAGCAGGGCTCGGTGGGGCTGCCGGTGGCGATGGGCGACGCCGGGTTCTCGCCTGCCGACTACGGCCTCGCGATCGCCGTCAACGGTGTCCTGATCGTCGCGCTGCAGATGCCGGTCACGCGGTTCATCGAGCGCCGGGACACGGGGCGGATCCTCGTCGTCTCGTCCCTGCTCGCCGGGTACGGCTTCGGGCTCACCGCGTTCGCCGGCTCGGTCGGCGTCTTCGCGCTGACGGTGTGCGTGTGGACGCTGGGCGAGATGCTCAACGCGCCCACCCAGACCGGGCTCGTCGTCCGGCTCTCCCCGGCCCAGGGGCGGGGGCGGTACCAGGGCATGTACACCCTGTCCTGGTCCGTGGCCGCGCTGGTCGCCCCCCTGATGTCCGGCTTCGTCATCGACCACTACGGCGCCGAGTGGCTGTGGGGGCTGTGCGCGGTCGTCGGGACGGCGGCGGCGATCGGGTACGGGATGCTGATGCGGGGGCTGCCGACGGAGAAGCCGGCCGCCGACGACACCCCGGCCGCCGCGAAGAGCGAGGTCAGCCCCGCCTGACGGCGACCACCCGGGGATCGTCCCCGGGGTTCGCCGACCGTCGTCACGGATGCATCCGCGCCCCCTTCACCACCTTGTCCACGGCATTCCGCGGCCCGTACACCGCCAGCCCGACCAGATCCAGCTCCCCCGTCGGCACGGCCCGCACCGCCGCACGGTTGTCCCGGTCGTTGCCCGTCGCGAAGAGGTCGGAGGTGAACACCGCGCGCGGGAGGGACCGGGAGAGCACGCGCGCGTGGGCCGTCGTCAGCGTCTCCTTCGTGCCCTCGAAGACCAGGACCGGCTGACGGAACATCGGCAGGTAGCGGACGCCGTCCCCGTCCTCGTACGGCTCCCCGATCACCTCGGGCACCTGCGTACCCAGGCCGCTGACCAGGAAGGCCGTGACGTTCAGGCGCTGCCACGGCTCCAGGTCCTCGCGCAGCAGCACGGCGATCTTCGTGTCGAAGCGGACAGGTGCCTCATCAGGGGTGGGGGTCTCCGTGGTACGGGTCGTATCGCTCATACGGCGAGACTGCCGACCGCCGTACGACGTCGTCTTGTACGTTCTTTGCATGGCCGCCGCCCGGAATCGCCAGGAGGTCTCCGCGTGGCGCCCCTCCGTGCCGGGCGTCACCGAGGTCTTCCACGCCCACTTCACGGAGTACGCCTATCCGATGCACGTCCACGAGGCGTGGACGCTGCTCATCGTGGACGACGGCGCCGTACGGTACGACCTCGACCGGCACGAGCACGGCACCCCGCACGACACGGTCTCCCTCCTCCCGCCGCACGTCCCCCACAACGGCTCCCCCGCCACCCCGCACGGCTTCCGCAAGCGCGTCCTGTACCTGGACGGCACCCGGCTGGGCGAGGACCTGATCGGCCCGGCGGTGGACTCCCCCGACCTGCGGGACCCCGTGCTGAGGCTGCGCGTGGGCCAGTTGCACAGCGCCCTCGCGCAGCCCGGCGACGAGCTGGAGGCGGACAGCAGGCTCACCCTCATCGGCGACCGGCTGCGCGCGCACCTGCGGCCGAAGACCGTCACCGGCGCCCCGCGCCGCGATCCCGCGCTCGCCCGCCGGCTGCGCGAACTCCTCGACGAACGGGTCGTCGAGGGCGTCGCCCTCGACGAGGCCGCCGCGCTCGTCCAGGCCCATCCCGCGCATCTCGTACGGTCGTTCAGCACCGCGTACGGCATCGCGCCGCACCAGTACCTGATGTCCCGCCGCGTCGACCGCGCCCGCCGGCTGCTGCTGGAGGGCCGGCCGCCGGCCGAGGTGGCCACCGCGACCGGCTTCTACGACCAGTCCCATCTCACCCGGCACTTCCGGAAGTTGGTGGGGGTGCCGCCGGGGCGCTACCGCAGCAGCGCACGCTGAGCGTGGTGCGGATGGGGCGGTCAGGCCCTCGACGGCATCAGTCCGCCGAGCGCTGAGTCAGGTGGCTGAACGCGTCCAGGTTCCGTGTGGACTCGCCGCGGGCCACCCGCCACTCGTACTCCTTGCGGATCGCGGAGGCGAACCCGAGTTCCAGGAGGGTGTTGAAGGCGCCGTCCGCCGCCTCCAGGACCTGGCCGAGGAGGCGGTCGATCTCGTCGGGGGTGACGGCGGAGAGGGGGAGCTTGGCGGTGACGTAGATGTCGCCGAGGCGGTCCACGGCGTAACTCACGCCGTAGAGCTTGAGGTTGCGCTCCAAAAGCCAGCGGTGGACGCCGGGCTCGTTCTCGTCGGGGTGGCGGATGACGAAGGCGTTGAGCGACAGGGAGTGGCGGCCGACGAGGAGGGAGACGGTCGTCGAGAGCTTGCGGGTGCCGGGGAGCTTGACGACGTAGTTGCCGGAGGCGGGGCTCTCCCACTCCAGTTCGGCGTCCTTCAGGGCTCCCTCGACGACCTGCGCCGTCTTCTGTGCGTCAGCCATGGTGGGAGCGTACGCGACGGCGGTGGGCCTGGGCCGCGGCCATGTAGACGTCCGCCGTGGCGGCGGCAGCGGCGTCCCAGCCGAAGGACTGCGCGTGCCGGGCCGCGGCCTCGCCCATACGGGAGGAGATGTGCGGGTCCTGGGCGAAGGCGTGCAGCACGCGCGCGTAGTCGCCGGGATCGTGGCCCTGGACCAGGAAGCCGGTACGGCCGTCGCGGACCGCGACCGGCAGGCCGCCCACCGCTGCCGCCAGCACGGGGGTGCCCGCCGCCTGCGCCTCGATGGCCACCAGGCCGAAGGATTCGCTGTACGACGGCATGACCAGCACCGATGCCGCACGGAACCAGTCCGCGAGCTGCTCCTGGCCGACGGGCGGGCGGAACCGTACGACGTCCGCGATGCCCAGGCGGGCGGCCAGCTTCTGCAGGCCCTCGGGCTTGGCGAGGCCGCTGCCGCTGGGGCCGCCGACGACCGGGACGACGATGCGGGAGCGGAGGTCGGGATGCTCGTCCAGGAGGACGGCCACGGCGCGCAACAGGACGTCCGGAGCCTTCAGGGGCTGGATGCGGCCCGCGAACAGGGGGATCAGGGCGTCCTGCGGGAGGCCCAGGCGGGCGCGGGCGGCGGCCCGGCCGTCGGCGGGCGTGAAGCGGGTGAGGTTCACGCCGGGGTGGACCACGGCGACCTTGGCGGGGTCGGCCGCGTAGTGCCGTACGAGTTCGTCGGACTCCTCGGCCGTGTTGGCGATGAGTCGGTCGGCGGCCTCCACGATCTGGGTCTCGCCGATGACCCGGGCCGCGGGCTCGGGGGTGTCGCCGTCGGCGAGGTTGGCGTTCTTGACCTTGGCCATCGTGTGCATCGCGTGCACCAGGGGGGCGCCCCAGCGCTGGGCGGCCAGCCAGCCGACGTGGCCGGAGAGCCAGTAGTGGGAGTGGACCAGGTCGTAGTGGCCGGGGCGGTGGCCGGCCCACGCCTGCATCACGCCGTGGGTGAAGGCGCACAGCTGGGCGGGGAGGTCCTCCTTGTTGAGGCCCTCGTAGGGGCCCGCGTCGATGTGGCGGACGAGGACGCCGGGGGCGAGCTGGACGGTCGGCGGGAGGTCCGCGGCCGTCGTGCGCGTGAAGATCTCCACCTCGATGTTGATCGCGGCGAGGCGCTGCGCGAGCTCCACGATGTAGACGTTCATGCCGCCGGCGTCGCCGGTGCCGGGCTGGTGGAGCGGTGAGGTGTGCACGGAGAGCATGGCGACGCGGCGGGGGCGGCGGTGGAGCCTGAGCCGCGGGTGCGCCGCCGGAGAGCGACGCCCGAGCCTGCTGACGTACTGGCTCACGTGGCGTTCCTCCTTGGCTGCGGGCATGCCGGGTGGAGGGTGTGGGGCCCTCCAAGGGGGTGCAACAGCGGAGGAAGGGGTTCCCATTCCTGGTGGGGTGGTTTTTGCCGAGGTATTACCGGGGGTCGGTCAACTGTTCGGGGGTCGGGGGCGTTGGCCTCCGGCGGTGGGGCAGGGCGCCTGCGGCGGCCTGTGCGGGTTCGGTGGGCGTGGTGGACCCCGCCTCTCGGCGCCGGCCCGCGTCATTCAGCCCCCCGCAAGGCCCACACCGACGCCGAGTGCCGGGAAGGCGCGTCGCCTGGTGGCCGGGCCCTTACCCTCATACGCATGACTGCCCGCGCCACCGCCCTCCCCCACGCTCGGCTTCGCTCGAGCGCGGGGACCCCCATCGTGGGAACGGTGACTCGCGGGACCACCCATCCGAATCGGCTCCGCCGGATGGACCGCTGGATCGCCCACACGCACGGCGCCGAGCTGCGGCGTGCCGGGGATCCCGTTGCGGTTGACCTCGGATACGGCGCCGCCCCATGGACGGCCGTCGAGCTCCTCACCCGGCTCCGCGCGGCAGCGCCCCGCGTGCGGGTCGTCGGTGTGGAGATCGAACCGGCGCGGGTCGCGGCCGCCCAGGCGTACGAGCGGGAAGGGCTCGTCTTCCGGCACGGCGGGTTCGAGGTTCCGATCCCGCAGCGGCCCCTCTTGGTGCGTGCGGCGAATGTGCTGCGGCAGTACGAGGAGGGCGAGGTCGCCGGGGTCTGGGAGCGGATTTGTGCGCGGCTCGCGCCGGCCGATCCGGGGGGCGGGTCCCGGGGCGGGCTGCTCGTCGAGGGGACCTGCGACGAGATCGGGCGCCGGCATGTGTGGGTGGCGCTCGGGCCGGAGGGGCCGCGCACGGTGACCTTCGCGACCCGGCTGGGGTCGCTGGAGCGGCCGTCGGATCTCGCCGAACGGCTGCCGAAGGCCCTCATTCACCGCAATGTGCCCGGCGAGGCGGTGCATGCCTTTCTGCGTGACTTCGACCGCGCCTGGGCCGCCGCCGCGCCCTATGCGTCGTACGGCGCCCGGCAGCGGTGGATGCGGGCCGTGCGGGACCTTGCGGGCGACTGGCCGGTGGCGGACGGGCCGGTGCGGTGGCGGCAGGGCGAAGTGACGGTGCGGTGGGAGGCGTTGGCGCCGCGGTCCTGACCCGCGAGCGAAGGGAACGATCTCCGCGAGTCGTTCGTCACATTGGCGGGGAGATCGTCATGGGGGCGGGAGAGGGGGGAAATACGTCTTCCGACTGCCTCTGTCGCTTTGCGCGTCGTCGTGGCACGATCCCCCAAGCGCCAGTAAGTTACTGACGGTAAATCAGGTTTGGGGGCAGAGGTATGGGACCGGGCAAGCGCGCCCTCTCGCCGGGCAAGCGCAGCGTCCTCGTGGCCTTGACCGTGGTCTGCGCGGTCACCGTGCTGGCGGCGCCCGGTACGGCGTTCGCGGTACCTTCCCCCACGCCGTCACCCTCGTCGTCCCCGACCCCCGTGTCGAACAAGGACCTTGAGGCCGTACGCGAGAAGCTCGACAAGCTCTACCACGCCGCGGCCGTCGCCACCGACGAGTACAACGCCGCCGAGGAGGCGGCCGAGCAGCGGTCCGCCGAGATCGTCGCGCTGGCGAAGAAGATCGTCAAAGGCCAGGAGAGGCTGACCGAGCTGAAGAAGCGGGCCGGCGCCGCGGCCGCCGCCCAGTACCGGTCCGGCGGGCTGCCCGACGAGGCCAAACTGATGCTCAGCGACGATCCGGGGGCCTTCCTCGACGGCGCCGGGCGAGTGCTGCAGGGCGAGCGCGCCACCAAAGGGCTGCTGGCCGAAATGACCCGCACCCAGGAGGACTTGGAGCAGTACGCCAAGGACGCCTCCGCCCAGTGGCAGAAGCTGGAGGCCGGGCGCAAGGCCAAGGCGGCCGCCCAGAAGAAGATCGAGCAGCAGATCAAGGCGGCCGAACAGCTCGAATCCCGGCTGGAGAAGAAGGAGAAGGAGCGCCTCGCCGAACTGGAGAAGGAGGCCGCCTACAAGGCGCAGACCGCCTGGCTGGACTCCGGGATCCTCAAGGACATCAAGGGCAAGGCATCCGAAGAGGGGCGCAAGGCCGTCGAGTATGCGACGAAGCAATTGGGCAAACCATATGAATGGGGCGCCGAGGGGCCGAAGTCGTACGACTGCTCAGGGCTCACGTCACAGGCCTGGGCGAGCGCCGGGCAGGGGATTCCACGGACCTCGCAGGAGCAGTGGAAGCAGCTGAAGCGCATCGCCATCGAGGACATGCGCCCCGGCGACCTCATCATCTACAACGGCGACGCCAGCCATGTGGCCATGTACATCGGCGACGGCGCCATCATCCACGCCCCGCGGCCCGGGCGGACGGTGACGGTCGCGGGGGCCGGATCGATGCCGATTCTCGGGGTGGTTCGGCCCGATGCGTGAGGGTTGAGGGGGCTTTTGACGGGTGAGGCAGGAGCGTTCGTGACCCCCGCCACGTGACCCACCCCACGCCAGTTCGCCGTGAAACCGCCGGCCGACGTGACGTTCGTCATCCCTGCCCCTCTTCCGCCCTGTCCAACTGCGGTACGGAACGCGGCATATGACAGCGGCCAGCGTCAACGCGGCGTGTCTCACACCATTCCATTGCGGCGCCGACACCCGCTATGGTCCCCGTCGGTGGATCGAGGTCCCTCGTTCCCACCAGCCCTCGGGGGGAGGGAAGGAACTCAAGACGATGCCCGTACCCATACCGCGGCAGAGAGCGATCCCGGCCGCGGAGAGTGGTCAGGCGCAGGCCGCGTCCCCAGGCGGCGGCACCTCCAGCGAAGAGGCCCCGCGTAAGGAAGAGACGGTCGAGAACACCACCCACACCAACCTGACCCTGCTGCTGATCGAGGACGATCCCGGCGGGTCCGCGCTCGTGCCCGAGTTGCTCGACTCGGCCGGCAAGCCGATCCGTGTGCGCACCGCCCGCAACCTCACCGAGGCCGAGCGGCTGCTCACCGACGACGTCCACTGCATCCTGCTCGACCTCGCGCTCCCGGCGCCCGGCCGGGCCGGCGATGACGAGCTGGCCGTACTCCGGCACGTCCTGGAGCTCGCCCCCCGGCACGCCGTCCTCGCGCTCACCGCCTCCGGCGACGCCGAGCGCGGTGCGGAGGCCGTGCGCGTCGGTGCGCAGGACTACCTCTTCCGGGACGAGCTGGACGGGCGGCTGCTGAGCCGGGCGATCCGGTACGCCGTGGAGCGGAAACGTTCCGACACGGCCGAGCGGCGGCTTGCCGAAGGCCGGATGCGGGCTCAGGAGAACCGTCGTCTGGAGCGCGGTCTGCTGCCGACGCCGCTGCTGGAGGGGTCGTCGCTGCGGTTCGCCGCGCGGTACCGGCCCGGGCGTTCGCGTGCCCTGCTGGGCGGTGACTTCTACGACGTCGTGCGCACCGCGGACGGGACCGTGCACGCCATGATCGGTGACGTCTGCGGGCATGGGCCCGACGAGGCCGCGCTCGGTGTGGAGCTGCGCATCGCCTGGCGGGCGCTGACCTTGGCCGGGCTGTGCGGGGACGCGCTGCTGGGGACGCTTCAGGAGGTCCTTGAGCATGAGCGGTCCGACGACGAGATCTTCGCGACGCTGTGCACGGTGGACATCGCGCCGGACGGACGGCGCGCCGGGCTGTGCCTCGCCGGACACCCGTCACCGCTGATCGCCCGGCCCGGCCGGCCGGCACAGCTGCTGCCGTACGACAACAACGGGCCTGCGCTCGGTCTGCTGCCCGGGGCTCGCTGGCCCCGGATGGAAGTGAAGCTGGGGGCGGAGTGGAGTCTGATGCTCTACACCGACGGCTTGATCGAGGGACGTGTCGGTGAGGGCCGGGAGCGGCTCGGCCAGGACGGCATGGTGGAGATGGTGCGCCGACAGCTGGCCGAGGGGCTGCGGGGCGAGGCGTTGCTGCGGGCGGCCGTCAATGAGGTTCGGGATCTCAACGGCGGTGAGCTGACGGACGACGTGGCTGTGCTGCTGCTCGACCGAGGGGTCTGATCCCCGCGCCCCGGGACTGGGGCGTCACCGTCCGCCGTTCCACGGCCCGTACGGCCCGTCGCTGCTGGAGCCCCTTCTGCTGCGGCCGCCGCCCGGCAGGCTCTTGATCGCCGGCCGGACGTCCACCATGTACACGATCGTCGCGATGAGGCCGATGATCGGCAGGAACGACAGGATCGGGAAGAGCAGGTTCACCACGAAGGCGATGCCGAGGATGATCATCCAGAACGGCTTGGTCTGCTTGTCGGCCGCACGGTAGGCGTCTTCCCGGCGGAAGGCCGCGTCGATCAGCGCGAAGCCGCTGAAAAGGATCAGGGCCATGCTCAGCAGCCACATGAACCCCGCGAAGCCCTGCATCAGCACAACGTCCACCACCTGATTCGGCTCGTACCTACGCGGTCACCGTACCCGCAACCGACGGACCGCTACCCGAACAACGGGCCGAGCACTCGGTAAGTGCCCGGCCCGTGTCGAACGGCCCCTCTTCACCCGTAGGTGTTAGTTGGGGGATGTCGCTTGCCGAGGGTGTTACTTGGCAGGCGGGGTCGTCTTCTTGGCGGTGGTCTTGCGTGCCGTGGTCTTCTTCGCGGTGGTCTTCTTCGCCGGGGCGGCCTCCGCGGCGGGCTTGGTCTCGGCGGACTCCGACTCGGCCTTGTCCTCCTTGACCTCGACCGGCTCGGCCTTCGGCTCGACGGCCACGGCGAGCTCCTCGATCTCCTCGGCCGCCTCGCCGCGCCAGTGCTTCACCGCCTGCTCGCCGTGCTCGGCGACCTTCTCGTAGGTCTCACGGGCCTTCACGGCGTACTCGGCGGCGACGCCGACACCGCGCAGCGCGAGGTCCTGAGCGGTCTCGCCGAGCTTCTTCAGGTCGGCGTCGAGGGTGCTGCCGAGCTTCTTGAAGTCCGCGTCCAGGTTGCTGCCGAACTTCTTGACGTCGGCGTCCAGGGTGCTGATGAACTCGTTGACCTTGGCCTGGAGGGTCTCCTGCGCCTCCTTGGCCTTGGCACCGGCCTCCTTGGCGCGGGCGGTGGCCTTCTCCTGGACGGCCTTGGGGTCGGTGTTGCGAACGGCCTCGAACCGGGCCGGCGCCTCGGTGCGCAGCTGCTCCACCAGGCCGGGCACCTTCTTGGCCTGCTGGAGGGCCAGGTCGGCGGTGCCGGCGGCGAAGTAGAGCGGGGTCGGGTCGCTGAAGGTCTTACGCAGGTCGTCGGCGATGGCCATGGTGATGGTCCTCCCGGGTTGCTTTCAGATGAGGGTTTTGGATCCCGCGGGCGACCGGACGGCTGCTCGCCGGGTCGTGTCGAGGCGCGCCGGTGTGGGGCGCGCGTACGGCAGAACTCGGTCAGCCGGCCGACTGCTGCGGGTTGATCGGGTTTTCCGGGTCGGCGTCGCTGCCGTCGGACGTACGGGTCGTGCGGGTCTTTCGGGTCCTGCCGGTGTCGCGGGTGGTACCGGCGGTACCGGAGTTGCGAGTACGGCGCCCGGCGGACTTGCGGCCGCCGTCGGCCGTGCTGTTCGTGCGGGGCGTACGGCTGCGGCGTACGGCGGCGTCACCGCCCTGGGCGTCCGCCGCGCCGTCGGCGTGGCCGTCGCTCTGCGCGGAGTCCGGATCCGAGCCGAGGGCCACGATCGCCTCGGCGACCTCGCCCGCCTCGGGGGATATCCCGAACCCGTTCTCCTTGCGGAAGGATTCGTAGATCTGGAGCAGCACCTGCTTCTGCCGCTCGTTCAGCGTGGGATCGGCGAGGATGACGGCGCGCGTCTCCACCTCGTCCCGGTCCCGCTCGGCGTCGAGGATGCCGGCCCGGACGTACAGCGTCTCCGCGGAGATCCGCAGCGCCTTGGCGACCTGCTGCAGCACCTCCGCGCTCGGCTTGCGCAGCCCGCGCTCGATCTGGCTCAGGTACGGATTGGACACCCCGGCGGCATCGGCGAGTTGCCGCAGCGACAGCTGCGCGGTGCGCCGCTGCTCGCGCAGATACTCGCCGAGATTGCCGACGTTGAGCGATGCCATGCCTCCACCTTGCCCCACCGTCGCTAACTTTTGCAAGCACCCGCTTGCAAAAGTGCGCCACGCCACTGCGACGGAGCACGGGTGCCTCGTCACGCCGACTGTCATGCCGACGAGTTGAGACATCCGAGTGGCCGAAAAAATCCCGGTTGATCTGCACCCCGGCGCATGAATACTGGCTGTCGTCCCCGTCGATCCGGTCTGCTCCCCGGCGTTTCGCAGGGGACTGATCGGACTAGTGGAAGGCCCGCGAGGATGACCATGCACGATGACCAGGTCGACGTGACCACGGACATCGTTGCGAGCCTGATCCGGGAACAGTTCCCGCAGTGGAGCGGCAAGGCGATCCGGCCCCTGGCGTCGACCGGGACGGTCCACGCCATCTTCCGCATCGGGAACGACCTCTCCGCGCGTTTCCCCCTGCGTCTGGCCGATGCCGCCGAGGCGCTGGCGGTTCTGGAGCGGGAAGCCCGGGCGAGCGCGGAGCTGGCGCAGGTGTCCCGGTTCCCCGTCCCGGAACCCGTCGCCCTGGGAAAGCCCGGAGCGGGTTACCCCATGCCGTGGTCGGTCCAGACATGGCTGCCGGGAACGGTCGCCTTCGATGCCGACCCGAGTGGGTCGGACGCATTCGCCGAGGACCTCGCGGCCTTCATCGCGGCCCTGCGGGACGCCGAGACGCGGGGGCGGCTGTTCAGCGGCGACAATCGTGGTGGCGTTCTCGCTCACCACGACGACTGGATGGCGAAGTGCTTCGCGGAGAGTGAGGGGCTGCTCGACGTGCCCCGGCTGCGCCGGGTGTGGAGCCACTTCCGCGAGTTGCCCCGCACGGGCGCCGACGTGATGAGCCACGGTGACTTGATTCCCGGCAATGTACTGGTCGAGGGAGACCGGCTCGGCGGCGTACTCGACACCGGCGGCTTCGGCCCGGCCGACCCCGCGCTGGATCTGGTCGGTGCCTGGCACCTGTTGCAGCCGGGCCCGCGGGAAGTGCTCCGGCAGGTACTGGCCTGTGACGACCTGGAGTGGGAGCGCGGCAAGGCATGGGCGTTCGAACAGGCGATGGGTGTCGTCTGGTACTACGCCGAGAGCAATCCGACGATGAGCAGGATGGGGCGCCGGACACTCGACCGCATTCTGGAGTCGATGGAGTGATGCCGCCCCGGTCGTAGGCCGCCCCCCGACGCTGCACCGCAGGCGATGTCACAGACGCCCGGGCTGTCTCGTCCCAGGTGCAGAGACGGATTCGGAGTCGGGAAGGTGAGGATCATGCGGGTGTTCGTGGCAGGGGGAACCGGAGCTCTGGGGCGGCGGCTGGTGCCGCAGCTGGTGGCGCGTGGGCACCAGGTGACGGCCACGACGACGAGCGCGGCCAAGCTGGGGCTGCTGGAGCAGCTGGGCGCGCAGGGTGTCGTGATGGACGGGCTGGACGGGATGTCGGTCGGTGAGGCGGTGGCCGCGGCGCGGCCGGACGCGATCCTGCACGAGATGACGGCGATCTCCGGCAAGACCGACATGCGGCATCCCGACCGGGCGTTCGCCACCACCAACCGGCTGCGCATCGAGGGCACGGACCACCTGCTGGCCGCCGCCGAGGCGACCGGCGTACCCCACGTCGTCGTGCAGAGCTTCGCGCAGAGCTACGGGCCCGGCGAAGGGCTGCTGACCGAGGAGGACCCGATCGACCCGGGCACGGGGACGATGGCACGCAGGATCTCGGCAGGGGTCCTGCACATCCAGGACGTGGTGGCCAAGTCCGGCGGCACGGTCCTGCGTTACGGCGGGTTCTACGGGCCGGGCGCCAGTGACGACGTCGTCTCGTTCGTGCGCAAGCGGAAGTTCCCGCTCGTGGGGGACGGCACCGGCTGGAACTCGTGGGTGCACCTCGACGACGCGGCGAGCGCCACCGTCCTGGTCGTGGAGCAGCAGGCGAGGGGCGTGTTCAACATCGTCGACGACGAGCCCGCCCAGGTCCGCGACTGGCTGCCGTACCTGGCGGCCTGCGCGGGGGCGAAGCAGCCGATGCGGATTCCCAGGTGGCTGGCCCGGCTGCTGGCGGGGGAGTTCGCGGTGACCCTGATGACCGAGGGCCGCGGTTTCTCCAACGCCAGGACCAGGCGGGAGCTCGGCTGGGAGCTGCGCTACCCCTCGTGGCGCCAGGGCTTCAAGGAGGAACTGGCGTGACCAGGACGGGAGGAGTCCGAGAACGTGAGCCGGAACAGAGGGCCGAAGCCGTGGGCCGGACCCAGGAGGGCGAGGCCGTGAGCCGCACCGAAGAGTTCGAAGAGCTACGGCCGCTGCTGTCCGCGATCGCCTACCGCATCCTCGGCAGTGTGAGCGAGGCCGAGGACGCGGTCCAGGAGGCCTGGCTGCGTTACGAGGCGTCCCCGACCCGGCCCGCCTCGCCCAAGGCCTTCCTCTCGGCCGTGGTGACCCGGATCTCGATCGACGTGCTGCGCTCGGCCCGCGTCCGGCGGGAGACGTACGTCGGGGCCTGGCTCCCCGAGCCCCTGCTCACCGACCCCTACGAGGACCCGGCACGGTCGGCGGAGCTGGCCGACTCAGTGTCGATGGCGGCCCTGTTGCTGCTGGAGCGGCTCAGCCCGCTGGAGCGTGCGGTGTTCGTGCTGCGCGAGGTGTTCGGGTTCGGTTTCCCCGAGGTCGCCTCCTCGGTGGGGCGTTCGGAGGCGGCGTGCCGCCAGCTCGCGACGCGGGCGCGGCGCCACATGGAGGCGGGGCGCCCCCGGTTCGAGGCGGACCGCCGGGAGCGGGAGGAACTCGCGGCGCGGTTCTTCGACGCGCTCAGGGAAGGCGACGTCGACGGCCTGCGGGAGCTGCTCGCCGCCGACGTCCAGATGGTCGGCGACGGCGGCGGCAAGGCACCGCAGCTGGCCCGGTCCGTCTTCGGCGCCGACAACGTGGCCCGGGTGCTCGCCGCGAACTTCCCCCTGCTCATGCGGATCGACGCGACGCTGGAGCCGCACGAGGTCAACGGCCAGCCGGGCGCGGTCCTCCGCGACCGGGACGGCAAGGTGCTCAACACCCTGGCCCTCGACGTCCTCGACGGGCGGATCCAGACGATCCGCTCCGTGCAGAACCCCGACAAGCTCGGGCACGTGGGTCCGGTCGGCGACGCCTGGGCGGTCGCCCGCGAGGTGAAGCAGGCTCGCCGGCCCGGGGTCTGACCACGTCCGATCACTCGCCCCCGGATGCGGCTGGGCCGCCACCTGCGGTGAGCCACTCCTCCAGGACGGTGAAGTCCCGGTCGGTGAGGCCCTGGCGGGGGTCGACGCGGTGGAGGAGCGCGGCCGAAGGATGGTGGCCGGCCACCCAGGCCCGGTCGGCGTCGGTGATCTCGTCGTCGACCCAGACGAAGGGGTGGCCGGCGGCCCGGGCCACCAGGGGCCGGGTCTTCCAGTGCAGGCCATGCGCCCCGAGGTGGGGTTCCGCGCCGTCGTCCGGCCAGTCGACGACCGGCAGCGGGGGCAGGCCGAGCCAGGGGGCGAGCGCGGCGTTCGCGTCATCCATCCAGGTCGTGGCCCACACGAGCTCGCAGCCGAGCGCGGCGAGCCGCCGCAGACGGGTGCCGAGTGCCGGGTCGACCCGGGTGAGCAGGGGGTGGGCGGCCGCCTCGGGCAGGGGCCGGGGCGGCTCGTAGCACGGGTACGGCCGCTCCGCCCCGAAGGGGATCAGCGTTCCGTCGACGTCGAGGAAGAGGAGCATCGGGGAACAGCATCGGCCCCCTGAGGGCCGTACGCAAAGAGCCGTACGGCGCGCAGAGAGCCGTACGGCCCGGGAAGAACCGTCCGGCCTTCAGCCGCTCAGCCCTCGAACCCCTTCTCCGCGAGGATCTTGTCGATGCGCGCCCGGTGCGCCTCCTCCCAGGCGTCGAGGGTCTCGTCCGCCTCCTTGGCCAGCTTGGCCCGGGCAGCCGTCAGCACCTCCTCGCGGCGGGCGCCCGGCACGACCACGACGCCCTCCTCGTCGGCCACCACGACGTCCCCCGCGTCGACCGGGACACCCCCGCACCGCACCCGCTCGTTCAGCGGCCGTACGACCGACTTGCCGCCCGGGATCGGGATGACGCCCCGTGCGAACACCGGGAAGCCCATCTCCCGCACCTCCGCCAGGTCCCGGATCAGCCCGTCGGCGACGAAACCGGCGATGCCCCGGCGGTGGGCGACGGCGCAGACGTTCCCGCCGGCCAGCGCGTAGTCCAGGTCCCCCGACTCCACCACGACGACCGATCCGGGCTCCGCGCGGTGGATCGCCGCGTGCAGCATGAGGTTGTCCCCCGGCGGGCACTGCACGGTGAACGCCGGCCCGGCGATGCGCGGCACCGGGTTCCACAGCGGCCGTATGCCGATGTCCATCACCTGCTCACGGCCCAGCAGGTCGGCGAGCGTGGTGGTGGGGATGCCCCGGAACGGGCTGTCCTGAAATTCCGTCGCGTTGGTCATGGCGGCAAAGTTACCGCCGTGCTCATGACTGCCGGGTCGGCCTTGTGTCGTGAGCGAGTTGGGTGTTGCCCGGCCTCTGAGTGCTCGCACGGGCCGTGGAGGCGGATCCGGTCTGGGCGGCGTACCAGGAGAACACCGAGCGCCGCGAACTCGCCCTGATCCGGGAGGAGATGACCGAGGGCGGCGCCACCCTGGCCCGCCTCCGGGAGGAGCACGAGCGCATCGCCGCCCTCGTCGAGGACCTGCGTCACGCCGTGACCGCTCAGAAGGGCAGCGGCCTCCCGTGCACGACCTCCAGCCCCGCCACCGCCCGCGTCAGCACCACGTACAGCCGGTGCAGGCCCCGCGCCTCCGCCTCCACGATCGCCGCCGGCTCGACGGCGACGACATGGTCGTACTCCAGCCCCTTCACCACGCTCGCCGGCACGACGGCCACCCGCGCCCCCAGCTCGTCCGCACCCCCCGCCTCGATCCCGGCCGCGGCCAGCGCCTCCCGCACCCGCGGTACGTCCCCGTCGGCCGCGACGACCCCGACCGAACCCTCCCGGCCCAGCGCATCCCGTACGGCCCCCACGACCGCCCCCGGCAGATCCCCGCCTGCCTCCCGGACCCGCACCTCTCCGTCGCCCCGCAGCGAGCGAGCCGCCGGGACCTCCACATCAAGCCGCTCCAGCAGCCGGTCGGCCAGCGCCAGGACCGCCCCGGGCACCCGGAACCCGGTGGTGAGCGGTACGACCACCGCGTCCGGCTTGCCCAGGTGCCGCAGTACGGTCTCCCACGACCGCGCGGCCCACGGCGTCGTCCCCTGCGCCAGATCCCCCAGCACGGTCAGCGACCCGAAGGCCGCCCGGCGCGCGATCGCCCGGCACTCCATCGGTGACAGGTCCTGCGCCTCGTCGACGACGACATGGCCGTATCCCTTCGGATGCTCGATGAGCCCGGCCACCTCGTCGAGCAGCACGAGGTCGGCGGCGGACCAGCGCGCCGACTTCCACGACCGCGGCGGCTTCGCCCACAGCAGCGCCTTCTGCTCGGCGGCGTCCAGCAGCCCGTCGGCGGCGGCCTCCAGCACCGCCGGATCGCCGAGCAGCTGCGCCACGACCTCCTCGGGCCTCACCCGCGGCCATACGGCGTCGACGTACACCCCGACCGCCCGCGCGCCCGAGATCTTCCGCACCCAGGCGTTGCTCTGCGGCCCGGCCCGCCGCTCGGCCTGCTCCTGGATGCGCCGCACCACCCGGGTCCGCACCCGCTCCCGCCCGACGGCGTACGGCGGCTCCTCGGCCCGCACCCCGGCGACGATCCGCCCGAGCTCGCCCTCGGAGACCCGCCACCGATACGACCCGTCGGGCACGGTCAGGGAGGCGGCCCCCGCAGCCCCCGTGGCCCTTTCGGCGCCGACCCTCATGTACAGCGCCCGCCGCAGTACCTCCGCCATCCGGACGTCATGCTTGACGACGGCCGTCCGCTCACCGTCCTCCCCGCCGACCGCGGGCCCCGCGATCTCCTCCACCAGCGTCGACTGCCGCACGCCCGTCTCGCCGAGGGCCGGGAGGACCTGGGAGATGTACGACAGGAAGGTCCGGTTGGGTCCGAGGATCAGCAGGCCGCCGCGCCGGATGCGCTGTGGATGGGTGTAGAGCAGGTACGCGGCGCGGTGCAGGCCGACGGCGGTCTTGCCGGTGCCGGGCGCGCCCTGCACGCACACCGACTCGGTGAGATCCCCGCGGACGAGATCGTCCTGCTCGGGCTGGATGGTGGCCGCGATGTCCCGCATCGGGCCGACGCGGGGCCGCTCGATCTCCCGGGCGACGATGTCGCTGACGTGCGACTCACCCCGGTCGAGGTGCTCGTCCTCCAGCCCGGTGAGGTCGGCTGAGTCCCCGCGGCTGCCCGGGGACCAGCCGAACCGCCGCCGTACGGCGACGCCCTGGGGATCACGGGCGGTGGCCTGGTAGAAGGCGCGGGAGACGGGGGCGCGCCAGTCGACGACGAGGGGCGGATCGGCCGGACGTTCGCCGATCCGCAGCCGCCCGATGTGCAGGGACTGTTCGGCCGTGTCCAACCGCCCGAAGAACAGCGGCCCTGGGGGCAGCTCCCGCATCTCCTTCGCCCGGCTGCGCAGCCGGTAGCCCAGCACCTCGGCATCGGCACCGGAGGCGGAGACGTCCTCGCCGGTGACGACGTGCTCCTGGGCTCCGTCGACCATGGCGGCGAGGGCGGCGCGGCAGCGGTCGTGGTGGGCGCGTTCCTGGACGAGGGCGTGGTGGAGGGCGGGTTCGGGTGACGTCATTCCACGGAGCGTACCCGAAATAACGTAACCGAGTTAAATTTTTTACTCAGCCTCACTCACCCGGGAGCCAGTTGCGGCAATCCCCGCTCCAGCCACCCGAACGCCCGCTCCGCCGCGGCCACCGCGTCCTTTCGCACCTCCTCCACCGACTCCCCGCTCGCGATCCGCCGCCAGTTCTCGTTCGCCAGGATCCGCAGGACGACGATGATCTGCCCGGCGGCCAGCCGCGCGTCGAGGTCCCCGCCGAGGGCCTCGGCGAGCGCGGCCTCCGACCGCTGCTGATAGGCGTACACGCGGGCGACGAGGGCCGGAGTCCCGTAGAGCAGCGAGTGGAAGGCGAGCACGCGGGGGTCGTCGTTCAGGCCGGTGACGGGGTCGCACCGCTCCAGCCCGGCCAGAAAATGCCGCCGCAGCGCACCGAGGGGCGCCCCCTCCGCCTCCGCCACCACGCGCGCGGCCTCCTGCTCGTGATCGGCGATCCGGTACAGGACGAGGTCCTCCTTCGCCGGGAAGTACCGGAACAGCGTCGGCTTGGAGATCTCGGCGGCGGCGGCCACCTCGGCGACGGAGACGGCGTCGAAGCCCTTCTCCAGGAAGAGACGGATGGCGGTGTCCGACACCGTCTGGTACATCCGCTGCCTCTTGCGTTCGCGCAGGCCGATCTCGCTCATGCCGGTGAGCCTACGCTCGGCCGGACGGCAGACGGTGAGCTCAGGCAGCCGCCCGCTGTGGCCAGTCCGGTCGCTTCGCGAGTGACCAGAGATCGTCGAAGTGCTTGATCCAGGTGGAAACGGCCGCCTCGGCGGCAGCCGTGCCCTCCCGTGACCACACGTGGAGGTCGGTCCGGTAGCCCTTGGGGTCGTAGAACTCCGGCCCCATCTCGTGCAGACGCATCCGCGCCGACACGTCGTACAGGCCGTGCAGGACCTGAACCCGGTTGAAGATACAGATCTTGTCCCGCGGTATGCCGGGGTAGCAGCGGTATTCGCACTCGACGGTCAGCCTGCCGGTGGCGGTGAGCCGCCCGGCGAGGTCCGACAGGATGTCGTCGTACTCCTGACAGCGCCGGATCATGCGCAACCGGAAGGCGGGATCGTCCACCGGGCGGGCGTCCTCGCCCACCTTCGAGGGCACGGTCATCGGCTGCCCGAAGTCCGGCACCAGCATGCGCACCGAGACCTTCCGGGTGGGACCCGGATTGTCGAAGAGGCCCTCCAAGCGGTGGTACAGCTCGTTGTAGAGGGTTTCGCCCGTGTAGCCGAGGAAGCTGATCTCCACCCGCCGGGCCTGGAAGGCCTCGCTGACGAAGCCGCCCAGCTGACTTGAGTTCACCAGAGCGCGCGACGGCGTGCGGACCGACGAGGACAGCTCCCGCACCGCGTCGTACAGCACATAGCCGACCAGACTGAGCAGGGCGCCACCGAGGAACGCCTTGCCCTCCAAGGCGTCACCGACCGGCTTGACGAACTGGGCGGTCAGTCCGGTGACGAAGACGGCGATCAGCAGGACACGGGTCACCACCGGCTCGAAACGGTCCTGATACTGCCTCAGCCGCTGCCCCATCCCGCCCTCGGCCGACCCGTTCCCCCGCTCGGGCATGCCCGACTCACCTCCGCGCCGCGACGCCCGAGGGACCGTCATATGCCTGCGGACGTACCGCCTTTGGGTGAAGTCATGGTGCCCCTACGCCAGGGCGCGGGCAAGATAGGGGTTCGCCGTCGGACGGGCGGGCAGGCCGAGAAAGGCGGTGGCGGCGGCCAGGGTCATCGGGTACGAGTCCACCGCCCGACGTACGTTGGGAGCGTCCAGGCTCGCGCCGGTGACCAGGCGGTCGAGGTCCACGTACGCGGAGCGAACGGTCTCGATACCCCGGTAGACCGACCAGTCCCGCCGCCAGTTCCTGGTGCACTCACCCGGCAGCCCGCGCTCCCAGCGCCGGAACATCCGCTCCCGGATCTCCGGCCGGGTCGGAGTGAGGTGCATGTGCCGGACCAGGTCGTAGAGGGGGTCGCCGACCACCGCCATCTCCCAGTCGATGATGGTCAGAGCGAGGTGGTCGTCACGACGCACGAGGTTCCACGGGTTCAGGTCACCGTGCAGCAGGGACGGCTTGCGGTCGCTCACCTGGTGGCGGGACAGGATCAGCTGCAGACGGTCCGCGGCGGGGAGCCCGAGGAAGCGGGCCAGCTGCTGCGACTCCTTGGGCAAGTCCCTGATCAATTCCACGAGTTGGCTTCGCAGCCACTCGAAGAATCCGCCTTCTCCGGCGGCCGGATCGACTTGCTTGTAATCCACCTGCGTCAGAGCGGAGAGCTGGTCGACGAGGCCGTCGGCCTCATGAGGGAGCAATCCGTGCACCGGGTGGCTGGGAGGCTTGTCGCGCGACCCGACGTAGGTGTGAATGGCGAACGGGTCGCTCGGGTAGCTCTCTCCCAGCGCGAGAACCCTCGGCGCCGCCACCTCGACGGGTGCCTCCTCGATCGCGCGGAGCACGGAATGCTCGCTGAGAAAGCTGGGTTCCCGACGGCAGACGCCCGGCAGCCTGCGCCGCACGATCACGGGGAAGTCGACGCCCGGCACCGAGACGACCGAGTTGAGGTGCGCGGTCCCCTTGAAGACCCGGTCCGCCGGGGCGGCGCCCTCCACCAGCAAAGCCTTCCGCACAGCTGAGGCGGGGAAGTCGAGTCGTGCGGGAAGCCGCCGGTCGGGCGTCCAAGTGAAGGCCTTCCTGACCCACGCCCGCCCGTTGATCCCGCCGTGACTTCTTGATGCCAGCCACCGGAAAAGGGCTCTTTCGATCTCGCTCTCGCGCGGTACGGTCCCCAGCCGGAGCGGTTCCGCCGCCGCCTCCAGAGCCCGCTGGACCTCCCTGGTGGCCTCGTCGAGCCTCTTCTGGGTGAACGGCTCCTCCAGGGACCGCGCGGCACGCATGATGTCCGGATAGACGGACTGCGCGCGCTCGAAGGCGACGTAGCGGCGTAGATCCTTGCCCGAGCCGTTGACCGCCGCCGGACGGATCTGCTGCATGGCCTGAGCCCAGGCGTCGATCACTTCGGCCCACTGGTGAGACGGGTACTGCATCCGCACCAGGTGCGTCGCCAGGTCGTGCAGGGGATCGCCGTAGGTTGCCAGCTCCCAGTCGACACAGATGAGGGGCGGGTCACCGTCGTAGGACACGATCACGTTGTCCCGGTGCAGATCCGCGTGCAGCAGGCTGAACGGCCGCCGGGCCATCGCGGGCACCCGCTCGGCAAGCCGGATCAGGGCGTCCTCGGGAATGCCGAGCGCCGCGAACAGCCCCCCGAAAGCCCGCCAATTGGGCTGCCGGACCTGCCGGTCGGCGAGGTGCGCCAGCGTCTGCAGGAACCCCTGGCTGTCCATGTCGTTGCGTGGCCAGACCGCCGGCAGAGGCGGCAGCGCGACCCGTCGCACCTGGGCCATCTGGGCGAGCAGGCCGGCCAGCGCCGTCACGAGCAGGGTGTCCACGGGCTTGCCGTTCCCGCAGACACTGGACAGCGGCATGCCTTCCACATAGCTGTGGATCGAGAAGGTGTCCGTCTTGAGCAGGCACCTGGGTGCGTGGGGCAGGACTCCTCTGATGGCATCGAGGATCTGCGACTCGTCGTCCCAGGTCCTGATCACAACGGGCAGTGCCTCGGAACGCCGGACCCGGACGGTCACCGACGTACCGGCCTCGAGTCGGAGCAGCGAGGCCATGGAATCCGTGAGCGGCAGCACGTAGTTCCGGTTGTGATGTCCGCTGCTCGCCTGGCCCAGCTTCTCGGCCAGCCCCACGAACTCCTCGATGATCTCGTCGGGCGTGGCGCGCTCCCCGCGCAAGGGCCGGGGAAGGGGAGGTGCGCCCACTGGCCGCTCCGAGTAAGGACGAGGACGGTATGCCAAACGGTAAACACGAGGGGTTCTGCCCCGCACGACATAGTGAGACGGGAGTGGCCGCTACGGGTGGTGCGCCACTCTTCTGCACGAAGTCTCTGCGAGGCCGCTCGAGGCTTGGCCTGTTCGCCATCCCTTACGCACGCACGAGAACGGTTGCTCAATCGGTGCGCGCATGCTACAGCACCCCGCTGGGGGCTCCGTCAGGTCCCCTGGGTAACTCCTGTGACCGGTCCGCATCACTCGGACAACAGCTCCCAGACCGAGTCGAACCACTTCTGCATGCTCTCCACGAAGACCGTCCCCGAGGAGTTCGGGTCGTCGTCCTTGACGTGATGCGTGAGCGTCGCACCCAGGCCCAGCACGTCGAGGGCGGTGATCTCCTCACCGGGTTCCAGTTCGATCTTCCGCTCGATCACCTCGTACGGTCCGTGCAGCGCTTCGGCGCCGTTGAACAGGTAGAGCTTGAAGGCCGGAGTCAGCGGTGCCCGGCGGATCTCGACGTCCACCGACGGCACCCACCCCTCGGTCTTGAGGGCCCCCAGCGACTCACGCAGCGATTTGGTGTGGCGCTGGGTGATGTCGTGCAGTCGCTCACGCAGGCGCGGGTCGTCCTCGTCGTCCTTGACGCGCGGATAAGGGAGAGGGTGCTTCTCGGTGGGAAGAAGCATGCGCAGGGTGATGCGCCGAGGGCTGATGGAGCGACCGCGGATCCGGTCGGCCTGCTGCTGGATGCGCCAGTACAACGACTCCGACGTCAACGTATAGACGTCCAAGGTCACTTCGGGCTGCTCGAAGGCCTCGCTGATGAGGGACTCCAGCGTGATGCCCCGGCGCGACCTGGTGGCCTTGGGCGTCGGGGACTGTATGCGCTGGATCTTGATCACCTTGGAGCCGCTGCCCTGCCGCGACTCGATCCAGCCTTCGTCGACCAGTTCCCGCAGTGCTCGCTGGACGGTGTCCCGGGAGACCTCGAACTCCTCCGCGAGGTCACGCTGGGACGGCAGGAAGGAGCCCAGCGTGTACACCCCGTCGGTCATCCGCGCGCGCAAGTCGTCGGCAACCCGCTGGAATTCCCTGCCGCCGCTGTCGCCGGTCTGCTGTGCCTCCACATGCGGACCGTACCGCTTTCGGTCCACCGGCAAACCAGCCGCCAGGCAACTCGGCCACCAAGTGGACCAGTTGGTTAAGGGATCTACCGAGTAGGGCAGACCACCTTCAGGCCAACCAGTCCAATTGGACGGCTGGTTGAAGAGTTGCAGGAAAGCGGAAGGTGGGTGGGGAGATGCTCCTGCTACAAGTCACCCGGGGGCTCTTAGAGCTCGTCCTGGGCATACAGGCGCAGACGAAGCTGGGAGTCGTCGGCGTGCTGCTCCTGCTGGCGATGGGCGTCGGCATGCGGGCGCGGCGGGCCGGTCTGGCCGTGGGGGCCGCCGTCCTGTTCGCGTGGCTGATGATTCAGGCCTGAGCCCGGACCAGTGTCAGCACCGACCACAGCGAGTCCACGACGGAGGTGGCTCCGGCCTCCCGCAGCAGCTTGTCCTTGCGTGCGTTACGCGCGTAGCCGAGGAACGGGACGCCGGCGCTGTTCGCGGCCACGAGGTCGGAGGGCGTGTCACCGATCATCAGGGCGGACGAGGGAGCCGCCCCCATGGCGCTCAGGGCCCGGTTGAGGCAGTGCGGGTCCGGCTTCAGGTGATGGAGATCCTGGGTGCGGCCGTAGACGTGAGGGCTGAAGCAGGGGAGCAGCCCCCGGCCGTTCAGATAGGTGCGGACCACTCGGGGCGAGTTGTTCGTGGTGATGGCCAGCCGGGATCCGACCGCCGTCCAGGTGCGTATCAACGGGTCGGCGTACGCGGTGGGCATCGCGGAGGACGTCGCCCGCAGTTCTTCCTGGGTGAGACGTTCCTCCAGCTCCGCCACCAGGTCACTGCCGGGGTGCCGACGGTCGACGGCGCGCAGGACGACGTGCGGGTCCAGGGACTCTCGTTCGTCCTCTGCCAGCAGCCCGTGCAGCCCCCGCCCCTCGAGCCACTCCACCAGGTCGGTGGCCACCCGCTCCGCCGAGTGCCCGGCGAACAGCCGGCAGATCGGCCCGTCGAAGTCCCAGAGCACGACGCGGGCGTGCCTGATCAGTTCCCGGAGCTGCTCCGTGTCGTTCTCGGTCTCTGCGGTCACCGGTTCAGTCTGCTGCTTCGTATCAGAAGTCACTAGGAGAGTGTCAGGTCAGTGGTGATGGTTTCCCAGAGGGCGTCGAACCACTTCTGGGATTCCTCCACGAACGCGGCGTCGCGCCCCCCGGCCCGCCTCAGGAAGGAGAACAGGACGGACTTCGAGCCCAGGGCGTCGTACATGTCCAGCGTCTCGCTCTCGTACTCCTCCTGCCGCTCGGTGAGCACGTAGTAGCCGATCAGCGCTTCCTCCTCGTTGAGGAGGTACAGCTTCACCGGCGGGGTGAAGGGCAGCGCGCGGAAGGTGACGCGGACGTCGATGCCGTGGGTGGAGCGCACGGCCTGCAGGTTGTACCGCAGCACCTGCGCCTGGGCGTTGCGCATCGCCAGCCAGCGCTGGTGGACCAGGTCGCCCTCGCCGCCCTCGACCGGGACCGGGAAGGCGAGATCGATGTCCCGGGAGGGCAGCAGGATGCGCACGTCGATCGACTCGGGGTGGAGGGTGCCCTCATGGATCAGGCGGATGGGCTCACCCAGGGCGAGCATCAGGCTCTCGGCCGTGAGACAGGCGGCATCGATGCGCACGTGCGGGGCCGAGAACGCCTCGGTCAGCCGTGGCGCGAGCCCGACCATCGTCGGCTGCGGCCCCTCCCGCCCCGGCGACGACTCGGCGATCCGCGGCGGGCTGCCCCTGCTCACGTTGGTGAGCAGGCCGTCCTCCTGGAGCGCGCGCAGGGCCTGGCGTACGGTGCCTCGCTCCACGCCGAACTCCTCGGCCAGCTCGGCCTGGGTGGGGAGGCGGTCGCCCGCCTTGAGGTCGCCGACGCGGATCCGTTCCCGCAGGATGTCGGCGATCTCCTGGGGAGAGAGTCTCCTGCTGCCGTTCACTGCCACGTTCTCCTGAGTCACGACCAAACGCTACAACTTTGCCCCATCTACGGGGAGTTGTTTGCGGCTTGTTTCAAAGTAGGGGCCAAGTGGGGACAACTTAGTCAGAGTTGGCGTCAAGTTGGTTGAGTTGGCGGAAGTAATCCTTCCATCCCCGGAAGCCCGAAGGAGGAAACACCGATGCCCGTTCTCGCACTCCTCTCCGCCGTCTTCGTCGTCGGCGTCGAGCAGACCCTCCAGTGGAAGTACGGAGCCACCGGCATCGTCGGCCTGCTGCTGCTCACCATAGGCATCAAGGCCAAGAGCCCGGCAGTCAGTTCGATCGGGGCCGTCGTCCTCGCCGTCCTGGTCTCGGGGCCCGCCCTATGAGCCATGCGCACCACCGCGCCACAGCACACGAACACACAGGTCACACGCAGTGGGGGACGATCAGCTCGTGAGCACCAGCTCCGAACTGATCGTCTCCCACAGCGCGTTGAACCACACGTGCGACTGCTCCACGAACGTCGTGTCCCGCAGCCCGGCCCCCTGCTCGAAGGCGAACAGCATCGACTGGATGCCCGGGGCGTCGTACATCTCCAGCTGCTGGTGGTCGATCTCCACCTCGCGGCGCGTCAGGGTGTAGTAGGCGAAGAGCGCCTCCGTGCTGTTGAGCAGGTACAGCTTCACCGGCGGAGTGAACGGCAGCGCACGGAAGCTGACCCGCACATCGATGCCGTGCGTGGCACGCAGCGCCAGCAGGTTGTGCTGGAGCACCTGGCCCTGGGCGTTGCGCTGGGCGAGCCAGCGGCGGCGTAGCTCCTCGTCGACGTCGTCGGCCGAGGCGTCCACCGGCGTCGGGAAGGCGAGATCGATGTCCCGGCTCGGCAGCAGGACGCGGACGTCGACCTTGGCCGGTTTCAGCTGTCCGGCGTGGATCTGGCGGAGCGGCTCGCCCATGGCGAGCGTGAGGGAGACCGATGTCAGGCACAGGGCGTCGATCTCGACGTGCGGGGCGGCGAAGGCGGCGGCGATGCGCGGGGCGAGCGCCACCATGGTGGGCTGCGGAGGGGCTCCCGGGCCGGTCAGCGCCTTGCCCAGGTCGGGGGCGACGGTCGCCGGCGCCCCTTTGGACACGTTGGTCAGCAGGTGCTCCGACTGCAGGATGCGCAGGGCCTGCCGTACGGCTCCCCGTTCGACGCCGAACTCGTCGGCCAGCTTGGCCTGGGTGGGCATGCGCTGGCCGGGCCTGAGCTCGCCCGAGGTGATCCGGGCGCGCAGCTCGTCGGCCACCTCCCGATGTGACTTCTGTGGCCGCTGCGACCTCTTCCGTCCATTGACGGAGGCGTGTTTCGGCTCCACGACCAAACACTACAACTTCCCGCCATCTTTAGGCAGTTCCAGGGAAGGTGGTTATGAGACGCTTCCAAGCGGTCATAACTACAGTGAAGTTGGTCGCCAACTTAAGCAACATGGTCAAACTTCAGGAAGGTTGGCCACATGCCGTTCCTCTACGTCGCCGTCGCTGCTCTGGCCATCGGATTCGAGCAGCTCGTGCAGTGGAAATACGGGCCGATGGGCATCGTCGCCTTCCTCGCACTGTCCATCGGCATCAAGGCCAGGAACACCATGATCGGCGGCATCGGCGCGGTGATCCTCGTCATGCTGTTGGCCCAGTAGGGACCAGGTTCGGCTGGCCGGGCTCCCTTCCGGAGGGGAGCCGGGAGCCCGGTCGGTCAGCACAGCCACAACTGAACACCGACAACCGAACATCGACGGCACAGCCACAACCGAACACCAACCGCATACGCACAACAACCACAACCGAACAGCTCGCTACGGATGAGCAGACCTGTCACCGGCAGAGAGGGGACCTCAGAAGATGTCCGGGCACCAAGGCCGCCTGGACGTACGCAGCAGGGCGTCGGCCACCCGGGCGGCGCCCGCTCGCTGTTCCTGCACCCGTCCCAGCGCGGCCAGCCTTACGGCGGACTCGTCGCCGAGCCAGAGGCACGCCAAATCGGCGACGTCCAGGGTGAGTTCGGCGGCAGCGGTGGTCGGCGTGCAGGACGCCCCGTCCGCGGACGCCTCCAGGCGATACCGCCCACCGGTGAACCCGGCTCCGTCCACGACCTCCAGCACGAGCGTGCCCTGCCCGTCGTACGTCCGGGCCTCCAGAGCCCGTACGACATCCAGGATCCGCACCCACAACCCGTCCGCCAGCGTCGTGATCCGGGCGGCCCGCGGATCGGGCAGGCAGAGGGGCAGCAGGTCGTCGGGGGACCGCCTGCCGCTCTTCACCGTCATGATCCAGTCGATCGAGCACAGGTAGCGCCACAGGGCGCGCTCGGCGTCCGGTGCCGTCGCGATCAGCCAGTTCACGGTGGCCGTGTTCTGCGGCCGCATGCCGTCGCCCCAGCGGTCGTCCGCCGTGTACGACACCAATCCCTCGACGTCGCCGGCCGCCGAGCGGTACACGGCGAAGAAGGGCTCGGTCCACGGCTCCCTGTCCAGGCGCAGCACACCGGTGTTGACCTGCCACCAGCGCTCGTCCCGGTCGACGGTGCCCGGCTGGATGTGGCGCATCCGCTCGAACAGCTCCGGGCCGATCTTGCGGACGTCCGCGCCGTCCACGATGTCGATACGGCCGCCGTCGTCGGGGCCGGACCATCGGGGGTCCAGGCCGGTGCGGGGGACGTCGACGGTCCACTCGGCCGACCAGGTCGCGGGGCCGAAGCCGTAGCGGCCGTAGATCGGGAACTCTGCGGCGATCAGGGTGGCGACGACGTCGCCGCGGGCCTTCGCGGCCGCCAGGTCGTGGGCCATCATCCGGGTGAGGAGGCCGCGGCGGCGGTGGGTGGGGGTGACGGTGACGTTCGAGATGGCGTCGGCGGGGACCGGGGTGCCGCCCACGGCGGTGAGCTCCTGCGGGAAGGAACGGAAGGTCGCGACGCAGCGGCCGGTGTCGAAGGCCCCCAGGGTGCGGGGCGGGATGACGTACGACGCGCGGTCGGCGATCTCCTGGTCGGAGACGTCGGGGGTGCGGAGGAAGCCGGTGTTCAGGGCCCGGGTCCAGTCGGGGAGGTCGGCCTCGGTGATGGGGCGGACGTCGATGGGGGGTTCGGGGCGGCTCATGGGGCCCACGGTAGGTGGGCGGGAGCGGGGTGTCGCCCGAGTTTTCTCGCCCCCGCCGCCCCTACCCGTCCCATCCTTGCCCCGCTTCGGCCCTGAAGGGGCCTCGTCCTCAAACGCCGGACGGGCTGGATGATGCGGGCCGGCATCGCCCCAAGGGGCGCGGGGAACCGCGCGACCAGCCCCCACCGACCGTCCGTCGCGCACTCGGCGTCAACCACCACGGCGCGAGCGAAGCCCTTACACATCGACTACGTCAGCAGATCCTCCACCTGTGCCTCCCCGTCCCGGTACCGCCGCGCGATCTCCGCGCTGCAGTCGTCCGCCGTCCGCTGCAACCGCTGACGACGCCCCGACACCTGCTGCTCGTACCGCACGAGCCGGCCCATCGCGGTGTTCAGCTCCGCATCCGTACGTGCCTCCAGGTCCGACAGCTCCACCTCGGCGAGCATCTCGGCGGCCAGCCGCCGGTACTCCTCGCTCTGCGGGGTGCTCAGCGTGACATGGCGGGCCGAGGAGCGTTGGCGGGCGGGGGCGTCGGTGAGGATCTCCGGGAGGCGATCGACGACGGAGGCCGCGCCTGCCGGGGAGCGCCGCGCCAGTTCCGCGCGGAGGATGTCGATCCGGCCCTGCAGCAGCCGCCGTACATAACTCAGGTCCGCCTCGTCGCGGTGGGCGTCCCGGCGCAGGGTGCGCAGCTCGGGCAGGCTGAGCAGGGTCAGGTCCTGCTCGGGCGGCTCCGCGGGCAGCCGCGGCCCCGGCTGGGGGCCCGGATCGTCGGCGGTACGCTGCGTGGGCGGCCGGATGCCGACCGGCTGATCCCCGTGGGTCAACACGACAGCCCCAGGTGGCTGCCCGGTACTCGGTGTGCTCATGTGCCTCTACCGTCCCCTCGACCGGCGCGTGGAAGCATGGTGCCATCCCAAGTGGCCGCTATGTGACCGAGTGCCCACGAACAGCCCCAGATGGGGGGTTAAGCAGCCAAAAAGAGGCCCCCAAAGAGGTCTCCCCCAAGCTCCTCACCTGGCACCTTCGCGCACACGGCATGATGGCGGCATGCGAGCTGTGGTGCAGAGAGTGGACGGCGCGAGTGTCGTCGTGGACGGCGAGACCGTCGGGGAGATCTCCGGCGAGGGACTGTGCGTGCTCGTCGGGGTCACGCACGAGGACACCAAGGAGAAGGCGGCCCAACTCGCCCGCAAACTCTGGTCGATCCGCATGCTGCACGACGAGAAGTCCTGCAGCGACATCGACGCCCCGCTCCTCGTCATCAGCCAGTTCACCCTCTACGGCGATGCGCGCAAGGGCCGCCGCCCCACCTGGAACGCCGCCGCGCCCGGCGACATCGCCGAGCCCCTCGTCGACGAGGTCGTCGCCCAGCTCCGGGCTCTGGGCGCGACCGTGGCGACGGGCCGGTTCGGCGCGAAGATGCGGGTCTCGCTGACGAACGACGGCCCGTTCACCGTGCTGCTGGAGATCTAGGCCTCCACGACGACTTCCTGGGCCGCCGCCGTGTCCCCCGCCACCAGCCGTGCGTCCACCGGCACGTTCCGCTTCACCAGGGCGAGGGCGACCGGGCCGAGTTCGTGGTGGCGGACGGATGTCGTGATGAAGCCGATCTTGCGGCCGTCGGGGCTCTCGTCGGCCAGCCGGATCTCCGTGCCGTGCGGGGGGAGATGGACCTCGCTGCCGTCGAGGTGGAGAAAGACCAGGCGGCGCGGAGGCTTGCCCAGGTTCTGGACCCGCGCCACCGTCTCCTGGCCGCGGTAACAGCCCTTCTGCAGATGCACGGCGGTGCCGATCCAGCCCAGCTCGTGCGGGATGGTGCGGTGGTCGGTCTCGAAGCCGAGGCGCGGGCGGTGGTGCTCGACGCGGAGGGATTCGTACGCCAGGAGCCCGGCCGCCGGGCCCGCCTTCCCGGCGTAGGACTCCAGGTCCGCCCGCGGGAGGAACAGGTCGCGGCCGTACGGCGTCTCGCGTACGGCGACGCCCTCCGGCACCTCGGCGATGGAGCCGGCGGGCAGGTGCACGACCGCGAACTCGGCCGTCCGGTCGGCGACTTCCACCCGGTAGAAGAACTTCATCGACTCCAGGTAGGCGATCAGCGCGTCCTGGGTGCCGGGCTCGACGTGGGCCCAGACCGTCGCGCCGTCGTCCACCAGGTACAGCGCGTGCTCGATGTGGCCGTGCGCGGAGAGGATCAGGGCCTCGGTGGCCTCGCCCGTCGGCAGGTCGCTGACGTGCTGGGTGAGCAGCAGATGCAGCCAGCTCAGCCGGTCCTCGCCGGAGACGGTGACGACTCCGCGGTGCGAGAGGTCGACGAATCCGGTGCCCTCGGCGAGGGCACGCTGCTCGCGGAACAGATCGCCGTAGTGGGCGGCGACGCCTTCGTCCACGCCCTCGGCGGGTACGGCGCCGGGCAGGGACAGCAGAGGGCTCTTCATACGCTAAGCCTACGACTCGGTAGTTGAAGTCTTGCCGTTCGTGACTTTCCGTGCACAGTCCTTGCACCGGCCGAAGATCGCGAAGTGCTTCATGTCCGTGTCGAACCCGAAGGTCGCACGCAGCTTCGCCGTGAACTCGGCGGCCACCGACACATCGGCCTCGATCACGTTCGAGCAGTCACGGCACACGAGGTGGATGTGGTGGTGCCGGTCCGCCAGGTGATACGTCGGCGCTCCGTGCCCGAGATGGGCATGGCTGACCAGCCCGAGCTCCTCCAGAAGCTCCAGGGTCCGGTACACGGTGGAAATGTTGACCCCCGACGCCGTCTTCCTCACTTCCACGAGGATGTCGTCGGGGGTCGCGTGCTCAAGGGTGTCCACGGCTTCGAGCACGAGTTGCCGCTGCGGCGTCAGCCGGTAGCCGCGCTGCCTGAGGTCGCTCTTCCAGTCGGTGCTCACCACACCGACGAGTCTAGAACTACTCGAACGGCTGCCTGCTCGAAGTAGGCCTACTTGGAGAAGGCCTACTTGAAGAAAGCGATCCCGTCGTCCGGCAGGTCGTCCGGCAGGGCCTTGGCCCAGCGCTCGACCTCCTCCGGGGTGACGACCTTCTTCAGGTGCGCCGACATGTAGGGGCGCAGCTCGACCTCGGGGGTCTGCTTCTCGCCGACCCACATCAGGTCGCTCTTGACGTAGCCGTACAGCCGCTTGCCGCCGGTGTAGGGCTGGGAGGCGGCCGTGCGGGCCACCGCGTCGGTGACCAGGTCGATCTGCGGCTTCTTGTCGGCCAGCTCGCCGTACCAGATCTCGATGACGCCGTCGTCGCGGGTCATCGTCACCTCGACCTTGCGCTGGGCATCGATGCGCCAGAAGCCGTGCTCGGACTCCAGCGGCCTGACCTTGTTGCCGTCGTTGTCCAGCACCCAGGTGTGGGACCGGTACTCCAGGAAGTCCCGGCCGTCGTGCGTGAAGGCGACCTCCTGACCGAAGTTGCACTTCTCGGAGCCGGGGAAGTCGTGCACACCCGCGCCGGCCCAGTTGCCGAGCAGAAAGGCGAGGGGGACGAGGTCCTTGTGGAGGTCGGACGGGATCTCGATCATCAGCGGAAGTTCCTGGACGTGGTCGGTCAGCGCTGGCCCTGGTACAGCTTCTTCACGGTCAGCCCCGCGAAGGCGAGCACGCCGACGCAGACCAGGACCAGCAGGGTTTCGAAGAAGATCTCCACGGGGTGCTCCTCGGTTGAGCGGGGTATGCGGGTACTGCACAGGGCCGGGCCCCAGCTTACGCGGCCGGGACCCGGTCCTCCGTGTGAGGTGTGCCCTCGGGGGGTCCCCCAGGTGGCTCAGCCCAGGAGCAGGCTCTGCGACATCACCGTCTGCTGGAAGGGGACGGCCGCGGCGGTGCCCTTGCGGGACTGCACGACCAGGGCCACCACGTCCCCGCAGACGATGTAGGCCTGCCGGACCTGCTCGGGCCCGTACGGCTTCGACTCGTCGTAGGCGAAGCGGCGCACGCCCTCCAGCGAGGCGGCGGCCGGGAACCCCTTGTCGTACTCCGCCTCGGCGGCGCCCCGCAGCGCGTACACCGGGGCGTCGTACTCGGTGAAGTCATCGAAGATCACGTCGGCGACCTCACCGGTGTCGAACTGGAGCAGGTAGACACCGGTACGGGTGCCGTCCGGGGTGGTCCAGCCGCGGGCCGCGACGTGCCGCAGACCGAAGTCGGTCAGCCTCTGGCCGGCCTCGCTGCGGTCCTTGCCCGTCGCGTACACCGCCAGGAAGTCCTTCGTGGCGAGCCAGCCGTCGTCGCCGCGCAGCGCCTTGTCCTCGGTGGCCCGCTCGGGCGCCGGGAGCAGCAGTGCGCGCAGATCCGCGTAGTGGGCATTGGCATGGTTGTCCACCGCGAGCGGTGCCGGGCGGCCGGCGGGCAGCGGCGGCCGGGTGAGCTCCGGGTAGGCCCAGCGCCCGTCGGACTCGGTGGCGAGGCCGGGGACGTCCGTCCGCTCCATCCGCGTGATCCCGTATGCCGTACCGGCACCGAGCACGCCGAAGACGGTGACCGCGGCGGTCCAGCGGCCGACGGCACGCAGGACACGGCGGTTCTTCCGGGCGGGGGGTGGGGCGGGGGCGTCCGACACCGCCGGTGGCGGGGTCTCCGCCCGGCTCTCTGCCTGGGTCTCGGTCTGCTCGGTCATACGGCCTGCCCCGGGTCGTCGATGCGGTCGAGTTGTGCGGTCAGGAAGGTGGCCACGGCCTTGGTGTCCAGCGGGCTCGGGCCGCTGGCGCTGACGCTGACCAGCACGTCACCGACGTATGCCGAGCAGAACAGGCGGTCCAGGTCCTGCTCGTCGTCGGCCTCGGGTGTCAGGAAGCACCGCGCCTCCTTGTGCCCCTTGACCGTCGGCCCCTTGCGGAAGAGGTCGTTGGCCGCGAAGAAGGAGTTGAACGACGTCGAGAGCCTGCGTACGGCGTCACGGTTGGCCATCCGCGTCAGCGTGACCTGGGCCGTGAAAGGGGCCTGCTCGTCGAACGCGTAACCGTCGAGGAGCAGGTAACTGCGCATCGCCATGCCCTCGACGCGCTGCTTGTCGACCTCCTTCTCCAAGACCTTGCGCGTGGAGCGGGGCAGGTCCTTCAACGGCTCCTTGCGCACGGCGACGGCCTGCTGCTCGTCGAACTCGACGTCGGCGCCATGCCGCCCGATGTCGGGGCCGCGCTTGTAGCCGGTGGCGTCGAACGGCACGAAGAGGGCGCTCAGCGATCCCGCCTTCGGCTCGCCCGCGGCCTCCTCCTTGGCGACCTTCGGCTGCTCCCAGGTCGGCTTGCCCGGGTCGCGGTCGGCGTTCCGCACGGTCACGACGGTGTGGCCGACACCCGCGACGAGGGCGGCGGCCAGCAGTGCGGTTCCGGCGACGGCGGCGATACGGCGACGACGCACCGGCTTGTTGTCGGTGGCCTCCTTGTGGTCGCTCACAGCTTCTCCATCTGCTGCCGGGCCAGGTTCATGATCTTGGCCTTGGGAATCGGCTTGCTGTCCCAGATCCGGATCTCCATGCAGATGTCACCGCGCCAGGCGTACGCCTCGGCCGAGTACAGCGGGAGGTAGCCGGGCTTGCGCTCGGGGGTGTCGTGGACGAACACCGTCCCGTTGTCCTCTCCGGTGCCCGGGAGGTGCCAGCTGCGGGTGTCGTCCTCCTTCTCGGCCCAGTGGGTGCCGTTCTCGGCCCATCCGGCGGCCGACAGCTTGTCCTCCTGGTGGAACTGCACCAGGAACGACTCGGCGATGTATGTCTCGCCGACCTTCCACGAGACCGTGGCCGCCCGGCGGAACTCGTCACTGGCGAGCCTGCTGAAGGTGCCGGACGGCCCGCGGTAGAGATCCGCGTACTCGGCGAGACCGACCCAGCCGTCGGAGCCGGCTTCGTTGTCGGTGTCCTTCGCTCCCTTGGGCCGCTCCACCAGCAGCTTCCGCAGGTCGCCGTCCGTCTTCACCCGGCGGTCCCGGGCGGCCGACAGCAGCTCGGGCTCTCCCTCGGCCCGGCCGATCACGGGCTGGGACAGCGGCGGCAGCTTCGTCGGCTCGCGGTCGGCCTGGATCAGGTAGCCGGTACAGGTGCCTGCCAGGACACCGAGCACCGCGGCGGCGGCGATGAGCAGCGCCGTACGCCCACGGCGGCGCGGGCGCGGTGTGTCGACTTCCACATCACCATCGACATCGACTTCTTCGGGTACTTCCAAGAGGTCCCCCACGAAAGTGAAGCGCGCGTTCCGTATGACGCGCGCACAGGAGACTCATGGCCAAGGCTCGGGGTTGCGCGGAGCCGCAAAGGAGTTGATTACGATTCGGCCATGGCGAAGAAGCTCGTGATCAAGGTGACGGCGGGGGCCGACGCCCCCGAACGCTGCTCCCAGGCCTTCACGGTGGCCGCGGTGGCCGTGGCCAGCGGCGTCGAGGTGTCCCTGTGGCTGACGGGCGAGTCCGCCTGGTTCGCCCTGCCGGGCCGCGCCGCCGAATTCGAGCTGCCGCACGCCGCCCCGCTGCCCGACCTGCTCGACTCGCTGCTGGCGGGCGGACGCGTGACCCTGTGCACGCAGTGCGCGGCCCGCCGGGACATCACGGAGAAGGACGTCATCGAGGGCGTACGGATCGCGGGCGCGCAGGTGTTCGTGCAGGAGGCGCTGGGGGACGAGACGCAGGCGCTCGTCTACTGAGACGGCCGGGACGGGTGAGCCGCCTCTCGGTGTCGGCGACGCCGAGGGCGCCCGGGCGGCCTGCCCTTCTTCACCGGTGACTCCTCGGTCGAGGACACCGGCGTCCTCAGGGGAGCAATCCCTCTAGTGGGGGCGCTTCTTGCCGTCCAGCTCGTCCCACCACTCGTCGGACTGCGGGTCGCCGGACGGGTCGTCCCACCAGCGGTCCTCCGGCCCCCGCCGGTTGGCGACCATCGCGGCGAGCGGCGGGATGACCATGGCGACGACGCACATTCCCACGGCCACCGGGACCGACCAGAGGCGCACGACACCCCAGGCCAGGACGAAGAGCGCGATGCACGTCCCCATCATGGCGAAGTAGATGTGACGTCGCCGTGCGTACATACGTCCAGAGTAGGTCCCTCCTGCCGGGGCGCCCGGGCACGGCAAAGGGCCGCACCCCGGGTGTCCAACCCGTGGGGTGCGGCCCTTCGGCTGCTGGGTCGCTCAGACCGCGATCGCGACCTCGGCGAGGGCGCCCTTCTCGGCGACGACGACCGTGCGGTCGGCGGTGGCGCCGGGAACCAGGGCGCGTACGGTCCAGGTGCCCTCGGCCGCGTAGAAGCGGAACTGGCCCGTGGCGGAGGTGGGGACCTCCGCGGTGAACTCGCCGGTCGAGTCGAGCAGACGGACGTAGCCCGTCACCGGCTCGCCGTCGCGGGTCACCTGACCCTGGATCGTGGTCTCACCGGGCTTGATCGTCGAGGCGTCGGGGCCGCCGGCCTTCGCTCCACACATGTCTTTCTCCAAGAGGGGTCTGACCGGAAGGAAGGCCGGTCGGGGGTTACGAGCGGGTTGGGTCTTACTTGTTGGCGCCGAGCTCGATCGGAACGCCGACGAGGGAGCCGTACTCGGTCCAGGAGCCGTCGTAGTTCTTGACGTTCTCCACACCGAGCAGCTCGTGCAGCACGAACCACGTCAGCGCGGAGCGCTCACCGATACGGCAGTAGGCGATGGTGTCCTTGGACAGGTCCACCTGCTCCTCGGCGTAGAGCTCCTTGAGCTCGTCGTCCGACTTGAAGGTGCCGTCGTCGTTGGCGTTCTTCGACCACGGGATGTTGCGGGCGGTCGGGACGTGACCCGGACGCTGCGACTGCTCCTGCGGCAGGTGGGCGGGTGCCAGGAGCTTCCCGCTGAACTCGTCGGGCGAACGGACGTCGACCAGGTTGTTCGAGCCGATCGCGGCGACGACGTCGTCACGGAAGGCACGGATGGAGGTGTCCTGGGCCTTCGCCTTGTACTCGGTCGTCGGGCGCTCGGGCACCTCCTCGACCAGCTCGCGGGCGTCCAGCTCCCACTTCTTGCGGCCGCCGTCGAGAAGCTTGACGTTCTCGTGGCCGTAGAGCTTGAAGTACCAGTAGGCGTAGGACGCGAACCAGTTGTTGTTGCCGCCGTAGAGGATCACCAGCGTGTCGTTGGCGATGCCCTTCGCCGACAGGAGCTTCTCGAAGCCCTCCTGGTCGATGAAGTCACGGCGGACCGGGTCCTGCAGGTCCTTCGTCCAGTCGATGCGGATCGCGTTGCGGATGTGGTTCTTCTCGTAGGCGGACGTGTCTTCGTCCACCTCCACGATCGCGATGTTGGGGTTGTCCAGGTTCTCCTGGACCCAGTCGGCGTCAACGAGGACGTCGCTGCGGCTCATGCTCTTCTCTCCTCCGGGGCAGTTGCGGCGGCGGGACGTGCGAGTGCGTGAGGTGCGCGCGCTCGTGCCGAGACGGCGCACCTGTGCCCTGGTCAGGGCGGGGGGAAACGCAGAAGTCGAAGCTTCCGCTCAGAAGGGGCGACAGAGCATGGCGGCAACGCGGCACAGGTCTACTGCCCGCCGCTTCGTGAGATCCGCCTGTCGCTTCATGGGCTCGATCGTAGGGACGGACAGGCGGGCGTGTCACCGGGGTGTCATATATCGAGACGCGATCGTCCGGGATGTGGGAATGAATCACCCGGGAGGGCGTATCCGCACGGCCCGCGGGCCCATGCAGTCACGGTCCCATCTACGGTGCGGACGGTGCCGTCTCGCCAGTCGGACACGGCGGTCCGACGGCGATCCGACGGCGATCCGTAGGGCTCTCATGCGCTCCATACGGATCGTTCCGGACCCCGTACTACCCGGCGAGGCGGACGTTCGAACCCTTCACCGTGATCTCGACGCCGCTCTTCGCCGCCTGGACCTTGTCCAGCTGGATGCCGCCGGGGAGGCCGTCGATCTTCTGCTCGAAGTCGGTGATCGCACGGACCCGGGCCTCGGCGATGGCGGCCCCACCGAACTCGGGCAGGGTGTCGGCGTGCACCTTCACGGTGGATCCCTGGGCGGTGACGGAGCTGAGGACGTAGACCGGCTCGGGCAGCTTCTTGCCGAGGACGGTGCCCTCGACGGCGACCTTGATCTTGCCGTTGCCGCCGTCGGAGAGGCCGATGACGTTGGCGGTGACGCCGGGGGCGACCTGGGTGGGCTCGGACTTGGCGGTCTTCAGCAGCTCGGCGTAGGTGATGGACGCGGTGCCGGTCGCGGTGGCCGCGGTGGCGGAGCTGTAGTCGCCGGAGAACTCGACGCCCTTCATGTTCGCCTTGAGGTCGTCGATCCGGATCGTCCTGCCGTCGGTGCCGGCGGTCGCCTCGTAGTCCTTGATGCCGACCTCGACGTCGTCCAGCGTGCCGCTGACGACCTGGGTCAGGAAGGGGAAGCCCTTGATCGACACGTCCGGGGCGGCGGCGAGGTTCTCGTTGGCCTGGAGCTTGCCGGCCGCCTCGTCCTCGGCGAACCCGACGGCGAGCCGGTCGGCCAGCACGAAGAGGCCGCCGAGTATGACGGCGACGATCAGCAGTATCCGCAGGGCGCGCATGTTGTGGTGTTCCCCCCACCTGGGCGGTCATCGAAGACGACCGTCACGGTCACGACGGTCAGGACGACCGGGTGGCCGTCCAGCGCGAGGGTAACCCTGCGGTGGGGGAAAGACCGGCAGATTGTCGATCACCTGTGACAGGCCGGCTTGCTCGGCGCGCCTTGGTGCTGGTGCGGGTTGCGCGACCAACGGCTGTCGGGGGCCGGTCGCGCAGTTCCCCGCGCCCCTTGGGGCGATGCAAAACCCCCGGTTGTCTCAGAGCAGCGCCCGCCCCAGCACGTACACCGCCGGCGCCGCAGCCGACAGCGGCAGGGCGACCCCCGCCGTGAAGTGGACGAACCTCGACGGATAGTCGTAGGCGGCCACCCGGTGCCCGATCAGGGCGCACACAGCCGCCCCCGCCCCGAGCAGCGCCCCACCGGCCCCCACCCCGGTCATCGCGCCCCCCGCGACCCCCGCCCCGGCCGCCGCAAGCAACGCGACCACCACAGACGCCGGCGTCGGCAGCGGCAGCGCCCGCGCCAGGACGGCGACCGCGACCGCCAACGCACCCACGGTCACCGCATCCGCGTCGGCCGCGAGGTACCCGGCCGCGAGGACCGACAGCGCCGCCGAGGCGACCGTCGCCATCAGGCCGTACATCCGCTCGTCCGGTTCGGCGTGCGAACGGAGCTGCAGAACCAGCGCCAGCAGCACCCACACACCCAGCGTCCCGAGGATCGCCGCCGGCGCACCGTCGGCCGCCAGCAGCGCCACGTCCGCCGTCAGCGCGCCCGCGAAGGCCAGCGCGATGCCCTGCCGGGCGGGCCACATGCCGTTCAGCCGGAACCAGCCCGCCGCGGTCACCGCCTGCAGGGCGACGAGGGGTACCAGGAGGGCGTACGACCCGACCGCCGCCGTCGCCGAGAGCAGCAGCCCCAGCAGTGCCGTGAGGGCGGCCGGCTGCATCCCCGGCTCGATGATCGGCGAACGGCCCTCCAGCCGGGCCCGCTGGGCGTCCGTGATCCGGGCGTTGCCGGAAACGGTCGCGGGGCCGTAGGCGGGGCCGTCGCCCGGCTCTGCTTCCGCCTCGGGCTGGGGGGCGGGAGTCTGCGTGTGGCTCCGCGGCTGTGCGGGTGCCTGGAACTGGGCATGGCCCTGGGCCTGGGCCTGGGCCTGGGCCTGGGCCTGCTGGGTCTGGGCCTGCCGGCCCTGCGCCACACCGTCCCAGCCCCCCGTCCGGTACCCGGACGACTCGCCGCCCTGGTACCCCGCATACGCCGCCCCCGCCCCCTGCGACGGCAGATACGAGGTCTCCGCCGCCGAGGCCGACGGCACCGGGGGCTGCACCTGCGTCTCCCAGGTCTGCCCCTGCCACTGCTGCGTGTACTGCTGGGCGGCCTGCTGATCGTCGTGCGGCTGCTGCCCGGGCCACGCCTGCGGTGCCGGTGTCGGCGCGGACTGCTGATACGGGTCGTACCCGTCGTATCCCTGACCCTGGTGTCCCTGATACGGCTGGTCGGTCATCGTCACCCTCCTGCGAACGGCGGGAGCACCTCGACCGTGCCGCCGTCGGCCAGCCGTACCGTCTCATGTGCGCGGGTGCCCACGGGGTCACCGTCGACGAGGAACGAGCATCGCCGCAGTACGCGCGTCAGTTCCCCGGGGTGTCGCTCCCGCGCAGCGTCGAGCGCCTCGGCGAGCGTGGCGGCGTCGAACGGCTCCTCGGCGATCCCGGCCGCGGCCTTCGCGGCGGCCCAGTAGCGCACCGTGACCTTTGGCATCCGGTCCCTCAATCGATCGGCTGTGTACTCCGCCAGGTTAGGCCCTGTCGTCACATTCCCGTCGTCCGCCCGCAGGGCGGGCCCGACGGCGTCTGGTGCGTGCGATAGCAAGGCGCCGGAGCGCCCTCGTGGCGGAGCCACGTGGGCGGTTCGGCAACGCGGCGAGCGTGCGTGCCAGACGCCGCCGGGCAGGCGGGAATGTGACGACAGGGCCTTACGCGCCGGCCCAGGCCCCGATGCGGTCCAGCAGCTCGTCGGTGGCCGCGTGCTCGGCATGCCCCATGCCCGGCTCCAGCCACAGTTCACCGTGGTCACCCGCCGCCTCGGCCAGCGTGCGCGGGTGGTCGAGCGGAAAGTAGCCGTCCCGGTCGCCGTGCACGATCAGCAACGGGGCCGGCGCGATGAGCGGGACCGACTCCACCGGGGACATCGGTACCGGGTTCCACTGACGGTGGTGGATCCGGGTACGGAATCCGTAGCGGCTCACCAGACGTCCCTCGGGCCGGGTCACCAGCCAGTGCAGACGGCGCATGGGGGGCGTACCCCGGTAGTACCAGCGCGCCGGCGCACTCACGGACACCACCGCGTCCGTATGTGCCCCGCACTCCTCCGTCTCCCCACCGTCCCTGCGGTTCTCGCCGTACAGCGCCGCATGCCGCAGCGCCACCGAGCCGCCCATGGAGAACCCGACGGTCACCACGCGCGCGTGCCCGAGTTCGCGGGCCCACCGCACCGCGGCCGCCAGGTCGAGCACCTCGCGGTCCCCGACCGTCGACCGCCCGCCGGACGCGCCGTGCCCCCGGAAGGAGAAGGTGACGACGGCCCCGTGCCGCGTGAAGGCCTCCGCCACCCGTCGCACATGTGGCCGGTCCACGTCCCCCGTGAAGCCGTGGGCGACGACGAACGCCAGGTCACCGGCAGATGGACGGGAGGAGTCGTATACGACCGCACCCGGGTCGTATACGGAATCGATCGTCACGCCGTCGTCCGTGTGCAGAAACGTCCGCAAAGGTGTACGTCTGGATGTCTCAGAGTTCGGACGAATCGTCGATCGTGCCACATGACCTGCCGGACCGTTGCTCATGTGGGCTATTCTGCTGGGCAGAGGACTCGGGCAGCGTAGCCCCCGGGTCCTTTTGTGCTTTCGGAAGCGTTGTATACGACGCGGGAAACCGCAGGTGTACGGGCCTTCGGGATCGCAGAGCAGTTCCGTACCGCACATGTCCTCGCAGGGACCGAGGAGGAACCAGACGTATGAGTTCTCTGCTGCTCCTGACCAACGCCCTCCAGCCGTCGACGGAGGTGCTCCCGGCCCTCGGCCTGCTGCTGCACAACGTGCGCGTGGCACCGGCGGAAGGACCCGCCCTCGTCGACACCCCGGGCGCCGACGTCATCCTCATCGACGGCCGGCGCGACCTTCCTCAGGTCCGCAGCCTCTGCCAGCTGCTGCGCTCCACCGGCCCCGGCTGCCCCCTCGTCCTCGTCGTGACCGAGGGCGGCCTCGCCGCCGTCACCGCCGACTGGGGCATCGACGACGTACTCCTCGACACCGCCGGCCCGGCGGAGGTCGAGGCCCGTCTCCGGCTCGCCATGGGCCGTCAGCAGATCGTCGCCGACGACTCCCCCATGGAGATCCGCAACGGCGACCTGTCGGTCGACGAGGCGACGTACAGCGCCAAGCTCAAGGGCCGGGTCCTCGACCTGACCTTCAAGGAGTTCGAGCTCCTGAAGTACCTCGCCCAGCACCCGGGCCGCGTCTTCACGCGCGCGCAGCTCCTCCAGGAGGTCTGGGGCTACGACTACTTCGGTGGCACACGGACCGTCGACGTCCACGTACGACGGCTGCGCGCCAAGCTCGGCCCCGAGCACGAGTCGCTCATCGGGACCGTCCGGAACGTCGGTTATCGATTCGTTACTCCGGAGAAGGTCGACCGGGCCGCCGAGGAGGCCAAGGCCAAGGCCGACCGGCCGAAATCGGAAGATCCGGACGAGACGGCCGCCCTCGACGGCGTCGAGATGCGGGCCGAGGCATAGAAAGGAAGGCGCGGCCGTTCCGACAGGGCTCACCGGCGTCGCGTTCGCACAGCGGAGTGACAGCCGGGCGACAGGGAAGCTCCTTCACGCCCTGCCCAGAGCGGGTCCATCCGCGTAGACTCCGCGCGTGGCCAAGGTGACTCGGGATGACGTGGCGCGGCTGGCAGGGACCTCCACTGCCGTCGTCAGCTACGTCATCAACAACGGACCCCGGCCGGTCGCCCCGGCCACGCGCGAGCGTGTCCTCGCCGCGATCAAGGAACTGGGGTACCGGCCCGACCGGGTCGCCCAGGCGATGGCCTCGCGGCGCACGGATCTCATAGGCCTGATCGTCCCGGACGCGCGCCAGCCCTTCTTCGGGGAGATGGCGCACGCGGTCGAGTGGGCCGCGGCCGAGCGCGGGAAAATGGTCCTCGTCGGCAACTCCGACTACGTCGGCGAGCGCGAGGTCCACTATCTGCGGGCCTTCCTCGGCATGCGGGTGTCGGGGCTCATCCTCGTCTCCCACGCCCTGAACGACCTGGCCGCCGCCGAGATCGAGGCCTGGGACGCCCGGGTGGTGCTGCTGCACGAGCGACCGGAAGCCATAGACGACGTCGCCGTCGTCACGGACGACCTGGGCGGCGCCCAGCTCGCCGTACGCCACCTCCTGGAGCACGGCTACGCGTACGTCGCCTGTATGGGCGGCACCGCGGAGACGCCGGCGGTCGGCGACCCGGTCTCCGATCACGTCGAGGGCTGGCGGCGGGCGATGGCCGAGGCCGGGATCCCGACGGAGGGGCGGCTGTTCGAGGCGCCGTACAACCGCTACGACGCGTATCAGGTGGCGCTCGGCATTCTCTCCGGCCCCGGCCGGCCGCCGGCGATCTTCTGTTCCACCGACGACCAGGCCATCGGTGTGCTGCGGGCGGCGCGGGAGCTTCGCCTGGATGTGCCGGGGGAGTTGGCCGTCGCCGGGTTCGACGACATCAAGGAAGCGGCGTTGGCGGATCCTCCGCTGACCACTGTCGCGTCCGACCGGTCGGCCATGGCTCGGGCCGCGGTGGATCTGGTGCTCGATGACGGGTTGCGGGTGGCGGGGTCGCGGCGTGAGCGGCTGAAGGTGTTTCCGTCGCGGCTTGTCGTCCGACGGTCTTGCGGGTGCGCCTGACAGCTCGGGTGGTTCTGTCCTTTCGCGGCTGCCGGTCGTCTGTAATTTCTCGCGCAGTTCCCCGCGCCCCCAGGGGCGTCGCAGTCCCGTTGGCTTTCCCAGTGGGGGGCTTTATATCGGGCATACGAGGTTCTGCCGGGCTTCTCAGGGAGCACTCAGGGAGCTCTCATGGTCGGGCGACAAGCTCAGTGGCATGACCGAGAGCTTCCGCCGCGACGGCGAGTACGAGCAGTACGCGAACCCCTACCAGGGCGCCCAGCAGCACGCCTCCTCCTCCCCGGTGAACCCCGAGTGGCCGCCCCCGCCGGCGCACGAGCCGACGGTCCGGGCGGGCGGCGGCGGAGCCCCCACCGCTCTCCTCGCCGAGCCCGTGGCCCAGGCGCCGAAGGCACGGCGCCGCAATCGCGGTCCCGTCGCTCTGCTCGCCGCCGTGGCGATCGTCGCCGCGGCGATCGGGGGCGGGACGGCGTACGGCATCCAGGAGCTGACCGGCAACGACACCGTCGCCGCAGCCGGCTCCACCACCACCAACGTCGTCCCGTCCAGTCAGAAGGGCACGGTGTCCGGGGTGGCCAAGGCGGTCAGCCCGAGCATCGTCGAGATCAACGCCCAGTCCAACGCCGGGTCCTCCACCGGTTCCGGCGTGATCATCACCAGCGACGGCGAGATCGTCACCAACAACCACGTGGTGGCCGGTGCCTCGTCGGTCAAGGTGAGGACCAGCGACGGCAAGCAGTACACCGCCGAGGTCGTCGGCACCGACAGCAGCAAGGACCTCGCGCTGATCAAGCTGCACGACGCCTCCGGGCTGACGCCGGCCACGCTCGGCAACTCCGACGGCGTCCAGGTCGGCGACGAGGTCGTGGCGATCGGCTCCCCCGAGGGCCTGACCGGCACGGTCACCAGCGGCATCGTCTCCGCCCTCGACCGGGACGTGACCGTCTCGACGAACGAGGGGCAGCAGCAACAGCAGCCGGACGGCGGATGGCCGTTCGAGTTCGGCGGTCAGCAGTTCAACGGCGACACCGGTTCGTCGACGACGACGTACAAGGCGATCCAGACCGACGCGTCCCTGAACCCCGGCAACTCCGGCGGCGCGCTGATCGACATGAACGGCAACATCATCGGCATCAACTCCGCGATGTACTCGGCCGCCGGCTCGGGTTCGTCCGACGCGGGCAGCGTGGGCCTCGGCTTCGCCATCCCGATCAACACCGTCAAGTCCGACCTGGCGAAGCTGCGGTCGGGTTCGCAGAACTGACTTCACGGCAGCACTGACTTCACCGAAGCCCGAGCCGTAGGAGTACGTCATGATCCAGCAGGTTGAGCACACCACGACTGGCTTCGGCGCGGCCGACTTCGCCCTGGCCCTCGCGGTCGCCGGCGCCCTGCACCCGCCGACGGCCCCGCCCTCGCGGGCTCCGGAACTGGCGACCACCGCCGGGCTCGGCACCGGCCGCAGGACCGCCGCGGCCCGCGGCCGCCGCCGTACCGTACGGGGCTGAGAATGCCGCGAACGCCGAGCAGGCCGAGAAGCCCGAGAAGGCCGAGAGTCATGCGAGGCTGAAGGCGTTGAGGCGTCGAGCCGCTCAGCCCCCTGTCCCCATCACACCCGAGGATCCCGAGCCCATGAGCCCCGCCGATGGCGACCGTGACCCCCAGCGCATCCTGATCGTCGACGACGAGCCGGCGGTGCGCGAAGCACTTCAGCGCAGCCTCGCCTTCGAGGGGTACGACACCGAGGTCGCGGTCGACGGCGCCGACGCCCTGGAGAAGGCGACGGCCTACCGGCCCGACCTGGTGGTCCTCGACATCCAGATGCCCCGCATGGACGGCCTGACCGCGGCCCGCCGTATCCGCGGCGCGGGCGACACGACGCCGATCCTGATGCTGACGGCCCGCGACACGGTGGGCGACCGGGTGACGGGGCTGGACGCGGGGGCGGACGACTACCTGGTCAAGCCCTTCGAACTGGACGAACTGTTCGCCCGGGTCCGGGCCCTGCTGCGGCGCAGCTCGTACGCGGCGGCGGCCGGTGCGGGCCCGGCGCAGGACGACGAGGCGCTGGCCTTCGCGGACCTGCGCATGAACCTGGCGACGCGGGAGGTCACGCGGGGCGGGCGGCCGGTGGAGCTGACCCGTACGGAGTTCACGCTGCTGGAGATGTTCATGGCGCACCCGCGCCAGGTGCTGACGCGTGAGCAGATCCTGAAGGCGGTCTGGGGCTTCGACTTCGAGCCCTCGTCCAACTCCCTCGATGTGTACGTCATGTACCTGCGCCGCAAGACCGAGGCGGGCGGCGAGCCGCGGCTCGTGCACACGGTGCGGGGCGTGGGGTATGTGCTGCGGCAGGGCGGGGCCGAGTGAGCAAGGTTCTGCGCCGGTTCCGGTCGCTGCCGATCCGGTCGCGGCTGGCGCTGCTGGTGGCGGCGGCGGTGGCGTTCGCGGTGGCCGCGGTTTCGGTGACCTGTTGGTTCATCGTGCAGGGGAAGCTGTACGACCAGGTCGACGCCGACCTCAAGAGGCTGGCGTCGGAGCCGCAGCCGTACAGCCAGGTCGTGAGGCTGCTCCAGGCCTGCCCGCAGACCGTGCCGACCGACCAGACCGGCAACAGCGAGCGCGAGCTGCGGACGCAGCCCAACTACCTCCAGCTGGTCAAGGCGGACGGGACACCCTGCGTCTCCGCGAACTCGGCGGGCACGGTGAAGGTCACCGGCGCCGACGAGGAGGTGGTCAAGAACGCGAATCCCGGGACCCCCTTCGACACGAAGACCCTCGACGGGGTGAAGCGCAACGGCACCGACACGAACGGCAATGCCGTACGTGTGCTCACCGTGCCGCTGATCGTCGAGGGCCCGGCCGGACCGCCGCAGCTGTATCCCGACACGGCCCTCCTCATCGCGATCCCGCTCAAGAACACCCATTCGACCCTGAACGACCTCGCCCTGATCCTCCTCCTCGTCTCCGGCGTCGGAGTGATCGGCGCCGGAGCCGCCGGTCTCGCGGTGGCCCGCGCCGGTCTCCGCCCCGTCGACAAGCTCACCGACGCCGTGGAGCACGTGGCCCGCACGGAGGACCTGAACATCCGCATCCCCGTCGAGGACGACTCCGAGGACGAGGTGGCCCGCCTGTCCCGCTCCTTCAACTCCATGACGTCGGCCCTGGCCAGCTCCCGCGAACTCCAGCAACAGCTCATCGCGGACGCGGGCCATGAACTCCGGACGCCGCTGACGTCGTTGCGCACCAACATCGAACTGCTCACCCGCAGCGAGGAGACGGGCCGCCCGATCCCCGAGGCGGACCGCAAGGCCCTCCTCGCCTCGGTGAAGGCCCAGGTGACCGAACTGGCCTCCCTCATCGGCGACTTGCAGGAACTGTCCCGCTCGGAGGGCCAGCGCGGTGAGCGCGTCCAGGTGATCTCGCTGGAGGAGACCGTCGAGGCCGCACTGCGCCGGGCACGGCTGCGTGGCCCCGAGCTGACGATCAACGCCGACCTGCAGCCCTGGTACGTCCGCGCGGAACCGGCGGCCCTGGAGCGCGCGGTGGTCAACGTCCTCGACAACGCGGTGAAGTTCAGCCCGGAGGGCGGCACGATCGAGGTGCGACTCGCCGACGGCGTCCTCACCGTCCGCGACCACGGCCCCGGCATCCCCGCAGACGAACTCCCCCACGTCTTCGACCGCTTCTGGCGCTCACCGAGCGCACGGGCCCTGCCGGGCTCGGGGCTGGGCCTGTCGATCGTCGCCCGTACGGTCGCGCAGGCGGGCGGGGAGGTCACGCTGGCCCGCGCGGAGGGCGGCGGCACGGTGGCGACGGTACGGCTGCCGGGGGCGCCCACGCCTCCGCCCGCGGAGCCGCAGCAGTAGGCGCGGCCCCAATTCGACTGCGGCTTGGCGGAGTTGCTCACCCAAAGCGGCCGGGAAGGAGATCCACTTCCCGGTCACTTCCCCCTACGCTTGAGACGAGGGGGAGCCATGTTGAAGAACTCGCTACCGAAGATCGCCCTGTGGATCACCCTGGGCCTCGTGTTCACGGCCGGTACTGTCTCGCTCCTCGTCCTGGCTGTGGTGTCAGGGTCGGATGAGGGGCCGCGCTCGGGAGGGTCCGCCTCGACCAGTTGGTACACCGTGGAGCCGACGGAACCTACGGACCCCGGCCAGGGAGGGACTCCGGAGCCGACCGACGGAGGGGGCGACGGAGCGACCGAGGAACCGACCGCTGGATGGACCGCCCCACCGACCGGGCCGCCCTATACGCCCACAGGCCCGAGCGAACTCCCGACCCCGGGGACCGTCGTGACCCACACTGTCGTCGCGGTGCCCCCGGGCGGTGGCGACGGCGCCGGCTCCCTGATCGCGGCCTTCGGCTCCCTGCTGAGCGGCGCCGCAGCGGTCGGCACCCTGCTCCACGCCGTCCACCTGAGCCGGCAGAACCGCAACGCCCCGGCGGCGGACGACGACGTGACCGCGGCGCCTAGCTCTTGATCCCGGCCAGGAAGGACGCCCACGGGGTTGCCCCGAAGACGAGTACTTGGCCGTCGTCAGGGTTCTTGCTGTCTCGGACGGGGACGATGCCGGGGTAACCATCAGCGACGTCGTGTCCAACCGCCACGTCGTGATCAACGTCATCGACCTGGTCGCCCTCTGACGTTCGGCCGAGGCACCACAAGGCTGCGGACAGGGCCCTGAGGGCGGCAACCTTCCCGTTCCGTGCGGCGACCGGTCGTCAGACCATTCCCCGCACGGAACGGATCACCGTATGAGCGAGCAGCACAGCAAGGCCCGCCACCGCAGAAGCCGCAAGGCCCTGGCCGTCGGGGTCCCGCTGGCCCTGACCGCCGCCGGAACTCTGGCCTACGGCACGGATCTCGGCCTCCTCGGCGAAGGCACCCAGCAAAGGGCCGCCGCCGCGACCTCCGCCGCCCCCGCCTGGGCGACCGCCACCGCCGACGGGTTCGCCTCCGTCAACGCCCTCGGCCAGAACGGCACGTACGGCGGCCGGGACGGACAGATCGTCACCGTGAAGACGCAGGCCGATCTGGAGAAGTACGCCACGGCCGCCGAGCCGTACGTCATCGTCGTGGCCGGGACCATCGACATCTCCCCCGTCGGGAAGGAGATCAAGGTTCAGAGCAACAAGACCATCGTCGGGTCCGGGACCTCCGGGCAGATCGTCGGCGGTGGGTTCTTCCTCGGCTCCGGCGTCCACAACGTGATCATCCGGAACCTCACCATCCGGGACACCTACCAGGGCATCTGGAACGACAAGGACCACGACTTCGACGCCATCCAGATGGACGGTGCCCATCATGTCTGGATCGATCACAACGATCTGCGGCACATGGCCGACGGGCTCATCGACGTCCGCAAGGACAGCACGTACGTGACCGTGTCCTGGAACAAGCTGAGCAACGACAACAAGGCCTTCGGTATCGGGTGGACGGACAACGTCGTCACCGACATCACCGTCCACCACACCTGGGTGCGGGAGACCGAGCAGCGCAACCCGTCCACCGACAACGCCGCCCATGCGCACCTCTACAACAACTTCCTCGAGGATGTCCCCAACACGGACATCAAGTCGTCGTACGGCAACTACTCGCGCGGCAAGACGAAGATGGTGCTGGAGAACTCGTACTTCCAGGGCGTCAACAACCCTGTCATCAAGGACAGCACCGCGACGCTCGTCCAGCGCGGCAGCGTCTTCTCCGGGACCAGCGGGCGCAACGAGAGCGGCGGTACGGCCTTCGACCCGAGGAGCTACTACTCGTACACGCTCGACAAGGCCGCCGATGTGCCGGCGCTGCTCAAGTCCGGGTCGGGTCCGCGGAGTTCCATAGGTACGACGGCCACCGCCTCCGGCACGACGAAGGCCGCCGCCACCACCCTCACCGTCGCCAAGGACGGCAGCGGGCAGTACACGACCGTGCAGGCCGCCGTGAACGCCGTACCGGCGAACAACGCCTCGCGCGTCGTGATCGCCGTCAAGCCGGGCACGTACCGGGAGACGGTCAAGGTCCCCTCCGACAGGCCGCACGTCACCATCCAGGGCACGGGCGGCAGCCGTAGGGACACGGTGATCGTCCACAACAACGCGGCCGGCACGCCCAAGCCGGGCGGCGGCACCTACGGCACGGGCGGCAGCGCCACCGTCGCCGTCGAGGCCGACGACTTCCAGGCCCGCAACCTGACGATCAACAACGACTTCGACGAGAAGGCCAACCAGAGCCTGAACGGCCACCAGGCCGTCGCCCTGCGCACTGCCGCCGACAAGGTCTTCCTCGACGGCGTCATCGTCGGCGGCGACCAGGACACCCTGCTCGTGGACACCGCGTCCAAGGACAGGCTCGGCCGCGTCTACATGACGAACTCCTACGTCGTCGGCAACGTCGACTTCATCTTCGGCCGCGCGACCGCGGTGATCGACCGGTCCGTCATCACGCTGAAGAAGCGCTGGGCCGGCACGTCGGCGGGGTACGTCACCGCCCCGTCGACCGCCGCGAACCGCAAGGGCATCCTGATCGCCAACTCCACGGTCAACGGCGACGTGTCCGACCGTTCCTTCTTCCTCGGCCGCAACTGGCACGCCGGCGGTGACGCGTCCCTCGACCCGCAGACCACGGTCCGCAACACGACCCTGAGCGCCGCGATCAAGGCCACCCCGTGGTCCGACATGGGCGGCTTCTCCTGGAAGGACGACCGGTTCGCCGAGTACAGGAACAGCGGCGCGGGTGCGGGCGGCGCGAGCAGCGAGCGGCCGCAGCTGACCGACGCTGAGGCCGCCGGGCAGGAGGTCGGCGACTGGCTCGGGGGCTGGACGCCCACGGCCTCCTGACGACGCCTACGACTCCCCGATACCCCTCCAACTCCTTGAAAGGTCAAGAAAGGCGCGGGAGATCGTCAAGGGCGGACCAATGTCAGCCCAGAAGTCTCCCGCGCCCGGCCATGAATCGGTAACGCAAGCGTTCTCTACCGGATTCGGGCATACGTTCCACCCCGTGAACTCCGACAGAGGTGCCGGCTCCAAGCCGGCCATATCCACCTTCGCCCGGCGCGCACTCCTTCGCACCGGGCTGACGGGGGCGGCGGCCCTGGGCGCCGCGGCCACCCTCGCCGCCACCCCCGCCTCCGCCGCTCCGGCCGCCCCGCTGCGTCATCGGCCCGGCACTCCCGAGGAAGCCCTGCGTGAACTCGCCGCGGGCAACCTGCGCTGGCGCACCTACCGGGAGCGGCACCCGGACGAGTCGCCCGCCGTGCGGCAGAGCCTGACGTCGGGTCAGCACCCGTTCGCCGTCGTCCTCGGCTGCATCGACTCCCGCGTGCCTCCGGAGCTGGTCTTCGACCAGGGCCTCGGTGACCTCATGACCGTGCGCTCCGCCGGTGAGGTCCTGGACGAGGCCGTGCTCGGCAGCGTCGCCTACGGTGTGCTCGAACTGGACATCCCGCTGGTCCTGGTGCTCGGGCACCAGTCGTGCGGCGCCGTGAAGGCCGCGGTCCAGGCGGACCTGACCGGCGAGCCGCTGCCGGCGCACATCCAGTACATCGCCGACCAGATCGCGCCGAACATCGACCGCACCAAGGAGGGCGACGCCCGCGTCGACTCCACCATCGACGCCAACGTACGGGCCGTCCGCGCCCGCCTGGCCGCGGAGCCCGACCTCGCCGCCAAGGTGAACGAGGGCAGGCTGGCCATCGTCGGCGCCCGCTACGAGCTCGACACGCAGCGCGTCCACCGGGTCGCCTGACGCCGCGCGTCCTCCCTCTATTTCCGGCCGACCGCCAGCCCCGCCCCCTCCAGCCGCACCCTGATCCCGTCCTTCTCCACCCGCACGTCCCTGAGCCGCAGCTGTCCGCTCGGCGGCTCGGGCAGGCGGAAGCCGAGGGAGAGCTGGTCGGCGAGGACCGGGCGGGTGAGGCGGGGCAGGGCGTCGAGGAGGGCGGGGTCGAAGCCGAGGCGCTTGAGCAGCCCGGGGTGGTCCAGGGCCAGGTCGATGAGGTTGAGCTTCATGGCGCGGTGGGCGAAGCGCGGGGTGCCCGTCAGTTCGGTGAGCTTGGACTCGTTGCGCAGGGCCTCGCGCACGACGGAGTCGGGGACCCCGAGACGCCGTACGACCGACGGGATCGACAGCAGCGCCTTCGCCTTGCGGCTCTCCTGGGCGAGACGGGCCACCGAGCGGCGGCTGAGGTGCAGGCCCTCGGAGGCGCGGACGCCCGGGCGGTACGTGGCCAGGTCGCCGACGTCCAGGCGCATTCCGCCGATGTGCGTGGCGATGCCGCGGTCGCCCTCGCGCACGATCTGGGCCTCGGCGCGCAGGCGGAGGTCGTGTCCGGCGACCGGCAGGGTGCCGCGCGCCCGGACCCGGTCGTGGCCCTCGCCCGTGAACGTCACCTGGGACGCGCCGAGTTCACGGTTCAGATCGGCGAAGGAGAGCAGGACGTCGCCCTCCAGTTCGGGCACGTCGGCGCCGCGCACCGAGGCGAGGCCGTCGGTGTCCAGTCGTACGTTCCGTGCCGTCGCCGTGACCTGCGCGAGCGAGACCCGGTCGGCGGCCACGTCGGGGACGGTCACCTTGACCGAGTCCAGCCGCTCGTCGGCGAGTTGGGTGAGGAAGGGGAAGCCGTCGATCTCGACTTCGGGGGCCGCCGCCAGATGCATGCGGTCCTTGAGGGTGTCCGCCGCTCTGCGTTCGGCGTACAGCAGGGCCCAGCGGTCGGCGAGGGTGAGGAAGGCGGCGAGCACGACGAGGCCGACGACCGCCTTCAGCGCGAGGGGGAGCCCCGCGAAGCGACCGCGGCGACGGTGGCGGCTGCCCCGGCGGTGATTGGGCGGGGCCCAGGGATCGTCCTGGGCCGCCGCCTCGTCCCGCTCTTCCGGTATGTCCTCGTGGAGGAACTCGTCCAGCGGACCGTCGTCCAGTGCGGCGAGCTCCTCGTAGGGGTTTGTGTAGGGCTGCGTGGTTATGCGGTGGGGGGTACGCATCGATCCATCCGATCATGCACACGCCCCTCACTCGCAACCTGTACCAGGAGTCTGCGACTCACGTCACTACGGCCCAGCCTCAGGGCTGGGTCGTGTCGGAGACGAAGCGCTCGACCTCCTGGGCGCGGCGGTCCATCTGCTCGGTGATCTGCTCGGCCACGTGGGTGACCACGCTGGCCACCTCGGTGGGATCGAGCTGCGCGTTCTCCAGTGTCGTACGGATGAGTCTGCGGGCGGCCATCTCCGTCGCCTTCGGGAGAGCCAGCACGCCGCCGGCGATGGCTCCCATCGCGCCCAGCTGCGCGACATGCTTCGCGTTCTTGGTCGCAAACCTCAACGCGTAGAGGCCGAGCCCTCCCATGCTTCCGATCGTCTTGAGCACGGACTGGGCACCGCGCAACGTGCGCCACATGGGACGGATCCGCGCGCTGATGGCGGTGCCGATGACCCCGGGCAGGACGAGCTCCAGCATGAACTGGTCATCCCTGATGTCGTATTTGCGGCAGATTTCCAGGGCCATGGGAGTGAGTTCGGCGTTGAGGCGTACGCGCAGGCGAGCGAGCACCTGGTCCATCCCGGTGAGCCTTCGGATGAGTGCGTCGATGTCCTGTTCGTCCTCGGCATCGGCGTTGCCGTCATCGGCCCTTTCCAGCAGGCGGGTCAGAAGGGTGTTCCTTGCCTGGTCGAACGCGTCGAGCAGGCCGGCGCGGATCTTCTCCTCGAAGTCCGGCCGGTCCTTGAGCGCATGGATGTCGTGCCGGAACCGTGCCACGTTGACTCGGTGCCGCCCGACGCTGGCGAGCCCCCGGGTCACGGACTGGGAAGGGTCGGTGTCGCTCTCGACGGTGGCCTCCGGGAACGCGTCGAGACACAGCCGGCGTGCCACGGGCATACGCGATCCGCCTCCGGTGATCACCACCAGCTCGGGCTGGGTCGCGCCGAGCAGGCCCCGCACCTCCGTCAGCACGTCCGCGAAGGCCTCGGCCCAGCCGCCCGGCCCACGCACGACGCGCCCTGGAACGTCCACGCCCCTGAGCCAGCCCAAAGTGGGGCCCAGGAAGGGGCTGAACCGGGGGTCACAGCCGACCTGGAGATCCTGGAGACGGACATCCGTCCCGGTGAACTGTGCTTCCTTCGCCCGGCGGCATGCGAGCAGCAGCATCTGCTCCCCCGAATCGTCCCGGCCCAGAGCCCTGGTGAACTTTTCGTCCCCCGCGAACGCCTCCCGCACCATCCTGGCAAGCTCCCGGTCGATCACGGCACAACCCAGATCGGAGCCCACCGGAAGGTTCCTCGGGATCAGGTCCTCCACGAACGTGAAGTCGGTCGTGGAGGAGCCGATGTCGACGACCAGGACCCGGTCGAGCCGGCGTTCCTCCCGCCGTCCGCCTCTTCGGTCCCTGACGTGCACGAGCGCTGACTGGGACTCCGCCACGAGCCGCACGGGAACGTTCATCGACGAAAAGTGCCGTGCGTACGTCGCCACCGATACGTCGTCCCAGCCCGTGGGGTGACCGACGTACACCACGCAGTCCCCCCTGACCTCGGGGTGCCGGGACAAGAACTCGGTGAGGAGGATCTGGGCGAACTGGACGGCTTCCGGGACGGCCAGGTCCTGCGGGTCCGGCCGGGACTTGAAGTTGACGCTGAAGTGCAGGACGTTCTGCGCCATCACGGCCGCTTCGCCGATGACGTACCGGTATCCGCCCTGGTCCAGGCGCTCGCGCCCCAGGGCCGTCACGATGGCGGCGCCGTCGGTTCCCCTGGTGTAGACCCGCGCTTTGCTCCGGCCGTGCGTCGGCAGCCAACACAGGGAGCTCTCCCCGTCTCCCAGGTCCAGGCCGACCGCATACCCGACGTCGGATTCGGTGTCACGCGCCACGGGCCACCCCCTCGGCCGCGGCCGATCCGCCGGCGACCGTCAACACCTCGGTCAGCAGTCTGATCACGGTGGCCGTCGGCGGCGGGGGGAAGTCGAAACCCGTGCGCCGCGACGAGACCGCCGCGATCAGCCGCCGTACCCCAGGGTTCCTTCTGGCGAGCTCCGCGTCCTGCCCACCGAGTTCGGTCTTGGCGAACTCGGCCTCGTCGAACCGCGCCCAGACGCCGGGATCGCGCTGCAGGGCGGAGTAGAAGTCGGGGTGCATGATCTGGAACGCGAGGAGGGTGCCCGCGTGCAGCAGCCGCTCCCGCCCGGGCGGGTCGTTGTGCTCGTGCAGCGTCAGGGCCGTGTGGTTCAGGCCGTTGACGAAGCGGCGCACGCGTCGCGGGTTGGCCGTGAAGGCGACCTCGATGAGCTCCCAGAGCTCGCGTGAGCCCGTCAGCGCCGGGTCCGTGACCTCGTCCTGAAGGTGCAGTTGCAGTGACTCGAACGGGATCACGGGCAGGTGGAACGGAAAGTGGATCAGCTTCTCCAGGTACTGACGTCCGCGCGCGCCGTCCGTGCGTTCGCTGTCGAACCGTCTGGCCGCCGCGTCCGCGACGACCTGATAGTCCATGGCGAGGACGAAGACACACGAGCCCTCGCCCATGAAGAGTTTCAGGGAGTCGAGCACGGTGATCGCCGCGTCCTCGTGGCAGCGGTCCAGGTCGTCGATGAACAGGACGAGCCGACCGCCGTCGGCGTATGTGCTGACGACGCTCTTGAAGTCCTGTTCAAAGCGGTTGACGTGCAGATACGTCTCCACGCCCGGTGCGGTGAGCGCGCTCTGGACGGCGTCGACGTCCTCGGGGGCCAGGAAACCCGCCGTGAGGGGGCCCGCCGTCCTGCGCGCGAGCAGCCAGGCCGCTGCCTGGCTCAGCCGCTTCACCGTCTCCAGGGCTGCGCTGAGCCGCTCCTGCAGTGTCTCCTCGCCGGACTCCCGCCGGCTGTCGAGGTCCTGGGCGATCTCGGTGAGTACGGTCTGGATGAGCGCGTGCCAGATCTCGTCCTTCTGGTCGTACTTCCAGGGGTTGAACCAGACGGTCCGGATGTCGCGGGCCTTCAGCAGACCCTCGCAGACCTTCATGAAACTCGACTTGCCCATCCCCCAGGGCCCGAAGACCCCGATGGTCAACGGCAGGCCCTCCGCGGTCGCGATGGCGTCGCAGAGCACCTTGGCATGGGTGCTGAATCCGAAATGATCTCCGTCCGGCCCCGAAATCGGGTTGTCGGGCAGCAGCATGTGTTCCCCCCTCCCCCAAGCCGCCGTTCAGACTCCGGTCGCCTTGACCAAACGCTGTCGGCGGGTCACTCATGGTGCCCGCGAACACGCCTGTCGGTGCCGGGGTTTCGACCGAAACGCCCCGGTGACCAGGCCGGGATACGCGTTCCGTAGGAGGAGGGGACTGCGATTGCACCAATGCGGCCGGAGTCCGGCGAGGGGTCGGTACGCGTCGATCCGGCCGACCGTGCGTACCGACCCCGCCCCGCCCGCGCGTGACGCGTGCGTGCTGTCTAGCGCACGACCGTGATCCGGTTCGCCGCCGGCGGCGTGATCGGGTTCGTGGCCGAGGAGTTGGCCGTCAGGTACTTCTCCAGCGCCGCCAAGTCGTCGGAGCCGACCAGGTCGTTGGTGCCCTGACCCAGCGTCGGGAAGCCGTCGCCGCCGCCCGCGAGGAAGCTGTTCGTCGCGACGCGGTAGGTGGCCGTCGGGTTGATCGCCTCGCCGTTCAGCCTGACCGAGTCGGTCACCACCCGGTCGGCGCCCGTCTTCGTCAGATCCAGGGTGTACGTCAGACCGGACGAGACCTGCAGGATCTTCGGCGCGGCGGCGTTCGTCCCGCTCACCTGCTCCTTGAGGACCTGGATCAGCTGCGCGCCGGTGAAGTCCTGGAGGTTCACCGTGTTGGAGAACGGCTGCACGGTGAAGCCCTCGGCGTACGTCACCACACCGTCACCCTCGCTGCCCTTGGCCGCATAGGTCAGCGGTGCCCGGATGCCGCCCGGGTTCATCAGCGCCAGGTCCGTCTCCGGGTCCAGCTCCTTGCCGTGCGCGAGCTGCGCGTCCGCGATCAGGTCACCCATCGGGGACTCGGTACCGGCGTTGGGGATGTCCGCGGAGATGTACCCGATGGCGCGGTTGCCGATCGGCGCCGCGAGGGTGTTCCACTTGCTGATCAGCTCGGTCATGTCGGGCGCCTTGGCGACGTCCCGGGTGACCACGTGGTTCGCCGACTTCACGGCCGTACGGGCGATGTCGCCGGTGAAGCGGTCGTACGTCAGCGTCGTGTCCGTGTAGAGGCGGCCGAAGGACGCGGCCGAGGTGACCATGCGGGGCTTGCCCGACGGGTCGGGGATCGTGCAGACGTACGCCGCGTGGGTGTGGCCGGTGACCAGCGCGTCCACCTGCGGCGTGATGTTCTTGGCGATGTCGACGATCGGGCCGGAGATGCCGTCGCCCGCGCCAGGGGAGTCGCAGTTGTAGTTGTACGCGCCGGAGGCGGGCAGACCGCCCTCGTGGATGAGCGCCACGATCGACTTCACGCCCTGTGCCTGGAGCACGCGCGCGTACTTGTTGATCGTCTCGACCTCGTCCTTGAACTTCAGGCCCTTGACGCCGTCGGCGGAGACGACGCCCGGAGTGTCCTCCAGGGTCACGCCGATGAAGCCGACCTTGACGTCCTTCTTCTTCCACACCCAGTAGGGCTTGAGGATCGGCCTGTTCGTCTTCTCGTCGAGGACGTTCGCGGCGAGGTACGGGAAGTCGGCGCCCTCGAACTCCTCGCCCTCGACGTAGCAGCCGGCCGTCGGGTGGCAGCCGCCCTTCTGCAGGCGGCCCAGTTCCCTGGCGCCCTCGTCGAACTCGTGGTTGCCGACCGAGGTGACGTCCAGGTCGAGCTTGTTCAGCGCCTCGATGGTGGGCTCGTCGTGGAAGAGGCCCGAGATCAGCGGGGAGGCGCCGACCATGTCACCGCCGGCGGCGGTGATGGAGTACTTCTTGCCTTCGCGGGCCTTACGCAGATGGGTGGCCAGGTACTCCACACCGCCGGCGTCGATGGTCTTCGTCGTGCCGTCCGCCTGGAGCTCGGTGACCCGTCCGGAGGAACCGGCCGGCGGCTCCAGGTTGCCGTGCAGGTCGTTGAAGGACAGCAGCTGGACGTCCTGGTAGCGGCTGTAGGTGTATCCGCCGCCGTGCCGGGCGGAGCTCTCCTCCGCCGTCGCCGTCGCGGGGAGCGCCGCGGCCAGCGCGCCCGCGGTGGCGAGACCGGCGGCTCCGGCGAGGAGAAGGTGAGTACGGCGTCTGCGGCGCTGGCGCGCCTGCGACTCGGCTGGCATAAGCCCCCCTGTGGCTCGAAAGTGACATGGCCCCGTCGGGCCGCAGCCTAGAGTCAACGCGCGTAGCGCGACAGAGGGTTCACGGTTACTTTCTGGTTTCCCTTTGCCTGGCCCTTTGCCGCCACATTGCCGGGCGCTCCCCTTACCCTCGTACGCATGACCAGCGACGACACCGCACCCCCTCTCCCCTCCCGTTCCATCGAGACCCACTCCGCGCTCTCCCCGGAGCAGACCGAGGCCGTACTCGAACTGCTGGCGGAGGCCGCCCGGAACGACGGGCAGCAGGCGGTGTCCGAGCAGGGCCGGCTGCAACTGCGCGGCGGCGCGCGCGAGGGCGTCTCGCATCTGCTGCTCACCATCGCCGGCGAACTCGTCGGCTACGCCCAGCTGGAGGACACCGACCCGGTGGAGGCCCCGGCCGCCGAGCTGGTGGTCCACCCCTCGCACCGCGGCCACGGCCACGGCCGCGCGCTGGGCTCCGCCCTCCTCGCCGCGTCCGGCAAGCGGCTGCGGGTGTGGGCCCACGGGGGCCACGCCGCCGCCCGGCACCTCTCCCAGGTGCTCGGCCTCACCCTCTTCCGCGAACTGCGCCAGATGCGCCGCTCACTGGCGGACCTTCAGCTGGCGGACCCCGTACTCCCCCAGGGCGTGACGGTCCGCACCTACGTGCCCGGCCAGGACGACGCCGCCTGGCTCGCGGTGAACGCCGAGGCCTTCGCCCACCACCCCGAGCAGGGCTCCCTCACCCAGCGCGACCTCGACGACCGCAAGTCCGAGCCGTGGTTCGACCCGGCGGGGTTCTTCCTGGCGGAACGGGACGGCGAACTCGTCGGCTTCCACTGGACGAAGGTCCACGCGGCGGAGGGGCTCGGCGAGGTGTACGTCCTCGGCGTCCGCCCGGGCACCCAGGGCGGCGGCCTGGGCAAGGCCCTGACGACGATCGGGCTGCGGCACCTGGCGGCGCAGGGACTGCCTACGGCGATGCTGTACGTCGATGCCGACAACAAGGCGGCGGTGTCGGTGTACGAGCGGCTGGGGTTCGTGACGTACGAGACGGACTTGATGTACCGCACGGAGACCTGAGAACGCCGGGTCCGGGAGCGCCCATAGGGGGCGCGGGGCCGTATCGGGACATGCGGCTCCGCCGCGTGGGCGCGACCGGCCGCAATGCACCCGCAGACGCCCGACGGCCGATCGCGGCGCCCCCTGAGCGCTACGCTCTGCCGACCGGTCGGGCCCGCACCACCAGCACGTCCATCCCGAGTTCGTCGCCGGCGATCTCAAGCCCCGCCCACATCGCCCCGGCCGCCAGCAGGTTGAACGCCCGGTGCGGTGCGCACAGCACATCGGTCTCGCCGCCGCCCGCCAGTCGCTCCGCCACCGCTCGGGCCGCAGCCTCGGCGTCGGCGGCGTGCTGGCCGAGGACGGTTGGCACCGGCTTCCCGGCCCCCGACACGAACGCCTCCACGAGCAGCAGCGGAGCGCTCCGCTGAAGTGCCGCGATGCGCCGTCGCGCGTCCGCGGGTTCGTTGTGGCCGGTCGCGCCCGCGCGGCGGAAGCCGCATGTTGGATACCGCCCCGCGCCCCTTCGGGGCGCGGCAGCACCGCCTGCCCAACGCGACAACTGCGTCGTGACCGCCACCCCCGGCACCGCCCGGCCCAGCTCGGACAGCATCCACGCGCCCTGCACGAGCCCCGTCCCCAGCGCCCCGGCCCCCGCGCTCGCGGACCACGGCCGGTTCCCCTCCCCGGCACGCCCCTTGCCCAGCAGCGTCCAGTCGCCCGGCACGGGCACCGCCATCGGCGCCTCCAGTGCGAGCACCGCACTCCCGCCCCCGGTCAGCGCCCCGGTGACAGCCCGAGCTGCCGTGGCCGGGTCGCTCCCACAGCCCGCGAGCGCCTCCGGCACCGGTCCGTCATCCGGCACATCGACGGCCGCCCAGGCGAAGGAGCCGGTCCGCACGGAACCCACGTCGACGGCTACCACCCTCATGTCCGGCATGATCGCGCGCTCCTCCCCCTCTCGTACACCTCCGCGTACACCTCCCGCGCCTCCCGCCCCTCCCCGCTTGACTTCCTGATCTCCTTCCACCACCCTTTCACTACTCAATTAGTGAAAGGGTGGTGGAACGGATGGTCGAGTACCGCATCGACCGGCGCTCCGGCGTCGCCACCTACGTGCAGATCGTCCAGCAGACCAAACAGGCCCTGCGCCTCGGCCTGCTGGAGCCGGGCGACAAACTCCCCACGGCCCGTGAGGTCGTCGAGGCCACCGCCATCAACCCCAACACCGTCCTCAAGGCCTACCGCGAACTGGAGCGCGAGGGCCTGGTCGAGGCGCGGCGGGGACTCGGCACGTTCGTACGGCGCGGACTGGGCACCGCCCCGGCCGACTCGCCCCTGCGCACCGAACTGGACGCATGGGCCGTTCGGGCGCGCGAGGCCGGGCTGGACCGCGACGACGTGGACGCTCTCTTCACTTCCGTACTGGACACGCACTTCAAGGGGGACGACGCATGACCGAGACCGCCATCGAGGCGGCCGCGCTGAGCAAGAGCTTCGGGCGGCGCCGCAAGCAGGCGCTGGACGGCTGCGCCTTCCGGCTCCCGGCAGGCCGGATCTGCGCCGTCGTCGGCCCGAACGGCGCCGGCAAGTCGACGCTGCTCTCCCTCGCCGCCGGACTGCTGCGCCCCACCGACGGCACGATCACCGTCCTCGGCCAGGCCCCTGCGGCCGCGCGCGAGCGACTCGCGTACGTCGCCCAGGACAAGCCCCTGCACCCCCAGCTCACCGTCGCCGCCACCCTGCGACTGGGGCGGGAACTCAACCCCCGCCGCTGGGACGCCGCCGTCGCCGAGCGGATCGTCGCCGAGGGCGACCTCGACCCGGGCGCCAAGGTCCGCACGCTCTCCGGCGGCCAGCGCACCCGCGTCGCGCTCGCCCTCGCCCTCGGCAAGCGCCCCGAAGTCCTGCTCCTGGACGAGCCGATGGCCGACCTCGACCCGCTCGCCCGGCACCAGCTGATGGCCACGCTCATGGCCGACGCGGCCGACCGCGGCACCACGGCTGTCATGTCCTCGCACGTCGTCGCCGAACTGGACGGCGCCTGCGACCACCTCCTGCTGCTCGGCGCCGGCCGCGTCCGGCTCGCGGGCCCCCTGGACGACCTGCTCGACGCCCACCGGCTCGTCACGGGCCGGGCGGACGCGTCCCTGGACCCGCACACAGTGGTCGAGTCCCGCACGACGGGCCGTCAGCTCACCGCGCTCGTACGGCCGAGCGGCCCTCTCGGCGACGGCTGGCAGAGCACCGCCCCGACCCTGGAGGAGCTGGTCCTCGCCCACCTGCGCGCCCCCGAGGCGCCGGAACTGCGCTGCGACACCGCGCAGGAGGCCGCCGTATGACCGCCGTGACCGTCGAGAGGTCCGCTGCCGTCGCCGCGCCCTCCCGGGGGCCCCGCGGACTGCTCTGGGCGATGCTGCGGCTGCACCGCTGGGCGCTGTGGTTCTGGGTGCTGCTGGTGGCCGTCGGTGCGGGAGTGCTGCTGTGGGCTTACGGTCCGGGGGCGGACGCCGCGTGGGCCGAGTACCGGGCGATGGGCTGCGACCGGGAGAGCCCGAACCTGTGCGACTACACCGGCTCCCTGTACGGGCGGTACGGCGTCGCCGTCGCCGTCGGTTCCGGCCTCGTCAACCTTGCGCCGCTCCTCGCCGCCGCCTGGGCGGGCGCCTCGCTGATCGGCCGGGAACTGGAGAGCGGCACGGCCGCCCTCGCCTGGACCCAGTCGGTCTCCCCGGCCCGCTGGCTGGCCGCCAAGCTCGCCGTCCCGGCCGCCCTGCTCGGCTGCGGGGTCGCCCTGCTCACCCTGCTGCACCGCCTGACGTGGACGGCGAACCGCGACCTGTGGCGGGCCATGGGCACCTGGGAGTGGCACGAGAGCAACATCTACGTGGCCAACGGCACCCTCGCCACCGCCTACGCCCTCCTCGGCCTCGCCGTCGGCGTCCTCGCGGGCCTGCTCCAGCGCCGGGCCCTGCCCGCGCTCGGCACGGCGGTCGTCGGCCTGCTGGCCCTGATGTACGGGCTCGCCGCGTGGCGCCCGTACCTGTGGCCGGTCGAGACACTCACGGACAAGGACGTGTACCCGCCGTACATCGGCATGGTCGTCGGCGAGGGCGCCCTCACCTCCACCGGAGCCCGGGTCGCGGACCCCATCTGCGTAGACGACACCAAGTGCCTCGCCGAGCACGACATCGTCGGGTTCTACCGCGACTACCACCCGTCCTCCCACTTCTGGCCCCTCCAGCTCGTGGAGAGCGGCATCGTCCTCGCCGTCGCGGCCCTGGCGGTCCTGATCGCCTTCCGGCTGCTGAGCCGCCGTACCGGAGCCGCCGTATGACCACTCTCTCCATGACCGCCGCCCCTGCCACACGCGTCCCGCGCGGCCCGCGCGGGCTGGTGTGGGTCGTCCTGCGGACGCACCGCACGGCCCTGATCTTCTGGGGACTGGCTCTGATCGCCGCCACGGCCCTCCTGATCTGGATGTACGCGATCGGGGACGAGGCCCGCCCGGCCTACGGCGGATGCGCCGAACCGCCGACGGACGACCTCCCCTCGTGCTCGGCGATCGAGGCGATCACCGCCGACGAGACGTACGCCAACGGGATCGCCCTCGTCACCACGGCCCTGTGCTACGTGATCTTCCCCGTGGCCGCCTGGGCGGGCGGCGCGCTCATCGGGCGCGAGCTGGAGAACGGCACCGCCCGGCTCGCCTGGACCCAGTCGGTCACCCCGGTCCGCTGGCTGGCCACCAAGCTCGCCGTGCCGGCCGCCCTGCTCACGGCCGGTACCGGCACCGTCCTGCTGCTGAACATCTGGGCCCGCGGGGACGACAACCCGAACCTCGTCGGGGACTGGTACGGACCCGACCAGTTCGCCGGCACCGGCCCGGTGACCATCGCCTACGCCCTCGCCGGGCTCGCCCTCGGCGCACTCGCCGGGCTGCTGCTGCGCCGGGCGCTGCCCGCCGCCGGGGTGGGCCTCGCGGCCGCCCTCGTCCTCTACGGCACGCTGGACCGTTACCGCGAGGACCTCTGGCCGACGGTCACCCGCACCGAGAAGGGCCAGTTCGAGCTGCCCCGGTCGGCCTGGCAGACGCACTGGGACGCCGTCTGGGGCCGGCACCCCGGGGAGGACACCCCGCTGTCCACCAGCGCGACCTTCCACCCCCGGTCCCACTTCTGGCCGCTCCAGTACGTCGAGACCGGCATCCTTCTCGCCGTGGCCGCCGCCGCGACGGCCGCCGCCTTCTGGGTGCTGCGCCGCCGTACGCCGTAAAAGGCCACCGCCCCCTCAAGACCACCGCACGTCCCTCCACGGGGGGAGGGACGTGCGGCTCGGGCATATGCCCGGGGCACTCGGCGGGAGACGTGGACGCCCGTGAGCCGCTCCCCGCTATCCCGCACGCCATGTCTCCGTAACCATTGGTTCAGACGGACTTGCGACCCTCGGCCAATGACCACCGCCGTGCCAGAGCCTTCGCCGCCCCCCGGGGGGAGCGCGAGGAACGGGGACGCACGACGCCTCCCCGCCACGCTCCCACCCGCGCTCTCCGACGCGCCTGTAAGCCTCGACGCGCGGAACAATGGGCATATGAGCCAGTCCACAAACGCCCAGGCCACGGTCCAGCACGCGCAGCCCTCCGTGGGCTCCATAGCGGCGCACCGCCCGCACACGGTCACCTCGGCGGCGGTCGTCTCCGAACTGGAACCCGACATCGACGCCGACCTCGACGCCTACGAGGTCTCCGAGATCGACGGAGTCCAGCTGCCCCAGGGCCGGTTCCTGGACCGGGAGCGCAGCTGGCTCGCGTTCAACGAGCGCGTCCTCGAACTCGCCGAGGACCCGAACACCCCGCTCCTGGAGCGGGCGAACTTCCTGGCGATCTTCGCCAGCAACCTGGACGAGTTCTTCATGGTCCGGGTGGCCGGTCTGAAGCGCCGTATCGCGACCGGTGTCGCCACCCGGTCCGCGTCCGGCCTGCAGCCGCGCGAGGTCCTGGAGATGATCTGGGCCCGCTCCCGCGAGCTGATGGCCCGGCACGCCGCCTGCTACCACGAGGACGTCGCCCCCGCGCTCGCGGAGGAGGGCATCCACCTGGTCCGCTGGAACGAGCTGACGGAGAAGGAGCAGGCCCGCCTCTTCACCCTGTTCCGGCACCAGATCTTCCCGGTGCTGACCCCGCTGGCGGTCGACCCGGCGCACCCCTTCCCGTACATCTCCGGCCTGTCCCTGAACCTGGCCGTGCGCGTACGCAATCCCGTCACCGGCACCCCGCACTTCGCCCGCGTCAAGGTGCCGCCGCTGCTCTCCCGCTTCCTGGAGGCCTCTCCCGGCCGGTTCGTCCCGCTGGAGGACGTCATCGCGGCCCACCTGGAGGAGTTGTTCCCGGGCATGGAGGTCCTGGAGCACCACGCCTTCCGGGTCACCCGCAACGAGGACCTGGAGGTCGAGGAGGACGACGCCGAGAACCTGCTCCAGGCCCTGGAGAAGGAGCTCATGCGGCGCCGCTTCGGGCCGCCGGTGCGCCTGGAGGTCGAGGAGAACATCAACCAGGAGGTCCTGGACCTGCTGGTGCGCGAGCTGAAGATCAGCGAGGCCGAGGTGTACCCGCTGACCGGCCCCCTGGACCTCACGGGCCTGTTCCGCATCGCCTCCATCGACCGGCCCGAGCTGAAGTACCCGAAGTTCGTCGCGGGCACCCATCGCGATCTCGCCGAGGTCGAGTCGGCGTCCGCGCCGGACATCTTCGCGGCCCTGCGCAACCGGGACGTCCTCCTCCACCACCCGTACGACTCCTTCTCCACGTCCGTGCAGGCGTTCCTGGAGCAGGCGGCCGACGACCCGGACGTCCTCGCGATCAAGCAGACCCTGTACCGGACCTCCGGCGACTCGCCCATAGTCAACGCGCTCATCGACGCGGCCGAGGCCGGCAAGCAGGTCCTCGTCCTGGTCGAGATCAAGGCCCGCTTCGACGAGCACGCCAACATCAAGTGGGCGCGCAAGCTGGAGGAGGCCGGCTGCCACGTGGTCTACGGCCTCGTCGGTCTGAAGACCCACTGCAAGCTGTCGCTGGTGGTCCGCCAGGAGGGCGAGACGCTACGGCGCTACAGCCACGTCGGCACCGGCAACTACCACCCGAAGACGGCGCGGCTCTACGAGGACCTGGGGCTGCTGACGGCCGACCCGCAGGTGGGCGCGGACCTCTCGGACCTGTTCAACCGCCTCTCCGGCTACTCCCGCCGGGAGACGTACCGCCGCCTTCTGGTGGCCCCCAAGTCCCTGCGCGACGGCCTGGTCTCGCGGATCAACAAGGAGGTCCAGCACCACCGTGCCGGACGTCCCGCCTATGTCCGCATCAAGGTGAACTCGATCGTCGACGAGGCGCTCATCGACGCCTGCTACCGCGCGTCCCAGGCGGGCGTGCCGGTCGACATCTGGGTGCGCGGCATCTGCGCGGTCCGCCCGGGTGTGGCGGGACTGTCGGAGAACATCCGCGTCCGCTCGGTCCTCGGCCGCTTCCTCGAACACTCCCGGGTCTTCGCCTTCGGCAACGGCGGCGAACCCGAGGTGTGGATCGGCAGCGCCGACATGATGCACCGCAACCTCGACCGCCGTATAGAGGCCCTGGTCAGGGTCACCGACCCGGCCCACCGTGCCGCGCTGAACCGGCTCATGGAGACCGGTATGTCGGACACCACCGCGTCCTGGCACCTCGGGCCGGACGGTGAGTGGACCCGGCATGCGACGGACGGGGACGGCCAGCCCCTGCGCAACGTCCAGGAGATGCTCATAGACGCCCGGAGGCGCCGGCGTGGCACAGCAACACCTTGATCCGACGGACCCCACGGCCGGGGTGATCACGGGGGATGCCCTCGCGGGCTACCTGCGCACCCAGGCCACGGAGTTCCTCCGAGCCCTGCGTCTGCACCGGGAGACCGGTGCGGGTGCGGCGGGCGGCTCGGAGGAGTCCGTCGACGCGGCCCGCGCGCTACGCCGCTCGGCCCGCCGCATCAGCGCCAGCCTGCACACGTTCCGCCCCCTGCTGGACGCCGACTGGTCGGAGTCCATCCGCCCGGAACTGGCCTGGCTCTCCGGAACGCTGGCCCTGGAACACGCCTACGCGGCCCGTCTGGAACGCCTGCTCCTGGCACTCCACCGCCTGTCGGGGGCGACCGCACTGCCGACGCAGCCCGGGGCGGCGGGCCTGCCGGGTGCGGGGGCAGGGGGCCTGTCCGGTGCGGGTGCCGGATCGGGCGCGGGTGCCGGATCAGGTTCGGGTGGCGTGTCCGGTGCGGGCGCGGGCAGTGGCTCGGCCGCGGCAGCCGCGGGCAGCCGTACGGGCGTAGCCGCGGGCACTCGTGCCGCCGGGGTGACGCCCGTCCCGCAGAAAGCGGCACCCGGTAGCACCGGCCCGGCGGCCCACCCCGCGGCCACCCTCGAGCGCGGCAACCTCACCGTGGGCGCGGCCAAAGCGGGCGCCCTGCTGGAACGCCAGCTCACCCTCGCCCGGACCCGAGCCCACTCCAGCGCGCTCCAGGCCCTCGGCAGCAGCCGCTTTCACGCCGTGGCCGACACCATCGCCGTACTGGCCAGCGAGGTCCCCCTCACCCCCGCCGCGGCCACCGCCGACCTGCGCCCCCTCGCGGCGGCCGCCGAGGAGCGGCTCACCGACGCCGTGACGGCGCTGCCGCTGCTCACCGCCGGCCACCCCTACAACGCGGAGGCCCTGATCCACGGCCTGTCCCCGGACCCGGCCCCGCATCCGCAGGACGCCCCCTGGCACCAGGTCCGCCTGCTGCTGCGCCTGCACCGCTATGCGCGCGAGGTCCTGTACGGCGACGACCACCCGGTGGACGTACGGCTGCTGGCGTCCGGCCAGGCCCTGAACCGGCACCGCGACGCCTCGGAGGCGGCCGCGGCCGCGGCCCAGGCGGCCCGCACCCCGCGCATCGCCCCGGCGACGGCGTACGCCCTCGGCGTGCTGCACGCCGACCAGCGGCACGAGGTGGAGGCGGCGCGGTTCGCGTTCCAGCAGTCCTGGCAGATGCGGACGGTAGGCACCCCTTAGACACCCCAGGCGCCCTCAGGCACCCAAGCACCCCTTGGGCACTCCCGAAGGAGGCACACCCGGTGACTCAAGCGAACGACCTCACCGTCCATGCGGCCGGCTGTGTCCTGTGGCGCCGCTCACCGGTAGACGGTGAGCTGGAGATATGCCTGATCCACCGACCGAAGTACGACGACTGGTCCCACCCGAAGGGCAAGCTGAAACGCGGAGAGGACGCTCTCGCCGGCGCCCTGCGCGAGGTGGCGGAGGAGACGGGGCACTCCGCTCGGCCCGGCGCCCGGCTCCCCACGCTGCGGTACCTGGCGAACGGCCGCCCCAAGGAGGTCCGCTACTGGGCGGCCGAGGCGGGATCCGGCACCTTCACCCCGGGCACCGAGGTGGACCGCCTGCTGTGGCTCTCCCCCACGGCCGCCCGGAGCCGCCTGACCCAGCCGAGGGACCGCTCCCTCGTGGACGCGTTGCTGGAGTCGCTCCGCCCGGCATAGCCCGAAGCAACCCGCACAAATTCTCGGAATACACCCGTGTCCTCAACGTGAGCGTTCCGTTACCTCACCGCACCGTCCCCAGGGGTTCACCCCGCGTTCATTTACGTCCATCGGCGCCTTCACCTGTTCTGCCTAATTTCAGCCTTGCACGATGACGGACCGCGCCCCGGGGGGACGTGGTCGCATCACCCAGTCTTCGCACGCCGCCGAATTCAGGACGGCGGCTCTCGGAAGGAACTCCCTCAAGTGAAGCTTCAGCGCAAGAACCGGCGGGCACTCGCTCTCGGCGCTCTCGCCGTCTCCGGCGCCCTGGCCCTCACGGCGTGCGGCTCGGACGACACCGGCAACAGCAACGGCGGCGACGCTTCCGCCCCCGCCAACGCCAGCAACATCAAGTGTGACGACGCCTCCGGCCAGCTGCTCTCCGACGGCTCCTCCGCGCAGAAGAACGCGGTCGACGCGTGGGTCAAGCAGTTCTCGTCCGCCTGCAAGGTGGAGATCAACTACAAGGCCGGCGGTTCCGGTGCCGGTGTCACCGCGTTCACGCAGGGCCAGATCCCCTGGGCCGGTTCGGACTCGGCGCTGAAGCCCGAAGAGGTCGAGGCCTCCAAGAAGGTCTGCTCCGGCGGCCAGGGCATCGACCTGCCGATGGTCGGCGGCCCGATCGCTCTCGGCTACAACGTCCCGGGTGTGGACAGCCTCGTCCTCGACGCCCCGACGATCGCCAAGATCTTCAACGACAAGATCAAGAACTGGAACGACCCGGCGATCGCGAAGCTGAACCCCGACGCCAAGCTGCCCAACCTGAAGATCCAGGCCTTCCACCGCTCCGACGAGTCCGGCACCACGGACAACTTCACCAAGTACCTGATCGCCACCGCCAAGAGCGACTTCCCCTACGAGGGCGGCAAGGCCTGGCAGGCCAAGGGCGGCCAGTCCGCTCCGCAGTCCTCCGGCGTGGCCGCGCAGGTCAAGCAGACCGCCGGCGCGATCGGCTACTTCGAGCTGTCGTACGCCAAGGACGGCATCAAGGCCGCCCAGATCAACACCGGTGCCTCCGCCCCGGTCGAGGCCACCGTCGACAACGCCACCAAGGCCATCGCGGACGCCAAGGTCGTGGGCACCGGCAGTGACCTCGCCCTGAAGCTCAACTACAACACCAAGGCCGAGGGTGCCTACCCGATGGTCCTGGTGACGTACGAGATCGTCTGCGACAAGGGCAACAAGGCCGAGACCCTGCCCGCGGTCAAGGCGTTCCTGCGCTACGCCGCCTCCGAGGACGGCCAGAAGATCCTCGCCGAGAACGACTACGCGCCGATGCCCGACGACATCATCGCCAAGGTCCGTACCACCGTCGAGAGCCTGAGCTGATCTGAGAGTGCGGTCCGGTCTCCCCGCGGGACCGGACCGCACCGTCCGGTGCACCGCCGCCAGGAGCCGTACCCGGCGTACTGCTCCGCAGACCGGAGAACCCGATGGACACAACACAGATAACTGACACGCCTCCCCCCCTCCCCCAGCCGTCCACAGGCGAGCAGAAGCGCGCGGCCCGTGGCGCCACCCGGCCCGGAGACCGCATCTTCCTCGGTCTCTCTCGTGGGTCGGGCATTCTGCTGCTGGTGATCATGGCCGCGATCGCCGGCTTCCTCACCTACCGCGCCGCCCTGGCCATCAGCAAGGACGACGGCAACTTCCTGACCACCTTCGAGTGGAACACCGGCGTCAACCCGCCGGTCTTCGGCATCGCGGTCCTGGCCTTCGGCACGGTCGTGTCCTCGATCATCGCCATGGTCATCGCGGTCCCGGTCGCGGTCGCCATCGCGCTGTTCCTCACCCACTACGCCCCGCGCCGGCTGAGCGGCCCGATCGCCTATGTGATCGACCTGCTCGCCGCCGTGCCGTCCATCGTCTACGGCCTGTGGGGCGCCCTGATCCTGGTGCCGCACCTGAACGGCCTGTTCGGCTGGCTGAACGACTACCTCGGCTGGACCGGCATCTTCGAGTGGCAGGGCGGCGCCGCCCGCTCCATGCTCACGGTCGGCATCCTGCTCGCGATCATGATCCTGCCGATCATCACCAACGTGAGCCGTGAGGTCTTCCGCCAGGTGCCGCAGATGCACGAGGAGGCGGCGCTGGCCCTCGGCGCCACCCGCTGGGAAGTGATCCGCATGGCGGTCCTCCCCTTCGGCCGCTCGGGCGTGATCTCCGCCTCGATGCTCGGCCTCGGCCGCGCCCTCGGCGAGACCATGGCCGTCGCCACCGTGCTCTCCCCCGACTTCCAGATCCACGCCAGCCTGCTCGACCCGGGCGGCGGCACCTTCGCCCAGAACATCGCCAGCAAGTTCAGCGAGGCCACCGAGTTCGGCCGTGACGCGCTGATCGCCTCCGGTCTGGTCCTGTTCGTCATCACCCTGATCGTCAACGGCGCGGCCCGCGCGATCATCGCCCGCCGCAAGGAGTACTCGGGGGCCAACGCATGAGCACCGCAACCATCACCCCGAAGGGCCCGAGCACCCTGCGCGGCGCCCGCCTGCCCAAGTGGGCTCCGTGGGCCATCGCCGCCGGATCCGTCGCGCTCGGACTCGGCATCAGCGCCGCCGCCGGTCTGCACAGCAGCATCCAGTGGGCACTGATCGCCGCGCTTCTCTACATCTTCGGCACGTATGTCATCGCCGCCCGGGTCGAGAACCGCCGCCAGGCCAAGGACCGCGTGGTCACCGCGCTGGTGTGGGTCGCCTTCGTGCTCGCCGTGGTGCCGCTGGCCTCCCTGGTGTGGTCGACCGTCCAGCGCGGTGTGAAGGTCCTCGACGGCTACTTCCTGAGCCACTCGATGGGCGTGGTCGCCGACTCGGAGCCGGGCGGCGGCATCTACCACGCCATCCTCGGCACGCTGGAGCAGGTCGGCCTCGCCACGCTGATCGCCGCGCCGATCGGCGTGCTCACCGCGATCTACCTGGTGGAGTACGGGCGCGGCAGCCTCGCCCGGGCCGTCACCTTCTTCGTCGACGTCATGACCGGCATTCCGTCGATCGTCGCCGGCCTGTTCATCCTCAGCCTCATGCTGATGTTCGACATGCAGCCCTTCGGCTTCGCCGGCTCGCTCGCCCTCGCGATCCTGATGATGCCGGTCGTCGTCCGCTCCACCGAGGAGATGCTCAAGCTCGTCCCGAACGAGCTGCGCGAGGCCTCCCTGGCGCTCGGCGTGCCCAAGTGGCGCACCATCCTGAAGGTGGTCCTGCCGACCTCGCTCGGCGGCATCACCACCGGCATCATGCTGTCCGTCGCGCGCATCGCCGGTGAGACCGCGCCCGTGCTGCTGCTGGTGTTCGGCAGCAAGTTCATCAACGCCAACCCCTTCGAAGGTGCGCAGGCGTCGCTCCCGCTGTACATCTACCAGCAGTACGGTTCGGGCGAGGCCCCGGCGTACGACCGCGCGTGGGCGGCGTCGCTGACACTGATCGCCTTCGTGATGATCCTCAACCTGGTGGCCCGCGGGATCGCCCGCTGGAAGGCCCCGAAGACCGGTCGCTGAGGCGACAATTTCCGGCTCCGCCGGGCGGGGCACATACAGCGACCGAAGATTCTGGAAGTGAAGTAGACATGGCCAAGCGAATCGACGTAAGCGGTCTGACCGCCTACTACGGCTCCCACAAGGCGATCGAAGACATCTCGATGACGGTCGAGCCCCGCTCGGTGACGGCCTTCATCGGTCCCTCGGGCTGCGGCAAGTCGACGTTCCTGCGCACCCTGAACCGTATGCACGAGGTCACGCCGGGTGGCCGCGTCGAGGGCAAGGTGATGCTGGACGACGAGGACCTGTACGGCGCGGGCATAGACCCGGTGTCGGTCCGCCGTGAGATCGGCATGGTCTTCCAGCGCCCGAACCCGTTCCCCACGATGTCGATCTTCGACAACGTCGCGGCGGGCCTCCGTCTGAACGGCAACTACAAGAAGAGCGCGCTGCAGGACGTCGTCGAGAAGTCGCTGAGGGGCGCGAACCTCTGGAACGAGGTCAAGGACCGTCTGAACAAGCCGGGCTCGGGCCTCTCCGGCGGCCAGCAGCAGCGCCTCTGCATCGCAAGGGCGATCGCGGTGGAACCGAAGGTCCTCCTCATGGACGAGCCCTGCTCGGCCCTGGACCCCATCTCCACCCTGGCGATCGAGGACCTGATCGGCGAGCTGAAGGAACGCTTCACGATCGTCATCGTGACGCACAACATGCAGCAGGCGGCCCGCGTCTCCGACCGCACGGCGTTCTTCAACCTCGCCGCCGTGGGCCAGCCCGGCAAGCTGATCGAGATCGACGACACGGAGCGCATCTTCTCCAACCCGTCGGTCCAGGCCACGGAGGACTACATCTCGGGCCGCTTCGGCTGACCCCCAAACCCCTCGCGGTGCTGCATGGCGGTGCCACCGCGAGGCAGATAAAGGGCCCGCCCCCCGGCTCCCGGGGGGCGGGCCCGTGTCTGCACGGCGGCCTCCGGCGGTTGGGCCGGGAGCCCGGCGGCGACCTCCGACGGTTGGACCGGAGGCCCAGCGGCAGCCTCCGACGGTTGAACCGGAAGCCCAGCGGCAGCCTCCAGCGGTTGACCCGGAAGCCCGACGGCAGCCTGTGCGGGTTCGGTCCGGGTGCGCGTTGATGCCTGCGGCGCCTGTACGGATTCGGTGGGGGTGCGCCCAGCGCCCACGCCCGCCTCTCGGCGCCGGCCGCGACTTACAGCCCGTCCGGCGTTCGAGGACGAGCAAAGCCGTCCCAATCCCCCCACCCACCCGCAAGAGGCTGCACCCTCAACGCCGGTCCAGGCATTTCAGCCCGTCCGGCGTTTGAGGACGAGGCCCCTTCGGGGCCGACGGGGGTCCAGGGGGCGGAGCCCCCTGGCGGGGTGGAAGGGGCGGAGCCCCTTCAGGATGGGACGGGTAGGGGCGGCGGGGGCGACAAAACCTCCCGGCACCCGCGGACCGCCGTCACCCCCTACAGGAACGCCAGCTGCACGACCCCGAACGCGCACGCCGCGACCACCGCAGCCGCCGGCATCGTGATGAACCAGCCGAGCACGATGTTCTTGGCCACGCCCCACCGCACGGCATTCACCCGCTTGGTCGCCCCGACACCCATGATCGCCGAGGTGATCACATGCGTCGTGGAGATCGGCGCCTTGAAGAGAAACGCCGTGGTGAACATGATCGACGCACCGGTCGTCTCCGCAGCGAACCCCTGCGGCGGATCCAGCTCGATGATCTTCCGCCCGAGCGTCCGCATGATCCGCCAGCCACCCGCATACGTCCCCAACGACAGCATCACCGCACACACGATCTTGACCCACACCGGAATCGGATCGCCGTAATCCTCGACGTCGGCGATGACCAGCGCCATCACCACGATGCCCATCGTCTTCTGCGCGTCCTGAAGACCGTGCCCGAGCGCCATCCCGGCAGCCGACACGGTCTGCGCGATACGGAAGCCCCGCTTGGCCTTGTGCGGATTGGCCCGACGGAAGATCCACATGATCGCCGTCATCACCAGATAGCCCGCACACAGCCCGACGAGCGGCGACACGAACATCGGGATGACGACCTTCTCCAGCACCCCGTCCCAGTACACCGTCGTACCACCCGCGAGCGCCGCCCCCACCATGCCGCCGAACAGCGCATGCGAGGAGGACGAGGGCAGGCCGAAGTACCAGGTGACGAGGTTCCAGGTGATCGCACCCACCAGAGCGGCGAAGAGGATGCCCATCCCCTTCGAGCCCTCGGGTGTCTGAATCAGGCCCTCACTGACGGTCTTGGCGACGCCGGACCCGAGAAAGGCACCGCCGAGATTCATCACCGCGGCCATCGCCAGCGCGGCCCGCGGCGTCAGTGCCCGCGTCGACACGGACGTGGCGATCGCGTTCGCGGAGTCGTGGAAGCCGTTGGTGTACGTGAAGAAGAGCGCGACCGCGATGGTCACGACCAGAGCGAAGGTGTCCATGGACGGGCCTCAGGACTCCTTGACCGCGATGGTCTCCACGGTGTTCGCCACGTGCTCGAACGCGTCCGCCGCTTCCTCCAGCACATCGACGATCTGCTTGAGCTTGAGGACCTCGATGGCGTCGTACTTGCCGTTGAAGAGGTGGGCGAGGAGCTTGCGGTGTATCTGGTCGGCCTGGTTCTCGAGCCGGTTGACCTCGATCCAGTACTCGGTGAGGTTGTCCATCGTGCGCAGGTTCGGCATCGCCTCGGCCGTCAGCTCGGCCGCGCGCGCCAGCACCTCGATCTGCTGCTCGACGCCCTTGGGCAGTTCCTCGACGTTGTAGAGGACGACCAGGTCGACGGCCTCCTCCATGAAGTCCATGATGTCGTCGAGGGACGAGGCGAGGGAGTAGATGTCCTCGCGGTCGAACGGCGTGATGAACGAGGAGTTCAGCTGGTGGAAGATCGCGTGCGTGGCGTCGTCACCTGCGTGTTCCGCGGCCCGCATCCGTTCTGCGATCTCGGCCCGGCCGGCGGTGTCCGCCCCGAGCAGTTCCATCAGGAGTTTCGAGCCCGTGACGATGTTGTCCGCGGATGCGGCGAACATGTCGTAGAAGCTCGTCTCCCGGGGGGTCAGACGAAATCGCACGTGGGGTCCTCAGGATGCATCGGTTTCGGTCAGGCTGATGCTAGGCGCATCATCCGGCCACGGCTAATGGGCCGTCCTCCAGTGTCGCCCATCGGGCACAGTGGTCGGCACGGGGGCTGCCCGGTGGTCCAGTCCAACGGCCCTCCGCGGCATCGGCCACAGGCCCTATACCCAGCAAAGTTCGGTACGATATACCCAGTAGGGGTATGTGAAGCGGTTTACGTCTGGAGGACGCGATGACGACCACCGAGGCCGGCGCGGGTGCGCCCTCCGCCGCCGAAGAGGGTGTGGAACCGGCCGTCACGGACATCGTGACGGACCACGACCGGGGCGTCCACGGCTACCACAAGCAGAAGGACGAACACCTCAAGCGCCTGCGCCGCATCGAGGGCCAGATCCGGGGCCTGCAGCGCATGGTCGACGAGGACGTCTACTGCATCGACATACTCACGCAGGTCTCCGCCTCCACCAAGGCCCTGCAGTCCTTCGCCCTCCAGCTCCTGGAGGAACACCTCCGCCACTGCGTGGCCGACGCGGCCCTCAAGGGCGGCGCGGAGATCGACGCGAAGGTCGAGGAGGCGACGAAGGCGATCGGCCGCCTGCTGCGAACCTGACGGAGTCCCGGGAGGCCGGGACGGGCAGACCGACGGCAACCGGGAGACTCGGCGGGCCTGCCCGGGGGACCTGAGAGAGAAGACTCACTCCCGCTCGGCGTCCCGCTCCTCCGCCACTCTCAGCACCTCGTCGATGCTCTCCAGACTGAGCCGGTCCTCGCGGGCGGCCGAGGCCGCGATGATCAGCTCTCCGCACAGCTCGATCTCGGCGAGGGCGACGTGGTCCTGAACTGCCGTACCGCCGACCGGAGCCACGTGCATCACCTCTTCTCTGCCGTTACCGACTTCCTAGAGTAGGGAGCGGCCTACACACCGCGCATGGCACGGACGGGCTAGTTCTTGACGCCCGTCACGCACGCATACGCCGACCCTCACTCCTCGGCGATCTTGCCGGCGAAGATGTCGTCGTCGTCCGGCAGCCGTACGTCGACGGGGGCCCCGAAGTCGTACAGCAAGGTCGTCGAGGCCACGGCGACGGCATCGCTCTGCTGCCCGTTGACGAAGCTGAACCGATGCCGCACCTTCCGGATCCGGCCGGCGTCGTCGAGATACACATCGAACGGCACCTGCTCCGTGGCGAACCCTTTCGCCGCTGCCGCCAGGGCTTCCTTGTTCCCGCCGGACGCGTCCTGAGCGGCGGCCCCGAGGTCGGCCGTCCCCCGGTAATGCCGCACCGGCGCACCGGCGACCTCGTTCTTCCCCACATATGTCGCAGTCCGCGCGCCGCGCAGCACCTCGGCCGCGGCGAACGGATCGGTGGCGCCGCCGGTGACGAGGTTCCCGTCCGACAGCGACCGCGTATCGACACGCACCCATTTGTCGGCGGGCACACCGGCACCGCGGTTCTTCATGTACAGCGCCCCAGGGGCGAGCAGCTCCATGATCGGCCGATGCGCGGTGGCGCCGGCGGGGTCCTGCGGCAACAACACCCTCAGCCGCCCCACGCGCCTGCGGAAGTCGTACACGCCCTCGCCGCGGATGGTGACGCGGGTGCCGCCGGTGGCCATTTCCATGGACGTACGGGCCTTGGAGCTGCGCGCGGCGACGAGCGCGTCGGCAGCCCGCTGCACCACATCCACGGCATCGCCTCCCCGCGCATCCTCCACCGCGGCCCCGCGCTGCGCACACCCGCTGCCTGCCAGACAGATACACAAGAGCCCAGCCGCAACGCCCGCCCCATGCCTCCGCCTGTGCTGCTGCCGCTCCGTCATCGCCTGCCTACCCCCAGCCGGTACGTCCGTCACGGGCCCCCTGTCGTTCCGGTTAACGACGGGTAGGTGCCCCCGTCACGCCGCCCGGAGGCGTTGCGCTTACTTGCCCTGGGTAACGTTGTCAGCGTGGCGCAGCAGGACGGATCAGCGGGACCCCGAAAACACCACGGCCCCGACGAGCACCGCACGACGACGGTGGAGAAGGGGCCGTTCTGCACAGCCCGCTGCACCTGCGGCTGGCGGGGCCCGGCAAGACGCGCGCGGAGTCTGGCGCGGGCGGATGCGCAGGCGCACACGGGGAGTTGAGCTCGTCGTCGATCGGAGGCCGGACCGGGGTCAGTGCCAGTTGCTGATCCGGACGTCGTCCGGCGCCGGCTCGCCCTTGCCCGTTTCGACCAGCTTCTTGAGGCTCATCAGGAAGGTCGCCCACTTGGTGCTGCAGTGGTACATGAACTCCACCGGCTCCTTCCAGCCCTCATGCCGGAACAGCACGATCGTGAAGCCGTCCTCCTGCTTGAGCTCGAACCGAATCCGCGTACCGATCCACTCCTCGGGCCCGTCGACGACCTCCCACCGCACGCGCTCGGCCGGCTGCGCCTCCAGCACCTTCATGTCGAACCCGCCGGGCTCGAAGCGGAACCGGATCACCCCTCCGACGTTCGCGTCGCCGTCCGTGTCCCGCGTCCACCAGCTCGACAGTCCTTCGATCGTGGTCAGGGCCGCGTAGACGTCCTCGGGGGACGCCGTGGCTCCGATCCTGTGCAGGATGTCCACCATGGCAATGCCTCTCTCTCGTGTCTCGGTTCAGTCCTTCTGCCTGCGCTGAATCGCCTCGGCGATCCGCTTGATGCGCTGGAGCCGGGCGTCCCAGGCGGCCCCGACCGACGACAGCTGCGCCACGGCCCGGGCGAGCTGGGCCTCGTCGACCCGGTAGAGGCGCTCGCGTCCGGACGGCGTGACGTGGACCAGCCCGACCCGGCCGAGTACGCCGAGGTGCTTGGCGACCGCCTGCCGGGTCACCGGCAGCTGCTCGCTCAGCGTGGTCGCCGTCCCGCCCCCTCCGGCCAGCAGCAGGTCGAGCATCCGCCGCCGGATGGGGTCCCCCACCGCCGACCAGAGCTCGTCGTCGACGGTGACACTCATGGCGTCGACACCAGCCGGGCGATGTACGTGACGAGGCGGGGCAGGAAGTAGTCCCACCCGGTGACGTGCTCGCGGTACTGCTCCTCCAGCACGGCGGCCTCCCAGCCCTTCTCCCGGAACCCCGCCTCGGAGAAGCGCAGCAGCGTGCCCGCGCCCGAAGGGACCAGGTCGAAGGTGACGAGCAGCGAGTTGCCCACGGTGGCCGCCTCGCCCTCGTCGTACACCCACCGGAAGGAGAACCGACGGGGCGGATCGGCCTCGACCACGGTGACCGGCACGACCTTCACGTCCGACGCCGCCCCGTCTCCGAACGAGATGACCCCGGTGGCCCCCGGCACCGGCTTGAGCTCCGCTTCGTCCGGCCACCACTCCCGCAGGTGCTCCGGCTTGCTGACGACCTCGTAGACCACCTCGGGCGTGGCTTCGATGTAGATCTCCCGCTCGATGCTGCCGTACTCCATCCACATCACCCTTTCGCAACCTTTGGTTGCACATCACCTTAGACCGCCCCCTCAGCATGCGCAACCATTGGTTGCTAAACAGGCGACCCCCGGGGACAGAGCCGTCATGAGCGGCCACCCTTCAACGCCGGCCCGCGCCATCCAGCCCGTCCGGCGTTTGAGGACGAGGCCTTTTCGGGGCCGACGGGGGTCCAGGGGGCGGAGCCCCCTGGCGGGGTCGAAGGGGCGGAGCCCCTGGGGATGGGACGGGTAGGGGCGGCGGGGGCGAGAACCCTCCGCACCCGCACCCCACAGACCACCGCCACCATGGAACCCCGCCCGCCGCACCCCCGTCTCCCTCCACGAACCCAGGAGGCGACATGGAACGGCGTACCTTCATCGGCGGCGGCGCAGCAGCAGCCCTCACCGCCCTGGCAACAACCGCCTGCAAGGGCAGCACGGACACAGCCACGGGCACGGGCACAGGCACAGCAACCACTGCCACCCGCACCGAAATCACCGCCACCAGCAAGTCCGCCGCCGCCAACTGGACCGCCCTGGCAAGGGACCTCGACGGCCCCCTCATCCGCCCCGGCGACGCCGCCTGGAAGTCGGCCCACCAGCTCTACAACACCCGCTTCGACGCCCTGAAGCCCGCCGCAGTCGCCTACGTCGCCCACCCCGACGACATCCGCACCACCCTCGCCTACGCCCGAGCCCACAACCTCCACGTCGCCATCCGCAACGGCGGCCACTCCTACGGCGGCTGGTCCTCCGGCGACAACCGCCTGATCATCGACGTCTCCAAGCTCAACCGCATCCGGTCCTCGGGCAACACCGCGGTGATAGGCGCCGGCGCCAAACTCATAGACGTCTACCGAGCCCTGGCCGCCAAGGGCGTCACCATCCCCGCCGGCTCCTGCCCCACCGTCGGCGTCTCCGGCCTCACCCTCGGCGGCGGCCACGGCGTGACCTCCCGCGCCTACGGCCTGACCTGCGACAGCCTCACCCAGGCCACCCTGATCACCGCGGACGGCAAGCAGCTCACCGCCGACGCCACCACCAACAAGGACCTCTTCTGGGCCCTGCGCGGCGCCGGCAACGGCAATTTCGGCGTCGTGACGGAACTGCACTTCAAGACCCACCCCGCCCCTCAGGCCGTAACGGCGTACATGACCTGGCCCTGGTCGAAGGCCGCCGCGCTGATCAAGGCGTGGCAGGAGTGGGGCCCGGCCCAGCCCGACGAGATCTGGTCGTCCCTGCACCTGGCGAACCACGTCGGCGGCACCCCCACCATCTCCGTCGCCGCGTTCTCCCTGGGCACCTACCGCGAGCTCCAGAACGCGGTGGACCGCCTGGCCGACCGCCCCGGCGGCCCGGGCCCCGCGAGCAACGTCACTCTCAGGCGCCGCTCGTACGAGGAGTCGATGGAGCTCTACGCGGGCTGCTCCTCCTTCTCGACCGACGCCCAGTGCCACCTCCCCGGCTCCACCCCGGGCCGCTCCCCGCAGGGCGCGCTCGGCCGGGAGACGTACGCCGCGAAGTCGGACTTCTTCGACCGCTCGCTCTCCTCGGCAGGCATCCAGACCCTGATGAAGCAGGTCCAGTCGGTGCGCGGCGGCTCCGGCAGCATCGCCCTCACCGCCCTCGGCGGAGCCGTGAACCGCGTCTCCCCCACCGCGACGGCCTTCGTGCACCGCCGTTCCCGCATGCTGGCCCAGTACATCGGCTCCTGGCGCGCCGGCACGACGGGCTCCGCGGCCCAGGCGTGGCTGAAGTCGGCCCACGACGCGATGCGGCCGTACGCCTCGGGCGCCGCGTACCAGAACTACTCCGACCCTGGCCTGAGCGACTGGCGCAAGGCGTACTACGGGGATGCGGCGACGCGCCTGACGAGGCTGAAGAAGCAGTACGACCCGGAGAGGTTCTTCACGTACCCGCAGGCGCTGTAGCCGTCCGAAACCGCAGACGCCCGAAACCGCAGATCGCCGAGCCGCAGACCGCCGAAGCCGCAGACCGCCGAGACCGCCGACCGCCGTAGCCGTAGCCCTCCAGAGGGCTACGCGGCCAGGTCCCGCTCCTCAGCCCCCGCGGTCTCCTTCCGAGCCCCCGGAATCAACGCGTCCTGCCCACCCACCCGGGACCGTCCCCGCGACTTGATCAGCCACCCGCCTCTCGGCGACCGCTCGACGGCGGACATCACGGGCGTGAGCAGGGCCATGGCCAGCGGCGACAGCAGCAGCGCGACGGCGGTGCCGAGCGCGAACCCGCCGACCACGTCGGTCGGATAGTGCACGCCCATGTAGACCCGGCAGAACCCTTCGAGCAGGGCGAGCCCGATCCCGATCAGCCCGAACTTCCGGTTCGCGACGAACAACCCGACCCCCAGGGCCATGGCGATCGTCGCGTGATCACTCACGAACGAGAAGTCGGTCTTGCCGCTCACCAGGACTTCAAGCCCCTGGTGATCTCTGAAGGGCCGGGGCCGCTCGACGAACCCTCGTATCGGCACGTTCACCAGCACCGCGATCGCGGCGGCCAGCGGCGTCCACACGAGCGCGGCCACCGAGGAGGCGGCGTCCTCCGCGCCCCGCCGCCGCACGGACCACCAGCACCACACCACGAGCAGGATCATGGCGAGCAGCACGCCGTACTCACCCACGTACTCCATGACCCGGTCGAACCAGCGCGGGGCATCCTTGGCCAGGCCATTGATGTCGTAAAGCAGCTCGACGTCGGGGTTCGACCCGGATGCTGCGAGTCCAGCCATGATGCCGCGGCCCCTTCATCGTCTCTTCGGCGCGATCTTGCGTACGCCGCTCCGCCCACCCCCGTGGTTGTAGATCCCCGTGGTTGTAGATCCGGCTACGACACCAGGAACGCACGGCCCCCGTGAATACGTTCCACACTCCACTGAATGATCACTCAGACGTTACCGAAGAGAGACCCATCGCCGCAGCTCAGGGGGAGGGTTCACGCTCCGTCTACACCGTCGTGGGCAGCGCTTTCGCGCCATCTTCGGTGACCCGGGTGGCTCCGAAGTACTCCCCGGTGTCGATCGGGTCGAACCGGATCACAGCACCCGTTCTCGGTGCATCGATCATGTACCCGCCACCCACATAAATCCCGACATGGTGGATGGCCCGGGAGTTGCTGAGGTCCTTCGAGAAGAACACCAGATCGCCGGGCAGCAGCTCGTCCCTGGCCGGATGCGGCCCCGCGTTGTACTGGTCGTTCGCGACGCGCGGCAGCGTGATCCCGACACTCTCGTACGCGGCCTGCGTCAACCCCGAACAGTCGAACCGCCCACCGTCCTCGGCGGTCCCCTCCCCACCCCACAGGTAGGGCGTGCCCAGCTTCTTCTGGGCGTAGTAAATGGCCCCGGCTGCCTGCTTGCTGGGATCCACCCGGTTGACGGGCGCGGCGAAGCTCTCCTCCAGCGTCGTGATGGTCTTCACGTAGTTCTGGGTCTCCTTGTACGGCGGGACGCCCCCGTACTTGATGACCGCATAGGCACCGGCGTTGTAGGACGCGAGCATGTTCCTGGTGGGGTCGCCCGGCACGTCCTTCACATACGAGGCGAGTGTGCAGTCGTACTTCGCGGCTGAGGGAATCGCGTCGTTCGGGTCCCACACATCCCGGTCGCCGTCCCCGTCTCCGTCGATGCCGTGCGTGGCCCACGTCCCCGGGATGAACTGCGCTATCCCCTGGGCCGCCGCCGCGCTCTGCGCCCTCGGGTTGAACCCGCTCTCCTGGTACAGCTGGGCGGCGAGCAGCGCGGGGTTGATGGCCGGGCACAGGTTGCCCCACTTCTGCACGAGGTCCCGGTACGCGGCCGGCACGGCCCCCTTGGCCAGCGACTTGGCCGCTCCACCGAGCCCGCCCGCGAGGTTCCCGGCAACGAGGTAGACCCCGACGACGAGCAGCATCACGAAGCTGAGGCCCGCCGCGACAGCGGCACCCGCCACGATCCATGCCTTACGCACCGTCAACCGCCCCTCGCCCACCGGGAGTCCGCCCGCGCCAGTCTAGGAGCTTCCCCCCTGGGACTCGCCGCAACCGGCGCTCTCGCAGTACAGCGCCGCCGCCTCCGACCCGAACACCACGCTGTACGACACGTCGGCCGTGGTCCCGCCGCTCTCGTGCCCGCCCAGCACCCCGACGACCTGCCCGTCCCCGTTCACCCAAGGACTCCCGCTCGTGCCGCTGCTGAACCCGGGGCACGAGATGCGTTGTTGCGTACGGCTGTGAGGACGGGGCTTGTCGCTGCACCTGACCGGCGCTTCGCCGGAGTTGGGATACCCGGTGACGGTCACCGCGGTGGCCCCGGTGGCCATGCCGGCAACGAACCGATTCCCCCCGACGACATCCTCGATCCCCTCCCCTCCCCGGTCCCCCACCACCCCGAACGCCACGTCACTGTCCTCGTCCCGCCCCTCGACCCACCCGTCCGGCAGATACCACTTCCCGACCCTCCACATCCCGTACGGCGCCACGCCGTCCCGGTACCCGGGCACGAACACGAGCTCTTCCGTCCCTCCCGTCAGGCAGTGGGCGGCGGTGACGATGATGTTCCGGTGCCGGCTGTGGACGACGGAAGCGGTACAGAAGTGACTGCCGCGCAGACGGTCCCGACGATCGGCCGCGAACAGGGGCCCGACCCGCGCGCTCTGCGGCGTCGCCGCCGCGACGACGGTCACTCCGAAAGGCCCGGCACCGTCCGCGGCCGCGACGGAGGCCGACGGGAGGGCGAGGAGCAGCGCGACGGCGTAGGGGGACAGGCGCGAGGCGGGCTTCATCGGAGGCATCGGGGGCCACTGTGACCGACGAAGGTGAGAAAACCGTGTACGCGGCGCACAGGCAGGCGAGTTCGACCACTTTCGCCCAGTTAAGTTCCCGGCATCGCATTACCCGGCAGGTCATCGATCCCGGCGAAACCGCGTGCCACGATCGTGAGCGCAAGGACCCGACCGAACGAAACGAACGGAAGGACGTCATGCCCGCCTACGCCATCGCCCACCTCCGGGACGCCGCCCCGCACCCGGACATCGCCGAGTACATCGAGCGCATCCCCGCCACCTTCGAACCGCACGGCGGCCGCTTCCTCGTGCACGCCACGCCGCACGAGACGAAGGAGGGCAGGTGGCCCGGGCACGTCGTGGTGATCGGCTTCCCCGGCATCGCGGAGGCGAGGGCGTGGTGGGACTCGCCCGCCTACCAGGAGATCGCGCCCCTGCGCTCTCGGCACATCGAGGGCGACATCATCCTCGTCGAGGGCCTCCCGGAGGACTACGACCCGGCTGCCACCGCGAAGGCCCTGCGGGAGGCGCTGTCCGCCGATTGAGCCCGGGCCGGGGTCACCCGATGCCCACCTGCTCCAACGGCCAGCTCACCCCCGTCAGTTCCTCCGACACCGTCCACAACCGCCGCGCCACCCCCGCGTCACTGGCCGCCGCCGACCGCCCCACCAGCGTCGGCGCACCCCGCATCTCGCCCAACCCGTCCGGGCCGACGTAGCTCGCGCCGGGCAGATCCTGGGTCGCGGCGTACAGCGTCGGCAGGGCACCCGCGCTGTCGTCCTGGGCGAAGAACCTGTTGCCGATCTTCATGAGCCCGCGCATGACCGCACTGCCCGCATGGCTCTGCAGGTTGGTGGCGGCATAGCCGGGGTGGGCGGCCAGGGCGCGGACGCCGGAGCCGGAGGCCGTCAGGCGGCGCTGGAGTTCCAGGGTGAAGAGCAGGTTCGCCAGCTTGGACTGGGCGTAGGCGCGGTTCGGGTCGTAGCCGGACGTCCAGTTCAGGTCCTCGAAGCGGATCCGCGCGTTGCCCCAGCGGTGGGCGCCGGACGACACCGTCACCACCCGGTCGGTGACGTACGGCAGCAGCAGGTTCGTCAGGGCGAAGTGGCCCAGATGATTCGTGCCGAACTGCATCTCGAAGCCGTCCACCGTCCGCTGCCGCGGCAGCATCATCACGCCCGCGTTGTTGATCAGCAGGTCCAGGGGCCGCCCCTGCCAGGCGTCCGCGAACTCCCGTACGGACGACAGATCCGCCAGGTCCAGGCGCCGCACCTCGGTGCTGCCGTTGACCGTCGCCACTGCCGCCCGGCCCCGCTCCACGTCCCGCACGGCGAACACGACGTGCGCCCCCGCGCGGGCCAGCGCGTCCGCGGCCCTGAGGCCGATGCCGCTGTTGGCGCCGGTGACGACGGCCGTGCGGCCGGCGAGGTCGGGGAGGCGGGTCGCGTCCCATGTCTTGCTCTTCTGCTTCGTGTTGTCAGCCATGCAACCCGAATGTAGGCGACGCCAACAATGCTGTCAATGACAACAATGATGGCGGCGCCAACAAAGATGGCACCGCCAACATCAAGCTACGATGGTGCTCATGCCCGCGAGTCCTGAGAGCCGCCCCTACCACCACGGAGACCTGCGCGCCGCATTGCTGGCCGCCGCGGAACGCACCCTGCGTGAGAAGGGCGCCGCCTCCCTCTCGCTGCGCGAACTGGCCCGCGAGATCGGCGTCAGCCACGCCGCCCCCGGCCGGCACTTCAAGGACAAGCAGGCCCTGCTCAACGCCCTGGCCCTGGCCGGATACGAACGGCTCGCCCAGACACTGACCGCGGCCGAGGACCCGGCACTCCCCCTGGAGCCCCGCCTCACCGCCCTGGCCCGGGCCTACCTCACCTTCGCCATCGACAACGCCGAGCTCCTGGAGCTCATGTACGCCCGCAAGCACGACCCTGACGCCTCCGAGCAGATGGCAGCAGCCGTAGACCGTACGGTCGGAAGCCTCGAACGCGTCCTCGCCGACGCCCAGAAACGCGGCGAGATCATCGAGGGCGACCCCGAGGCCCTCAACCTCGTCACAGGCGCCGCCCTCCATGGGGTGGCCGGCTTCATCGCCGCGGGCTGGCTGACGCCGGAGGCGGCACTGGCGGGCGTGGAGGACCTGGTACATCACCTGCTGCACGGCCTCAGGCCGCGCTGACGGCGGTCGGGCTGCACGGAAACGGGCCGCGGCACCCAGCCACGACCCGTTCACGTTTTTCATCTGGATTTCATCCGGATCGCTTGGTGTACCGGACTACTCGTCCGTGATGGCTCGCTCGAACCATCGGCCCAGGGTGTCCAGATCAACTCAGGACGTGATGCGCTCGCGGTCGGCGTCCGAGACGTCGATGCCACGGCGGTCCAGCAACAGCAGGATGTCCGCGGCACGGCTCTCGGCACGACCCTCGGCACGACCCTGTTCACGGCCCTGTTCACGACCTTCGTCCCGGATTTCTTCCGAGAGCCAGGACTTGTAGAAGGAGAGGTCCACAGCCACCAGATTCCTTCAGAGTTCTGCGGCCCGGCGGTTGCCGCCGATGCCTTGTGCGGTGAATTCGATGATGGGGTCGGCGACGGCTTCGGGTACGTCCCGCAGAGCGGCGGACAGTGCCTTCAGTATCCCATCGACGACCGGTTCCTTCGCGTGGGTGATCGCGGACAACGTGGTCAGCGCCAGGTCGACGCGGGCCTCGTCCGGATCGGTGATCACGGGCATGTTGTGCGGGCCCGCCACGAGCGGACGGAGGGTGAGGGCGGGCCACTGGGCGGGCCCGATGGGCACGGGCCGGGCTGCCCACTCGGCCGTGGCCCGGTCCTGGCAGACGACCAGCAGCAGGGGTGGGATCTCGGGTGCGGCGGGGCCGACGCCGCACCCGTCGCCGTACCGCCGCATGACGCGGAAACCGGACGTGGCCTGCACCTCGTGCGGGCCTGCGCGGACGACTACGGCGTCTCTGTGCCCCGGGGCCTGGGTGGCTCGAAGGGAGGCAAGCTGCTGTGGGCCGAGTGCCGGTGACACGGCGTGAGGTGTGCGTAGCGCCACACCCCGGGATCCGGCGGCAGCCGTAACTGCCGAGCTGCGCAAGCTGCGTGAGCGCGCGGGTCTCACCTCGACACAGGCCGCGCAGCTTCTCGGAATCAAGCAGAACCAGGTCAGCAACATCGAGGCCGGCCGCCACGGCGTGAGTCCCGACCGACTCCGCACCATCGCGTGCCACTACGACTGCCCGGACGAGGAACTCGTCGAGGCACTCGCCGCCATGACGCCCGATCGCAAGCGGGGCTGGTGGGAGGAGTACCGCGAGATCCTGCCCACGGGGCTGCTCGACCTCGCCGAACTCGAGTATCACGGCACCGCCCTGCGCACCGCCCACACGTCGGGCATCCCGGGCCTTCTCCAGACGCTGGACCACGCTCGTGAGGTGTTCCGTCAGGTCGTGCCCGAACTCTCACCCCCCGAGGTGGAGCACCGCGCCTCCTTCCGGCTCAAGCGCCAGGCAGTGCTCTTCCGGAAGGACCCCGTCCCATACCGGGCGATCATCCACGAGGCCGCCCTGCACATGAGGTTCGGCGGACGTGACGTCGCCAGACAGCAGCTGAAGCACCTGCTCAAGATGAGCGAGCACCCCAACATCTCGATCCACGTCATCCCGTTCGACGCAGGCGGTTACCCCGGAGCCGGCCAGCCCATCTACTACGTCCACGGAGCCGTACCGCAGCTGGACACCGTCCAGCTCGACCAGTCGCACGGCATCGTCCTGCTGGACGCGAAGGCTCAACTCGACAAGTACCGGAAGGTCCTGGATCGCCTGACGGCCCTCAGCCTGATCGAGCTGGAATCACGCGCTCTGATTCAGAGCATCATCCGGTCCCTCTGAGAGGCAAACATGACCACCACCCCCTGGCAGAAGTCCTCGTACTGCGGCGAAGGCGAGTCCTGCGTCCACGTCGCCTCCGCCACCGAAACGATCCGCCTGACCGAAAGCAGCGACCCGACCGGCGCGATACTCAAGGCCACCCCGGCCGCCTTCTCCGCCCTCCTCACCACCCTCAAGAAGGACCCCCACCATGCCTGACATCCCCCCGAACCTCACCTGGGAACGAGCCGCCCCACCCGACGCCACCGGCCCCGGCCCCTGGATCGAGATCGCCTTCGGCGAGGGCGACGACGGCGAGGCGCCCGTCTACATCCGCGAGACCAGCGACCCGGACAACGTGGTCACCACCAACCGCCGCAAGTGGGACGCCTTCGTCCTCGGCGTCCAGGCAGGCGAGTTCGACCACTTCGTGGATTGACGTGCCCGGCGTCGGTCGCGTCCACGGACATGGTGTACGGCGGCTGCGGTCCACCGTCTCGTGGCTGTTCAGTCTCAATGGAGAGCCTTGAATTCCAGGCACTTTGCCGCCCAAGGTGAGACTTAGCGCCCAATGGCCAGGCACCGAGCCGTACTCCACGCCCATGGACGCGGCCCAGCTTCCTCAGAGCGGGCCGCCACCGCCCTTGCCAGGGCAGCGGCCTCCGTCGGGAGTGCCAGGGATCGCGGCCAGGGCGCCCTTACATGCTTCTTGCCGCCATCCCGCAAGTCTCACAACCCGCTTGCTGCACCGCCAGCTGGCTGCCCAGCATCGCCGTCACCATCGCGAATCGAACTGCGGTTCCGGCGCATCGGGGGCCTGGCGTGACGTTGATGATGGCGATGGCCGCCCTCTGGGGCGTGCTGCAACTGTTCGCGATTTCCTGGCCGGCGCGCTCGGTCCGCCTGTCGACCGTGTTGCTGGCCCTCGCGGCGGGCGTGTACGGATGCGGTGTGGCGACGGCGTTGATCCAGCTCGCCTACACCCGCCTCTACGCGGAGCAGTCGGGGCAATCGCTGGTGATGGTCGTGAACACCACCAGCTACACGGTGGCCCCCTGGGTGGAGGAGTTACTCAAGGCCACCCCGCTGCTGCTGGCTGGTTTGAGCCTGAAGGTTCGCCGCCAATGGGGTCTGACCGACTTCGTGGTGGTGGGCGCGGCCCTGGGGGCCGGGTTCGGGCTGCTGGAGGCGGTCCTCCGGTTCGGCCTGGACGCGGAGCGGTTGGCGCCCTCACCGCCGAGGCCGTCCTCAACGCCGGCCTCCTTGGCACTGCCGGGCTCGTCCTCATGGGGGTGGGTGCCTCGAACGGGGGCGGTATCGGCGGCGACGGCGTGCCGTCAGAGTCCAACCGAGGGACGTCAGACTCGGTCCCGGGGAAGGGGCCATGGCAGGCTGGCGACAATATCGAAGGACCTGCCAGGGGCAAGCAGTTGCGCTTCCCCAATTCCCGGCACACGGTCTCGGGGTCGGGCAGCGGCATGGTCAAGGAACGGAACAGCGTCATAATGCGCGGTCGCGAGCAGGAAGTGGCCCGAGACATCGAGGAAATCGCTGCGGGAAGAGCCAATTTCAACACCTCAACAAGCCGCTACGAAGTCGATGGACGTTCCTACGGAGTCGAGGAGAACGGCACGATGTTCCCCGACAGCGGGCCGGGCATTGTGCAGCTCGACAGGATCGAGTACGCGGCCCTGAAGCAAGTGACCCGAGCGAAGGGCGACCTCTCGGCTGCACCACAGCTCACGAGAGACCCGAAGTTCGTCAACCATCCGGAGGCCGTGCAAAAGGCCCTGAAGATCTACAACGGGATCACACCATGATGTACAACCTGCTCGTCACCGGCGCGGCGACGCCCTCCAAGCTCCGTGCCGCACTGGCAACGGCCTTTCATATCGCCGTCCACGACGTGGACGTGGTCGACGCATTCGGTGATCCCGATCAAAGGAACTGGGGCGCGGCCGTGTCCTGCGAATACACAGCACTTCACGGCGACCTGTCATGGGCCTTGGATCTCTATGCCCAGGAGTTCGTCTCGAACCCGCCGAAAGAGGAGGCCCTGGCAAAGGAACTTGCCGCTCTGATCGGACAATTGGTGTTCTTCTCGGCTGCTGAAGAACTTCCGAGCGCCTACTGGGTGGCCTCTCCTGACGGGCGCTTCACCCGGGCGCGGGTAGTCGTCTCCGACGACGAAGAACCCGTGTATCGCGTCGATGCCGTGGAGAAACCGCTCCAGCGGCTGCCCGGAGCCCACGTCATGCGGATCGCGGAAGTGGTCGGGGAGCTGAAGATCCCCACCCCGCTCACCGACACCTTCCGCGAGCGGCTTTCGGCGCAGGAATCGGTCTCGGGCGCCCCGGGCTGGGATGCGTGGACCCGCCTGGGAGCGTGGGAGAAACTGGTGGCTCACATGGCATCGGGATGGGCAGGCTCTGGCTGGTGCCCTCCCGATCTGTACCGGGACAGACTCGAGGCGAGGGATGGCCTGGAACGTGTCGCGCCTCGGCTTGCGGAAGCGATCGCAGGTGAGCTGTGGAGTGTGCTTCATCGATTGGACAGTGCCTATGCCGGGCTCACCGTGGAAGACAAGGGGGGCGAGCTGGCCGGGCTCCTGCTCGGGGCGAAGGCGCGACAGCGACAGCTGGGCTGGTGGTGGTACCGGCGGCCGGAGCCACTGCCCTGGTAATCGGGCCAGAGGCTCACTGACCTCTCCTCCCGAGCCCTGATGAACCCTTGGAGAACTATGAGGCAGGTACTTCCGCCAGGGCAGCGCTTCTACGAAATCGACCATCTTCTGACGGCGTACGCGCGTAGCGGCTCCACGTTCTCCGACACCGCCGAGACTCCCGGTCCCGGTTTGATTTCCTACCTCAGGGTCGTGGTCCCGACCCCGCGCGTGGCGCTACGGCCGTTCGACGGATCGACGACCTGCTCACCGTCGGACTGTTCGGGGAAGAGATCGCCGACGAAGTCGATCCGCTACCGCGCATCCAACCGCCCGCCGGAATGAGCGTGGAGGACTGCCTGCGCGCCGGAGGCCGCCCCCATCGGCTGACCCTCCGTCACCAGACCCGCTCGACAGGCCGTGAGGCCCACGGGCCGCGCCGGGTAGCCTTCACCCTGAGAACAACGACACGAACCGTCACCCGCCCAGCTCACCCGACCGGCCGTCAGAAGCGGCACCCGGCGTGAAGAGGCCTAACGACGCAACCGCACGACAGGTTCCGCTCAGGCCTCATTGCCCGGCGTGACCTGCCGTGATACACAGAGTGACCGTACGAGGTATTCGTACGAATCCCGCCCATCAATGACGCCAAGTCGACATACGACGGCGACAATGTCGGCGAGAATGAGGCCTGACCTCTGCGCAGCGCAGGGGACTGCGGAACTACCCAACAGGGGCGGTGACTTACATGCTTTTTGCGGCCGATAAGGGCGACATCAACACCATCATCGGCGGGATCGCTCCGGACTGGGGCCCCTTCGGCAGCCTGGGCAACGAGGCGAAGGTGATGATCGAGGTCGTGATGGCGGTGGCCATCCTGATCTGCCTCGGCATCGCCATCTGGGGCGCGGCGAAGCAGCGCATCGGTGCGACGGCCCTGCGCGACACCTTCAGCGCGGAACAGGGCAAGGGCCTCATCATCGCGGGGCTGACCGGCGTCTTCATCATCGGCTCACTGGGCACGCTGTTCACCATCGTGTACGGCATGGCCGTTTGACCGTTCCCTCTCCTCCGTCCGCCCCGGGCACGCCCGGTCTCCCCGTCCCCCACCCACCCGTCGTGCCCACCGGCTGAGGTTGCGTTTCCCTGATGTCGAGTCACCACACCGCGCCCATGCGGGAACCAGCACGGCTACCGTCGTACTCCAACGTGTTTTCGTCCGACGTCGAGGGGGCGTACGCGGCATGAGTCTCGGAGACGAGCGGGATGCCTCCGGCGGTTACGGAGGCTCAGGTCAGACCCGCACACGGCTGCCCGAGAGCAGCGGTGACGTGTACGGGGGCGCGCGGCGAGGCGGCCGCTCGTCGTCCCGGAGCCTGGTCACCGTGGTCGGCGTGGTGGCCCTCCTCATCGCAGCGATCGCCTTCGCGAACCGTGGAGGCGACGGCTCCGCTTCCGCGGGGGGCGACGAGAACCAGCCGAAATCTGCGGCCACGGCAGCGAGCGGGGCTCGGCCGGTGCAGGGGAAGAACGGGGGGATTCCGGCGGGGTTTGCGCATGATCAGCAGGGGGCGGAGAGTGCAGCCGCCAACTATGCGGTGGCGTTGGGCTCCGCCGACATGTTCAACAAGCTCAAGCGTGACGCCATCCTGCAGACCATCATCACGCCCTCCCGCGTCTCCGAGTTCGAGACGACGCTGGATCAGGCGTACACCACCGCATTCAACAAGAACGTCGGCCTGAACGACGACGGCTCGACACCGGCGGGGTACACGTTTGTATCCCGTACGAGCCCGATCGGCACCAAGATCACCGAGTCCACCGCCAACGACGCAACTGTTGAGGTCTGGTGCAGCGGCCTCCTCGGCCTGGCCGGGGAGAACTCGACAAACCCCGTCACCAACAGCTGGTTCACCATCACGATGAAGCTCGAATGGACCGACGGTGACTGGAAGATCGTGACTCACTCTCAGAAGGACGGCCCCGCGCCCGTTCCCGGCGATGACAGGGCCTCCAGCGCCGACGAGATGGCGAAGGCCGTCGAGGAGTACGGAGGGTTCACGTATGCCCGCTAACCGCCGCGCCCTCAAGCTGGCTGCTGTCGTCACGGCTGTACAGACGACAGCCGTCCTCATGGCCACCCGCGCCTTCGCCGCGCCCACGCCCACCCCGTCGGCGAGCAACGACCCCTGCGACCTGATCCACGGCCCCGCCAAGGACTACTGCGAAAAAGACAACGGCGGATCCGGCCCCCGCTCCGGCGGCCCCTCCCTGACCGACCCCACCTCCACCCTCGACCCCCTCTCCTCCCTCGCCAAGGGCTGTGCCGACGCCGCCTCCTGGACCGTCGACATGCTCAGCAAGGCCGTGAAGGAGACGGCGACCGTCGACTTCACGAACCTCACGTTCCTGAAGCACTACGCCGTGGTCTTCGCGGCGTCGGCGATCCTCACGCTGCTCCTCTGGCTGCTCGCCGTGGCCAAGAGGGCCGTCCGGGGCGTCCCGTTCGCGACGGCCCTGTCGGAAGCCATCGGGTTCCTCTGGCTGACCGTGCTGGCGTCGGCCTTCACACCGCTCATCCTCTACACCGTCGTCTCCGCGACCGACGCCGTCAGCGACGTCCTCGCGAAGGCCACCGGCGACCAGACGGACACGTTCTTCGGCACGTTCTCCGAGGCCCTCGAGAAGGGCAACGACATCGGCGGCGGCCCGATCATGCTGATCCTCGTGTCGCTGATCTCCATCCTCGCCGCGGGCGTCCTCTACCTGGAGCTGTATCTGCGGGCCGTACTGCTGTACGTCGGCGCCCTGCTCGGCGTCGTCGTCTACGCCGGCCTCGTCGACAAGGACCTGTGGGGCCACGTCCGCCGCTGGGCCGGCATCATGATCGCGGTCATCCTGGTCAAACCCGTGATCGTCATCGTCCTCGGCCTCGCCGGCGCCCTCGCCACGGAAGAGGGCCCCGACTCCCTCGCCGCCGTGGTCTCCGGCCTCGCCATCATCCTGCTCGCGATCTTCGCCTCGGCGATGATCTACCGCTTCGTCCCCGGCTTCGGCGACGAAATCGCGAACACCCGCAACAACCGCATCATGCGCGGCGCCGAAAGCAAGGCCGCCGCCGTGATCAGCTCCCCGGCGACCCTCGTCGCCCAGGGCATCAAGACGCACAGCTCCCGCGCGGACAACAACGGCGGCTCAGGCCAGTCGAGCTCTCCCCGCCCCTCGAACCCCGCCTCCGGCGGCGTCGCCGCGCACAGTTCGCGCTCCTCGAACGGGGGCGGCGGATCTGTCCCCTCCGCCGCACCCGCACCCCGTTCGAGCAGCCCCGTGAACACCCCCCACGCCAGCAACACCCGCAACAGCAGCACTCGTTCAGGAGGTGACGGGCGTTGACGACCGAGTCCCATGTGTCCCATCCGGTCACGCCCCGCCGTACATATCTGATCGGCCGCGCCCGGCCGAACGCGATCGTCGGCCGCAACCGCGAGACCGGCGAGATCGCGCTGATCATCACGGGCGCGTTCCTCGGCATGATGTGCGGACTTCTCGTCCCCGTCCTGTCCGCGCGCATCGTGCTGCTCATGGGCTTCCCGCTGCTCGCGCTGGCCGCGGTCTACGTGCCGTACAAGCACCGGACCTTCTACAAGTGGTTCGAGATCAACCGCAGCTACAAGCGCACCCTCCGCCAGGGCACGACCTACCGCTCCGGCGCCATGGAGGCCGGCACACACCTGGACGGCCGCGAGGTCGAGGTCGGCCCCCCGCCCGGCATCGGCCGCATCACCTGGCTGGCCGCCCCCTTCGGCCCCGACGAGATCGCCGTACTGCTCCACGCCGACCGCCGGACCGTCACAGCGGCCATCGAGATCGAGGGCCCGGGCGTCGGCCTGCGCGACTCCGAGGACCAGGAAGCCCTCGTCGACCGCTTCGGCACCCTCCTCAAGCACGTCGCGAACGGCGACGGCTTCGTGACCCGGCTCCAGATGCTCGCCCGCACCCTCCCCGCCGACCCGGACGCCCACGCCAAGGACGTCGCCGTACGCGGCGACGACCGGGCCCCGGGCTGGCTGCAGCAGTCGTACGACCAACTCCAGTCGATGGTCTCGACGAGCAGCGAGCAGCACCGCGCCTACCTGGTCGCCTGCATGCACTACACCCGCGAACTGGCCGCCGAGGCCATGGCGATGGCCCGCGCGGCCCGCCCGCACGGTGGCAAGGTCGACCGGGACTCCGGTCTCGCGGTCGTCATGGCACGCGAGCTGACCGACATCTGCTCCCGCCTGCAGGAGGCGGACATCCGCGTCCGCCAGCCCCTGGGCCAGGGCCGTCTGGCCTCCCTCATCCACTCCATGTACGACCCGGACCACCCGATCGACCACATCCAGGCGATGACGAAGCGCAACGCCTGGCCGGCCGAACTGGACGCCGTGGAGCCCAATTTCCTCCAGGCCAAGACCCGGGAGTCCGCCACCCGCGCCCCCTGGTGCCACGCCACCGCCTGGGTGAAGGAGTGGCCGATGACCCCGGTGGGCGTCAACTTCCTGGCGCCCCTGCTCGTCCACACCCCGGACGTCATCCGCACGGTCGCCGTCACGATGGACCTCGAACCCACCGAGGTCGCCATCGAGCGCATGCTGACCGAGAAGACCAACGACGAGGCCGAGGCCAGCCGCGCCGCCAAGATGAACCGCACCGTCGACCCCCGCGACGTCGCCGCCCACAACCGCCTCGACCAGCGCGGCGAGGACCTCGCCAGCGGAGCCGCCGGCGTCAACCTCGTCGGCTACATCACCGTCTCCTCCCGTACCCCCGAGGCCCTGGCCCGCGACAAGCGGACCATCCGGGCGTCCGCCGGAAAGTCGTATCTGAAGCTGGAATGGTGCGACCGCGAGCACCACCGGGCATTCGTCAACACACTCCCCTTCGCCACCGGCATTCGGAGGTAGGACCTGATGCGGGACCCGCTGTCCGTCCTCACCGACGCCTTCACGTCCTTCCTCTTCGGGAAGGTCGAGACAACCCGGCTGCCGGTGCGCACGTCGACGGGCCAGGCCCAGGCGGTCTACCTCCCGACCGCCGCCCCCGGCCTCGGCGACTCGGGCGTCATCATCGGCCGCGAGGTGTACTCCGGGAAGGGCTACATCTACGACCCCTTCCAGCTGTACGGCCAGCAGCTCCCGGCCCCGCACTGGCTGGTCCTCGGCGAGTCCGGCAACGGCAAGTCGGCCCTGGAGAAGACCTACGTCCTACGGCAACTGCGCTTCCGCGACCGCCAGGTCGTCGTCCTGGACGCCCAGGGCGAGGACGGGGTCGGCGAATGGAACCTCATCGCCCAGGAGCTGGGGATAACGCCGATCCGCCTGGACCCGACGGCGGCCCTGGACCACGGCATCCGCCTCAACCCGCTCGACCCCGCGATCACGACGACGGGCCAGCTGGCGCTCCTGAGGACCATCATCGAGGTCGCGATGGGCCACGGCCTCGACGAGCGCTCCGGCTTCGCCCTGAAGGTCGCGCACGCCTACGTCAACGAGACCATCATCGAACGCCAACCGGTCCTGACCGACATCGTCGAGCAGCTACGACACCCAGAGCCGGAGTCGGCCGAGGCGATGAACGTCGCCATAGACGACGTACGGGCGTGGGGCCTGGACGTGGCGCTGGTGCTGGACCGTCTGGTCGACGGTGACCTGCGCGGCATGTTCGACGGCCCGACGACGGTCGGCATCGACCTCGACGCGCCGCTCATTGTGTTCGATTTGTCCCACATCGACCGCAACTCCATCGCCATGCCGATCCTGATGGCGATCGTCGGCGTCTGGCTGGAGCACACCTGGATCCGCCCCGACCGGAAGAAGCGCATCTTCCTGGTCGAGGAGGCCTGGCACATCATCAACAGCCCGTTCGTGGCCCAGCTGTTCCAGCGCCTGCTGAAGTTCGGCCGCCGGCTGGGTCTGTCCTTCGTGGCCGTGGTCCACCACCTGTCGGACGTCGTGGACGGAGCGGCGGCAAAGGAGGCGGCCGCGATCCTCAAGATGGCCTCGACACGGACGATCTACGCCCAGAAGGCCGACGAGGCGAGAGCGACGGGCCGCGTCCTGGGCCTCCCCCGCTGGGCGGTGGAGATCATCCCGACCCTGACTCCCGGCATCGCGGTGTGGGACGTCAACGGCAACGTCCAGGTCGTCAAACACCTGGTCACCGAGACCGAACGCCCCCTGGTCTTCACCGACCGCGCGATGACCGAATCGTCGAGCGACCACCTCGCCGACGACGCTCTGCGCGCCGCCGAACTGGAGGCGGAGGAGCGGGCGGCGGCCTTCGTGGAGCAACACCTGGGCGACTCCGAATCGACGGTGGCGTAAGGGAGCAGGCAACGTGAGACCGGACGACCACCGCGGGCACCGGGACATCCGGGAAGGCCGAGGCAGCCAGGGAGGCATCCCCGACGGCCTGCTGATCGGCATACTCGCCTTCCTCCTCGGCATGACGCTGCTGGTCTGGACGGCGACGGGCCTGGCAGCGTTGTTCGCCCACGGCACCTGGCCGTCCGGGGTCACCTTCACCCGCACCCCCCTCGCCATGCGCCACCTGATCGCCAAGCCCCACGACATCCCCGGCGCCTGGCCGGACACCCCGACGGACCAGCTCTCGGGCTACGGGCTGTTCTGGGGCCTGTTCATCGGCCAGTGCATGGTGCTGGTCGTCCTCACCGTGTTCGTCCTGGGGACGGTGGCGAGATGGCGCGCGGTCCGGGCGGGGCGGCGTGCCGGGAAGACCGGGGGTGCGGGGGACCCGGTGGGGTCTGAGGGATCCGCTGGCAGTGGGCCGGCGGAGGCTTGGGGCTCCACTGCCGGAGCCGCCGCCGCTGGAGCCGCGAGCACGTGGGGCTCGGCCACTGAGGCCGCAGCCGCCGGCGCCGCCGGCACTGGCCCCGGTCCGGCGCCCGCCCAGGGCGAGGTGCCTGCGCCGCGGACGGAGGGGCAGGCGCCGGGGGCCTGGCAGGGCGGGTACCGGCCGCAGGCGGTACGTCCCGACGCGGGCCGACCGACGACGGTGGCGGGGGCGACGGGACGCAGCGAGGGGGCGGTGCCGGAGACGGGGTCCCACGGCCCGCTGCTCGCCGAACCGGTGAGCGGGTGGGAAAAGATCCTCGTGGCCCCAAGGGAAAGCCGCCAACAAACCGCCACCCGAGCAGTGCGCGACGCGGAAGGCCCCACCCTGGTAGTCACCTCGAACCCGGCCCTCTGGCAGGAAACCAAAGACGCCAGAGCCAAACTGGGCCCGATCCACCTCTACGACCCCACCCACCTCTGCGACACCCCGGCCCGCCTCCACTGGTCCCCCACAGCGGGCTGCGAGGACAAGAAAACAGCAATGGACCGAGCGGCCGCCCTCCTCGCCCCGGTCCGCCCGACCTCCACACTGGACCAGGCCCTCGCGGCGGTAGCCGAAACGCTCCTGCGCAGCTACCTCCACGCCGCTGCCATCGACGGCCGCACCATCCGCCACGTCCACCGCTGGTCCCAGGGCACCCAGGTCCAGGACGCCGTACGCATCCTCCGTACGAACCCGAAGGCGGCCCCAGGCGCGGCAGGCGAACTCGAAGCAGCCCTCACGGCCCACCCCGAACGCCGTGACATGGCCCAGGAGTTGACCACCAGGGCCCTCTCCGCCCTCCACACCGTCAACGTCCGAGAGGCCTGCACTCCAAACCGAACTGATGCCCTCGCCTTGGATTCCTTCGTCCATGAAGGGGGCACGCTTTATCTAGTGGGTGAGTCCATCGAGGACCCCCGAGCCAATCCGGGCGCCATGCCACTCCTGACGGCCCTCGCCGCAAGCGTGGTCGAGCGCGGCCGGCGCATGGCCGAACGGTCATCCTCCGGTCGCCTCGACCCACCACTGACGCTCGTCCTGGACGACGTCGCCGCCGTGGCTCCGCTTCCCCAGCTCCCGGAGCTGCTGGCCACCGGAGCGGACCGGGGTATGCCGACCCTGGCCCTGCTCCGGTCTCGGGAACAGGCCCGCTCCCGCTGGCCGCACGACGAACTGCCGGTATAGGCCGACCGGTCAACCGGCCCGCACGCTACGGCCGCTCGAAGACGAACTCCAGCTCCTTCTCGTCCGGCTTCGCCTCCAGCGGCACGACAAGGCCACTCGGCACGAATCCCACCTTGCGGTAGAACCGCGACGCCCGCCCGTTGTCCTCATGCACGATGAGCCGCGCCCGCTCGGCACCCCGCCCCCAGGCCCACTCCAGGGCGGCATCGAAGAGCACCTCGGTCAGCCCGCTGCCCCGCTCCTCGGGCCGTACGAACACACCGACGACATGCCCCTGCTTCCGCTCCACCGGAAACCCGGCCCAGTCGGTCGTCCCCGGCTCCTCCAGAAGCACGGTCACCGTCCCGACCCACCGCCCGTCCGGCCCCTCGGCGATGATCGTCTGCGCCTTGTCGGCCCCTTCACAGGCTCCGGCAGCCCGCTCCTGCCAAAACGAATCAGGCCGGGCCGCGGCCTCCTCGTAGGTCTCCAGAAAGGCGAGGTGCGCGACGGGGTCCTGCAGCGCGGCCAGCCGCAGTTCCTTCGCGGCGGGCCACTCGTCGGCACGTATGGAGCGGATTACGTAGTTCATGACGGCCACAGTAGCCGAACGCAGAAAACCCCCGTACCGAATAAACGGTACGGGGGTTTTCTCAAGAATTGTTCGGCGGTGTCCTACTCTCCCACAGGGTCCCCCCTGCAGTACCATCGGCGCTGTAAGGCTTAGCTTCCGGGTTCGGAATGTAACCGGGCGTTTCCCTCACGCTATGACCACCGAAACACTATGAAACTGACAACCGAACCATGTGTGGCACATGGGGCTGTTCGTGGTTTCAGAACCAACACAGTGGACGCGAGCAACTGAGGACAAGCCCTCGGCCTATTAGTACCGGTCACCTCCACACGTTACCGTGCTTCCAGATCCGGCCTATCAAC